>JAPOYV010000035.1 GCA_026706385.1 Gammaproteobacteria bacterium
CGGCTACGACACCATCTGGGCACCGGAGATCTACGGTGCCGACTGCTTCACGCCGCTCACCTGGATCGCCGCGCATACCGAGCGGATCAACGTCGGGTCGTCGATCATGCAGATTTCCGCGCGCACGCCCGCCAGTGCGGCGATGCACGCGGTGTCCCTCGACTACCTGTCCAACGGCCGTCTGATCCTCGGCATCGGCGTATCCGGCCCCCAGGTCGTTGAAGGCTGGTACGGCCAGCCCTATCCCAAGCCGCTGGCGCGAACCCGGGAGTGGGTCGCGATCTTCCGCAAGATCGTCTCCCGCGACGGCCCGGTGTCCTTCGACGGAAAGCACTACCAGCTTCCCATGCCCGGCGGCACGGGCCTCGGCAAGCCCCTGAAGCTCATCCTGCATCCTGTGCGTGAGCGAATCCCGGTCTACCTCGGCGCCGAGGGCCCGAAGAACGTCGCGATGGGCGCCGAAATCTGCGACGGCTGGATTCCGATGTTCCTGTCGCCGTACCGCATGATGGACATGTACGCGGACGCCATGCGCATCAAGAACATGGACTTCGAGATCGCCGCCTCCGTGCCGGTCATCGTCGACGACGACGTCGACCGCGCACTGATGCAGATCAAGCAGAACGTCGGTTTCTACGTCGGCGGAATGGGTGCCAAGTCCTTCAACGTCCACAAGGACCACATCTCCCGCATGGGATTCGGCGACGAGGCGCAGCATGTCCAGGACCTCTTCATGGCCGGGCGCCGGGACGAGGCGATGGCGGCCGTGCCCGATCAGCTCTGCGACGAGATATCGCTCGTCGGTCCCAAGGACCGAATCCGCGACCGACTCGCCGCTTGGAAGGAGAGCCCGGTCACGATGCTGAACGTCGGCGCCGGGGACCCCGACACGCTGCGCTTCATGGCTGAAGAGCTGCTTTAACCCGCAAATCAACCAACGAGGAGCACACGATGGGCGACATCAAGTTCGGCGCCTTCCTGGCCCCCCACCACCCGATCGGCGAGAACCCGTTCCTGCAGATGCGCAGCGACCTCGACCTCGTCGAACACATGGACCGTCTCGGATTCGACGAATTCTGGTGCGGCGAACACCACTCGACCGGTTGGGAGGTGATCGCCTCGCCCGAGCTGTTCCTGGCGGCCGCCGCGGAGCGCACCCACCGTATCCGGCTCGGTACCGGGGTCGTGTCGCTGCCGTACCACCACCCGTTCATGGTGGCGCAGCGGATGGTACAGCTCGACTACCAGAGCGGCGGGCGGGTGATCTTCGGCTCCGGCCCGGGTGCCTTGCCGTCCGATGCGCACACCCTTGGCGTCGATCCGATGGTGCTGCGCGACCGGCAGGACGAGGCCATGGGCGTCATCCGCAGGTTGTTCGAAGGCGGCGACCGCTTCAGCTACGAGAGCGAGTGGTTCCAATTGAACGAAGCCAAGCTGCAGTTGCTTCCCCTGCAGAAGGACATGGAATTCGCCGTCGCCTCCATGGTCAGCCCGTCCGGCATGACGCTCGCCGGAAAGCACGGGGCCGGCGTGCTGTCCATCGGCTCGACGACCAAGGCGGGACTGCAGGCGCTGCCGCTGCAATGGAGCTTCGCGGAGGAATCCGCGGCCAAGCACGACCGCACCGTGGACCGAAGCACCTGGCGCATCGTGATGAGTTGGCACATCGCCGAGACCCGCGACAAGGCGCGCGAGCAAGCCAAGGAAGGCCTCTTCCGGCACAACAACGAATACACCGTGGGCACGTTGGCGGCGGGCGAGGGCACCATCTTCAAAACCCCGGACGAGGCCGTGGACGTCACGGCGTACAGCGAAGACAGCGTGGCCGTCATCGGCACGCCTCGCGATCTCGTCGACCGCGTGGAGAAGATGATCGAGGTCACGGGCGGCTTCGGCACGGCGATCGGCTTCGTCCATGACTGGGCGAACCGCGCGGACACGTTGAACAGTTGGGATCTCGTGGCCCGCTACGTGATGCCCGAGGTCAACGGCATGCTCGACAACTACCGCGAGTCCAACAAGTTCGTCATCGAGAACCGCGACACGTGGATGCGCGCCGGCGCGGCCATCATGAGCAAGATCCAGGAGAACAAGCGCGCGGCGGCCGCCATGGAAGCCGCGGCGGGCGCGGGACCGGCCAAGACGGCACTGTCGGCGCCCGTTCGGGCGAAGGCGGACGCCGAGGGGAAGGCCGAGTGAAAGTCGCACTGCCGGCAAGTCCCTACAACCGCGTCGACCTCTTCGAGGCCGCGGGGTTCGAAGTCATCGAAGGTCCCGTGCGGAGCACGGAGGACTTCATCGCGTTGATGCGCGATGCCGACGGCGCCCAGGTGGGCGTGATGCCGCTGACTACGCGCGCGGTCATGGAAGCCTGTCCGAAGCTCAAGGTGGTCAGCCGCTTGGGCGTCGGCGTCGATTCCATCGACCTCGACGCGGCGACGGAACTCGGCGTGCTCGCCTGCAATACGCCGGGCGTCAACACCACCGAGGTCGCCGACCACGCGGTCGCCCTGCTGCTCTCGCTGACACGTCACCTGCACGACGCGATCGCCACGACCCGCGAAGGCCATTGGCGGGACATCCCGGGCTCGAGCCGCACGTACCAGACGACAGTACGGCGGATCGCGGGCCACACCGTCGGGATCGTCGGCTTTGGCAACATCGGCCGCGCCTTCGCGACGCGCATCCGCCTTCGGCCCCGCGGAGATCGTCGCCCACGACCCCTACGTCGAGCAGACCATCGCCGATCTGTACGGCGTGCGCATGGTGAGCTTCGAGGAACTGCTGGAGCGCGCGGACTACATCACCATCCACTGCGCCGCCACCAGCGAGACGACGCACATGTTCGATTCGAACGCGCTCGGCAAGCTGAAGTCGACGGCGCTCCTGGTCAATACGGCCCGCGGCCCGATCATCGACGGCACGGCGTTGGCGGCCGCGCTTGAAGCGGGCCAACTCGAAGCAGCGGCGCTCGACGTCACTGAGGTCGAGCCGATCGACAGCCAGGATCCGCTCCTGAAGTTGCCGAACTGCGTCGTGACACCGCACGTGGCCGGTTTCTCGCCGACCTTCCTCGAGGAGTGCCCGATCCGCCAGGCGGAGAACATCATCCGCGTGCTCAGCGGACAGAAACCGCACGGGCTCGCGAACCCCGAGGTGATCAAGACGATCGCGGTGATGCACGCGACCGATTCCGGACGCTGGGCGGGCGTGCCGGACTTTTCCACGGCGTTGGCCGTTTAAGGAGATATCGATGGGCAAAGTCGCCATCGTCACCGGGGCGGGGACGGGCATCGGCAAGTACACGACGCTCGCGCTCCTGGCGAAGGACTACTCGGTCGCGTTGGCCGGACGACGAGCCGAGCTTCTCGAAGAGGTTGTCGAAGAATCCGGCGCCGGGGATCGCGCCATCGCCGTACCGGCGGACGTCAGCGACGCCGATTCGGTGGCGGCGCTCTTCGCGAAGACGAAGGAGGCCTTCGGGCGTCTCGATCTCCTGTTCAATAACGCCGGGACCGGTGGGCCGCCGGTCCCTATGGAAGAACTGACGTTGGAACAGTGGCAGCGCGTCGTCGACATCAACCTGACCGGATCCTTCCTGTGCACGCAGCACGCGATCCGGCTGATGAAGGACCAGGATCCCAAGGGCGGCCGAATCATCAACAACGGCTCGATCTCGGCGCACGTGCCGCGACCGAACTCCGCGCCGTACACGTCGACCAAGCACGCACTGACGGGCCTCACCCGCTCGACATTCCTCGACGGCCGCGAGCACAACATCGTCTGCGGCCAGATCGACATCGGCAACGCCTTGACGCCCATGACTGGGCGCATGGGCCGGGGTGCGAAACAGCCGGACGGTTCGATCCGTCCGGAACCGACCATGGCCGTCCAGAACGTCGCCGACGCCGTGGTCTACATGGACAGCCTGCCCTTAGACGCCAACGTGCCGTTTATCACGGTCATGGCGTCGTCGATGCCGTACATCGGCCGAGGTTAGCGAGGACTCACACATGCTGCAGATGCAATCCACGGTGACCGCCGATGGGCACGTCGAACTGGCCATCGCGGACGTCCCCGAGCCATCGCCACGGTCGGACCAGGTGCTGATTCGGGTCGAAGCGGCACCGATCAATCCATCCGACCTGGGACTGCTCTTCAGCGGCGCCGACATGACCACCGCGCAAGCGATCGATGCGGGTGTCCGCGCTGAAATCCCTCCGGAGGCCATGGCCATGATGGGTCCACGGGTGGGGCAGTCCATGCCGTGCGGGAACGAAGGCGCGGGCGTGGTCGTCGCTGCGGGAGACGATCCGGCTGCGCAGGCGCTCGTCGGCAAGACGGTCGCCACCTTGGGTGGCTCGATGTACTCCCAGCTCAAGGTTGCAAGGGTGGAACAGTGCCTCGTCCTGCACGAAGGCACGACGCCCGCTGAGGGCGCATCGTGCTTCGTCAATCCGCTGACCGTGCTCGGCATGATCGGCACGATGCGCATGGAAGGCCACACGGCGCTGGCGCACACCGCCGCCGCGTCCAACCTAGGCCAGATGTTGCAGAAGGTCTGTACGAACGAGGGCATCCCCCTGGTCAACATCGTCCGGCGCGAGGAGCACGTCGACCTGCTCCGCGGCATCGGTGCTACGCATGTCGTCAACTCGAGCGCCGACTCGTTCGCCGACGACCTGACCGCCGCGCTCAAGGACACCGGCGCCACCCTGGCGTTCGACGCCACCGGCGGCGGTCGCCTGGCGGGCCAGTTGCTCGCGTCCATGGAGGCGGCGTTGGCGGGCGCCGGTGCCGCCGGCAACCGCTACGGCACCGCCACGCACAAGCAGGTCTACATCTACGGTGGCCTCGAACGCGGCCCGACGGTCCTCGATCGCGCCTTCGGCATGGCGTGGGGCCTCGGTGGATGGCTGCTGCCGATCTTCCTGGATCGCGTCGGCCCCGAGGAGAGCGAGAAGCTGCGCCAGCGGGTGGCCGACGAGATCAAGACGACGTTCGCGAGCAGTTACTCCAAGGTCGTGTCGCTGAAGGAGGCCACGTCGCTAGAGGCTGTCGCTGACTACGGCCGAATGGCGACGGGCGAGAAGTACTTGATCAATCCGCAGTTGTAACGCCCCTTGGTGAGTCGACCACCCGCGCGGGCAGCGCGTGCCGGTGCGCGGACGTCCACGAACGGGTACTCCCGTTCGCGTTCGCCATTCCGGCCTTGGACGAGGGCTATTGCGCCCCTATCGTCGCCGCGCCCGGATGGTGGACTTACCGTCTGCGCTGACCGACAATCGCCGCCCCGGAGAGGTGCCAGAGCGGCCGAATGGGCCTGACTCGAAATCAGGTGTGTCCTTGCGGGCACCCAGGGTTCGAATCCCTGCCTCTCCGCCACATATGTCCATAACCTATTGAAAAATATAAATAAAATGTGGATTTGTCGCGTCGATACCACTCTAGGTATCAGATTCGCGGTACGGTGGTGTCGGCTTGGGCGGGGTGAGCGGTGACGTCGGCAACCGCTTGACGGCGACAGAGCTTCCGGGGCTTTTCTTGAGCACTGGCGCCGGGTGTTACGCAGTGCTACTTGCGTGGACGGCTAGCTGAACTGGGATAGTCGGGCGCCTTCCGCCGGCGACGAGCCACCAGCATGGCCAAGGCCGCGTGAGCCGAACCTCGATAGCGGCTTCGCTTTGGTTAGATCCTTGCGCGAGCACCGTTCTGCGTCGTCGCTTGGAACCCGGAGCCGTCCCGCCGGGGCAGACGTCGGCTTCGGACGGTTCAGTGCATCGCCGATAGACGTCCAGGTCGTTGCCGAACGCGGACCGGAGTACGGCACGTGACCCCCAGGCCCAGACGTCGTGTGCCTTGTTGAGGATGATGCCGTCGGCGGCGGCCATGGCTTCGCGGCGGTGGTGCCAGTCCTTCGTCTCCGTGAGGGACAGGGAATGGCAGCGCTCGGGGAGCGCGAGGATCGGGAGGGCGGCGACGCGCATCAGGCGGCAGGCCGACGCGGTGGCGGAGCGCTTCTAGGTCGATCTGGCCGCTGGCGCGAACACGATCAAGATCAAGGGGACGGCTGAGGACACCGTCACAGCCATCTACGCCGCCACCTGGAAGAACGGCGGCGAGTCTGCGGACCAGTGGGGCGTCAGCCTGCGCGACTACGTCCTGCCGATCCTCGGCGCCAAACGCGTCAACGCCGTAGCCACCGCGGACGTCATGCGCGTCCTGCTGCCGATCTGGCCAACAGGCGCGAGACCGCCGCCGTGTCGGGCAACGCATCGGCGCCGTCTGCAAGTGGGCGATCGCCCAGGGCATCCGGGGCGGTTGCCGGTCCGCCAGCGCCGCACGGAGCCAGCGGCGTTCGGCGTTCGGCGCTCGGGTTTCGAGCCGAGCGCCGCGACGCGGGAGCGGATAGGGTCGTGCGCCGAGGATTGGCTGCGCGCGACATTGTAGTGCGCGCACGACAGGAGCTTGCCGATCACGCCGCCGCGGCGCGCGAGCCCGAAGGCGGGGCTGCGGACTTGCGGGCCCGGCAGCGGAAGTCCGGGCAACCGACCGCCGCCGGCGGGCACCACGCACCCGGCTCGACGATTCCGCCGTCGAAGGCGCGAGCTGCGCGAAGCGATCGACAAATGACGATTGGACAACGCTTGCCGTGGACGCTGCGCCGAGCGCACCGTATGATCCGGTCCGCCTCGACATCCGCGCTGCCAACGCTCCACGCTGAGTACACAAAGGAGAATCGCAATGCCGCATGATCAGGACACGGAAAACGCGGTCGCCCCGTCGCCCGACCGTCGTTCCGGCGACATCGTCGTCGTCGAGTCGTTCGACGCGGCGCAGGTCCGACCCTGGGAATACCACAACCGGGCGGCGTCCGGCCTGGACGACGAGTCGCTCGACGCCCTGGCGACGTCGATCCGGCGCGACGGCCAGCAGCAGCTCGGTCTTGCGCGCCGCTTGGCGCCGGGCGGACCGCACGCGGTGGAAGCCATCTACGGTGTCCGCCGCCTTGAGGCTTGCCGCCGTGCCGACGTCCCCTGGCGCGCCGAGGTCCTCGACGCCTCCACGCCCGACTCCCGCTGCGCGGTTCTCATGCACAGCGAGAACGAGTGGTCCGAGGGCGTCTCCCCGCTCGAGAACGCTGCGCAATGGAAGGCGATGCTCGACGCCGGCGTGTTCGCCAACCAGTCCGCGCTCGCGGTGGACCTCGGCTGCCATCGCGGCACGGTCTCCCGCGCGGTCCGCACCGTCACCGCGCTGTTCGACGAGGAATGGCTGGAGCGCCTGGTGCGCCCCGTCATGCACGAGTTCACCGGGCGTTCCGCCGACCGCCTCGCCGACGCCTGCGCCGACCGAACGAGCCTGCGGCGGGCCCGGGGCCGCGCGGCCGATCTGGTACCGGGAACGGTGGCCGCTGCGGAGCTCTACGGCATCCTCTTCGGCCCGGACCGGCCCGCCGCCGAGCGGCGCACGGTTTTCGTCCGCCGCAAGGGGCGCGGGGGCGGGGGTGGCGCGGTCGCCGCCAAGATAGAACGCGACGGCGGCGGCGGCTTCAGCGTGAACGTACGCCCGCACGACCAGACGCTCGCGGAGCTCGCGGAACTCGCCGAGCAGATCGAAGCGCTCGTCGATGCCGAGACCGCGACAGCGTCCGGCGTCCGCCTCGGTCGGCGGCTTGCCGCCTCGCTGACCGGCGAGGACGCCAAGAACGCCGAGCGCTCGTGGCTCGAGGGATGCGTCTGGTCCGCGGCACGGGCCAGCGGCCTCCGCTGGGACCGCTGGAAGTGCGCGGCCGTTGCCGACGTCCTCCGCTCGCAGCCCGGGGGCTGGCAACGCGCAGTGGCGCGGGCCGCGGCGGCCGACGACGGCCGCGCGGCCGACGGCAACGCCCCGGTTGACGACTGAGCAGCAACCCGACCATACGGGCACTTACGACGCCGGCGCTCGTCCAAGGGGCCATGGTGCCGGACTACCTACGAGCCCGGACGAGGACGGCGGCCCGCCCGCTGGGGGCCGACACCCACGGACGTGCCGACCCCGGTCGGCAACGCCCTGCGGCACCCGCACGGGACGCGGCGTCGTGCGAAGATTGACTAGCTCAAAAAAGCTAGTGCATTTTATGTACGTTGCTAGTTCATGCGCGGTCGCCATGCGGTCGGCCGGGCGGTTCACCGACGACAGGTCTCGCCGCGACTTTTTCCAGCACGTCGCGGTCGTGCACACCGGTCTCAATCGTCTTCGGCCCCGAATCCGCGATTGGCATGCTCCAGCACCACCTCGATCTCGTCGACCACGACGTGATGAGGGATTCCCTTGTCCACCAGCTCGTTGGTTAGTGCAGCCAGCACAGGCTTGGCGACCACCTCGACCTTCGCGGCGTCGGCGTGTCTCGCGCGGCCGGTCCGCGCCACGGTCCTTCCGATTGGCGACGGGCGAAGCTGCCCGCACGCGCCGTCGTCGGTTCGGGTGCGGGCGCGTCCCGCCGCTGTCTTCCGGCGCCGCCCCGGGCGGCGCGGCACGCCGGCTACCGGTTCCGGCCGGAGCGTCCCCGTTCAGCCGTCCTGCGGGGAGGGCACCCCGGGTCCGCGCGACGGCGGCGCGGGACTGTCGGCCCCCCGGGCGTGGTGCGGTATGCCGAGCGAGCGGGCGCGCGCGACGGCTTCCCGGCGGTTCCGTACGCCGAGCTTCCTGAGGATCTTGCCGACGTGGTAGCGCACACCGTGGCGGGATATGCCGAGAGCGTCCGCGATGTGGTCGTCGCGGTAGTCGAGCAGGTCGAGGACTTCCACTTCGCGACCGGTCAGGCCGTAGTGCGCGGCTGCGTCCAACGCGTCCGCGGACGCGAGTAGGAGTTCGGCGACCTCTCCGCGGCCGGGGTCGGCGGCGGCGCATTGCCGGAGCAGCGCGGTCGCGAGGTCGCCTTCCCGCAACAAGGGGCGCGCGTAGTCAGTCTCGGCGAACAGGTCGAGGAACGCGCCGAGTTGGGCAAGCGCCCCGTCCCGCGAGCCGGCCCGGTCCTCGAGTTTCATGCGCAGCACCAGGACGCGCATCTCGGTCCGGCGCAACCTGTGCGAGGCGGCGACGCCGAGCACGGCGCGGCTGAAGCACCGGCCGTCCCGGAAGCGGCGCTGGACGGTCAGCAGGCGCAGCCGCGCGCAGGAGACGGATTCGAGCTCACGCCAGCTCTGTGCGTCGAGATCCAGGCAGCCGGCATCCGTGTCGGGGAGCGCGGCGGCCCGCCAGGCGCGCTCGGCCTGACCGGCGCGGCCGGCGTCGGCGAGCAGCGACACCCGCTGCGCGCCGAGGTGGCGCACCACGGACGGGAGGCCGGTCTGCCGGGCCTCCACGGCCATGGCGGTCGCCGCCGCAACCGCGGCGTCGACGCCCTCCGCCGCCAGCGTCTGCTCGACCGCGAGGTCGCACACGGCCAAGTACGTGGCGAGCGAGCTGCCGGCGCGGATGCCGTCCCGGGGCCCGGCCCGGTGCGCCGGGGCGTGGTTCCTCTCGAGCCGCAGTTCGCGGGCGAGGACGTCGGATGCCTGCATCAGCCTGGGCGCGTGGACGAGACTGCCCTGCGCGAGCCGCTGGGCGCTGCGGTAGCGCGCCGTGGCGTCGTCGACGCGGCCCTGGGCCATGGCGGCCAGGCCGAGCTCGATCTCGACAGCCGGGACCAGGAACGGCGCGTGGACGGCCCGCAGGCCGCGCAGCCGGCGTGCGTGATCGGCGGCGGCGTCGAAGTCGGCGCGGATTCCGGCGTGCACGCACAGGAGGAAGTCGACGCCGATGCCGACCACGGAGTCGGTGGACGGTAGGGCGGCGAGCGCCGGCCCGTTCGCGAGCAGGTGGCGGGTCTCGGCCGTGTGCGCGGACTCCGCGCCGAAGTGGGCGACGACGGCGCGCGCCAGCCAGCGGTCGAGGTAGACGTCGGCGGCCTCGGGCGGGGATTCAGCCGGCGCGCTCGCGGGCAGCGGTGGCATGGTGGCCAGCACGCGTCGCGCGTCGTGCAGGCGACCGCACGAGGCGAGCGCCGCGCCGCGCGCGGCGACGAGCCGCGGATCGTTCCCGTCCCCGTCGCCGAGCAGGCGTGTCGCGGCGACGAGCTGGTCGAATCCCTGGTGCAGGCACAGCCGCACCCCGCCGGCCTCGACGAGGATGCGCTCGGGCAGCCGCGGGTCCTCCGCCTCCGCGGCGTGCCGCATGGCCTCCACGGGGCGTCCGCGGGCGTGCAGGGCCTGCGCGATGCGCCCGTGCACCGACCGGAAGCGGGCGGGGGAGTCGCGGCGCAGCCGCCGGGCGCAGTGGTCGCGGATCAGCGGATGGAGGGCGCGGACGCCGGACCCGTCCTCGCCGACCGGTCCGAGCAGACCGTCCAAGGCGCGGATGGACTCCAAGCGCTCTGCGCCGCCCTGGACGCCGAGGACGACGTCGAGGAGGGCCGGATCGAACCAGTCGAAAAGGCCGAGGTCGAGCACGAAGGCGCCGTCCTCGCCCGAGAAGCTGTGCCACAGGCGGGACCCCACCCAGTTCCCGACCAGGTCGGAGAGCACGCGCGAGCGCTCCGTCCCTCCGGTGTCGTTGCGCCGGATCTGCAGGGCGATCGGCCAGCCCTGGGAAGCCGAGGCGATGCTCTCGAGTTCGGCCGGAGACAGCGTCCGGTCGAAGAAGAGCGCCATGTCGTCGCGGGTGAAGCGCAGGTCCGCAGCGGAGACGACGGCGATGTCCGCGGCGAGGCCCGGTGCGGCGAGGTCGACCCCGGAGGGCAGTTCGCGCCCGGCGATGGCGACGTGGAGGTTGCCGGGCGCCAGCCGGAGGAACTCGCTGAGCACGGCCGCAGCCGACGGGTCGGCGAGCCGCTCGGCCTCGTCCAGGGCCAGCACGAACGGTCCATCGAGTCCGGCCAGCGCGCTGCCGAGCAGGCCGATGTGCGTGTAGGCCGCGTCGTGCCGCGGACCGTCGGACCGCAGCGGCCCGAGGACGTCCAGACCCGCTTCCTGGAAGGCGTGCGCGAGGTGCACCCCGAGGGTCTCCGCGTCGTCCTCGGCGAGGGTGAGCCACGCGACCGGCACGCCGCTCTCCCGCGCGTCGTGGCAGGACTCCACCAGGACGGTCGTCTTGCCGAATCCGCCGGGCGCGACGAGAAGCGTCAGGCGGTGACCTGTCGGTGCACACCGCTCGGCCAGGGCGGCGCGCCGGAGGTACCCGGGCGACCGGTCCGGCAGGGCGACGCGGTGGTGCAGGAGCCAAGGCGGCAAGCCCCCGGCGTCGGGGGCCTTGTCCGTCTGCCGGTCCACGGCGGTGCCGGGTTCTCCTTGCCCGGCATGCCGGGACGGATTTCCCCGGGACTGCCGTCCGCGTGCCATCGAGTCACCCGATCCAATGACCTGGGACATGCAACCCGCTGGAAGCCCGCCTTCTCAAGCCCTCCATTGACTGCTTGAGGTCGTCAACAGTCTCCGCGGTGATGGCCGCTCCTCCGCTGTGCCCGTTGTAGATGACGTTCATCCTACCATTGCCTTCGGCGCTGACCTGCCACGTTCCACCGGGCGAGCCAGCTTCCCCATCTCCTCTTGAAAGTGAGCGCGCATCGCTTCACGCCGCCTGTCCAAGTCGGCCGGGTCGTCCGCCGAGCTTGTCGATAACGAAGCCAGCGGGAACGCCAGCACAGCTGCTGCCTTTGCCAGGCCCAAGGTCATTCTCCCGTCTCCTTCTGCGGTTGCCTTTGTTCACGTTCGACATCCAACGTCGACATTGTGTGGTCGTCTACCCTAGCCCCGCCTCAGATCGCCTCCCCGCCCAGCACCTCCTGCCGAGGATCCTGGTCTCGTTCTCGTGCGTAACCTCGATGTCGGGCCACCCGGCGTTCGCCGCCTGCGGCGCGCGCCGACCGTCCTCCACGACCAGCGGGCGCACCAGCGTTCCGGCGTCCGGGCCGCCGTCGCCGCGCACGACGTTCCGCGACCGTCGAACAGCCAAATCCTCTACCGGACCGGCCTCGCCGCGCCCATGCGCTCGCGCCGGCCGCGAGTGGCACCATCGCCTCGACATGGACGCTCCTTCCACCCGCTCAAGCCAAACCGCATGCCCGGTCCCGGAATGGCTTCCGGTTCGCGCACGCTTCGAACTATAGGAAACCTGCGGCCCCATCCGCGTCCCCAAAACTAGGGTCGTTCGCGGTCTCCCCGACCGTCGGGGGCGCCTCCACCGCGACCGCGCGCCAACATCCCGGGCTGCCGTCAACCACGGCGTGTCAAGCGACATCGAAAAATTGACCCGGTGGCGACACTGAAAACCGACCCCCCTGCGGGTCGTGTCGTTGACGGGTAGTACGTGGGTCGGCGTCGGCGCGTGGCACGGCGCTGGCGGGGTGGGCAACCCACGTCCGCCTCGGCCCGTGGACCCGCCGGTCATGCCGACACCTGCGCGATCGGCGTCGCGGCCGCCGCGGGCACGTTGAGCACGCCGGCGCGGCGCTTCTCGCGCAGCCGGTAGCTCTCGCCGGTGTCGTCAGCACGTGGCTGTGGTGCAGCAGCCGGTCGAGGATCGCGGTGGCCACCACGGCGTCGCCGAACACCTCGCCCCACTCGCCCACCGAGCGGTTCGACGTCACCATGATGCTGCCGCCCTCATTAGCGCCGCGACACCAGCTGGAGGAACAGGTGCGCCGCGTGGCGCTCGAGCGGGGCGGGCGCGAGACTTGGGTTCGGGCTTCCCTACGCTAGAGGTGGTTGGCGTCGTCGGAAGGTTTGGACCTCAGATTGCTCTCAGGGCCTGGAGGATCCTATGCGGCCCGATGCACGTCGCACGCCCGCGCCATCGGCGAGACTAGCGGTAAATTAATAGGTAATGTCCAAGAAGTTTGTAGTGCATGCACGACACACGGTCGGTTGACGGAAGGGGCACGAAGAGCGTCGGAAGCCGCAGTACCAAGCGTTCAGCCAGGCAAGAACCGGGAGAAGTGCCAGCTTGTCTTCGTGGCACAGCCGACGGTCGGTCAGGGAGCGTATTCCAGTGCGCGCCGCGCCGCTGCGGCGCCGTTCTTGGGGCCGTGCAGCAATTTGCACTGATGGATGATGGCGAAGCGCAGGTCGTCGGTGCGGGTCCGCCGACCGTCCCGAACTGCCGCGGTGATGGTCCGGCCCTGGGGGGCGAGAGCCGCGACGAGCAGCTGGAACAGGCCCTCGCCGACCACGGTCGGGCTCGCCACCGCGATCTCCGTGATGCGTTGGTCGGCCAGCAGCTGCGCCAGCTTCGGCATGTTGTCGGTGAGGGGGGCGGCTATCTCCTTGATCACGATGTAAGCGCGCTGTCGTCGGCCTGCGGACCACTCGGAGAGCGTGGCGATCTGCTCGTTGATGACGATCGCCTGGTCGGGACTCGGCGTGGCGCGCGTGTAGAACGCCATCCGGTCCGTGCGCGTATCCGGCAGAAGGACGTACCAGCGGCCGGTGGGCGAGCGCTCGGTCGGCACGGGTAGGATGCCGCGCTGCAGCATGCGGTAGGCCGTGATCCTGGCGATGCCCCGGGCGCGTGCCCAATCCGCGAGGCGCACGCGTCTGAGGCCATCGGCTTGGAGATCGGGCTGCGATGATCCGGCATCCATCGGCGATCACTCCATGGTTGAAAGCGGGCTAGCCACCGGCTGCACGATACCACCGAGTCCGTATGGCCTCTGGCGCGGGGCGCTCATCCGATCGGCAGCCGAACGGGCTCGCTGCTGCGCCCGAGGACGGCGAGGCCACCGAAGGCCGTCGCGCCGTCGAGCGCGGCCCGCGGCGCATTGTCCGGATCCAGCCAGAGATAGACCCGGGCTTCCGGGGACGGCCCACCGATGTACGACTCTGCGAGCAGATGCAGGGACCGGCGGCGGCGGGGGCCGTGCGCCCATACGAGGGCCGCGGGGTCGCCGCCGCCACGGATGTGGATCGCGATGCCGGCGCTCGGCAGCTCGCAGCTCGACCCGAGCATCCTTCCGAATGCCAGACCGACGCGGGCCGGTCGCGCGACGGACACGGTCCCGCCCGCGAACTCCTCCACGTCCGTGGTCAACCCGGTGAAGGCGCGGAACAGGGCCCGGAGTCCGGACGCGGACGCGGTTCCCAGGAAGGCGCCCGAAAACGCCAGCGCGCCGGACGGCTGGTCGTCGCCGGGCGCTCTCAGCTCGCCGCCGGCCGCGGCGGTCAGCGGGGCGGAGCGACCGACCAGGTCGGCCGCCAGCGTGAGCATCTCCATGTGGTCGCCGGCCATGAGCGCGTACGCCGGGCTGTTCCGGAGCTGGGCGTCCTCGAGCAGGTGCATGAAGCGGTCGCCGGGACCGTCCAGCCAGGCCGCCAGAGCGCCGCCGCCGAGATAGTCGGTGACGACGCGGGCGATGTCGGCCGCGGGCAGCGCCGATCCGGATGCGGCGAGCCCGGGCGCGTTGAGCACGAGGTCGAAGTGCTCCGCGCGGAGTTGGATGTCGTGCACCTCGGAGCCCGCGAAGCCGAGGGACGGTCGCGATCGGAAGACGAGGCGGGGCGTGGCCGAGCGCATGCGACGCTGCAGCCAGCGCAGGACGGCGACCGCGGGCCAGATCCGCCAGCGCCCGGGATTCAGGACCAGGTCCTGCACCAGCGGGTGCCCCACGGGATCGGCCGCGTCCCGCGTCTCGACGACCTCGGCCGCGTCACGCGTCTCGTCGACCTCGGCCGCGTCGGCCGACCTGGTCTGCTCAGGCGGCAACGACGGCGACCTCTTCGACCCGGTTGAGGCCGCGTTGGCTGTCGAACAGCTCCGCGAGAACCCGCCGGAGCGTGGCGCGGCTGGTGGTGCGGGACCGGAGCGCGTCGAACGCGACGTACGCGCGCAGCGCAGGCTGCGCGAAACCGTTGCGCTGGGTCGCGAACGGGCGCAGCTCCACGCGCCCTAGGGCGTCGATCCACGGGGCCTCGTCGCCGCCGGGGAACTGCCGAAGATAGTGCCGCAGCGAACCGCGGCGGTCGGTCGCCGCAAGATGGCCGAGCGAGCTCTGCATGTGCGCGATCAGCGCGCGCATCGCCCGGGACTGCGCCAATGCCGGGCGGTACGCCGTCGGCACGCTGGCCAGCGCCGAACGCCAGTCGCCCATGCCGTCGACCGGGTACAGGGGTTCGCCTGCGCGGGCCCGCTGCGGCAGTTCGCCGTTGCTGGCCAGCACGCGCGGCGAGACGAGGTGGGTGTGCTGGCCGAGCATCCGGTAGTCCAGACCCTGAAAGTACAGGTTGACCTCGCCGCCCGCCCGCGAGACCGACCGCCGCGTGCCCCATCGAATGGCCGTGTCGAGGATGTCGCCGGCTGCCAGGATGGGGTCGAGGCGGACCGGCTGTCCTCCCTCCGGCCCGTACAGACTCACTTCCTCGACCGAGTGGCACTCGACGATGCGGTAGCGCTGCGCATCCACGCGAACGGGGTACTCGAGCTGCCTGCCGCTGATGTCGAACGGGGTCGCCGTAGTCGCCCAGAGATTGACCGCCGGCACGCGGTTCACCGTGATCAGGTCGCGTGGCAGGTCGCGGGCCAGGTTGATCGGACGGGAGAACAGGAAGCGCACCTCCGTGCCGTTCTGGAACCGCGCGCCGGTCAGCGAGGCGAAGCGGAACTTTTCCGGGAACACCATGAACTCGGTGACGATCCGATGCGCCTGGTGCACCGCGCGACGTCGCGGCAGGGCGGCCTCGTCGGTGGCGAACCCGCGCATGCGCAACTGCCCCGGCGCAAGGAACTCCGAGCCCCCGTTGCGCGGCTGCACGACTTCGATCAGGGCCAGGTCCTCGGCGAAGGCGTCGAGCATCGTGGCCGCGTTGAGGGCGTTGTTGCCGACGTAGAGCGTGAGCGTCGTCGGCGGCTTGCCGGTCAGCCTGAGCGATACGATGTCGGCGTAGCCGCCTTGCGCGCCGAGGCGCCGCGCATCGACCGAGAACGGCGCGGCCGTGACGCTCATGGTCGTCGCGAAGCACACCAGCGCGTGGCCCCCGAACTGGTGGTCGAAGCGCGTCCCCCGGGCGATCTGCTGGGCCTCCGATCCGTTCCTCAGTTCGACCACCGCCATCGACGGGACCGGTTCGAGCAGCGTCGGTGCGAGCATGGAGAGCAGCGCCGTAGGCAACTCGGTCGACTGGTCCTCGAGGAGCATCCTCAGCCGCGCCGCCAGGAAGGCGGCGCTCTCGACGAGGCGCTCGACATGGGGGTCGCGCGACCGGCGGGGGCCGATGTCGAGCCGGGCGGCGACGTCCGGGAAGGCCTCCGCCAGTTCCCGTCCGTGGACGCGGAGCGCCTCGAGCTCGGCGACGTAGGCGTTCAGGAGCTTGGCGTCGATCACAGGCCCGGCGCGCTCTGGAACTCGTTGTGGACGGTGACGACGTCCACCCTGGCGCCGAGGCCCCCGCCGACGTAGGGCGAGAGGATGCGCAAGTGGATCGTCGACGAGTCGTCGGCCAACGTGGCCTCGATCGTGAAGGCGAAGTCGCTGGTCGTCTCGACGGGAGTCACCCTGACGCCTTCCAGGCGCGGCTGAAAGCGGTGGATCGCGTCGGCGATGCACTCGGCGACGTACTGCCGGTCGCCCGGCGAGCGGGCCACCAGATTGAGCGTGGACGGCAAGCCCCAGGACAGGACGCCGAGGTCGCGCCGCGCGTACGCCTGGCGTCCGCTCAGCATGTCCGCGAGCTCCGCCGCGATGCCCGCGGGCCCCGCCTCTTCGGATCCGAATCGGTCTAGGAGGTTGGCGTACATGGCGGCGGTCCTCGCGGCAGGCAGGCGGCCAATCTGCCGGTACTGGCGCTCGATTGCAACACGGCGCGGACGGGGTGCGCCATCGCGACGGCCCGGGAGATCCGCCTGCTCCGCGCGGCCCGGGGCGCGCTGCAATCCGGCTGTTGTCTCGCTGTCGAATCGGAACTATGCTGCGGCCGCAAGGGTCGAGGAGCCGGTCGCCACCTCGGATTCCGCGTCCGACGCGGGACCGCGAGGGCGGCGAAGGGCGTCGCCGCGCGCGGCCCGCGGCCATCCGACAGGATTCGCGCTGGTCGGCCGCGTGACGGACCGCAAGCGACCCGTTCTTGCGTGCGATTTGCACCTAGGGTGGCGACAGGGAAGCGACGTTGGCAGAGGTTGCGGAGCACAAGCCCGTCGGTGCCGGGGCGCCGACCATGCTGGAGCGCATATTCAACGACGGCCGCCTGGTCCGGGACGAGCACCAGGCGGCGGGCGCGCGACGCATGCTGCACGGCTTCGTCGACGAGGCGGCCGCGCTCGGCGCGTCGGCGGACGGCGGTGTCAAACGGGCGCTTGCGGCACGGATCGCCGCGCTCGACGTGCTCATCGCGCGGCAGGTCAACCAGGTCCTCCACCACGAGAAGTTCCAGCGCCTGGAGGCCAGTTGGCGCAACCTGGACAAGCTCGTCGACGAGCACGACCTGACCAACGCCAAGGTCCGCGTCTTCAATACGCACCGGCGCGAGCTGGAGCGCGACTTCCGGCGCGCCGCGGGCTTCGACCAGTCGTACTTCTTCAAGAACGTCTACGAGAGCGAGTACGGCACGCTGGGCGGCTCGCCGTACACGTTCCTCGTCGGCGACATGGAGTTCGGCCGCTCGCCGCGCGACATCCAGTTCCTGCGCGACGCCTCGGCCGTGTCGGCGATGGCCCACGCCCCGTTCATCGCGGGCGCCGCGCCCGGCCTGCTCGATCTCGACAGCTTCACCGAGCTGGACCGGCCGATCGACGTCGCCAAGATCCTGGCGACAAGCGAGATGGCCGGATGGAATGCGCTTCGCGACAGCCCGGATTCTCGCTACCTCGTGCTCACCGCGCCGCGCGTCATGGTGCGGCCGCCGTGGTCGCCCGACGCCATGCCGACAGGCGGCGTCGGCTTCACGGAGGACGTGGACGGGGAGCATCGCAAGTACCTGTGGGGGCCGTCGTCCTGGGCGCTCGGCGGTCGGATCATGGCGTCGTTCGCCGGCAGCGGCTGGCCGTGCGCGATCCGCGGCGCGGAAACGGGCGGCAAGGTCGCGAACCTGCCGTTGCACGCGTACCGCGCCCCGACGGGCGCCAAGGTCGTGAAGTGCCCCACCGAAACGACGATCACCGACCGGCGGGAGAAGGAACTGTCCGACGAGGGCATCGTCGCGCTGTGCAACGCGCGCAACACCGACTTCGCGGTCATCTTCTCCGGCGCGACCGTGAACCGGCCGCGCCGCTACGTCGAGGAGGAGGCGAACGCCAACGCGCGACTGTCGGCGAGTCTGCCGTACGTGCTGGCCTGCGCGCGTTTCGCCCACTACCTCAAGGCCATCATCCGGGACAAGGTCGGCGGCTTCCGGTCCGGCGCCGAGATCCAGGCCCTGCTCGGCAACTGGATCGCGCAGTACGTCACTTCCGACGACAACGCCGCGCACGCCACCAAGGCGCGCTACCCGCTGCGCGAAGCCCACATCGAGATCCAGGAGGTCCCGGGCCGCCCCGGAGCCTACGCGGCGGTCGCCCGTCTGCGGCCGCACTTCCAGCTCGAGCAGCTGACGGCGTCGCTGCGCTTGGTGGCCGAGCTCCCCACTTGACGGCCGCGACGGGACCACGCCGTCGCCGGACAGCCCCGCGTTGCGTTTGCTACGATAACGCTCCCAGGGGCAGGCCGTAGGTACTCGGCCGGCGGGAGTGCAGCGTCCCCGGCGGACATGAGGGGCGGGCTCGACATGAACCTGAAGAAACTCTACGAACACCTGGACCTGGACGCGCGTCGCGTGCTGTCGGACACGGCCGAGGCCGCCGCACGGGACCGACGGCCGCGGATCACGATCGAGCTGTTCCTGCTCGCGCTCCTGCGCGACCGCGGGGTCGGAGCGACGGTCATGCAGGCCCTCGACCGGGCCGGCGCCGACTCGCCGGCGGTCGAGTCCGCGCTGGCGCAAAGCACGGCTGCGGAGCCGCGCGGCACCGTGGGCGCACTGCCGTCCTTCGACGAGTCGCTCGCCCATCTGCTCCGCGAAGCGTGGTCGCTGTCGTTCGACGAGTACGGCGAAGCGTCGGTGTCGCCGGCGCGCTTCTTCGAGACCGTGGCGCGCCGCGGGGACGCCTGGCCGCGCCTCGTGGCGATGCTGCCGAGCTTCGACCGGGTCGACTTGGCGGCCCTGGCCGCGGGCGCGAAGGCCGGGGCGGAGCCGGCCGTGAGTGCGGCGAGGCCCGCGAGCGACGCGCAGTATCCCGAACTGTCGCGCTACGGCTACGACATGGTGGCGGCCGCCCGGGCGGGGCGGTTCGATCCGGTCATCGGCTTCGAGTCGCAGATGCAGGCGATCGCGTCGATCCTACTGCGCCGTCGCCAGAACTCGGTGACGGTCGTCGGCGAAGCCGGCGTCGGCAAGTCGGCGTGCGCCTACGGTTTCGTGACCGCGCTGGCCGAGGAATCGGAACGCGTCGCGACGGCGCTTCACGGGACGCGGGTCTGGTCGCTGGACATCTCGGCCCTGCGCGCGGGCGCGGTCGTCCGGGGCGCCATCGAGGAGCGCCTACAGGCCATCGTCGGCGAGATCGAGGAGGCCGGGATGATCCTGTTCATGGACGACCTGCACCTGCTCTTCGGCGACCAGAGCCAGGGCGGCGACGCGTTGCGCAGCGTCCTCACGAGCGGTGACGTGCGCATCCTCGGGACCTGCGGGTGGCGGGAGTGGCGGCGCTACGTCGAGCCGGATCCGGGGCTCGCGAGACGGGTCGCGCCCGTTCGGATCGCGGAGCCCGGCGACGCCGCGTCGCTGCGCATCGTCGAGGGGATCGCGCCCGTGCTCGCGGAGCACCACGGCACCGTGCTCGGCGATGCCGTGCTGGAATCCTCGGTCGCGCTCGCCCGCCGCTACATCGTCGGCCGGCAACTGCCGGACAAGGCCATCGTCGTGCTCGACTCGGCGTGCGCACGGGCGCGCATGGCCCCGGGTGCCGAAGCCGAAGAAGCCGTGCGCGTCGAGGAAACCGACGTGGCGGGCGTGGTGTCGGACCTGACCGGCGTGCCGATCGGCGGCATGCTGTCCGACGTCAGCCGGATGGCGGGACGACTCGAGCAGGTTCTCGCGGAACGCGTTGTCGGCCAGGACGACGCGCTCGCCCGGTGCGCGGCGCAAGCGCGGGCGTATCTCGCCGGCCTGTCGGACCGTCGCCGCCCGGTCGGCGCGCTGATGTTCTGCGGCCCGTCGGGGGTCGGCAAGACCGAGACGGCGCATGCGATCGCCGATGCCCTGTTCGGCGGGCGGCTGCTCAACATCAACATGTCCGAGTACCAGGAGGCGCACACCGTCTCCGGCCTCAAGGGCGCACCTGCCGGCTACGTGGGTTACGGCGAAGGGGGCGTGTTGACAGAGGGCATCCGCCGCACGCCCTACTGCGTGGTGCTGCTCGACGAGATCGAGAAGGCCCACGGCGACGTGATCGAAATGCTCTACCAGGTCCTCGACCGGGGCTGGATGGAGGACGCGGAAGGCATCGAGGCCGACTTCTCCAACGCACTGATCATCCTCACGACGAACGCGGGCGACACCGTGGTCGAGAAGGCGGCCATGGCGGACCCTCCGCCCTACGAGGACGACTTCCACCGGGCGTTGACGGCGGCGCTGGGTAGGCACTTCCCTGCCGCCTTCATCGGCCGCCTGCAGCTCGTGCCTTACTGGCCCCTCGGCGACGACACCCTGGCGAAGATCGCCGGCATGCGCCTGGAGCGGCTGGCCGACGCCTACGCGGCGTCCCACCGCGCTCGTCTGACCTTCGACGACGAGGTCCGGGACTGGCTCGCGGAGCGTGTCAAGACGACGCCGCAGGGGGCGCGGTTCCTTGACGGGATCATCGCGCGCTCGATCCGGCCGGCGGTGGCCGAGCACGTGCTGGACAAGCTGGCCGCGACCGCCGCGCCGGGGGACGCCGCGGTCGCCATCGACGACGGCGCGTTCGCCGTGCGCCCCGCCGCGCCGACGGTCGGCGGCGACGACGCCGGGGAGGACTGATGCGCCTGTGCTGGGCACGGCTGACGGCGCTGCTCGCCGGGGTGGTCCTGGCCGGGGCGTGCGCCGGGCGCGGCGGCGACGACGGGATCGACGAGCCGCTCCGCCTCCACCGGATCTCGTTCGCGACGGCGAGCGGCGTCAACGGTAACCGGCCGGTGCGCGTCGATCTGGTGCGCGTGGCCCGCGAGGCGGACGCCGCCGACCTCGCCGGAGCGGCGTCGAGCGACTGGTTCGGCGGCGACGGGGACGCCTTCCTGGCGGCCAACCCCGAGGCCGTGCTCGATCGCTGGGAACTCGTGCCCGGGCGGTCGGCGGGGCCGTTCGACGTGCGCCTGGGCGGCGACTACGCGGGCCTGCTGTTCTGCGACGCCGGGGGCGGGGCGCCGCATCGGCTCGGACGCGGCGGCCACGTGGCCGTGACGATCGACGCCGGAGGCTGCACGGTCTCGGGCGGCAAGCGCCGGGAGTCCCTGCTGAACCGGGCGCGCCGCTCGAAGCTGGCAGGCTTGCAGTTCGCGATGCCTGCCGAGTCGAACGACAACCGACCGATGCGCCTGGAGCTGGTGCGCGTTGGCAATGCGGATCTGGTGGCCGGGCTGGTCCGGCACGACAGCGACGGCTGGTTCGGGCTCGCAGGGCGCGCCTTCCGGGAGGACAACCCGGACGCCCTGTACGACGAGTGGGAGCTGGTCCCGGGCCGCACGTACGGGCCGTTCCGGCTCGCGGTGAACAGAAAGGTGGCGGGCGTGCTGTTCTGCGCGGCGGCGGGCGCGCCGGCGCTTAAGCTGGCGTGGAAGGACCACGTTGAGGTCGAGGTCGACCGCGACGGCTGCCGGCTGGCGACGCCGCGCACGCGTGCGTCCCGCACGGGCGAGTGGCGCTGGAATCCGCTCACGTGGGGAGGCTGGCAGTGACCGTGCCCGAGATTCCGGCGGCCGTGCCGTGGCGCAACGGCATGGTGCTCGAACCGTCGCACTTCCACGAAACCGACCGCCGCGCGGCGGCGTTGTCGCATCTCGCCGCCATGGCCGCGGAACCTTGGCCGTGGGGATTCGCGAACGTCGTCGTGGACGACGTGGCCCTGGCGTCCGCGCAGTTGAACGTCGACTGCGACGGCATCCTGCCCAGCGGCGAGCCGTTCAAGGCGCAGCGGCTGACCCGGGCGCTCCCGGCGGGGGAGGAGGGCGACCGCGCGGACTTCCACGTCCAAGGCGCCGAGGACGGGACGGTCGTGCTGTCGTCCGGAACCGAGGCCCCGGCGAGCGAGACGCTGCCCGTGGCGCGGCTCGTCTTCCACGGCGGCGTGTGGTCGCATCTGGCGGACTGGTCGCCGCCGGCCTACCTGCTGGGGCCCGAACACCCTATGCGGGCCGACATGGCGCAGCAGCTCGGCGCCCTAGCGGCGCTCTGCGCGGGCTTCATGGCCACCCTGCGCCTTCCCGGTGCCGAAGAGCGACCGGCCGCCCGCGTGATTGGCCAGGTGGCGGCGGCGTTGGCCCAAGGCGTCGGCGTCATGGAGGCGTTGCTAGCGGCGCCGGCCGTCTCCCCGGCCAGGCTGGGTGTCGAGGCGTTGCGTCTGGCGCTCGGCGTGCGCGCTGCCGCGGGGGTCCTGGAACAGCTCGAGGCCGCGTGGGATCCGGCCGACCAGCGCGGTTCCATGCGTCGGCTTCTCTACGCGTCCGAGACCACGGCGTCCGGCATCGGGCTGCCATTCCGCGCGAGCCCCTTCCGGCGCAACGAAGACGGCTTGCTCGTCGTCGAGGGCATGCCGCTCGACCCGCTGCTGCTTGCGATCGAAGCCGGACGGCCCGCCGACCTGATCGCCGCGCGGTCCTGGCTGGAGGGCGCGGCAATGGCGGCGCCGGAGCGCATCCAGGACGCCTTCGGCCGACGGGTGGCCGGATGCCGCCGACAAGCGATCGATCGGGATCCGCGAATCGGCGTCTCGAGCGGTCCGTTGCTCGCGCTCTACCAAGTGGCGAACGACGCGTCGTGGCGCGGCTCGAGCGGGGATCTCGCTCTCGCGGCGACGACGCCGCCGCCGCCCAACACGACGTTCTCCGTGTTCGTTCCGGACGATCCGCAGGGTGCCCGGTCGCCGCCGCGGGCGCCTGGACGGCGCACCAGCTCGTTCGCATCCGCCAGCTGGGCAGGCGGCGACCGGAGCGGCGGGCCGTCGCGGTGAGCATCGGTTTCCAGGTCGCCGTCGCCGCTGTGCCGTTCCTCGACCTGCTCGACCAGGAAGAGGACGCGCTTGCGCGCCAGGTCGCCGAGGCCGGCGATCCGGCCGCCGCGGCGGCGGCAATGGAGTCGGCGCGGCGGCGCCTCGCGCAGGGCGTCGACGCTGTCGTGCGATCCCTGCCGGCCGTCGTCCGCGGCGACCTGGCTGCTTCCCGGGCAGTGGCCTACGCCCTGGTCGGGCTCGTGGACGGCCGCATGCTGCACCACCCGGCCGGCGGGCTCGATGCCTGGCGCGAACACCTGCTCGAGTCGGACCTCTACGGCTCGGCCCTCGCGGGGCAGGAAGTCGTCGCGCGCGCGCAATCGGCCGCCCAGGGGCTCCCCGACGGCAGCGGGGGGATCGACGACGCGGCGCTGGCGCCGTTCTATCTCGCCGTGTTCCGGGCCGGCTTCGAAGGTTCGCTGCGCGGCGACACCGTCGGCTTGGCTTCTCTCACGGCGTCCCTGGAGGAAGCGGTCGGGGCGCGGCGCGAACAGCCGCTGGCGGCCGCGCCGGACGTCCGCCCGCGACGACTCGGCCTCTCGCCCGTGCCCCTGTCGGCGCTGGGTCTGACGGTCTGGCTGGCGAGCGGCTTCGCGGTGTGGTTCGCGCTGGCCGGCGACGCGTTGGCGGATAGCGCGCGGATGGCCGAGCGGATCGCGGCGGGGCTGCCCGCCGGCGGCGCCGCCGATCCGCTGGAGCGCAGCATCGGGCCGTCCGGTCTCGAGCCGGTCGAGGTCGAACGTCCGGACGAGCGTTGATGTCGGACTTCCTCACCCGGACCGCCGAGTTCGCGGCCGCCCTCCTGGCCGGGGGCACGCTGGAGATCGTGCTGCTGATCGTGCTCGTGGTCGTCGCCCTCGTCCTCCTGCTCGTCGCCCTGTGGATCCTGTGGAAGCTCTTGGTTCTGCTCGGGAAGGGTCTGCTCTGGGTCTTCCGCACCGGGGGGGATGTCGCGAAGCGCCAGTCGGCGGCCAAGCGGGAAGCGCGCCTGGCCGCCCCACCGGCCGTGTCGACGGGGTGGGGCGCGTCGCCGCGCATCAGGCTCGGGAGCGCGCTCGCGCAGGCGCGACGGCTGTCCGGACCCGACGCGCTGACCATCGTGGTCGTCGCCGGCGACGGCGCGGGCGACCTGTGCCGCGGCCTGGGACTGACGCCGCCCGGCGCGGGGAACATCGGCATCGCCGCGGGTGCGGGCGTCGTCCTGGTCGACGCGTCGAAGGCGGATGCGCGACGCCTGCGCGCCCTTGCGACCGCGCTGCCGTGGCGACGTCCGGCCGACGGGGTGGCGGCGGTGGTCGACGCGTCGGGCATTCCGAGCGAGACGCTTGTGCGCAGCGCCGCGTTCGCCCGGGCGGCCGGAATGCGCGTGGCGCTCCACTTCGTGCTCGGCGCCACGAGCACTACGGGCTCTTGGCGCATCGTGGACGCGGCCAACCGCGACGGCGCGGATCTGTGCACGCAACTCGCGCAGGACGGTGCGCGGGTCTGGCTCGCGGGGGGCTCGAGGGAGGGCTTGCGCGAGCTGTCGGCGGCGCAGTCCACGGAACTGTCCACCGCGCTCGACCGGGCCCTGGCTGCCGCGCCGTCGTCGACCGTCGACGTGGCGTCGCTGTGCCTCGGCGGTCCCGGGCTCCGTTCGGCGGCGGCGCAGGCGGCCGTGCGGACCCGGCCCGCCGAGACGCCGGGACTGTCCATGTGGTTCGGCCTGGGCGGGCTGGCGGCGGGCCTTGCCTTGGCGGCGCTGGTGGCCGTGAAGGGCATCGACCAGGGCGGCGAGTTGCGCAGTGCCGTGACGACAGCGGGCCGCGAAGCGCAGACGCCGTGGCTGGCAAGCGGCATCGACGCGGTACCGAGCGGCAGCCGGGTGCGTCGCGTCGCGGGAGTGGGCGCGCGTCTCGCGACCTTCTCGGAGACGTCGCTGCTGGCGCCGCTGGCGTCGGTGGTGCCGGACTACAACGCGCCCGCCCGTTTGGGGGGCACGTTGCTGACGGCCTATGTTCTCCGCCCGCTGGCGGCGGCGCTCGACCGTCGCGCGCGCGAGGGTCTCCGGCCGATCGACGATCCGGTGCGGTGGCTGGCGGAGGCGCAGCTGGTCGGCGAGTGGCTGGCCGCCTGGGAGGAGCTGTCGACCGACCCGCACGAGGTCGACCTGCGGCGCCTGCTGTCCGACGCGTTCGGCGGCGAGGCGGGCTCGTGGCCGGAAGGGCTGGATCTTGCGCTGACCATGACCGAAGCGGAGCCGCCCGGGCCCGCGCGGGGCGGACTGGACGTCGATGGCTTGACCGAGCTGGCGCAGCGGAACTTCGTGGCAACCATGCAGCGGTGGGCGGAGACGGTCTACACCAACGGGCCGGTCGCGCGCGCGGCGCGCCGCGCGACGGACCGCAGCGCCCCTTGGCAGGCGCAACACGACGCGCTCGTGGAGTTGCGCACCGCCCTGCAGGATCCAGGGCAGGCCTGGTTGACGGCCGCCGAGGACCGGCCGGACTACGGTTTCGAGCTGCGCATGCTCGGTCGCGCGCTTGGACTGTCGCTGATCGGACAGACGACCACCCTGGAGGCGAAGGCCGCGGTCAGTCGAATCCGCATCGACGCTCGCGAGGCGGCGGAGTACTTCATCATCCCGGACGTCGGTCCGGTGATGGTGCGGTCGAGCAGCGGCAGCCAGGGCGGCGGCGGCGGGCCGTCGCTCGCCCTGTCGCCGTCCGCCAAGGCGTGGCTCGCCTTCCTCGACCGGGTGCGGAGCGCCGGATTCGCGGACCTGCCGAAGGCCGGCGGCGCGCCCATCGCGGGACCGGTCACCGTCGACGCCGCGGCGGCGACCGCCACCGTGGACAAGGTGCGCACGTTCGACCGCTTCGCAGCGGACCTGCCCGTCGATCTGCCGCCGGCGGTCGCCGGCGACCTCCTGCAGGAGGTCGGCAACGAGCTGGTCATGGGCGTTGCCGCGAGCGTCGAACTGGGCCTGCGGCCGGTCGCGGTGGCGAGTCTGGTCGGCGACGGCGCCGAACGACTGACGCGGGTGGCACCCGCATTGGCGGACCTGGCGGAAACCGAGGCGTGGCTGCGCGGCCGCGGGGCGAACGGCGAGGCGGACCGGGTGCAAGGAGTCCGGGCGCGGGTCGCCGAGGACGTGCTGGCGGCCGGCGCCGAAGCGCTGGCGGAGGAGGATCCGATCGGCGTCCTCCTGGATCCGGCGGCGGACGCCAACGCGCTGGTGCGCCGCTTCGAACGCGGCGTGGTCCGGCTGCGGCGGCTCTTCGCGCAGTACGGCGAGCCCTACATGGACCCGGGACTGCTCGCGGGCAGCACCTTCGCGTACCGGTGGCGCGACATCGGCGAGGACATCGCGGGCTTCGACCGGGGAGACGCCGGGTCGGCGCTGTCCGGCCTCGAAGGCATGTTGCGCGCCTACGCGGACGACGCCAGCGCGGCCTGCGCCGCGCCCCGCGCCGCCGCGGCGGCCGCGCGCGACGATTACGTCGCCCAGGCTCTGCACCGGCTGCGCGTCCAGGTCGACCGGGCTTGCGCGGAACGGGCCGGCGTCCGCGCCCGGGAGCTGTACCGGAATCTACGATCCTACTTCGACCGCAACGTCGCCTGGACGTGGCCGTACTCGGCGGACGCGGCGGCGCCGGAGCTGCCGGGTTCGACGCTCGGCGAGTTCGTGGCGCGACTGCACGCGAGCGCGGATGCGCTGCGCGACGTCGACGGCGCCTTCGCGAAGGTCTTCCGGGACAGCGCCGCGTTCTGGGACCGGGACGACGACGGCGCGCCCGGGCTGCGCTTCCGCGTCGAGTGGCGCGCCCGTCCCGGCGAGGAACGCCTAGCCGAGCACGTCATCGAGTTCGCCTTCGATGGCGTGCCGCAGGACGACGGCGGGGTCTACCATTGGCGCTACGGGACGCCCGCCGCCCTGCGTGCGAGGCTCGCCAAGAACTCGCCGTACCGCTTCGCGGCCGCGGCCGACGCGGAAGGACTCGAGACCGTCCTGGAGGAACGCAGCAACGGATCCGTGCTGCGGCTCTTCGACGGCCTGTCCAACGGCGCCTTCGCCTTCTCGGCGGAACTCGTCGACGCTGCGGGCGACCGCTACGAACTGACGGCCACGGCGCGGGTCGGCGACGAGACGGGGGCGCCGTTGACGGTGCCGGACTTCCACACATTTCCGACGGCCGGCGCGGACTCGGGCCTCGGGCTTTGACTTCAGCGAGCGGACGATGCCGAACCCCATCTTCCTGACGCCCGTATCCGAGGACGACCCGTGCGGACCGGACCTGCGCTGGGACGCGGACTTCCTCGCGTTAGGCGACAAGTTCGCGGCCGCTGCGGCGCAGGGCGCGGCAGCCGTCGTGGACGGCGAAGTCGAGGCGGCTCCGGAGGGCGCATTCGACGAGGTTGCGGAGCTCGCGCGCTCGCTGTCGGAGAGGACCAAGGATGTCCGGGTGCTGGCTATCCACGCCGAGGCCAGTTGGCACCAGGGCGGGCTGGTGGCCTTCGCGGACGCCATGGAGGACTTGTCGGGCGCGTTGGAGACGTGGCCCGGCGGCGAGGACGGGGTCCACCCGCGCGCCGACGAGGCCGACGGCGACCTCGGCGAGCGCGCGGCGGCCCTCGGCAAGCTGCTCAACCAGATCCCCCCGCTGTGCGCGACGGTGGGCTGGGGCGGCCAGGTCGGCGATGCCGAGCGGGTGGCCAGTGCCGGGGTGCTGAAGGGCGTCTTCGGATCCTGGACGGCGCGGCTCGAGCCGGCGTTCGGCACCGACCTGCCGTCGTCGGTCGATGCCTGGCGTGCTCTGCAGGGGCTCGTTGGCACGGTCGCGGCGCCTGTGGCCGCGGCCGACGACGAGACGGCCGGGGATGCCGTCGCGGTGCCGCCGCCGACGGACGCGTGGGACCTCGTCGACCAGGCCTTGGAGCGCATGGTCGAGCAGGACCACCATTCGCCCGCGCTGCCGCTGCTGCGGCTGCTGTCGTCGTGGCGCACGCTCGGCATCATCGACATCGCGGACCGGATGCGCGGCTCGGGCGTGACGCTCGAGCAGCTGCTGGCGTCGGTCAAGCAGCAGACGCAGGACGCGTAGCGTCCGGCCTCGCGTTGCCGGTTGCGCGCGTCGGCGGGGTGGGTGCACAATCGGCTCAAGCAAGGCAGGTGGTCGGATGACGGGGAACATGCGCAGCTGCGGAATCCCGGTCGAACGGTTCGGCGGCGGCGCGGTCCGGACCATGGCGAGCGAGGCACATCGTGGCGGCCGTCCCTGAGGAGGACGCCATCGAGGCGGACGTCCCCGCCGAGGACTACTCGCATCTGTTTCGCATGGAGGGCCTCGTGCTGGATGTCGACTTGCGCGTTGACGTGGCCGAGAACTTCAGCCGCTACGTCGCGGGCAACGAGGACATCGAGCTGGACAGCGACACGGTTCTGGCCGGCGAGTCGATTACCATCACGCGCGGCGCGCGGACCCGGCGCGCCGGCGCGTACCAGCGCCACACCCACGAGGAGGAGATCCTCGCCATAGGCGAGCGCTTTACGGAAACCGTCCACGGCGGCGTCCACCAGAAAGCGCTGTTCGCGGCCGAAGCGATCGTCGGCGGCGCCTACACGAACACGATCGCCGGGCCGTATCTGCGCCTTGCGGGCTGGGTGGACTTCCTGGCCTGGGGCGGCTGGGCGGAGGTCGACATGATTCGGTCCGAACTCTCCCTGCTCATGATCCGCTCGCACGTCGGCTACGCCCACGCGGCCGGCGTCCGGATGGTCGTCGCCTCGAGGCTCGTCGACGACTTCTGGAACCGCACCGAGGACTTCATGATGATGTCCGACAGGACCGGCGCCTACAACGACACGGGCGCGCCGGGAGGCGGCATTACCAACGAGGCATGACGACTGCGCGGCTTAAGGGGTGGCCGCGACGAAGCGTAGAGGAGGCGACCATGGCTGAAGCAGTGAAGGACGACCCGGCCGCATGGTGGGATTTCGACGCCAACGACGCGCCGGAGTCCTGGCGGCCGGAGGGGACGCCGATCCTCAACGGTCTGATGCAGCATGTCCCGACGGCGACCGACCGGCGACCCTGGCAGAAGGGCCACGAACTGCACATGCAAGGCCTGGGCGGCCTGGTCGGCAAGGAACGTCGCCATTTCACGATCCTCGGCCACGGCGACTACTCCAACCACATCGGCGGATGCCGCAAGCTGATCGCCAACACCCAAAGCCTGCGAACCCAGAAGCACCTGACGGTCAGCGTCGCGAAAGGGGACAACGCCCCCGACGTTGACGCCCCCTGGGGCCGCGACTCGTTGACCGTCGAGGGCGACGCCGTGATGAACTTCGGCTCGCGCACCCTGATGATGGCCGGCTTCGTGACCCGGAACTGGAACGGCGGCGTCATGCGGCTTGCGTCCATGGAGGGCGTGATCTGCGGCGGCGCCTTCCTGCGTCTGATCGCATCGCCGTCGGCGACGCTGTCGGGGTTGATGACGGGCGACGTCTACGGCGGCTGCGCCCGCGTCGCCGGCGTGCGGACCTACCTCGCGGTCTTGCACTACCGCGCGGCCGCAACGGCGGCCTGGGCGTCGGGAGTCTACGTGCGCAACACCACGTTCACGATCGACCCGGTGATCAACGTGCCGACCCAGGGGCTGCCGATGACCGACATCGGCAAGATACTGGCGCGTCTTGGCAAGATGCTGGCGATCGCGCGCATGCTGTGCCCGGTCTTGGACATCTTCCTTGGTCTCGTGATGCTGATTCCGATGGGGATCTACGCGCTGGCCGCCCTGATCGCGGGAATCGTGAAGAGCCCGAACCCGCTGCCGCCCGCGGGACCGCCGCGGCTGCGCACGATGAACGTGGGCACGAATCTCGAGGACTACGGCTCCTTCCTCGCCGTTTGAGCCGCGCAAGGCGCAGAGGATCCGGGGCGGAGGATGTTCACGTCGACTTTCGGCATCGGCATGTCGCAAGGCGTTCCGGACGTGTGCATGACGCCGCCGCTCGCCATTCCGGCCCCGTTTCCGAACCTGGGCCAGAACGCCCTGGCCGTGCCGTCCTACTTCACGATCTGCATCAACGCCATGCCGGAGCTCAACATGACCGCGATGTACGCGATCACCAGCGGGGACGAAGGAGGCACGCTCGGTGGCGTGGCATCGGGCATGGTCATGGGGCCGGGGCGCTGCATGCTGGGCTCCCAGGCGTATTTCGTCGCAGGCCAGCCCACCTGGCGGCTGACCGCGATGACCCTGCAGAACCTGTCCAACGTGCCGGGCGTCACGTCCGTGCCGAGCCAGAACGTCAAGCAGGTGCTGCGCTAGGCGCAGCGAAGGACGCTGGCGGGTCTGGGCGGCAGAGCCTTCAGCGGGGGAGCGCGAGGGGCCAGCCCCTCGCAAGGGGAGCACGGACGCCCTCCGCCCGGCACGACGCGACCCGCCGGACCGCGTCCGCGGGCAGGATTGTGTACGGTGGGGTTAACGACTATGCTTCGCCGCGTACTGAACACGGCTCCGTGCAGGAGGTCCGATGGCGGACTCAAGCCAGCAGCGCCTAGGGCGGGTGCGCCCGCCGCGCGTGCAGATTACCTACGACGTCGAAGACGGGGGAGCAACGACGACCAGGGAGCTACCGCTGGTGGCGGGTGTCGTGAGCGACCTCTCGGGCGATGGCGACGACCCGGTCGAGTACGCTCAGCGCGAGTTTGTGGAGGTCGAACAAGGTGGCGTGGACAACCTGATGAAGCGCATCGCGCCGACGCTCAAGTTCACGGTGGCCGACGAGATCTCCGGCGAGGAGGACAAGGAGATCGGGGTCGATCTCAGGTTCGAGTCGATCGAGGACTTCTCGCCCATGGGGGTCGCCGCCCAGATTCCGCAGACGGCGAAGTTGCTCGATGCGCGTCGGCGGCTGGCGGACCTGTACGGGAAGATCGAGTCCAACGAGAAGCTCGACGGCATTCTCGGCGAAATCCTGGCGGACGACGAGAAGCAGGCGCAACTTCGTTCGGAACTCGGACTCGACGACGACAGCGAAGGCTGAGGGCGCGGCAGCGGGAGCTGGACAAGGGACGGGAGGAACGGAGATGGCAGACGCAACGCAAACCGACGCCGGCGCGGCGGACGCTGCCCCGAGCATCCTGGAACGGATCTTCGACGACGGTCGCCTGGTCCGCGACGAACACCAGGTCGACAGCGCGCGGCGCATGCTGCACGGCTTCATCGAGGAAGCCACCAAGGCGGGCGTGCAGATCCAGGGCGGGGCGAAGCAGGCGCTCGCCGCGCGGATTGCCGCCCTGGACCGGCTGATTTCGCAACAGGTCAACGAAGTCCTGCACCACGACAAGTTCCAGCGGCTGGAGTCCAGTTGGCGCAACCTGGACAGGCTCGTCACCGAGAACGAGCTGACCACGTCGCGGGTCCGCGTATTCAACTGCCATCGCGCCGAAATGGAGCGCGACTTCCGCCGCGCTCCGGGCTTCGACCAGTCGGTGTTTTTCAAGCACGTCTACGAGAGCGAGTACGGGACGCTCGGCGGTTCGCCGTACACGTTCCTGGTCGGCGACATGGAGTTCGGCCGCTCGCCGATGGACATCCAATTCCTGCGCGACATCTCCGCGGTGGCGGCCATGGCCCATGCGCCGTTTCTCGCCAGTTCGGCCCCGGCGCTGTTCGACCTCGACAGCTTCACCGAGTTCGACCGGCCCATCGATATCGCGAAGATCTTCGACACGAGCGAAATGGCGAGTTGGAATTCGTTGCGCGACGGTCCCGACTCGCGCTATCTGGCGCTGACGGCGCCGAGAACGCTGGTACGACTGCCGTGGGGTCCCGACACCGCCCCGGTGGAAGGGATGGACTTCGTGGAGGACGTGGACGGCGAGGACCACGGCAAGTACCTGTGGGGACCGTCCTCGTGGTCGCTGGCCGGGCAGGTCATGAAGTCGTTCTCGGAGTTCGGCTGGCCGTCGGCGATTCGCGGCACGGAAACCGGCGGCAAGGTCGCGAACCTGCCCCTGCACACGTTCCCGTCGCTGGCCGGGGCGAACATCACCAAGTGCCCGACCGAGACGACGATCACCGACCGGCGCGAGAAGGAGCTGTCCGACCAGGGCATCATCTCGCTATGCCACGCCCGGAACACGGACTACGCCGTGATCTTCTCGGGCTCGACGGTGAACAGGCCGCAGCGCTACGTCGAGGAGGAGGCGAATGCCAACGCCCGCTTGTCGGCGAGCCTGCCGTACATTCTGGCCTGCGCCCGGTTTGCGCACTACCTGAAGGCGATCATGCGCGACAAGATCGGGGGTTTCACATCGCGCGACGAGGTGCAGCGGTTCCTGAACGGATGGATCGCGCAGTACGTCACCTCCGACGACTCGGCGTCCCACGCGACCAAGGCGCGCTATCCTCTGCGCGAAGCGCGGGTGGAAGTGCAGGACATCCCCGGCAAACCCGGCGCGTACACGGCCATCGCCCACCTGCGCCCGCATTTCCAGCTCGAGGAACTCACCGCGTCTCTGCGGCTGGTGGCCGAACTGCCGTCCTGACCGCGTGAATCCGGCCGCTGCCATGCGTGGACGGCGCCCCCCTGCCGGAGCCCCCCGGGGCCGGCCGATCCGCCGCCGGCGCCTTGCCGGCGGCGCTGGATTCCTGCGTGCCCGGGCGCAGCCGGCATGTACGTAGACCGTTTGCTCGCCGCCGGCGGACGCGCCAGGACGGCGCGGGACCATGGCGTCGACATCGTCCTCGACGCGTGGAGTGGGTCGTCGCGTGACCGGCGGGCCGCCATGATCGCCGCGCAAGGCGACCTGCCGCGCGCGGCGTCGTATGCCGGCGGCGGCTGGTCGAAACTGTTGGAAGGCGATGTCAACGCGGCCCTGCAGGCCGCCCGCGGAGCGATCCGATCGCCCGGCATGGCATTCCTCGAAGCCGAAGCCCTGTTCGCGGCAGGCGCTGTGGTCGCCGGCCTCGAATGCCTCGAAGCCCTGCACCGGCGAGGCGAACCCGAGGGCACGCTGGCCCTGGCCCGTCGTCGCCACCAGCTAGGCGACCATCCGGGCACGGTACGCGTCGCCCAGACCTTGCCGTGGCATGCCCACGCGGCGTTGACGGGCGCGCGGTCGGCGCTGACGGGGAACCGGCCGGGCGTCGCCTTGCGCCTGGTCGAACCGTACCTGCAGGGGTTTGCACCCTTGCCCGAGCCCGCGGTGGCGGCAGCGTTCGTGGCGACGACGGCGGCGACCCTGGCGAGATTCCGGGAAGCCGCGCAGCTCCAGCGTTTCGTGGACCGCGTCGTCGCGGCCGGCGACCTTCCGGAGGACATGATGCCTGCCGTCGCACGGGCGGCGTGGATCGCGGGGCGGGGTCGCGAGGCGTGGCATCGCTTCGATGTCGAAAAGAGCCCCTGGTGCGTCGCGGCGCGCCTGGAACTGGCGATTCTCGCGGGCGATGCGGACCTGTCCGCGCAGTTGATGGCGCGGGCCGGTCCCCTGGGGGCGCCGTCGGATCCTGCCGTCAAGCTCCTTCGCGGGGAACCGGACGCCCGCGATGCGACGCCGGGCGAGCCGCTTACGGACAACGCTCGCGAGGTCTTCGGCGCGGACAAGGTGGTCCACCTTTGGCGTACACACCCGCACCGGTGGCGACCGTGGATCGACGCGGCCCTGCGCACGCCCGCCAACGTCGTGGTCTGCGACCTGAGCGCGGGGGAGTTGCCCGATCCCGAGGCGCTGCCGTGGGCGGTCATGGACGACGGCGCATTGGTGGAGGCAATCGCGCCGGTGGCGGCGCGTCCCGAGCAGCCCCCGGGCTACGGCGTGCACGTGGACCCCGAGCTGTGCACGGGCGTCGGGGTCGGCCACGACTGGCCCGACGCGGAGGCCGACGCGGTACGGGATGCGTTCCCGCGTGCGGCCGCGGAGCCCGCCGTCCAGGTGCTCGGCGCCGAGGCGGCGCTGGCGCACGCCGACCGGGGTCGGCCCACGGCGGTCGTCGCCCCGCCGGGGGACCCGTTCTGGGCCGGGCCGCTGCCGGAGCGCGTCTGGCCGCACTTCAACGTTGTCCGGTCGAGCGCCCATGCGGGCTGGGAAGGCGGCGGGGCGCGTCTGGTCGCGACGGTGCAGGAACTCCTGCAGCCGGGCGGCGATGGCGCACGTGCACCGGACGAGCCGCAGGCCTGACGTGGCGTTCAAGGACCCCGTAGGGGCGCATCGCACGGCCGGGATCCCCGTCGTCGGCGCACTTTGGCGGGACCAGGAGATCGACGGCGACGACATCGCCGGGATGATCTTCAAGGACTGCACGCTCGAACGCGTGCGCCTCGTGCGGACATCGCTTTGGCAGACCCTGTTCGTGAACACGCGCTTCGAGGATTGCGTCTTCGAGGATTGCCGGCTGTTCCGTACCCAGTGGATCGAGTGTTCGGGCTCGGGCTTCCGCATCGTCGAGGGCGAGTTCGCCGAGGCGATGTTCGCCAAGTGCACCTTTCGCGAGATCGCCGTGGAGCGAGCCGGGGACCGCATCACGTTCGCCGATTGCCGACTGGGCCGGTTGGCGTTCAACGGCGACGGCTGCCAGCAGCGCGGTCTGACCGTGTCCGAATGCACGTTCGACGCCGTGGCCGCGGAGAACGTCTCGTGGCAGTCCGCAACGGCCGTGGCGTTGGACTTCGCCCCCTGGACGCTGACCAACGCGGTCTTCGAACGCGGCATGTTCGTGCAAGCGCAAGCACCCGGATTGGATTTCTCGAGCGTGCGCTTCGAGCAGTGCAATCTCGTCAAGGGCAACTATCGGGAAACCAGGTTCCGCCACGCGCCGGGAACGATCCTGGCCGAAACGGATTGCGCGGGCGCGGATTTCGTCGGCGCGGAACTGACCGGCGCGTTGTTCGCGAAGGCCCACGCGCCGGGTGCCCGATTCCGCGGCGCGACGCTGACCAACGCGATGTTCCCCGAGGCTAACCTCGTGGAGGCGGACTTCAGCGGCGCCAAAGCCCGACAGAGCGTCTGGATCGGCGCGGATCTGACGGATGCCAATTTCGAACGCGTGGACGCCTACCGGTCGAGCTTCCGTAACGGCATTCTCGCCCGGACGCGGATGGACGGGGCGCGGTTGGTCCAAGCCGACTTGCACGGCGTCGAACAGTCCCTGGACGGCGCGGACCTGACCGGTTCCCGCAAGACGACGGGCTGGCGGGCGGAACGCGAGGCCGAGGCCCGGCGACCACCGTAAGTCGACTCGACACGAGGCGGGACGAACTGGGCGTGCATGGGTACCGCCCGGGGTCCGAGCCGGAATCGAAGAGCCGCCGCGGGCGGTCGCGGATCGGTGGCGCCCGTTTCGACCCTCGGGGACGGATCCTCCACTCCCGCAACCTCCACTTCGCAGACGCCCGTCCCGGACCCGCCCGTCTTCCCTCACCACCCTTGTCCGCGGGGTACCCGCCCGGTTGCGCGGACCGCTCGACCCCGACAATGGGCGACACATTGATCTAATTGATATCGGTTGATACCAATTGATACGAAGAGGATGGCGCACCGATTGTCTCCACGGGTCCGAACGACCAGTATCGCAGGCACCGACCAGCAACTGGGACGTTGAGGAGGAAGTCATGCAGATCACGGTGAAAGTCGAAAAGACCGCTGGGACGATCTCGATCCCGGGCGAGTCGACGGTCACGGGCCACGCGGGGGAGTTCGACGCGATCGCCGTCCGCGATCTGATCCAGGCCCCCACGGGGTCGGCGACGGCCAAGGTTTCGGAGATCTTCCTGACCCGCGAGCGGGACAAGGCGAGCCCGAAACTGGCCGAGGCGTGCGCCATGGGCGAGAACATCGGCACGGTGACCATCTACCTGCTCAAAAACGTCAACGGCGAACCCAAGCCGTTCCTGACGTACACGCTGAGCGAAACCTTCGTGTCGCGGATCGAGCACGAGACGGCGGAATCCAACGGCGGCGCCTACCTGCCGCACCAGGGCTTCAGCGGCACCGCCGGTAACGTGTTCGGAGCGTTGTGGCGTGCCGCTGGCCTGAACCAGAACGCGGATAGGAGTTATTCCAGGGACCGCGCGAACCCCAATCCGGTCTATGCGATGCCCTTGGGCGCAGCGACCGACAAGGAGATCGAACGCGTCTGGTTCAGCCCCGCCTCGATCAAGTGGCAGTACTCGTCCTACGACGCCGTGGGCACGGCCACGAACATCGAAAAGGGCTGGAACCTCCAGACCAGCGCCGAGTTGACGGCGTAACCACCTACCCGCTTAAGGAGATTCGAAATGTCTCGTTTCGCAGTGGAGATCACAGACATCGAGGGTGAGGAGACGCTCACCGACTACGCCAATCAGATCAAGTGCAGTTCGATGCAGCACGGGGTCGACCTTCCGGTTGTCGCGACGGGCACGGACCGCACGGACGGGGCGTCGATGCACGGCAGCATCGTCCTTGAGCACGGGGTCGACAAGGCGTCCCCGGCGCTGCGCTTGGCGTGCGCCCAGTCGACCAACATCACGGACGTCAAGATCACGCGTTTGACGGGCGCGAACAACCAGGCGAGCGACATCACGACGCTCAAGACCTGCAAGATCGTCAACGTGTACATGGACACGCCGCTCGACGCATCGAGTGGTGAACCGGCCGACATGCCCTCGGAGTTCTTCGTGATCGACTACGAGGAAATCAAATGGGAGCACAAGACCTATGTGGACGGCGTCCCCAGCGACACAATCTCGGGCGAGTACGACACGACGACGATGTCGAGGACCACGAGCATCAGCTAGCGTCGCCTTGCGGCCTGCCCGGGCAGCGACGTGAAAGCTCCCCGGGCAAGCCCTTCCCACCCGTGGCCTCGAAATGGCAGTCCGTTACCGCGCTAACCTGACGCACCTTGGCGCTGAAGGCGTCGAAGTTCGCGTGGTCGCCTTCGGCATGCAGGAGGGCTACAGCACCGGATGGAACGGCACGGCGGTCGTCGTCGGCAGCGGTGGCGACGAGCCGCTCACGCCGGGCGGCATGATGAGCGCCGTCATGGCGAGCGGCGTCCTCGCCGGTACGGCCGTATCGCTCAACCTCCTGGTATCGGGCGGACCGATCGACGGCACCGGCGTCCGGGCGTTCCCCTCGGTGGTCAGCGGCCTGAGTCCCTATCCGCTCGACGAGTACAGCGCCGCCTGCAACGTCCACCTCGTCGATCCGATCGGCTTCCTCGCGGACCAGCCGATCCGGGGCGCCTACCGCGGCGTCTCCGCGGCCGAGGTCGTCGGCGGCGCCCTGTCGTTGGCGGTTGGCGGCGACGGCAAGCCGACGGTGGACCCGATCATGCCGGGTTTGCCCGCGGTCCGCGTTGTCGGCCACTACCGCGATGCGCTGGAAAGGATTCCGTACGTCATCGCGGCTGGCCAGACCCTGGGCGACTGGTTGGCCGAGTTCCTGGCGATGCTGGGACTGCGCGCGGAGTTGCGCGGATTCGACGATGGCCGGTTGCGGATCACGTTGTCCGACGCGAAGCCCTGGCGGGCTCCGCTCGAGATGTCGGCCGTCACGTCGTCCGGCGTCGATCCCGGCGATTCGGACAGCTACGGCCCGATCCTGATCCAGGGGCACTCGGCGTTTCCGGGGACCCCGACGCGGGGCGCGCTGCTGGACGATCCGACGAAGGGATCGGCCCGGCCGCTCGTTGCCCACGGCGCCATCGGGACCGTGTTGACGGATACGGAACTCGACGTCGACGAGGCGAGCGGCCGGGTGTACCGGTCGACGCTCGGAGCGTTCACCGAGATGTTCATGCTGTCGGCCCTGTCGCGGCAGCCCCGCTTCCGTCCGGGCGAACTCGTGCGGCTGAGCCGGCCGAGCCACGGCATCGCCGACTGGCAGATCTCCTCGGTGACGCACTGGCTGCGGTCCGCCGTCTACGACAACGACGCCACGTTGATCCGCGGCGACTTCGCGTGGCACCCCGAGCTGCCGCTGTACCGCGCGCCCGTCTACGTCTCGGCCGTCGTGGACGGCGGCGTCGGCTACGACTTCCACCAGCCCGTCCCCAGGGACCGCCTCGGCCGCATCAAGGTCACGTTCCCGTTCACGCCCACCCCGTCGCCGGAGGAGTCCATGGAACTGGCCGCCGCCGACACCGACCGCGACGGCCGCGTGACGCTCGAGGACTTCGACGAGGAGCAGGTGGAAGCCTTCACCGACGAAAGCGTCGACTGGGCCGCCGAGCAGGCGAAGTACGACGCCGGGGAGTACAACGACCCGTATCCGAACAGGAAGGACGACGACCTCACGGTAGAGGAGATGAGCATGCGCGAGGAAATGCTCGGCAAACGCAAGCACGTGCTCGGCTATCGCGCCTATCAGAAGGCGATCGGCTTCGACCGGGCGGACGCGGACCACGACGGCGTTCTGTCGTCGCGCGATGCCTTGGTGTCCGACGAGCTGCGAGAGGCGTTGCGCGACGACGAGCAGAGACGGGAACTCGAGGAGCAATGGGCCGATCGGGCTGAGACGCCGGTCGAGGAAGGCAGCCTCGCGGAACAGTACGGCGAGTTGTTCGGCACCGACGACGAGAACGTGGCGGACGACGTGCTCGCGGCCCGCGTCGACGCCGCCGAGGAAGCGGATCGGTGGCCTGCGCGAATCGCGCTGCCGGTCGTCAAGCCGATGGCCGGCGCGTTGCACGGATTCATCGTCGCCCACCGGCATGGCGACAGTTGCCGGGTCGCCGTGCACAGCCCGTTCATGGCCGAGATCGTCGGGTTCCAGTATCGCGACGATCGGCGCATCAACGCTGACCTCCGCCGGTCGGTGGCGGGCTTGGTGGTGGAGCACAACTACGCAGAAGCCTGGTCGGGCCTGGTGTTCCGACGCACCGAAGACATGGAAGGCGACATGCCGGTGGCCCTGGACGACGTCGAAGACGAAGAAGGGGAGGACGAGGATTCCGACAAGGACACCGGCAGGCTGTTCAACGTCGCACCGCCTAAGGAGGACGAGGGAGGGGAGGACGCCTCGGACGACGCGCGGACGTCGGCCACGAGCCCCACCCCGCCCCCGCAAACCCAGTTCGATCCGTCGCGGCCGGCCGGCACGCCGTTGGGAAGCACGGGTTCGCAACCCACGCCGTCACCGTCCGCGCCGCCGCCGGGCGGCAATACGCCGGGGGGCAACCCGCCGGGAGGCAATCCGCCGGGGGGCAACCCGCCGGGAGGCAATCCGCCGGGGGGCAATCCGCCGGGAGGCAATCCGCCGGGGGGCAATCCGCCGGGGGGCAATCCGCCGGGGGGCAATCCGCCGGGCGGCAGTCCGCCGCCGTAGGCCTGGCCGACAGTCTTCGCATGGCTGCAACCGGTCCACCGAGCAACGCGGTCACGCAATTCAGCGCCGTACTCGAGACGCCGTGGCGTGCGGGCTTCGTGCTGCCGATCCTGACGCTCATGCTCTACGAGGGTCGCAGCGGCGGTTGGTCGGGCACCATCCACATCAACCCGCGCCGCACTCTGCCCGAGGACGCGTTGCAGACGTTGATGGCCGACGGCCTGGTTCCGGGAACGGCCGCGACCGTGAAGCTCGTCATCGCGGGAAGCACGGGCCACGCGGGCGTCGCGGCCCGGGTCTGGCCGTCGGTCGTCACCTCGGTGAACTGCACGACGTCGTCGGACGTCAACTCCGCGGACGCGGTGTGCGTAGTCACCTTCCGCGACCCCGTGACATACCTGCGCAACCGACCGATCTGGACAGCGTTCGCCGACTGCCCCTTGAGCGAGATGGTGGGTGGGGCGTTGTCCGTCGCGGCGGGCGGCGACGGCAAGCCGACGCGCATGCCGCTCTTGCCGGGCTTGTCGGCGATCCAGCTCGAGGAGAGCGTGCGTGACGAACTGGCCGCGATCCCTTACGCGATAGCGGCCGGCGAACCATTCGGCTACTGGCTCAATCGGGTCTTCGGCCGCCTCGGGACACGCCTGGAAATGCTGGGCGAACCGAGCGGGGTCCTGAAGGCGTCGGTGGTGGACTGCGTGCCCACGAAAACGGTGCTCAACCGCGATGGCGGCGTGGACATGACGTTCGACCCGGACTTGCCGGCAAGTGCCACGAACCTGACGCTCTCCGGACTGGACGCGAGTTCGGGAATCCTGCGCCGCGGCGGCATGCTGGACAATCCGTCGGGCGGGGGCGTCCGCCGCTTCGGGCCGCCCGGCGCCTTGGAGTCGGTGACCATCGCGTCGGAAACGGACGTTCAGGAGGCCGAGTTTCGCGCTGGATTCCCGCAGACGAACCGCAGACTCTCGCAGGTGCGCACCACCATCACGTCGTGCCAGCCCGGACTGCTGCCGGGTCGTGTCGTCAACTTGCGTGCGCCGGCGAACCTTGATGTCGGCGCGGACTCCGACGGCCCGCACCACGAGGCGGACCAAGAGGGCTACCTGTCCATCCTCGGCGCGCGGCGCTGGCAAGTGATCGATGTGGCGCACCTGTTCCTGCAGGGACGGTACTGGAACCAGGCGTCGTTCGAGAAAATCGGCCTGGCATGGCATCCCGGGCTGCCCGACGAGCAGGGCCCCGTGATCGTGTCCGGCGTCGTCGACGACGGCAACGCGGACGCGGGGGAACTGATCGACCGGGACCGCTTAGGACGGGTGCCGATACGTTTTCCGTTCGTCGTCGACGTCGAGAGCGAAGGTGCCGGCGACGACCTCGCGGCGACCGGCGATGCTCCCGACACACCTTGGCCGCCTTGCGTGCCCCTGTCGCCGATCGCGCCCGGCGCGGGCAATCTCCACGGCTTCGTGTCGGACCACCGGCAGGGCGACTGGTGCCGGGTGGCCGTTGTCAACCCGTTGTATGCCGAGATCGTCGGGTTCTGCCACCGGGACGACCGCTACCTCAGCGAGCGCGTGCGGGACGCAACGGTGGGAATCGTCGTCCGGGAAGGAGAGGACGAGTGGCGGGGCATGGTGTTCCGCCCGGATGAGGATCTCGAGGACGAGCTGGAACCCGACGACGAGTGACGCCGTCGGCGCCGGCAACGCGTCGTCCGTTGCCGCGACGTGGCGGAATCGAACGAGCGGGCACGGCCGCCACCGTGGTTCGAGCTGCCTCGCGCCGAGGTTGCGTGTCTGGTAGGGTGTGCCACAGTTGAGAAGCCCGGGCCGCAGCGGTCATCGCGTGACCGCCCGGGCGTCGGGGAGGAAGCAGTGGGACCGTTCGATCCCCCCAAGGAGTCGTCGCCGTTCGACGGACCGTTAGGCGGCTCGAACGGCAACGGTATGTCGTCGCCGACCCCACCGGGCGGGAGTCCTCCACCGCAAGACCGCACCGATCCGGGAGGCAACTCGCCGGCCCCCGATCCGCTTCCGCCCTCGGCTCCGTTCCCGGGCACGGCGTCGACCGGCAACGGCATGGCGCCCGCCGCGCCGGGCGATGCCGCCGAGACGCCGAACGGCATGGGGGAGGGCGACCTGCCGCAGGCGAGCCTGCCGTCGATCAGCATGGACTTGCGCAACCCGATGCAGTCGTCGGCCGACCTCGAGTGGTCGGTGCCGACGTACGAGGTGGCGGACGCCGAGGGCGACCACTACGCGCTGGAGTCGCGGGCGGAGACGATGAACGTGATGGCGTACGGCGACGCGACGCGGCGCGGCGAGATCGACTACCTGCGCACGGGCAAGGGCGAGCGCTTCATCGACAGCGTCGCGGGGGAGGAGCAGACGGACGTCGAGGGCCTGCTGATCGAGCGGATCGGTCGTGGATCGCGGATGGTGGCGGCGAAGTCGGAGACGACGGTGCGGGGGCGGATGTCGATCACGGCGGGCGGCTGGAAGGGCAACTGGATGAGCGGCGAGGACAGCATTCTGCTCGGCGGCGCGCTGACGGACACCTGGACGGGCGGTCTGATGATCGTCTCCGCGATGAGCGACGACATGGCGATAGGCGCGGGGGCGCGGCTCTCGGGGCCGGTGGACATGTGGTTGAACCAGTTGACGGGCATGGAGGAACGTCCGGGCACGGCGGCGGCGGACGGGATCATGATCGACCTCGCGGGTACGTTGTTCGAGCGCGAGTACGGTGCCGGGGTTCACAAAGCGGCGCTGGCGGTGTTCTCGGGAACGGTGTACCAGACGCAGCGCCAAGGATTCTGGCCGATGATGCGTGTGGCGGTGGGGGTGCGCAACCTACTGCCGGGTGCCGGGACGGCGGCGTCGGAGCAAGCGCCACCGGCACCGCCGCCGCTGCCGCCGCCGGGCGCGGAGGCCGCGCTGCTCGCCACCGGCGCGGTCGGCGGAGCGGCCGGCGGCCTGCGCAGCGGCGACACGTTGCCCGACGCGATGCGCGCGGCGCGCGCCGCGGAGGACCTGGAGGAGGTCTCGAACCTGCGCCATATGGACAACACTGCGCTACAGCTCGACGAACTGTCGACGGTCGCGCGGGCCAACAACGTCGAGGCCCCCAACGGCATGGGCGCCGCCAACGACCTGCCGCCGGCGAGCCCGCCGCCACCGGCGTGGGAGTCGCCGATGAGCGCCGAGCAGCTCCAGGCTGCGGTGCTGCGGCCCGGCGTCGACGCCGAGGATGCGCTGCGCCGCGTCGACGAGTTGATCGCGGACCGCCTCGCGCGGATCGCGGCGGCCACGCCCGAACAGATCGACCAGATCAACACGATGATGGCCCAGAAGCTGCAGGAGATAGCCGGTGCCGGTGGCGAGGTATACCGGGCGGAGGACATCCTGGGCCAAGTGGACAAGGGTGGCAGCAGCTTCATCGGGATGCGGCGCGGCGAGTCCGTGCCGGTGACTTGGCCGGGGACGCCGCTGGTCGGCGACGAGGCGCGGCAGGCCCAGCTTTACGCCGAGCTCGACGCCCTCGCGACGATCAAGCGCGCGCTCGAGGAAAGCCAGGATCCGGCCCGCGCCCTCGCCGACGCGCTGGCGGAACTCGAGGCGCTGCACGGCGGCGTGCCGACCCCGGACAGCGCGGCCTTCGCGCAGTGGCAGGCGCTCACCGACGCACAGGTCTACCTCAGGGGGCTGTCGTCCGTCGGCGCCAAGGCCGAGATGACGGTCGACCTCGATTTCTACATGCTGGTGCGCTCGGAGCTGGTCGCGGGACGCGACCCGCGGGTCGCCGTGCAGGCCGCGCTCGACGGCCTCGAGGAGGGCTCCGACGCCCAGCGCTACGCCCAGAACGTGCTCGACGGTCTCGGCAGGGGGGGATTCAACTTCGACGGCCAGGTCCCGGAGGGGCTGGACACGTCGGCGCTGCGCGACCATTGGACCGAACTCGCGAGCCAACTGGACGCGGCCGCGCGGCAGCTCGACGACGGCACCGAGGAGGGCTGGGAGCGGGCGCGCGCGCTTCGGGACGTGTCGGGCCAGCTCTCTCTGGCGCGGATGAACATGATGTCGGGCTACGACCCGCGCGACGCGCTGGAGACGCTTGCCAAGCAGCTCGAGGCGCGCACGTTCATGGACGGCGCGGACGGCGCCGGCGAGGCGTCGATCCTGCGCGCGGCGATCGCCGAGTACGCTACCCTGCTCGACGACTTCACCTCCGGCGCGGCGGCGGCGTCCGGGTTGGACGAGGGCCTCTCCCCGACCGCGGCGGCGGGCGTCGGACGCGTGGGCGACACGCTGACCGATCCGTCGCCCCCGTACCCGGGCCTGCCCGACGAGTTCACGCCCGGGGAGGATCTGCGGCTGACGATCGAGCCGCCGAGCTACTCGGAGGCGTTCCCGGGCGGCGTGCCGGACGAGATCCGGCTGCTGCTCGACACGCAGCCCGAGCAGCTTGGCGGCGGCGCTGAGGAGGGCGCCACGCTGGGCTCGCGCCTGGAGACGAGGGTCGCCGCCGAGGGCGCGGCCACGCCGATGCAGCCGGAAATGGACGAGTTCGGCACGCGCTGGGTGCGCGTGGAGGAAGGCGAACTCCCCGTGCCGCAGACGTTCGAGCGGGTGGTCGTCCTCGACGGCACCCACGTTCCGGTGCCCGACAACTACGAGACGGTCCGGTTGACCGAAGACCCCGGCACGCAGACGGTGACGGTCTCCAGCGACACCACGGCGGTGGTGGAGTCGATGGCCGTGCGGCCGGCACCGCAGTCAACGGACTGGGGAAGCACGTTCGATGCGCTGAACGACGACTATATGCATTATCGGCGAGACTCCACGTGGCGGGTGATGGCGGAATACGAGAACTCGATCGAAGTGCTTCGCGACGACCTGCGGCGGGCGATCACGGACTTCGGGGGCGACGCCAGCCAATACACGTCCGAGACACCTGTCGCGCAGCTCTACAACCGCGTCCAGGAGCTTCTCGGACAAGCCGACAACGCCGACGACGCGCGCCGGATCCAGGAATTCCTGGACGGTTTCAACTCGCGAACCTACGACGTCTACAGCGACTTCGTGCAACGTGCCGACGAGTTTGAAGGCGTCAGGACCGGCGCTTCCTTCCCACTCGACAAGCATATCGACCAGGATGCGCTTCGCGATTGGCTCGACAAGCGGTTCACGGACGCGATGGCGACGGCCGATCCGGCCAACCAGGCGTCGCGCGATGAGGTGGCGTTCTGGCAACAGGCCCACGTTGCGGTGAAGGAGGGTCGCAATCCGCTGCAGGACTTGGGCGATCAGATTGCCTACCTGTTGGGGAAGATCGACCCGAACGTCCCGATCGAGGAGCTTCCCGAGAACCAGCAGGTCATCGCTAGGCAGATCCAGAACTTTCGGATCCAGCAGCAGGAACTCATCGACATCCTGGGCGACCCCGCGTTCCACAGGTCGGCAGCGACCATGGGCGACGACACCTATGCGCCCGTCCATTTTGTCCGCCCGGAGCTTGGCGACCCGCCACCCGTTGGTACGGGGGTCATCCAGACCCAGATTTTCGATCCCGAGGCGGTGCAGGAGCCGACACAACTCAGCGGTGGCATCGACGCGGCCTCCGGCAACTATGCGGCCAACCAGGAGGCCATCAACGACCGTATCGGCGGCAACGACTTCGCGCAGGTGCCGCAAGAGCAGCCTGCGGGGCTTGAGCCGTCGCGGCCGCAACCGGTCGAGCAGGCACAGCCGCAAGGCCCGCGCGGCATCCTGAGGAACGCCGATGCGGGCGGTGGCCCCGTTGGCCTCGAGAACAGCCGCATCGTCAATAGGGGCCCGGACGGCGAAAACGTGCCGGACGAGATCATGGAACTCTGGACCCAACGGATGCTGACCGAGTCGAACGAAGAGGCCGCCAGGAGGCAGGGCGACTTCGCCAACTACATGGACCAGATGGCGGGTTTGCGCACACCGACCCAGCAGATGGAGGACGGGGTATCGCTGAATCCCTACGCGGCCTCGCGCGTGGAGGCGGCGAACCAGGTGTGGGACACGCAGCGGGGACTGGAACTCAGTCCGCCCTCGGAGTGGGAGCGCATGCCAGACACCGACGGCACGCGCAGCTGGGACCACCGGGGCTGGCAATTGCCGCCGACCGACCGGCCGCGCATGCGCAAGTCCGTCCGCTTCGGCGACGCCGAGGTGCTGACCGTGGCGGCGGATGCGGAGGACGTGCGCAAGATCCAGAACCAGTGGCGCGACCTGGACAACGGCAACGCCATCATGCCTTGGTGGACGGGCAGCGGCATCAACCGGACCACCGACCCATTGAACACGGGCGAGGCGGTGCGCCACGTCCCGACGCCTCGGCTGCCAACGGACCGCAAGTGCTACCCGAGCAGTTGGCGGGCGTCGCGGCAGCCGGGCTTCGGTCGCCTCGCCGATGCGCCCGGGGCGTTCCCGTTCAACGCCCGCGAGCAGATGATCACCGAACTGATGCAGGGCAAGCGCGTGGACGCGAGCCACATCGACCTGCTGCAGGGCGGGCTTAACGACGCGGTGCGTGCCGAGCGGGTGCAGCACAAGGAGTGGGTGAAGATGACCGCGCTGATCCGGCACCTCAAGTACGGGGTCGTGCTCGGCGACAGTCGGCCGTACGCGCGGGCGCTCGATTCGAGGACGCTCCAGATCATGCTGGACATGGCCGACGCCGCGTCCGCGGTCGTCTAGCCGAAGTCTCGAGGGTGCGTTCGGATGGCTGAGGCACGGGCTTTGGTCTTCCCCCGGGCGATCGCGCTGGGTGCTCGACCGCTCACCGTGCCGGGCGGGGAGAACGTGCTCGTGGCGTCCGCACTGTTTCCCTTCCGGCTTTCCGACGGTTCGCCGGTGCTGCCTGCGACCTGGTACGAGACGGTGTCCACCCACGCCGGGCCGGACGTGGTCCCCGACACCATGGCGCCGTTGCCCGGGGCGGAACTGCTGGTTCTCGGGATGGTGCCGCCGGTGACCGACGGCGATGTACGGCCGGCGCACGTTCAATGCGGCGCGGTGTCGCGCAACGTCGTGTTCCGAGCCGACCCGGAACACCCGGACGATCCCTTCCTGCCGGACGCGCATGCTGCGGCCTGGCACGAGCAGGACAACCCGATCGGCCGTGGCGGGCCGGACGACGAACGCCCACCCCTCATCGTCCGCGACCGCGACCGGGAACAGCCGATCTGGCTGGGCCATACGCCGTTCGACCACGCGTCGCGGCTGAAACGCGTCGGCACGCCGGACGTGACGTCGGGAACGGGGTGGCCGTCGGACGCGGACCCGTCTGTGCTCTACGAGGCGCATCCGGCGTTCTGGGGCGAGCGCTTCCAGCCAGGCGATCCCGTTGCATTCGACGGATTTGGCGCGACGCGGCTCGACGGCCGGCTGCCGCCCTACCGGATCACCGTCACGTCGGGCCGGGAGGACGGTCGTTTCATCGTCGAGACCGCGCGCATCCACGCCGTGACGATCATTCCGAGCGCCGACGTGGGCGCGATGATCTGGCGAGCCGTGATCCCGGTCGGGGACGACATTCTCGGTGAGAAGGTGCAAGCGCTTGTCGCGGCTCTGGAAGACGCCGACAGCGAGCCGAAGGACTTCGAACACTGGGGCCGTATCGCCGTGGATCGGTGGCTCGACCCGAACACGGCCATGGACGACCGGCCCTTGCTGCCCGCTGCGCTCGCCGCCGCCGTGGTGTTGCCGTTCGCCATGGCGGCGGACGATCCGATCAAGGAGCGGCATGCCGCCGCCGAAGAGTGGATGAAGGGCGAGGTCGGCATTGGCGAGACGAACCCGTTCGGCGAACTCGCGCCCGAAGAGCAGACCGGACTCGCGGAGCAGGCGATCGAGGCATCCGACTCAGACGATGCGTCGCCGGATCCGAACGAGATCGACGACATCGCCCAGGCGGCCCTGGCGGCGGGCAGGGAGCGCCACGCGCAGGCCGGCTTCAAGGAACGCACGCCCGAGGAGCAGAATGCGCCGCAGGTCCGCGGCGAACGCCTGGACCACGAAATCGAGCAGCGCCTCGCCGCGCCCTACCAGTCGTTGCGGGACCGTAGCATCGTCGACGCCATCCGCGACCACGAGGTCGAAGGCATGGATTCGGAAGACGTCATGGAAAAGCTGGCAACCGCGCGCCACATCAACCCGGATCCGCCGCCGGTTTGGCCGGCGCTCGACGAGAACGAAGCGCCGCGTTTCGGCAACGCGCTCTACGAACGGCTCGCCGAAGGCGATCTCGACCGCCACGTCGACGTCTCCGGCGCGACTCTCGTTGCGGCGCCCGCGGACGGCGGCGCGCGCCGGATCGCAGATCGCCGTTTCGAGGGCGTGTTCGCGGAGGACACCCGGTGGGAAGGGACCGAGTTCCTGCGTTGCGAATTCGTCGATGCGAGCTTCGCCCGGGCCAGCTTCCAGGCCTGCGAGTTCCGCGACTGCACGTTCCGGAACACCAACCTGTCCAAGGCGGAGCTTGTCGAGTGCACGGTGGCCGACGGCCTGTTCGCCGAGTTGCGCCTCGTCGAACCCACGTGGCGGGAGACTCGTTTCGAACGCTGCGCGTTCGACGATGTTCAACTCTCGAGCGCTGCGATGAGCGACACCACCTTCGCCGGCGGTTCGTGGAGGAAATTCCAGGTCTCCGGCGGCCTGTTGATGGACATGACCTACCTCGACATCGAGATGGAGGAGGTGACGCTGTCGGAGGCGATGCTGCCCCAGAACCGGTTCGAGCGGATTTCCATGACCAAGGTGTGGGTGATGGGCAAGGGACCGGCGGCGAGCACGTTCGACGACGTCGAGGCGCACACGTGCGGCTTCCTGGGGAACGTCCGCTTCGACCAGTCGACCTTCAACAACGTCCGTTTCACCATGACCGGGTTCACCAGCGCCGTGTTCGCGGACACCAGGTTCTCCCCGGACTGCCGGTTCGATCGCTGCGACTTCTCGAACGCGGTCTTCTTCAATGCCGCGATGGAAGGCATCCGGTTCATCGAATGTTCGATGACGGGGAGTCGGTGGATGAACGTGACGGCGCCGAACGCCTGGTTCTACGGCTGCCTGTTGCGCGGGGTGAACTTCGGCGATGCGGAACTGGCTAACGTGGTGTTCGCCGATGCGGATCTCGAAGGGACGCAGTTCCTCCCGGACAAGACGATCAACGCCGATTTCCGCGGTACGGTCAGGGCGGATCCGGGGCCGTCGTAGCCGTGTCGGCGGCTTCGCCCGGCAAGAGGCACGGACCCCCGGCGGCCAGGGGGATGCGACCCGACCGCCTTCGGTGCCGGCACGGCGGCGCCGGTCGCGCGAGGCCGCGGCCGCGCGAGCCGGCCGGGCAATCGCCTAGTCGAACAGGAACGCCTTGGCGTGGAGTCGCGCCTCGCGCAGCGTGTTGGAGATCCACGTGCCGGCCCGCTGCAGCACTGTGCCTTCGACCTCGTCGCTGGCGTGACTGGCGCGGCGGATATCGGTTCCGATTTGTGCAACGCGCGTCTGCACGGATTCCGTGCGCAAGTGCTCCACGGCATGACGGTTCCGCGCGCTGGTCAGAAAGTCCTCGGCGTGGATGTGCACGGCCTCGGCGGTCAACGCCACCCGCGGCGCCTTGATGGTCAGCGGGCCTGTTGTGGCGACCACCGACGGTCCTTCCTGGCCTCGCTCGAGGACATTCAGAATCCACCGTTTCCCGTCTTCGCCGGACCAGATAAGCACACGGTCGCCGGGCGTGGGGCGCAACAGGCAGGATGCGCCCAGGCGGACAGCCCGCCCGTCGGCAAGAGTTCCGTGGGTCTCCGCCCAGGTCGCCACCTCGCCGTCGGCCAGGGAGCCGACGCCCGACTGGTCCGGAGTGCCGAGCATGCGGTCGAGGACCGTCGCGGCCTCGGCAGGCGCCGCGTCGCCGGCACGGCTTTGGTTCGGGTTCGCGGGCACCGCTTGACGACGGTCAGAATTCCAGACCGAAGGCCAGCGTAACGGCCGTCGAGGCGAAGTCTTCGAACTGCAGGCCGCTCGCGGCGTCGTTGTGGCCGTCGGACTGGAAGCGGCTGACGCGCAGGCCGACGTAGCCGATGGGGTCGATCGGGTAGCGTGCGCCGAGTTGGATCACGAACCCGGAGCGCAGGTCGGATTCGATCGAGGCGATCCCGTAGCCGAGGCCGAGATAGGCCACAAGACCCTCTTCGTCCCCGAGTTCGTAGTAGGCGTTGCCGCTCAACACGGTCACGCGGTCGTCGAAGTTGTAGCCGAGGTCGCGCACGCCGTCGGCGTCCAGCGCGACCTGGGTGCCCTGGCCGCCGGCGGGCGACTCCGCGGCCGCGCCCGTTTGCGACAGGGTGGCCTCGCCAAGCCGGCCGCGGAATCCATCGAGCGCCAATGCAAGGGCGAACGGGGTTCCGGCGATCGCGCGCATGCCGCCTTCGGCGCCGATGGTCTTCTTGGCGTCGTAGGTGAACTCCGCCTCCAGCACGCCGCCGCCTCGGTCGGCCGTGCCGCTCAAGTCGTCCATCTGGCTCAGCCCGCCGCGGATTTCCGCGTAGGGAGCGGCATGGACCGCGACGGCACCGGAAGCGAGGCAGGCGCAAAGGCCAAGGCGTGCGAACATGGTCGTGCTTCGCCATGCGGATCAGGCATCCGCATCATAGCAGTTTCGCTTGGGTTACGACCGACGACCCACTCGTTTCCGCGGCTTTTGGGCGGCCCGGCGCGATCGCCGTGCTATGCTCCCGGCCGGGATTTCGGTGTTGGCGGGAAGCGTGCTGGGTTGTCCACGTTGCTCACGGACCACCGGGGCCAGGGGAAAGGGGCTTGTGGCGGTGCTTGGCCTCGCCCTGGGCACGCCGGTCGCGCTGGCGGATGATCTGGTCTTCGGTAGTTTCGCCGAGGAGGAGGTCGCGCGTCGCTTCGCCAGCGGTGTTGGGGAGCGCCTTGGCCTGGATACCCGGGTGGTGGTCGTGGACGTCGGCGGCATTCTCTATTCACGCGTTGCCGCCAAGTTCGGATCCGAACGAGAGGCGCGTGCTGCCCTGGTCGAGGCACACGCCGCTGGATTCGTCGACGCATGGTACTTGCCGGGCGAGGACGTCCCGGCTGGCCGGAAGGGTGGCGACCCAGGGGAGGCGGTGGCGACCAGGCGCGAAGTGTCTGCACGACCCTCGAAAGACTGGCGACTCACGTTCGTGGTGCCGGGGGAGACGCCCGAGACCATCGTGGTGCCGCGACGCGAAGCCGTCGTGCGCATGGACGGCCGGTTGGACGAGCCCTTTTGGGCGGCGCTGCCGGGCTACGACAACATGGTGCTTGTGGAACCCGGTACGTTGGCAAACACGCGCCACGAGACGATCGCGCGGTACTTCCATAGCGACGCCGGTCTGCACATCGGCGTCTGGAACGAACAGCCCCCCGATACGCTCAGGCGACGTTCGTCGAGGTCCGGACAGGCCCGCGGCGACGCGTGGGGGATCACGCTCGACACGTCCGGTCGCGGCCGCTACGGCCACTGGTTCAGTGTCGGACTTGGCGACGCGGTCGGGGATGCGCCCAAGGGGTGGGATAGCGCCACGGCGGAGTTGGCCGACGGCTGGAGCCTGGAGGTGTTCGTGCCGTGGAGCATGCTTGCTCTGCCACCGGCGCAGGACGTGCGATCAATGGGAATCTACGTGAACCGCACCGTGGCCTACATTGGCGAGCGCTGGGGTTGGCCCGCGCGGGTCGTACCGGCCCGGGGCGCCCCGAAACGCTGATGCGACGGTTCGCCCCGATCGGCGACCGAACGGGGCGACGGATGGACGAGCTCCGCCTGGCCGGCGCGCGGCGCACCTACGGTCGCGGGGTCCTCTGCAGTTGCAGCGGGGCGGGGGCGTTCGCCTTCGGCGGGTCGAGCGCCGTGAGCGCGGGGGCCGATGTCGTGCATGCACTACAAGTTAGTCCCCGGCGGACTAGCCTTTTTCAAGTAGGAGTGAGCCTGCCCACGGGCGGAGGCGGTTGCCGGCGCACCGGCGCCACCCGGCCGGCCTCGGCAGGCTAGGAACCGGCTGGAGCCCTTTCCTGGAGGCGCACCGCGCGGACTGCCGACGCGGCGTTCGCGCTCGAGCACAGGATCGACGCGCGTGGCGCCGTAGGTGACCTGCCGGTTCTCGAAGAGGATGAACGGTCGCTCGCCGCGTCGGGCCGTTTGCCGGTCGATGTAGTCGGCGTTCGTATAGCGCGAGACGCGGTTCGAGCCCTCGTGGGGGGCGCGTCCTTCGGGGATCGCCTACGGAAAGAACCGGCGGAACGTCGGGACACCTAAAGATGATCTTTAATTCTATATAAATCAGTAAGTTAATTTAAAATATTGCACCGTTGAGAGGCCCGGGGAGCCAAGGGGCGGCTGCCACTCCGCCACCTAACCCCTGTTCACCGATGGAGCAGGGCCGACAGGCTGTGTTCCCGGGATGCGCCCCGCCGCCTTAATGCCGCGGTCCTGGGCGGCCGATCAGCCCTTTCCGGCGTCCATCGATCGTGGATGCGCGACCTCGGCTGGCTGTCGCGCATGGGCCTCGAGTTCGCGCACTCGCGCCTGCAAATCTGGAACGCCGACTCGACTGGCCTCCATCGACTGCTCAACGACACGTAGGCGTGCATCGAGCCCGGCGATCTGCGCGCCGAGTTCCCTGCGTACGTCCTCGATCCGAGCGGTCAGTTCCGTGCGCACACTCTCGATCCGAACGGTCAGTTCGGTGCGCAGGCCGTTCATCTCGGCCCTCAGCCCTGAAGTGGACGCGAGGATCATCGCGCCGATGCCAACGCCGACCGTGAGCACCGTGCCGATGATCGCGATGGGACCTTTGTACTTGACTAGACCATAGGTCATTTCACCCTGTCTTTACCCGTCCAAAGCCTGTAAACCACAGTTGGCTGGCGGGAGTGCCTCTGGCGGGAGCAGCAGGATTCGAACCTGCGGCCCGAGGTGTTGTCTCGGACGCCAGAGCCTAAATCTGGTGCAATAGACCGCTCTGCCATGCTCCCGCCAGCCCTTTACAGTTCCACCTCGGATTTCTAGCCGAACCCTTAGACCGTGTTGTCCTAAGGTTAGAACCGGGTGAATCACGTTGACTTTCACGACCGCCTTGTGTAGACGCTGCCGCTAGCAAAGCGGTTCATCGGTATGCCCGTTGTCGGGCTAGCCGCTGAATACCACAGCCATACTCGGCCCGAGGGAGTCATGACCCAAGGGTAGGCGAATAGGCGGCAAACCCTCATCGTACTGGTGAGCCGTTTTGCATGGCCCGGCACTACTCGTGCCGCCAAAGTGCAAAACGGAGATACACCATGACCAAGATCCCCTTAGGGTGCTTAGCCCTATCCGTTGCCTTGGTCTTGCCTATCTACGGGCAGACCATCCCAAAGGAACCACCGCCGCCTATCCCGGATTACGAATACGGGCTGCACGTGTTCGTCGTGATGGAGATAGGGCGGAAGTACCGCCATACCCATGACAACGCACGTCCTGTATCAAGAGAGGACAGGCAAAGAATGGCCGCGTTGGCTTCCGCCCTTGCGCTTTGCGCGAGCAAACATAGCGCGATACGAAAACAAGCGCTCGTCATACCGAGCCGCAAGTGGGGTCTAGCCGTAGAGTTGGCGAGTGTCCCTGATGGCGGAGCTAACAAAGGCCAGCAGCGGGCCATCCAGCTAGCCCGGGAGAGGTTGCAGGACAGTCAGAGCTTGTTCCAAGACACGATCCGCAAGTGGCGATCAGTCAAGAACCAGTGCGTCCGGGACACCAACGAGATGGAACAACTCGTGACGTTCGCCTACTCGGACTACCAGCGGCGGTACAACGAGCTATGGGCGTATCGAATGAAGAGTGGCTACAGCGAGGGCTGGTAGGCATGACACCATTCGACAAGGATGTGACGGTCCACGTTACGGACTCCGCTCTTATGCACCTGCTTCTGGCCGGAATGGAATCGTATCGAGCTAAACGTCATGGCGCGCTAGAAACCGGCGGCTTGTTGTGGGGCTTCATCAAAGACGAGACCGACAGCGAGATGGATCACATTACGATCGAGCATGTCTCCACGGACACCTACGCCAAGCGCAAGCCGGACAGCGTAGCTCTCAGCGACCGGACGACCAGCGCCAAGCGAGACGTGATTGAGCAACGCTGGCCGCACCTGTCCATGATCGGGGACTTTCACACTCACCCGTATACGAACTACACCGAAGCCGTGGACAACAAGGGTTGGGAGTTCTCGCGGGGCGATTTCGAGTGGTACGAGAACGGGCACACGGCGGAGTCCTGGGCGGGCCGTGTCGGGCTGGTCCTAGCGATAGCCGGACTCCAGCGCTACCACAAGGACAACCACGCAACCACTCGGGTCCGATCCCGCTACGGCAACACGCTCCAATGGCAGCTAGGCCGTTACCGCTTTTGGTTGTCGGCGTATTCCGTCGATCCGTTGGAAGGGCGGCTAATCGTGTCTCCGCGGGGTGGTGCCAATCCGTCCCGGCGTTATGTCTACATCGACGTGCCGACAATCAACGGCACCGATGCGTGGTTCACTTACGAGTGATAAGGTGAGGTGTGCAGGTTACGGTGTTCCCTAGCGGCATAGCCATGAAGAGTGAATACCAATGACCTTGAGCGTGACGAGCACCGTACCCTGCACTTTCGGTTTACAGCATGGCAGATCGGAAAACTCTCGTGTGTCTACTACCACTTGAGGGTCGCCGGTCGAACACGCCTCTTAGGTTGAACGAAACGCAACCCGGTCTTAACGACCACTGTCTCGGTCAGGTCTTGGTACATGAGGTGCTTCCCGATCAAGCCCGTCACCAAGTTCTGCATCATGGTGAGGGCATCTAGACCTCGGGCATTGTGCCGTCCTTCAAACTCCTTGACGTATCGGTGAAGGTGCTTCTTGCTCAGCACATGGAAGGTCCCCTTGTGCGCTCTCTTGAGCGTGGACCAGAACGACTCGATGCCGTTGGTGTGGATCTTGCCCCGGACGTACTCGCCGACACTGTGGTTCACGGACTTCTGCTTGTGGGGTAGCTTCCCGTACACCCTTGCTCCATCCGAGTACACGGTCACGTCAGCATCAGTGAACTCGGATATGAAGGCGTCCAAAGTCTCGTAGTCGACGTTCTCGACAACCTTGGCCCGTACTTGTTTGGTGTTTCGGTCCTTCATGCCGACTACCGCGGTCTTGCCGACGGAGCCCCGGCCAGTGTTGCGTAGTTCCCATCGCTTGGCGTTAGACATGTTCTTGCGGAGTCCGCCGACATAGGTCTCGTCCACTTCGACTGGCCCCAGGAACTTGCCAACGCCAGTGTGATCCCACCCTTCGCGTAGGCGATGCAGCATGAACCAGGCGGTTTTGCCGGTGACGTCGATGTGTTGGGCCAACTCGGCGCTGCTGATGCTCTTGATCCGCGTAACGTAGATGTAGATAGCGACCGCCCACTTGTCCAAAGGCACGTGCGATCTCCGTAAGGCGGTGCCAGTTCGGACGCTGAAATACCCACGACAGTCCCGACACCAGTAGGGCATCGGTTTGCCGTTCGGAGTTTCCTTGGTGTTGATGCTGCCGCACTTGCCGCAAGCTCGAACATCGGGCCACAGGATCGACTCGAACCACTTGGTCGCCGCGTCCTCGTTCGGGAACATCCGGCCGAGTTCCATCATGTTGATCCGGCTTCTGGACTGGCCGGGTTTTGCTCTTGTAGTCATGGTTAACCTCCATGACTACCACCATACCGAAGTTTACCCTAAATGTCAAGCAAAGTCATAGTCTTATGGATAATCATTTGCATTACGTTTAACGCGTTCCCACAAGGATGCCGGTACGGTGAAACCCTTCTCTTCGAGTTCCGTGAGGCAGTCTATTGGCTCTAGCTCTTGCATTTCTGGCATTCTGTAGAGACCAGACCGAAGGATGTTTGTGGACTGTGGGTCTACTTCTACGATCCAGATCAGCCCAGTTTGGCGTTCAGGTGGGACCCAACTCGGACAGTCGCCAGATCCATCTAGTATTCGACAGACTTCCTCTCGGAGAAGGCTTTGAGCTGTACTTTCCGCGATGGAAGGCTTGGGAATTTGCTCAGACACTGTTGGGCTCCTTGAGAGAGATCATGCCAGTAGTGAGTCTCGAAGGCTGCGACCAACACAACGAACAGGCATCGTTGGCCTTCAACGGCGAACAACTGACCGTATCCAGTCGTGGTTTACCCAACAGCGGATATTCATTCAGACTTGATGCGGATGTTGTTACGAGGTTAGCTCGCCTGCTAGTAGCGTGAGCCTTCACTCGACAGGAATGGGCAGAGACTCTTCTAGCGCCTTCTGCTGTTGCTCAGCCTTCTTGCGGTCGGGCTTCCTAGTGCCAGTCTTCTTGCCGTCCGAGTCCTCGCCGGACCCGTCCGAGTCCATCACTTCGGCCAGGAGGCGTTGGGCAGTCTTGAGTTGTCTGCGAGTCAGCTTGATGGTTGGCACGGCGGCGTAGGTCCTCTATTGGTCTGCGTCACCACCAATTAGGTCGGCGCGGGGTCCGCAGGGAAGGTAAACTGCAACTGTCAAACAACACCAATCAGCTAGGGAACACCAATGACAAAGACACTGACTGCACTCGCCCCACTGTGCTACTGGCTGGATGCGCTGCATCACCGGCTGCCGTCGCACCAGCCTTGGTTTCAGCCGAGCCCTACAGGGATTTGAAGTGTTCGACGCTGGCCGAAATGAAGGTGGCAAAGCAAGCCGATATCGACAAGCTCTATAAGTCGCAGAGCACAAAGCGGTGGGTGGACGGTGTCTCCAATGCTGTCATTCTGCCGGGCGTGGCTAGCATCTTCAAAGACTCGTCCAAGCCACTCGCGCAAGCGAAAGGTGAGATGCAAGCCATGATCCGGGAGTACGACAGGCGATGCTTGGATGATTAGCGAGTCACTACGGCATCTTGCGTTGCTGGCCATGTGCTGCTGTGCTGTAGGTGCCTTCGCTCACTCAGGAGGCACTGACAAGTATGGGTGCCACGCGGGCACGCAACCATACCATTGTCACAATGGCGGTTCTGGCGTGGACGGGGAAACCGTCGGCATAGCTGCGGCTGCTATCGTAGGAGGATGGCTCGTCTACAAGGTCGCGAGGGCAGGCAAACGAGCCGTCAGCAAACGACCCTTTATGGGTACTAGGACGGTCGCCACCATCCCAACCAATACCAACGGCGGCACGGAGGCATTTGCTGACTTCGACCTTAACGACAACGGGAAGATCAGTTGCCGTGAACTCCGCAAAGCCGGGGAGTCCACGCCAATCTACAAAACGCACCCGGCCTACCCGTACCTAAAGGATCGGGACAATGACGGATGGGCTTGTGAGCCTTGGCTGCGGAAAGGTCCACAGTAGCATCTTGCGTTGGCACACAAGACGCTCCCACTGGCCTCAAAGCGGTCGTAGGCGGGTTGTCAAGTCAACTACCATGCCAAAATCAGCCGAAGGGTTTAGGGTCTAGTCAAGTACAAGGGTCCCATCGCGATGGTCTGGCCGTCAAGCCATGCCGGCAACGTCCTCCCCACAGCTTGACTCGCTTCTTGCTGCATCTTTTGTACTCGATGCGCGCGATGATCCGTTGATCATACGGACAGCCGACCGTGATGTGAAGCGAGTTCGGGACTTTTTTTCTAGGATAACAATGCCTTATAGAACACATTTGTGCGAATCGCCTGCCGATTGTCGCCGATCCCGCCGGGTCGCAATGCCCGCTGATCCGGTATGCTCGCGCATACACACTTCGACACCAATCGGCCATGACCAAGCGCCTAAGTCTCCGGCATCGGGTCCCTTTTCTCGCTCTGGCGGCACTCCTCGGCGCCACGATCACCGCAGGAGAGTCCACCGACCGACCGAACGTCCTCAGGATCGACATCGACGACCAATCGCCCTGGTATTCGAGCTACGGGCACGACCTCGTCGAGACGCCCAACATCGACGCCTTGGCGAACGAAGGCGTGCTCTTCGAGCGAGCGTACGCGCCGACGCCGGTTTGCAGCCCGACCCGCTCGTCGCTGATCACCGGCAGCTACGCCATCCGTATTGGCGCCCACGACCATCGGTCGGGGCGTGTTCCCGGGTATCAGATCAGCCTGCCCGAAGGCGTCGTGACCGTTCCGGGGCTGTTCCGCCGCGCTGGCTACGAGACCTACAACGCCGGCAAGGACGACTTCAACTTCACCTATGATCGTTCGGCGCTCTACTCGATCGGGGCATCTCAACAGTCAGCCGCAAGCTGGAAGGGGCCGCGGGGTACGGGTCATTGGCGCGACGTTCCTCCGGGCAAGCCGTTCTTCGGGCAGATGCCGGTGGCGGGCGGTAAGGTTGCCGCCAACATTGATGCCGAACTGCGCGAACTCGGTCTGACGCCGGTCGCGCCTGACGACGTCCGCGTGCCGGCCCAGTATCCGGACGTCCTCCAAGTGCGCCGGCACATCGCAACGCACTACAACACCATGATGCGCACCGACCACCAAGTCGGCCAGCTTGTGGCGCAACTCCAGGCGGACGGACTTTGGGAGAACACCGTCGTCGTCCTGTTCTCGGATCACGGGTCGGATTTGCCGCGCAGCAAGGAGTTCACCTACTCCGAAGGCTTGCAGATCCCATTGCTCGTCGTTGCGCCTGGTCTGACGGACACCGTTGTGCCCGGTACGCGGCGAACGGACCTTGTCAGCCTGATGGACGTCGCGGCGACCTCGTTGGCGCTCGCCGGGCTCGACGTGCCGGAGTTCATGGACGCCAAGAACGTGTTCGACGCTGACTACCGACGTGGCCACGTATTCGCCTCGGCCGACCGCATGTCGAACGTCATCGACCGGGTCCGTTCCGTGATGGGTCGTCGCTTCCACTACATTCGCAACTACATGCTGGACCGGCCACTGATCAACTGGGGCCACCGCGAGATGCTCAGCCTGCCCGACCCGAACGCCAGCAGTTTTCTCACCATCCGCCGACTGGCGGAACAGGGGAAGCTGACGCGGGCTCAGGCCGCTCCCTACGGGCCAAGGGTGGCCGAGGAACTCTACGACCTCGAGAATGACCCGGACGAGGCAGTCAACTTGGCCGAGGATCCCGCCTACAGCGCGGTGTTGGACGAGATGCGCCAAGCGCTCGCCGGGTGGCTCACGGACACCGACGACAAGGGCCAGTACCCGAGATCACAGGCTGCGCTCGACGAAGTCACCGAACGGTATCCGGCGGACTGGCTGCGCAGTCCAGAGTTCGGCGGCTAACGGGGCTACCCCCAGCAGAAGCACGAGGCTCCTCTGGCCCCAGCCATGTCGCGCCGCCGTCCTCACGGCAGTTCCGCGTTTCCCGCGTCGGGCGACGGTGGATGTGCGGCTTTCGCCGGCTGCCGCGCATGCGCCTCGAGTCCGCGTACGCGGGCCTGCAAGTCGGGAACGCCGCCCCGGGTGGCCTCCATCGACTGCTCCACGACGCGCACACGGGCATCGAGTCCCGCGATCTGTGCGCCGAGTTCCTTGCGCACGTCCTCGATCTTGGCCGTCAGTTCCTTGCGCACGTCTTCGATCTTGGCTGTCAGTTCCTTGCGCGCGTCCTCGATCTTGGCTGTGAGCTCCCGATGCCCATCGTCGATCCTGGCGTGGAGGCGGTCCGTTTCGGCCCTCATGGCTGACGTGGACGCGAGAACCATCGCGCCGATGCCAATGCCGACGGTCAATACGGTGCCGATGATCGCGATGGTCTGGCCGTCGAGCCAGGTTGGCAGCGTCCTTCCTGCTGCTTGACTCGCTTCCTGCGACATCCCTCGACCTCGGTGCGCGTTGAATAGGTGAGCATACGCGCAGCCGTTCGGGGTTTGAAGCCTCTGTCGCTGTTTTTTAATAGATAACAAAGCCTTATAGAACACATCTGTGCGAGGCTCGTGTATCGCGATCGCCCGCACAGCGTAAGACAACGTCGGGTGATCCCGCCTGACGCGTCGTTCACGCACCCTCGAAAGGTAAGCGCTTTCCTTCGAGCAGTTGGTCTACTAACCGGGCCACGGCGTCGTTGAATTCGTAGGCCAGGACCGCTCGGCACATCAGGTAGAACTCGGCCTGGCGACACTGCTCGGCTTGTTTGTTCGCGCGCCGGTTGTACGTCGCATAGAAATCCGCCCACCCGTCGAGCTTGCCATTCAGCCACAGCCTCAGGTAGATCAACGTGATCGCGAAGATGCCGTCTCCCCTCGTGACCCGTTCCCAATCGAGCATGCCCGTGATCTGGTACTCCTCGGGGTCCGCGAGAAAGTCGCGCAAGTCCTGGTCGGCCTTGACCAGTGACGGGATTGCGGTGACGGCCAGCGCGGGCAGACGCGCATCGATGTAGCGTCGTATCGCTGCGGCGTCGAGTTCGTCCCTGCCGGGGCCCGGTGCGCCGGTCTGCTCAAGCACCCCCATCGAGCGGGCGTAGAGCCATTCGGCGAACCCGCCTCCGGTGTCGGGAACCGCGGCGAGGTGCACCGGATCGTGAAAGTTCGCCAGGCACGTCGCGAGGCTAGCGCACAACGTCTTCAGATCCTGGTCGTGGGCGGTGGCAAGGACCGTGCGAAGCTGCTCGCCGGGGAGCCATTCCATGATCATTAGGGGCAACCGGTCCCCTTTCCTAGCGCAACAGTAATGCTGTGGGATGGGAAGGTCGGTCGCGTCGCGGAGTGCGTTTGCGACCTCGAGTTGGTGGTCGAGCGTCTCAGCGTGCCTCTCGGTCACCTTGACGACGTACTTGCGTTCACTCGAGTGCGCGACCACGACGGGGTTGGCCGTGTCGCCGTCGGACACGGGTGCCAAGGCGTGGCATGTTGGAAGCCCGTTCGTTGCCAACAGCAGGTTGGTTTCCTCAAGGAGCAACGCGAGGTCCGGTAGCGGCGTGCGGCTAGGGGCCCTCATCGGTTCACCCGATGTGTCCCACTACGTGGGATCCAGGATTCTGCTGAAGCCGTCAAAAACGCTGCGGTTCCCGTCCGGCGCCCAGCCGATGATGAGCGCTCGCAGCGGTTCGCTACTGGTCACGCGCATCGCGTGGGGCATGTTGGGAGGACAGTGGGTGACAGTTCCGGGCTCTGCCGTGAAGGTCTCGTCACCCCACTGACACTCCGCCGTCCCGGCGATGATGATGTAGATCTCGGGATGTTCGTGCGCGTGGGCGCTATAGATGGTCCCCGGGCCGAGCTGGAAGGCCGACACCCAGATGTCTTGCTCCGCTATGGCGCCCCGCGGCCCGATGAGGGTTCGGACCTGCATGGCTTTGAGAAGCGACTGGGGATAGTTGCTGTATGAGGACATGTGGGCGAGGGCGTAGTTCTTGATGAAATACTCTCCCTGTTCTTCCGTCACTGCGTTTGACTTCCTACGGTCGTTCGAAGAGCCGGTAATGTACGCCATGCCGAGCGCCGAGGCTGCGCTGGCGCGCCAACGGCATCTCCCTTAGGAAGCTGCTTACATCGAGCGGATGCCTATATGATCCACGACCGCTGTCCGATGCCGAGTTTGGGTTCAAGTAGTGGACGAACTTAAGACGCCGACCGCGTCCAACGGATACGCGGTCTCCACGAGCAAGCTCTGCCGCGTCTTCGGAAGCCTCCGCGCCGTGCAGGATCTCGATCTGCGGGTCGAACCGGGGACTCTCTACGGTTTCCTAGGGCGGAACGGCGCGGGCAAGTCCACCACCATCAAGATGCTGACCGGGATTCTGGCGCCGAGTAGCGGCTCGATCGAATTGCTCGGCGTGGCGGCGACCGACGAGGCCCAGGCGACCGAGGTTCGACGGCGAATCGGTGTCGTTCCGGAAGATCTCGCGCTATTCGAACTGTTGACAGGGCGCGAGTACCTAGACTTCGTAGCCACGATCTACCTGCTCGACGAAGCGGAAGCCCGGGGACGTGTGGACGAGCTGCTTGAAGTACTCAACGTCGGTGCGGGCGAGAAGCAACTGGTTCTCGAGTACTCCCATGGCATGCGAAAAAAGCTGGCCCTTGCCGCGGCGCTGATCGGGGACCCCGCCTTGCTGTTCCTCGACGAACCCTTCGAGGGTGTCGATGCCGTCTCATCAAGGGTGATGCGCGACATCCTTGTGCGGTTCGTCGAGCGCGGCGGAACGGTCTTCATCACCTCCCATGTACTCGACGTCATCGAGCGCCTGTGTACCCACGTCGGCATCATCGATCAGGGGCGCCTGGTGTACGAGGCACCCTTGTCCTCGCTTGAGGGGCGAACCCTGGAATCCGTGTTCATCGAACGTGTCGGCGATGCGCAAGGCATACGCACCGAGCTGAGCTGGCTGCGCGAAGACGGCATCTAGGTGAATCCTCGTCAACGCAACGCCGTGTTCGCGTTGTATCGGACGTTGCTCCGCCGCCGGTGGCACCGATTGGGTCCGGCAATGAAGAGCCTCGGCGCATTCCTGATGGCGATTGGCGTCGTCGCGGCCGGTTTCGCTTTTCTGCTGGCGTTGTCGCTAGGGATCTTCCTGCTGCCGGACGCGTCGCCGGTGGGCGTCCTGTGGGCGTGGGACGGCGTGCTCATCGGGTTCCTGTTCTTTCGCGTCTGGGGCATCGCCACGGACCTGCGGGTGGACGACGTGCTCTCGATGCACAATTTCCTCCATCTGCCGCTTAACCCCGGCGACGTCTTCGTACTGAACGTCGTCGCCCTGCATGTGCAGCCGTCTCCGCTGATCTTCGGGGCCGCGCTTCTCGGCTTGTCACTCGCGTCGGTGTTCGCGCTGGGGCCCGCTCACGTGATCCTGTTGCCGCTCGCGCTAGCGGCGTTCTGGTGCGTGATCGCTGTGACCCGCCAACTGCAGACGTTCGTCGCGGCCTTGATGGTGAACAAGCGTCGGCGCGGGACCATCGTGGCCGTCTCCTTTCTGGTTGCGATGCTGCTGATTCAGGCGCCGAACATCTACGTGCAGGTGGGACTCTGGAGTGAACGCGATCAACCGGATCCTGTGCCTGCCGAGCAGGAGAATGGGGAAGCGTTGGCGCCCGGCGAGGTATCGCGATGGCTGCTGATCCCGACCTTGGCCGTGCCGCCGGGTTGGCTGGCCTACGGTGCCTACCAGGCGAAACAGGACCGCTATTGGCCAGCCGCTCTGGCGACGCTCGGGTTTTTGGCGATTACCGGCTGGAGCTTGAGTCGGTCGTATCGATCGACGCTGCAGGTATACCGGCACACGGAGCGGGCGCGCGCCCGTCCCCGGCACCGGTCGGCGTCAAGTTCGGCGACTCGGCGCCGCCGGATCGCTGACGCCTACTGGGGTGTCTTCCCAACGGTACCCGCTGCGATCGGGCGGGCGTCGCTGCGACAGTGGTTTCGTTCGCCGCAGGGCAAGTACGGGTTCCTGGCCCCGATCATGGCCTTTGCGTTCGTGCTGGTGGCGGCATTGCGGTTCGAGGACATGGCGCAAGCCCAGCCGTACCTCGGAGTGGGCCTCGCCGCGTTCTGTTGTGCGCCGGCCGGCTTCGCCAACAACGTCTTTGGCTGGGACCGGGGTGGGTTCCGTGTCCTGCTCGCCGCGGCCCCGCCCCGGCACCTGGTCCTGCTCGGAAAACACCTCGGGCTGATACCGATCACCCTGGGTCCCGGGTTCGCCGCGCTCGTCGTCGTGCAGTTGGGTTGGCCTCAGCCCGCGACGCACTTTTTCGCGTCCATGCTGCAACTGGCGCTGTTCTGCCTCGTGGTGTTCATGGTTGGCACCCACTTCTCGATTACCGACCCTTGGGCCGCATCGTTCAACTCGCTGAAACAGCGCGGCGAGGCCATGGCATCGAATCTCGGCGCGTTCTTCGCCGCTGCCTTCGCCGTTGGTGTGATGATGCTGGCGATTGCGGCACTGCTGGCCGTCGAGCGCCTGCTGGCCGGGGCGGCGTGGACGATTCCCGTCTATCTAGTCGCCTCTATGATCGAACTCGCGTTTGTCGCCGCGTGGTACCGCCGTGTCCTGCTGCGACAAGCGAGGGCGTTGCCAGCACAGGAAGACAGAATCCTGGAGGCGATCACCACGCCGGTGGACTGAAGTGGAACGGTCCACCGGCTGGCCTATTACCGCCGCTGGTGTACATTCCTTGCCGACCGAGGCAAACCAAGAGACACTTATGACCGACAGTCCCATCACCGTCGTCGTGGAGTTCGAAGTCGAGACCCAGACGTCGAGCCGCGACGAGTGGCTTCAAGCGTGGAAGGGCCGGGCCGACGACGCCTTCGAGCACGAGCCGTTCGCGCCGGCCTATGAAGCGGCGGTGAGCGTCGAGGACGAGTCCCGGGTGTTGGTCTTCGAACGCTACGAGAACGGCGACGCGGGCCTGCAGACGCACATGGAGCGGCCGGCGCACAGGGAACTCGGCGAGTTGTTGGGCGCGCGGGGCATGATCAAGCGTCGTACGCTGGCGAACATCGCCGACGATGTCCCGGACTATGGCTGGTGGGCACGGCCCGAGCATGCCTCACCGGGTTACCTCGCGGACTGTCCGCTGATCATGCTCTGCATGCGTTTCGCGGACACAGCACAGCGCGAACGGTTCATCGAATTGTCCGCCGAGCACGCGCGTTATTGCCTGACAGCCGAACCGGAAACCTTGATGTATTCCGGCGCGATTGCCCGCGCGGATCTGGAGTCAACCTCGCCGCTCGCGGCGGGTGATCTCGTGTTCCTCATGGTCTGCACCGACGATGCCGCCGTGGAGAAGCACGCGACCGACCCGAACCATCTGGCTCTCGGCGAGAAGCTCAACGCCGCGGGCGTCGAGATCGAGAGCGCCGTGGCCTACCAGTACCGCACGACGGGCCTCGGGTTCCTCTGGCGGTAGCGCCGGGGCCAACGGCTAGGGCTGGTACCGGAGGCCCATCGCAACCGTTCTGCCGTACGTCTCGTACTGGGCGTTGTAGCGTCGATCGCCGAAGTACGCGTAGTACGGCTCGTCGGTGAGATTGTTGGCGTCGAGATTGATCTCCCACCGGGGCGTGACGTAGAACTTCACGCCGAGGTCGACCTGCGCGTGCGCGTCCTGGTAGACGTCGAACGCCGGGTCGTCGAGCTCCTCAAGCCCGAGCAGGCGCTCGCTCTTCTGTGCCAGCGCAAGGCGTGCGCTGATCCGGTCGGTCTCGTAGCCCACCGCGAAGTTGAGGACCCGGTCGGCTTGGCGCGGCATGGGGATCTTGGTGTCACGGAACCCAACCGTGGCCTCGCCGTCGGTGAAGGTCGCGTTGGCGCTGACCAGGAGGTTCTTCAACAGGCCCGGCAGACCGGACAGGTGCTGCACCCAGGCCAGCTCGAGGCCCGCAACGCTGGCGTCGTCGCCGTTGACCGGCTGGATGACCTCGGCATCGTCGACGCGCGCGCTGCCGACGAACTGCGTCAAGTCGGTGATCTTCGCCGTGTCGGCCAGGACCACGAAGTCCTCGAGGGACTTGTAGTAGAGGCTCGCGGAGAAAAGGCCCACGTCCTGCAGGTAGTACTCGGCGCTCAGGTCGAAGTTGCGCGCCTGCAGGGGGTCGAGGTGAGGGTTCCCGATCTCCGCCTTCAGCACGTTTTCGCCGTCGTCCTCCTCGAACTCGACTTCGCCGCCGGGCGCGAGATCCCCGAACTTGGGTCGCGCCATCGTTTGGTAGAAGGCGGCGCGCAGCAGCAGCCTGTCGTTGATCGCGTAGCGCAGATTGACGCTCGGCAAGGCGCTCGCGTAGCTCTCCGTGAATGACACCGGCGCTGGCGCCGGGCTCCCGCCTGCGCCGACGTCGTCGAAGATCACACGCAGTCCGCTGGCGTCGAAGGCGGTCCGCTCGTAGCGCACCCCGTAGACGATCCGCAGACTGTCGATGTCCAGCCTGTTCTTCACGTACAGGGCGTCCACGTCCTCGTGCATGAGGTAGTCGCCCCCGGTGGACGCCGCCAGGGTGTCGTCGGCGTTCAGTTCGAACGACTTGAGGTTGCCGGCAATGTAGCGGTCGATGGCGTCTTCGGAGACGCCGAGACCGAACCGGCCGTGCCCGTAAGCCACCCCGGGCAGCGCGAAGCGCTCGAGAGTGGGGTCACCCGGGAAACCGTCGAAGACGCGGATGCCGATGTCATTGGACTTCTCGCGCCGCCGCAGCTTGGCGCCGAACTCGAGGTAGCCGTGGACGTTCCCCGTGTCGAAGTCCCGCTTCAAGTCGAACCTGACGCTGCGTTCGGTGTCGTCGGTGAAGTTGTCCTCGACAACGATCTCGCTCAGCTCGTAGGCCCGTGGATCCAGCGTCGCCGGGTCGGCAAAGAGAGCCGGACGCGCGCCGTGGCTCGAGTACCCGATGCGCACCTTCTTCGCCTTGAACTCGGTGTCGAGGCGGTTCGGCTCGGCTTCGTTGGCCTTCGAATAGCCCGCGCGGTAGTTGAGCGTCCAGCGGTTGAACGACTGAGAGCCGCCGGCGCTGAGCGAGAGGATCTCCTGCTCCTCGTAGCGGTCCTTGAGTTCCTTCTCCAGCGTCGCCGCATCCCAGGTCGCGAAGCCCTCGCCCCCCTCGACCGCATCCCCCTTGTCGAACTTGAACTCGTTGCGGGTGCGGTATTCCTGGTCGGAAAAGGAACTGAAGAGTGTGCGCAGGTACCACTCACCTGTGCCACCCGGGCGGTAGTCGAAGTTCGCCGCCACGCCGAAGCGTTCGCGGTTGACCACGTAGTCGCGTTGCTCGATCTCCTCGGCGCCTTTGAACTCGACGCCGTCCGTGCGTTCGAGGTCGAACCAGCCGCCGTCGGTTTCGACGTTCTCGGAGCCGAAGTTGCGGTCGAACCAGGACATCGAGGCAGCGACACCCAGGCTCTGCGGTTGGTTGCCGAGGTCGAACTTGTCGGAGTAGACCAGCGATGCCCGCGGGCTGTTCTCGCCCTGCAAGTGGTTGAAGCTGGACTGGGCAGAGAAGCGGAAGCTGCGCTTGGGCGCCTCGAAGGCCGATGCGCTCTTGATGTTGACTGCCCCGCCGATGCCGTCGCCGTCCATGTCCGGCGTGATGGACTTGCTCACTTCCAGCGCGGACAGGAGTTCGGAGGGAATGACGTCAAGGGCCACGGATCGCTTGTCGTTCTCGGGTGCGGGCACGTTGACGCCGTTGATCGTGGTCACGATGAGGTTCGGGTCGATGCCGCGGATGCCGACGAAACGCCCTTCTCCCTGGTCCCGTTCGAGGAATACGCCCGAGACGCGCTGCAGCGCCTCGGAGACGTTCTGGTCTGGGAACTGGCCGATGTCGGTGGCCGAGACGATCGACACGATGCCGTCGGCCGCCCGTTGCTGATTGAGCGCCGATGCCGTGCTGGCCGTCTGGTCGCCGTACACCACGAGGACTTCCGTGTGGCTGGCGAGGGCGAACTCCTGGCGAGCCGTCTGGCCGTCCCGGATCGTGATGCGCGCGCTGTCTACGGGATAGCCGAGATAGCTGACGGTGAGTTCGTGACTGCCCGTCGGAACGGCGCCGAAGGCGTAGGTCCCGTCGGCGGACGTGGCCGCCTCCAATCCGAGCTCCGGCAAGCTGACCAACGCACCCTTGAGGTACTGGCCGTCATCGCCTGCGACCCGCCCTTCGAGCCGCCCGTCGGCGAGCGCGGAAAACCCGAAAATCAACATCCCTGCGGTCAGCAGATATCGGCACATGTGTCCCCCAAGTAGCGATCCTTACTTGGGCTGACAACCGTAGCCGGCGGGTATGACACTCGTGTGACAGGATTCGAAGATTCTGACCACCGCCGTCGGTGGTTTCGCGTGTCAAGCCGGCTGTCGCGGGCCGACACGCGAGCCATCCGAGAATCGGCTCAATCGGAACTCGCGGACGGGAAGACCCACATCGTGGCCGGTGATGAGGCCGGCGATCGCCTTGCCGGCACCCGGGCCGATCCCGAAGCCGTGGCCGCTGAAGCCGGTGGCGATGTAGAAGCCTGGCAACTGTGCGGCCTCGTCGATGATCGGCACGACGTCGGGTGTCGTCTCGATCATGCCGGCCCAGCTCTCGACGATCGGGACGCTGGCGAGTCGCGGAAAGGTCCGGTCGAGGCGCTTGCGAATGTTGCGCAGGACTTTGCGGTTCGGCTCGGGGTCGAGCACGCGGCACTTCTCGAAAGGGGACTCGGCATCGAGCGGCCACATTCGCGGCGTCGCGAGCTCGTCGAAGAACTCATGGCCGAGGGACAGCCGCATGCTCCGGGCGTCGTTCATCAACGCACGTGCGAACTGGGCGCCGAAGCGGAAGGTGGACGGCGTGACGGGGTGGTCGATGATGGAGCCGCTTGCGACCGTGTAGCCGCCGTCAAGCCGTCGCCGCAACGCGAGGTTGCGGTCTGACATCGCCCCTTCGCAGACCGCCTCTGCTGGCCCCGTTCGTGCCACCGTGCCGCGCACGCGTAGCTGCGGGACGCGGATGCCGAGCGAGCGGCAGAACATGGAGGTCCAGGCACCGGCGGCACAAAGCACGGTCGACGTCTGGATCGTCCCGTACTCCGTCACCACCGCCGATATCCGACCGCCAGTGGTCTCGACGCCACGAACCGCACAGCCGGTGAGAACGTTGCCGCCGAGGCGCACGACGGCGCGGGCCAAGGCCGGCGCTGCCTTGTGTGGCTCGGCTCGACCGTCGGTCGGCGTGTAGAGCGCGCCACGCCAGTCCGTCGCGGCACCACGTACGTGGTGACCCATCTCGTTGCGCTCGATGAGGCGCGTGCCGGTCTCGAAGTCCGCCGCGAACCGCGCCCACGCGGCGTAGCGCTCGGCCTTGGCGTCGTCGTCGATCAAATAGAGGATGCCGTGTTGCCGGAATCCCACGTCCTCGCCGATCTCCTCCCCGAGTTGGCGCCAGATGCGCAGCGACTCGACGATCATCGGCATTTCACGAGGATCCCGCCCTTGCTGGCGGACCCAGCCCCAGTTGCGGCCGGACTGCTCGCCCGCGATGTGCCCTTTCTCGCAGACCACCACGGAGGCGCCCTGTTTCGCGAGGAACCATGCGGTCGCGATGCCGACGATGCCGCCGCCGATGATGACCACCTCGGCGGACGGGGGCATCGGGGCGGTCGGCGCGAGTTCGCGTGTCCAGGTTCGGGACACGATGTCGATTGGGGTGGAGGGTGCCACGGCAGCGTGATCCTATCAGGGCGCTTCGCTAGCGCTCCTCGGCGACCAGTACACTTGCCTCACCCGCGGGAGTGAACCGCGATACAGCAAGCCTAGACCATGCCTCTCCGGAGCCTGCACTGCGCGCCTCCGATGGCGTACGCCACGCTCTTGGCCGTGTCGGCGGTCGCGGTCGGGGCGCCGACCGTCGAGGACGACACCGGGGTTATCGAGGAAATCGTCGTCACGGGAACCTGGATTCCGGGCACGCCCGAAGACGATGCCTTGCCGGTCAGCCGCATTGACCGGGAGGATCTCAGCGCCGAAGGCTCGCCGGGAGTCATCGAACTCGTGCGCAACCTGTCGTTCAGCCAGGGCGCGGACGGCGAATCGGACCAGTACGGCTCGCGGACGGGCGCGGACCGGGCCACCGTGAACCTGCGCGGGCTGGGGCCGAGCCGAACGCTGGTGATGCTGAACAGCCACCGATTGGCCTGGTCGCCGGGGTCCGTGCCGGACCAGGCCCAGTTGGTGGTGGACGTCAACCTGCTCCCGATGGCCGCGCTCAGCCGCATCGAGGTGCTGCGCGACGGTGCCACGGCCACCTATGGCTCGGACGCGGTGGCGGGCGTGGTCAACTTCATCACGCGGACCGACTTCGAAGGCGTTGAGGTCGAGGCGCGCCACAAGGCGGTGAAAGGCTCCGACGGCGACCAATGGCTTGGACTGATCGCGGGCCGCGCTGTCGCCGAGGGGGCCGGTACCGTCGTGACTTCGCTCGGCCTTGCGCGCCGGGCGCCGCTGCCCCTGGTGGAGCGGGACTGGGCGGTGCGTTCGTACGCCGAGAATCGCCGGGGCGGTTGGTCCGGAACGGGAACGCCCGCTATCCTCGTGCCGCTGGCGGCGTTCGCCCAGACCGCTGGCGATGCCGTCGGCATGCGCAACGTGGCCGTTGTCGACCCGAACTGCGAGCGCCTAGGCGGGGCGCACACCAACGCGCCTTCGGACAGGTCGTCCGGCGGCGTTTGTCGGTTCCAGTACACGCCGTTCGTGAACCTGGTCCAGGACACCAAGCGGTGGCAGTGGTTCAGCGAGGCGTCGTGGCGGTTCGGCTCCGGCGCGCGGTTGTCGGCCGAACTGCTGCTGGCGGAGACGAAGGTGCCGAGCTGGAAGACATCGCCGTCCTACCCGCCGAGCGAGGTGATCGACCCCGCGCGGCGGATACTCGCGAATCACCCCGCGCTCGTCGACATGGCATCGAAGTACCCCGCGCTGTACGGCGACTATGCCTACTGCGATTCCGATTATTGCCGCTGGGAGGGCGACGGGGCCGACCAGGACGCATCCGGCGTTCCCCCGGGGTGGCAGCACGTCGCTTGGATCAACGGTCGCCACTTTGGGCAGGGCGGGCCGACTCGGGGGCACCCGCGGCGGTCGACCACCGAGCGTGCGGTGGTGAAGGCCCAAGGCGCGTTGGGGCGGGCGTCTTGGGACACGGCGTTGACCTATGCGCGGTCGCAACGGTTAGAGGAGGACGGCGCGGGGCTGCACTATCGGAGCTTGCGTTCGCTGCTCGGGCTCGGCGGCTTCGACTGCGAGGTGGTGGTTCCGAACGGGTTCGACGATGCGGGAAACCTGCATTTCGATTGGCGGACCGTGCGCGACCACGCTGGCCGCGGACCGTGTCGCTACTGGTCGCCGTTCTCCAACGCCATACCGGCACATGGCAATGTCCGCGGCTCCAGTAACCCGGCGTACGACCCCCGCTTCGACCAGCAGGATCTTGCCGAGTACCTGATCACTGTCCGGGGGTTTGAAGGTTCATCCTCGCTTGCCGCCCTCGACGCCGTCGTGCACGGCGACTCGGCCTGGCAGCTCGGCGGTGGCCCGGCGGCCTATGCCGCTGGCCTCCAGGCCCGTCGGGAGGACTACGTCCGGCGCGAATACTCGGCAGAGACCGGACCGCGCGGCGGCGCATTGCAGGATCTCGACCGGTACCCGTGCCGCGGAAGCCCGGCGCTCGCCGACTGCACCGGTGGGCGCACGGGTGTCTTCGTCTACCTGCCGCCGGGCTACGACGTCGACGCCAGCCGCCTCGTCTACGCGGCTTTCGGTGAGGCGTCGCTGCCTCTCGCCGCGCACCTCGAGGCCAATCTGTCGCTTCGCTACGAGCGCTACCCCGATCAGGGGTTGAGCAGCCTCGACCCCAAACTCGGCGTGCGTTGGCAGGCGGCCCCGGGACTCGCCGTGCGGGCGTCGGCCGGGACCGCGTTCCGGGCACCGACGATCAACCAGATCGAGCCGGGCATCGCCACCACCTCGCGGCAGTTCGTGGCGCGCATCGCCACGTTCAAACCGATCCTCGCGCTCGGCAACCCCGGTCTCGAGCCGGAAGCCGCCGCAACGTTCAATGTCGGCGCAATCGTCGACCGCGATCGGCTGTTCCTAAGCGTCGACTACTGGCGCTACGCGTTCGAGAAGCCGCTTGTGCTCGAACCGTATGTCCGCGTCCTCGACACCGCATGCCCGCCGGCGCTGACGCTCTGCGATACCGGCTCCGCTTACTTCGACCGCATCCATTTCGGTGGCCGGGCGGCAGTCTCCGACATCTCCGCAATCTCGGTCAGCGTCGTCAACGGCCCGGACGTGGACACCGATGGCGTCGACTTCAAGGTGGAGTACACGGAACCCGCCGACTGGGGTGCGTGGAGCGCCGGTGTCGCCGGCACCAGGACGCTGTCCTGGGAAATCTCGGGCTGGCGTTTCGGTCCGGCCTATGACGCGATTGGCCGCCTCAACTACGACACCTCGCTGGCGCGCACGGTGGTCGACTGGAAGGCCAAGGCGTGGCTCGACGCCCGCATCGGCGACGTGAACGTGCGCTGGACGGCCCGGCACGTCGCCGCCTATCAGCACGATGGCGACGCGGAGCCCGGAATCGACGGCCAGACCACCTTTGACGCGACCGCCGTCTGGACCCTGGCGGGTGGGCGCGTCGCCGTCGATGCGACGGTGGTGAACATCACCGGCGAGCCGCCGCCGCGCGTCTACCGGCAGATCAACTACGATCCCTTGACCCACGACCCGCTGGGGCGGATCGTGCAGCTTGGTGTGCGCTGGCAGCCGTGACCGGTGTTGGCTTGACGCCAAAAAGCACCGGGCGTGACAATGCCCGGCGGTTTCTTCCGGATGGGGGTGGTCATGGTGGCAGGCACGTTGCCACGCGCACTGGCTTTGGTCGCGGCGGTCTGCACGGCACCGACGTTCGCCGACGAACGAGACGGCCTGTATCTCGGCGTCATCGCTTCGGCGGCGTTCTACGATGTCGACTATCGCAAGGGTGTCGACAATCGGCATGCCGGCAACATGTCCGCGAATGCGGGCCAGGTCATTTTCTCCAACGACTCGGCGGACCAGACCACTTGGGACGTGGGCGTGCTGGTCGGCTATCGCTTGGGCCAGTCGGCATTTCTCGACGTCGAAGCCGACCTCGTGACCCACCGGGGCGAGGCTTCCGGTCGCTTGCCGGGTGCGGGTGCGTCGCCGGGCAACAACCAACTCGGCGATGTCTGGCCTGAGGACTGGTCGATGGCGAAGGACAGGAGCTACGGCGTGACGCTGCGTCTCGGCGTCGAGGTGCCGGGGCTGGGGGCTGATCTCTACGTGCTCGGCGGCTTGCGTCGTCTGGACGCGGACTTCCGAACGGCCTACACCGGTTGTCTGCTGCCCGCCGGGTGTGACCCTGGGCAATTCGCCAGCGGACGCGAGCAGCACGACGAGGACTACGACGCTTGGGTCGTGGGTGCCGGGTTCGAGAAGACGCTGGGCAGCATCGGTGTCCGGGGCGAGGTGCGCTATGCCGACCACGGCAGTTCGGAGCGCACCGTTCCGTTCGACGAAGTGGCGGTCACCGTACCTGTGGAACTCGCGGCGGGAGAAGTCGGCCTCGGTCTCGGCCTGATCTGGCGCCCCTGAGCATCCGGCGGACCGCTTGCCGACTAGCGGTCAGTGCTCCCCGCCCGACAGCGAATGGGCCCAGTCCGGCAGCACGCCGGGCTCGATGCCGAAGACCACGAGGCCCACGGTGTAGACGACGCTGGCGATCACCAGCGCGCCGATCAGGTTCAGGATGATGCCGGCGCGGGCCATCTCGGCGATTGTCAGCCGGTTGCTGCCGAAGACGATCGCGTTGGGTGGCGTGGCGACCGGCATCATGAAGGCGCACGACGCGGACATGGTGGCCGGGATCATCAGCATCAGCGGATGCGTGCCCGTGACCACCGCGACCGATGCGAGGATCGGCAGGATCATCTCGGTGGTCGCCGTGTTGCTCGTCAATTCGGTCAGGAACGTGAGCGCCAGGCATACGAGGAGGATCAGCACGAAGACCGGCAAGGCGCCGGCTGCCGCGAACTGGCCACCGATGAACTGCGCGAGCCCGGTTTGCTGGAAGGCGGCCGCAAGGGCGAAACCGCCGCCGATGAGGAGAACGACATTCCACGGCAGACGGGGGATGACCTCCGTGCCCATGAGGCGCGTGCGCTCGCCGTCCGGGTTGCGCCCGGGTATGAAGAACAGCATCGACGCCATGGCGATGGCGACCGTGCCGTCGTCCACCAGGCCCGGCCACGGCAGCAGGCGCGACCAACCGGGCAGCGTGAAGGTGCCGAGGTTGAGATCCACGCGAAACACCCAGAGCAAGGCCGTCGCCGCGAAGACCGCGAGCACGGCCCGTTCCTCGAATGTGATCGGTCCCAGCCGCGCGATTTCGGTTTCGACGACGTCCTTGTCGACCCGGACGTCGGCGGGTGCCCGGTAAAGCACGCGTGTGATCACCAGCCACGCCGTGACCAGCATGACGGCGCCGACCGGGAACGCGACGATCAGCCATTGTCCGAACGCGATCGCCGGCGCGTCCGGGAACAGGATCTCGAAGATGCGCACGAGCGACAGGTTGGGCGGCGTTCCGACCAGCGTCGTCATGCCGCCGACCGAGCACCCGTAGGCGATCCCCAGCATCAGGCCGACGGCGAAGCGATGCGCACCTGGGTTGCCGGCGCTCATGCGTTCCTCCACCTGCAGCACGATGGCGAGCCCCATCGGCACCATGGTCACCGCGGTCGCGGTATTGGAGATCCACATCGAGAGGAACGCCGCGGCGATCATGAAGCCGAGCACGATGCGCGCCGGGCCGCCGCCGACCAGGCGGATGATGTTGAGCGCAATCCGCCGGTGCAGGTTCCACCGCTGCATCGTCAGCGCGATCATGAAGCCGCCGATGAACAGCACGATCGTGCTGTTGATGTAGGCTGGCGCCGCGGCCTTGCCGGACATGATGCCGAGCAGCGGGAACAACACGAGCGGCAGCAAGGCGGTGGCGAAGAGCGGGATGGCTTCGGTCATCCACCAGATGGCCATGAGCGCGGCAACGGCGGCCAAGCGGCTCGCCGGGTCGTTGTCCGGCACAAGCGGGAACATCGTCAGCAGCGTGAACGCGACGACACCGAGGACGAGCCCGACGGAGCGCGTTCTGTTCGACGTGTTCGGCCCTGGTGGCGCCGTGGCTTGCGACTCCACCGCAGCCATCCTTGAGTCAACCTAGTGGGCAATCATACCGTCGGGCCGTCGCGGTGCGCGGCGCACGGCTACGGCGTGTTGCTCAAGCGCAGGAAGTAGCTGCCGCCGTTGAAGCCCGCCGGGTGGTTGAGCGGATAGTCCGCGCCGAGGTAGCCGGCCACGCCGGCGAAGCGATGTCGGTCCGGTTGCCGGTCGCCCACGTTCTTGAAGCCGAGGGTCGCGGTCAAGTGGTCCGAAGCGGCCCAGGACAGTTCGGCATCGACGGCGACCATGGCCCCGGTCTCGATCCAGCACGACTCGCAGTTGAAAAGGTGCTCGTAGAGTTCGCCGTAGTAGCGCCAGCGCAGCAGGGCGGTCCACGACCCGCGGGCGTAGTCGAGGGTCAACGTTCCGCGGCTCTCGGGCAGGCCGTCCTCCAGTTCGCGCACGCCCCGGTCGGAGAGGGTCGCACCGCGTTCCAGGATCTGCGTATCCGTGACGTTCCAGGCCAGCGTCGCCTCAAGGCGTCCGTCGGCGAGATCGAGCGCGGTGTCGGCCACCAGGTCGAGTCCGGTCGTTTCGGTGTCGATGTCGTTGACGAAGAAGGCCACTGCCGTCACGGTCTCGGCGCCAACCACGTTCGCGGTGAGCAGCTCCGCCCGGTTCTCGGCGCTCAAACTCTGCTCCGTCAGCACGATGCGCCCGTCGACCGTGATTCGGAACCAGTCGAGCGTAACGTTCACGGGCCCCAGCGCGAGCGCCGCGCCGACGCTGAAATTGACGGATTCCTCGGGATCGAGCTGTCGCCCGCCCTTGAGCATGGCGACGGGATCGGTGGGCGGGAGCGTCAACGACTCCTGCAACCGGCCGTCGCGGAACACGGTGGCGGCCCGGCGTAGGCTGCTCTGGCCGATGGACGGCGCGCGAAAGCCGGTACTGCCGGCGGCGCGCAGCGCGACGTTGTCCGACAGGGCAAGCCGGCTCGCCATCTTGCCCTTGAGCGTGTCGCCCGCGTCGCTGAAGTTCTCGTAGCGCAGGGCACCGGAGACGAGCCAGCGGCTCGTGGCGTCGACCTCGAGGTCCAGCCAGCCCGCATAGCTGTCGCGCCCGAAGCGGCCCGCCACATCGGCGCTGAAGCCCTGGAAGCCGTTGGAGCCCACCGAGAACCCCTGGTCCTCGAAGCCGCCTGGCGCCCAGGACTCGGTGTCTCCCGCCACCATTTCGAAGACCTCCTTGTGGTGCTGCGCGCCGAAGGCGACGTTGAGGTCGGAGTACGCGCCGACATCGACGGGCAGGGCGAAGTCGGCGTTGAGGAGCCGTTCGAACTGGATCTGCGCGCCGAGGTCGAAGGCGGTCGGCGTGTTCGGGCCGTAGGAGGCGTTGACCGTGTTGCGGATCCGGTAGACGGCCTCGTTGCGACCTGCGGAGACGCTGAAGTCATAGCGCAGTCCACCGGGCCGTACGCCGCGCCAACCGGCGGTCAGCGCGCTGTCGCCGATCTCGCCACCGAAGCGCGGGGTGAAGCCCCCGGGGAACCACTCGCTGTAGACGAAGCAGTTCGGATCCGCCATGACACGCGCCAGGGCGCTTCGGTCCGCCAGCCCGTCCGCAACCGCCACGCGTTCGCATGCGGCGGCGTCGTTCGGCGTCACATCCGCCACCAGCAGGCTCCCCATGCCGTCGGCGAACACGCCTGTGCGCGTATTCGGATTGCGGTAGAAGAAGCTGCCGTCGACGTCGCGCCCCGACCAGTTGCCGAAACCGTAGAGCTCCCCGACGCCGGCTTCGACCGCGGCGTTGGCGAGAAGCGAGAACTCGTTCTCGACGTCCGGCGCGCCCCAGATCACGACCGGGTTGGCAACGTCGGTGTAGCCGTTCGCGACCAGGTGCGAGGCTTGGGGGTCCTGGCTCCCGCGGCTGGTGGGAGCGCTGTCTTTGAGTTCCAGGGCGAACGTCAAGAAGCCGTCGCCGCCGAGGCGCGTCCCGAATACGCCGGCGGCGGTGATCTGGTCGCCGTCGCCGACGAAGGTCTGGCCGTACTGGATGTCGAAACGGCGGGCGTCGGGGTCGTCTTGGAGCACGAAGTTCATGACGCCCGCGATGGCGTCGGAGCCGTATTGCGCGGAAGCCCCGTCGCGGAGCACTTCGACTTGCTTCATGGCGATGCCGGCGAGCGGCGCGATGTCGACCGCTTGGGCGCCCTTGTTGATCCCCGCGACGAACTCGCCGATCACGCCGCCGCGATGGCGTCGCTTGCCGTTGACGAGGATCAGCGTGCTGTCGGCGGGCATGCCGCGCAGGTTGGCCGGGCGCAGCAGCGTGGCCGCGTCGCTGATCGGCTCGCGACCGACGTTGTAGGACGGCACCTGCGCGGCCAGCACGTCGAGCATGTCGCCGTCGCCCTGCGAGCGCAGTTGCCGGGCGCCGATCACGTCGACCGGAACAGGGGACTGCGCCGACGAGCGTTCCTGGCGGCGGGTGCCGACCACGACGATTTCCTCTATGCGCTCATGCTCCTCATCCCTCGTAGGACCGGCGCGGTCGTCGTCTTGCGCTGCGGCAGCGACTGCGCCGGCGACGATTGCGGAGAATGCGACGGGTACGCCCTTGCCCATGGAGCCACCCCACTCCAAGCCGAAGGTAGGCCGAACTCTATTCCCGTCCGCTACCGCGTGCCAGCAAGGCGGCATTGGGCCTGATCGAGTACGATTGCGCGTCCACCACGCCACCTTGAGGTCCGTCCATGAAATCACCGATCTGCGACATGCTCGGTATCGACTTCCCGCTCGTCGCGTTCACGCACTGTCGGGACGTCGTGGTGGAGGTGTCCAAGGCGGGTGGATTCGGTGTTTTGGGTGCCGCAGGCTACGGACCGGAGACGCTGGAGATCGAACTCAACTGGATCGACGACCACATCGACGGAAAACCCTACGGCGTCGACCTGATCGCACCGACCAGCATGGCGACGACCGACGAGACCACGGCGGATGAGACCCTGGACATGGTGCCGGACGAGCACCGTGACTTCGCCCGCGGCATCCTCGCCCGGCACAACATCGACACCAGCGACCTGTACCGCAACCAGGTGGGCAGCGGCGGCGGCTTCCTGACCGAGAATCGCGCCACCAACATCATCGACGTGGCGTTCTCGCACCCGATCAAGTTGATCGCCAACGCTCTTGGCGTGCCGCCGCGCTACATGCTCGACATGGCGAAGGCGCGCGGTGTCGTGGCGGCGGCCCTGGTGGGGGCGCGCGAGCATGCGATCAAGCAGGTCGAGGCGGGCGTCGACGTGCTGGTCGTCGCGGGTACCGAGGCCGGCGGCCACTGCGGCGAAGTCTCGACCATGGTTCTGGTTCCCGAGGTGCTCCAAGCGATCGAGGAACACGGTCGCAGCACGCCCGTGCTGGCGGCCGGCGGCATCGTCACCGGCCGGCAGATGGCGGCCTGCATGGCCATGGGCGCAGCGGGCGCATGGACGGGCTCCATGTGGCTGACCACGGCGGAGGCGGAGACCTCGCCGGTGATCAAGGAGAAGTACGTGCAGGCGAACTCGCGCCAGACGGTGCGCTCGCAGGCGCGCACCGGCAAGTACTCGCGGCAGTTGCGCTCGCCGTGGACGGACGCCTGGGAATCCGAGGAGGCACCGACCCCGCTGCCGATGCCGCTGCAGTCGCTTGTTAGCGAGCCGGCGCTCGGTAAGGTGACCAAGCTCGCCGAAGGCGGTCACGAGGGCGCGCGGATGCTGGCGACGTCGTTCGTGGGCCAGGGCGTGGGGCTCATGAACTCCATCCAGACCACGCGCCAGGTGGTCTACGAATTCATGGAGGACTTCCTCAAGGCCTCGGAGCGGCTGGCCACCGCACTCGGGGAGTGACGCGGGGGTGAGAGATGGCTGAAACCGCACGGCTGAGCAGCCTGTTCGAACCCGGGTTCGTGGCCGAAGAACGCGTCTTGATCGACGCGATGGGGCGAGCGCCCACGCCGGGCGTAGGCGCCGATCCGGTGCCCGTGAAGATCCACGATGCCCGTGAACTGCAGTTGGCGGCAGAAACCGGCGGTGCGTTCAGCGAAGCGGGATTTTTCGCGGAACACAGCTTCGTCGTCCTCGACCATCGCTCGGATTTCCGGGACTGGGACGCCGACCCAAAAGATACCGTTGACGCCGGTCTGACAAGCACCTACTTCCCCGAGATCGAGTCGATCATCCGCGAAAGGCTGCTGCCGGGCCGTCGCCTGGAGATCCCGCCGGTCGCCAACCTGCTGCGCCGGGGACCGGATACGCCGAACCCGTTCTACGGCACAGTCGTGCACCAGGACTACGGGCTCAGTGCCGATGACTACGAAGAGAACGTCTCGGCATACGGGACCGATGCCGCGGCCCAGGCCTGGCGCGACCAGTACGACCGTGATGAGGTGGCGGGCTTCCTGGTGATCAACTTCTGGCGGACGGTTCACATGGACGGACCTCTGCGCCACCTGCCGCTCGCGGTGTGCGACCCCTACAGCGTTGCACCGGACGACGTCGTCTCGACGGGCCTATTGAACTTCACGCCGACCGGTCGCCCGTCGAACCAACTGGGGTTGCGCCACAACCCGGACCAGCGCTGGTACTACTACCCGGGCATGACCACTCGCGAGGTGCTTGCCTTCAAGAACTTCCAGTGCTTCAAGGACGACGCGCGGCCAACACTTCGAACCTGCTTTCATTCGGCATTCGAGGAGCGCGGCGCGCCTGCGCATGCGGCTCCTCGGCAGAGCTGCGAATACCGGGTCGGTGTCTTCTTCCTTAAGTAAGTGAGCAGCTTGCGGCCAGGTTGTTGAGCGCCGCCGTGGCGCTCACGCGTCGGCTGAGTCTGGTTTGGCTTGCTCGTTGCGCAGTCGCTCGAGTTCGGCCTGTTCCCTTTGGACCCTCTCCCAGGCCTTGCGGCTGTATTCGTGGTAGCCGAATGCGCTCGGCGGCATCAGCATGCCGCGCTGCGGGTCGCTCAACTTTCCGTAGCCGTCGGCGTTGTAGTAGCAGGGGCTCCACGCCACGGCGTGCGGGGAGTACTTGTAGAAGATCGTCCGCCGCTCGCCGTCGCCTTCCCACGGCACCGTCCCGTGCGCGCACGCTTCCGTGAAGATGATCGCGTCCCCCGCCTCGGCTTCGACGCGATGGACGCAATCGGGCAAGTCGTCCTGGGTTTCGCTGACCTTCCAGTCGGAGGGCAGCTGGAAGTTCACCTTGTGACTGCCGGGGACGCACGCGAAACCGCCGGCGCCCGGGGGCACGGTGTCGAGCTCGAAACCGACCGCCACCAGGCCGTTGTAGAACTTGCCGTTGGCATAGCGGTAGTAGCACTGGCCGCCGTCGGTGGGGCCGACCAAGTCGGTCGCCCCGCCCGCGCCCTGGCCGCCGCCGTGCAAGTAGAGCTTGCTGGCGTGGGTCGCGCTGTCGATCTTGATGTAGTCGTGGTCCAACCGGTAGTTGGTCCCGACCAGCGTCTTGAGGTACGGCGCGATGGCGGGCAGATCGATTAAGTCGACGTAGGTGCCGCCCCACTCGATCAACGACTTGGCCGAGAACGCGGCGCTTTCTCCTCCCGGATACCGGGCCTGGTCCGACCCGGATAGCCGGCGGCTTTCGGCGCGATGCTTCTCCAGTCGCTCCGACAGGTCGGCGACCTGCGCCGGCGTCAAGGCGTTCTTGACCACGAGATAGCCGCGCAGGTCGAAAAGGTATCTCTCCACCTCCGTCATGCCGGCGTCTATGGGTTCGTTGATGCCTGGTCTGTCCATATCGGTTTGTCTTCCGCTCCTGCCGGGATGGTGGCGGAATCGCCGGCAGCGATCAAATCGGGTGACCCGTTCGCTGGTAGACCAAGGCATTCCCTTCCTTGCCGCAGATCGAAGCGACGCCCGCTTCGCGCAGACAGAAGGCCGCCTGCTGCCCCAGCCGTCTCGACGAACCCATCGCGTCGGCGAGATCGCGGGTCGTGAACTGGGCGGGTAAGGCCTCGTCGAGCAACGCGAAGAGGTCGGCCATCCGATTGACGTGGAAGGTTTCGACCACGTCGACCAAACGCCGGTCCACGGTCACCCATCCGCCGCGTCGGCGCCGGGCGCGGTCGTCCCAGATGCGCACCGCGTCCTCCACCACCAGTGCGACGTCCAGGGTCAGGTTGGGATGGTCGAGCAGCGTGGGGATGCTGGCGAGGGGTTCGAAAACCTGGTAGACGGAGCCGTGCTTCGGCGATTTCCGTCGCGTGGTCCTGCCGCCGGGACTGTCCGGAACCTTGACGATGTAACGGTCCTGCGCAATCGGATAGACCAGGGTCAAGGGGTACTGCTCGATCAGCCGGGGCAGTTTGCGTTTCAGCGGCCAGAAGTTGCCGGTGTGGATTTCGACGAGGCGCTCGCCCACCACGACGTCGGCCACGAAGCCGTCGACGGCCTGTTCGGTGGTGCTGCCCGGCGTGGCGTAACGAGCCTTCAAGGCCCGGTGCAGCGACCGTTCGTTGAGCTCGCCGATCCCTGGCGACACTGAATGTCCCTAGTCAGTGCACGTCGTAGACGCGCGCCGCGTTGTCGTGCAGCACCTTCGCCACCGTGGCCTCGGGCAGCGCGCCCAGGGCCTGCGCAGCGAACTCGCGCGGCGGCAGGGCTGGCGTGGCCGGCCCCGGGGACATCGATGTCGGGTGCGGGAAGTCCGTCTCGTAGAGGATGTTGTCGGGATAGAGTTCCAGCGCCCGGCCCATCATGCCCTGCTCGAACCAGAAGCAGGCATAGACCTGGCGCCGGAAGTACTCGCTCGGCAGCAGGTCGTACTCGGGATGCTCCTTGCTGACGCCGCCGTTGCGCCACTGCCAGTCGAAGGCTTCGAGCAGCGACGGGATCCAGCCTGCGCCGCTTTCGACGGACACGAAGTCGAGCTTTGGAAAGCGGTGGCAGATGCCGCCAAAGAGCAACTCGGCGAGTCCCTTGCAGTTCTCGATGAACGACAGGGACGACATGCGCGCGAAGTTCGCCTTGACGCCGATCTCGCCCCGGTCCTTGGCGAGCCCGGACAGGTCCTGGCCGCCGATGTGGAAGCTGATCGGAAGGCCCGCTTCTTGCGCGGCGGCCCAGAGCGGATCCCAGTGCTGGTGGCACAAGGCCGGCTGGTCGGCGAAGTCGTGCGGTTGGCTGGGGAAGAGAACCGCCTTGTGGCCGTTGGCGGCGCTCCGCTGCAACTCATTGATGCTGGCGTCGAGGTCCCAGAACGGCAGCGCCATCACCGGGACGAACCGATTCGCGGCAACGCTCGTCCAGTCGATGAGGAAGTCGTTGTAGGCGGCGACGCACTCCAGCATCAAGGCCGGCTCGTCGAGGCGCAGGAACGTCTGCGAACCGAAGCCGCCGACGTTGGGGTAGAGCACCTGCGCGTAGATCCCCAAGTCGTCCATGTGCTTCAAGCGTGCGCCCGCCTCGAAGCAAGCCGGCGGGATGTCGTCGTAAGTCGCCGGGTGTTCGGGCACGGTCCCGTCGAAACCCGCCATGGAGACGAACCCTGGCTTGAAGATCACCTTGTCCCCGACCACCCAGGCGTCTTCTCCGTCGCGCCGTTCGATGTGCGGGACCAGGTCGCCCCACTTGGCGGCGACACGCGCCGTCCAGACGTCCGGCGGCTCGGTGAGGTGGGTATCCACGTCGATGACGCGGTAACGGTCGAAAAGATCGTTCGCGGTGCTGGCAGTGGTCATGGCAAATCCCCTCCGTCGCGGCCATCATACGACTTCGAGTCGCACAGATTTGGAAAACTGGAGCGCGCGCATGCTGACCGCCGAAGAGAACGCGACCCTGACGCAGACGGGGCCCGGGACGCCTATGGGGAATACGTTCCGGCACTATTGGCTGCCTGCGCTCCTGTCGCGCGAGTTGCCGTCGCCGGATTGCCCGCCGGTCCGGGTGAGGCTGCTCGGCGAGGACTTCGTCGCGTTCCGCGACTCGCGCGGCGAGGTCGGCATTGTCGAGCCGCGCTGCCCTCATCGGGGTGCGAACCTGTTCTTCGGTCGCAACGAGGAATGCGGCTTGCGCTGCGCTTACCACGGCTGGAAGTTCGATGTCGCCGGCCGGTGCGTAGACGTGCCGACCGCCACCCCCGAGGTTGCCGAGCGTCTGAAGCCGCGCGCCGCCATCCGGGCACTGAGAACGGCCGAGGCGGGAGACATCGTCTGGGCGTGGTTCGGTGACGCCGAACCGCCCGCGTTGCCCGACTTCGAGTTCATGGCGGTGCCGGAGAGCCATCGCTTCGTTGGCAAGAAGTACCAGCAATGCAACTGGGCCCAGGCCTGCGAGGGCGGGCTGGACACCGCGCACTTCTCCTACCTGCATGCGGCCATGAGCGAGGGCGAGAAGGTGGGCATGCACCTGGCGGGCGTACCCAAGGCCGAGCGCCAGGGCGACAACGAGCCGGTGCGCCTCAAGCGGCTGTCCTGGATGATCGACGACGGCGCGCCGCGCTTCACGGTCCTGCCGCACGCAGCCGGCATGCTGCTCTGCGCGGCACGCACCGCGGACGACGATCAGCTCTATTGGCGCATGACCCAGTTCCTGATGCCCAACCACTCGCTCACCCCAGGCAACCTGCCCGAGGACACGGCGCTCGCGAATACGTGGATGCCCATCGACGACACCTCGTGCTGGATCTTCTGCTACGCCTGGCACCCGGATCGGCCGATCGGCGACCGGGAACGCGAGCGACTCGCCGCCGGGGCCGGCATTTTTGCGGAGGTGGATGAACACTACGTGCCGATTCGGCGGCGCGAGAACGACTACCTGCTCGATCGCGACGCGCAGCGGACGCGGAGCTTTACGGGGATCGATGGCATCTCCGAACAGGACCAGGCCATCGCCGACAGCCAGGGGCTGATCGCGGACCGCACGCGCGAACTGCTCGGCCAAACCGACCTTGGCGTCGTGCGCTTCCGCCAAGCGGTGCTGCGTGCCGCGGCGGCGGTCGCGGGCGGCGAGACACCGCTCGGTGCCGACGATCCCCGGGCCTACCGCGTGCGCTCGGGCGATACCGTCGAAGCGCGTGACGCGGCCCTCGAGGACGTGGTGCACGGGCGTTTCGGTGAACTCTGGGGAAGGGCTGTCGAAGCCGTTGCGGCCGGAGGCTAGAGACAGTCCACAACGCGGCTTCGCGTGGCATAGTATTGACGTTACAGGACGCCAGTTCGTATCAGCAGAGGACGCCATGCAGTTGAGCATTACTGGACGTCATCTAGACGTCACCGATGCCTTGAAGGAATACGTCACTAGCAAGATCAGCCGCCTCGAACGCCACTACGATCACATCACCAATGTCCAAGTCGTGCTTGCCGTGAACAAGGTGGTGCAGACCGCGGAGGCGATCGTGCGCGCGGGCCATCACCACGAGATCTTCGCCGATGCCGAGGCCGACGATCTCTACGCGGCCGTCGACGCGTTGTCCGACAAATTGGACCGTCAACTCATCCGCCACAAGGAAAAGCTCGCCGACCACCGGGTCTAGGAATGCGCTGACTATCTCCGTGGCGGAGGTAAGCTGTTGATTCTTAGTACTTGGGCCGTTTGGACCTCGCGTTAGTCTTCAGCGTTCCAATGATCGACTTCCATGCGATCCTGTCCCCGGCCTGCACGCGGGTCGGCGTTGTCGCCCAGTCCAAGAAGGCCGCGCTCGAGGAAGCGAGCGAGCGGATTGCGGCTGTCGTGCCCGCCATCGAGCCCCGCGGTTTGCTCGAAGGTCTCCTGGAGCGGGAGCGGCTTGGCTCAACGGGACTTGGGGAGGGTGTGGCCATTCCGCATTGCCGCTCAGCGCAGTGCCGCGCGCCCGTGGCCGCGTTCTTCGCGACCGACTCGGGTATCGACTTCGATGCGCCGGACGACGCGCCGGTCGACCTCTTGTTCACGCTCGCGGTGCCCGCCGACGAGCACCGCCAGCACCTGGAAATCCTAGGCGCGCTGGCGCGCGTATTCGACGACCCGGGCAATTTGGCGGCGCTGCGTCGCGCGCGTAGCCACGAGGCGCTCTTCGAGACCTTTCAACGCCAGCTTGCCTCGGCCCAGCGGGAGTGACTAATCTTCTCGGCACGCCGGCCATCGTTGCGGTCGGACCGGGTTCCTGCGCTGCGGAGTTAGTGCGCGGCGTCGGCCAGGGTGGGGATGAACCGTGCGATTGATCGTCATTAGCGGGCGCTCCGGGTCGGGCAAGAGCACGGCCCTCAACGCGCTGGAGGATGAGGGCTTCAACTGCATCGACAACTTTCCCGTGCGGCTACTGGCGTCCCTCGTGGCCGGTGCGGACCCAAGCGAGCGGCTCGCGATCTGCATCGATGCTCGCAACCGGCGTGCCGACCTCGAACGTCTGCCGCGCGTCCTCGATGACATGGGCGTTGCGGAGCCCGGCATCGACTGTCGGATCGTCTACCTGGACGCGCGTTCGCCGACGCTGGTCAAGCGGTTCAGCGAGACCCGCCGCCGGCATCCGCTGACGGATGCCACCACGGACCTGCGCGAAGCGATCGACTTGGAGCGCGAATGGCTCGCGGAGCTCGCGGGCCTTGCCGACTTGGTCGTAGACACGACCACGTTGTCCGCACCGGAGTTGGCGGTCGAAGTGAGGGAACGCCTGGCGATGGACAGCGCCGTGGAACTCAGCCTCCTGTTCCGGTCATTCGCCTACCGCTCGGGTGTCCCGGTCGACGCCGACTTCGTGTTCGACGTGCGTTGCCTGCCCAATCCGCATTGGCGCGAGGATCTGCGCGATTTGAGCGGCCTCGACGGCGCCGTGCGCGAGTACCTGGACAACGAAACCGAAGTGGCGGCTCTGTGCGGGGACATCCGCGACTTCCTAGCCGCCTGGATTCCGAAGTTCGCGGCCGGGCGCCGCCGCTACCTGTCCGTGGCGATTGGCTGTACTGGCGGACGCCACCGCTCCGTATACGTGGCCGAACGGCTTGCGGCGCACTTCCGGCAGCAGCCTACCAAGGTCCTGCTACGCCACCGGGATTTGCCGATGCCCGCCTGCAGCGAGGCCAGCGGCGCTCTGCAAAGGGAAGCTCAGCCATGAAGTCGGGCCACGTCGAGATCGTCAACAAGCTCGGGCTGCACGCGCGTGCGGCGTCGAAGCTCGTCAACGTCACCAAGTCCTATGCGGCGCGGATCGAACTCGGCCGGTCCGGCGCGCCGCCGGTAGACGCCAAGAGCATCATGGCAGTGATGATGCTGGAAGCCATCGAGGGCACCACCCTCGAGCTCCGCTGCGAGGGCGACGACGAAGACGACGCCTTCCGGGCGGTGTGCGAGGTCGTCGCGAACCGATTCGGCGAGGACGAGTAGGCCGCCATCAGACGTTTCGAATCCGGATCCTGTCGACCTTCGCGAAATCCTCGAGGGCGTTGAGCGCGGGCTTCACGGCGGGGAGTTCGAGGCGCAGTCGCGTCGCCCACGAGGCGCTGTCGACGTGGATGGTCATTCGGTCGCCTTCGATGCTGGCAACCCGGCAGTGAGGAGCGAGACTCGGGCTTAGCAACGCCTGCAACTGCTGCGTCCAGGACTCGCGCGCGGCCGCGCGCCTGACCAGCCGCTCCAATGTGTTTCGCGGCTGGCGCTTCTCCGCGAGTATCTCGCCGACCTTGCGGTGAGGCTCCTTAGGGATGGCAGCCATGGGGTCTAGCGAACCGTGTTCGGCGTGCCATCGTAGCGCAGGAAGTGGTCCGGCGCTTGCCCCGGCTTCCAAGGCGAATTCCGCTTATCGGCGCGTAAGCGGTACAATTCGCCGCCACCTTACAGCACGTCGTTTGATCGAGGGATAGGTTCGCCCGACATGATCTCCAGCGTCGTCCGCAAAGCCTTTGGCAGCAAGAACGCCCGCGAGTTGAAGCGCATGGGTCGTACGGTGACCCGCATCAACGCGCTCGAAGACGCCATGCGGGCGCGGTCGGATGACGAACTCAAGGCCTTGACGGACGAGTTCCGCCAGCGCTTCGACGCCGGCGAGTCCCTCGACGACCTATTGCCCGAAGCGTTCGCCGCCGTGCGCGAGGCGTCGCGGCGCAATAGTGGCGAGCGCCCCTACGACGTCCAGCTCGTTGGCGGCATTGCCCTGCACGAGGGCAAGATCGCCGAGATGCGCACCGGCGAGGGCAAGACGCTTGTGGCGACGTTGCCCGCGTACCTCAATGCGCTCGCGGGCGCCGTCCACATCGTGACGGTCAACGACTACTTGGCGCGTCGCGACGCGGCATGGATGGGACCGATCTACGAGGCCCTCGGCATGACGGTCGGCGCCCTGCAGTCGCACCAGGAGCGGGAACCGAAACTCGCTGCCTACCGGGCCGACGTCACCTACGGGACGAACAGCGAGTTCGGCTTCGACTACCTGCGCGACAACATGGCGTTCACGCCCCCCGACCGCGTCCAGCGCACGCTCGACTTCGCCATCGTGGACGAGGTGGACTCCATCCTGATCGACGAGGCGCGAACGCCGCTGATCATTTCCGGACCGACGGAAGAGAGTACGGATCTCTACGTCAAGATCGACCGCCTCGCGCCGCGGCTCAAGCGCCAGGAAAAGGTCGAGTCCGGCCTGCCGGCGATCCTCGCCGGCAACGAGCCGCCACCGGAGGAGACGGGGGACTTCTTCGTCGACGAGAAGAACCGCCAGGTCGAACTGACGGAACGCGGCCACGAGCTAGTTGAGAACGAGCTGAAGCGACTCGGGCTCCTCGACGAGAACGACAGCCTTTACGCGGCCGTCAACCTCGGCCTGCTGCACCACGTGCACGCGGCGTTGAAGGCGCACTTCCTCTATCAGCGCGACGTGCACTACATGGTGCGCGACGGCGAGATCGTCATCGTCGACGAGCACACGGGCCGCGCCATGCCGGGTCGGCGGTGGTCGGACGGCATCCACCAGGCGGTAGAGGCCAAGGAGCGCGTGTCCATCCGCAACGAAAGCCAAACGCTCGCATCGACCACGCTGCAGAATTACTTCCGCCTCTACGGCAAGCTCGCCGGGATGACCGGCACGGCGGACACCGAGGCGGCCGAGTTCAAGCAGATCTACGGTCTCGAGGTCATCATCGTGCCGACGCACATGCCGATGATCCGCGACGACCGCAACGACCTCATCTACATGACCGAGGACGAGAAGTACGACGCCGTCGTAGAGGACATCCTGGAGAGCACGGGACGCGGGCAGCCGGTCCTCGTGGGCACGGCCTCGATCGAGTCCTCCGAACGCTTATCGCAGGAGCTCAAGCGGCGCAAGCTCAAGCACAGCGTGCTCAATGCCAAGCAGCACGAGCGCGAGGCCGAGATCATCGCCCAGGCGGGGCGCGCCGGCGTCATCACCATCGCCACGAACATGGCGGGCCGTGGCACGGACATCGTGCTCGGCGGCAATTGGCAGGCGGAGGTCGCCGGCCTGGGTGAAAACCCCGACCCGGACGAGGAGGCCGCGATCAAGGCGGCGTGGGAGGACAGGCACCAGGCCGTTCTCGACGCCGGCGGACTGCACATCATCGGCACGGAACGGCACGAGTCGCGGCGCATCGACAACCAGCTCCGCGGTCGCGCGGGACGTCAGGGCGACCCCGGCTCGTCCCGCTTCTTCCTCTCCATGGAAGACAACCTGATGCGCATCTTCACGCCGGAGCGGGTGCGCAACTTCATGCAATCGCTGGGGCTCGAGAAGGGCGAGGCCATCGAGCACCGGATGGTGAACAATTCCATCGAGAAGGCGCAGCGCCGCGTCGAGGGGCAGAACTTCGACGCCCGCAAGAATCTTCTCGAGTACGACGATGTGGCCAACGACCAGCGCCACTACGTCTATCAGCAGCGCAACGAGTTGATGGAGGTGGACGACATCTCCGAAGCCGTCGCCGAGATGCGCGAAGACGTCGTCAACGACTTGGTCGACGAGTACGTTCCGCCGGAGAGCATCGACGAGCAGTGGGACATTCCCGGCCTCGAGCAGGCCTTGGTCACGGAGTTCGCCGTTAAGGCGCCGGTCCAGCAATGGCTCGACGAGGACGACACGTTGACGGACGACGGGCTGCGCGAGCGCGTCGTCGAAGCGGTGGTCGCCGACTACGAAGCCAAGGAAGAGCAGTGGCGGGAAGCGGGCATGGACAACATGCGCTTAGTCGAGAAGCAACTGATGCTGCAAGTGCTCGACCAGAAGTGGAAGGAACACTTGGGCGTCATGGACCACCTGCGCCAGGGCATCCACTTGCGCGCCTACGCGCAGAAGCAGCCGAAGCAGGAATACAAGCGCGAGTCGTTCGCGCTGTTCCAGAGTCTGCAGGACAACATCAACCGCGATGTGATCCGCCTGTTGTCGCGGATCCAGTTGGCCGCTGACAACGAGATCGAGGAAGCGGAACGTCGCCGTCGCGAGGCGGCCGCACGCCGCATGGCCTTCAATCGGGCAGACCCGGGGGCTGCGCGCCGCAACGGTCAGCAGCGCCCGCGGCCCGTGGAGACCTTCGTGCGGACCGACCGCAAGGTCGGCCGCAACGAGCCTTGCCCCTGCGGGTCGGGCAAGAAATACAAGCACTGCTGCGGTCGGGCTGCCTGACGTGGCGGTCAACCTACCGCCGATGGGTGACCTTCTGCCCATCGACGGACTCTCGATTGGTGCCGCGAAGGCCGGCGTGAAGTACGCCGACCGGCTGGATCTCGCGGTGATGGTCCTTGATCCCGGTAGCGTCACCGGCGGCGTGTTCACGAAGAGCGCATTCGCCGCGGCGCCGGTCGTGCTGGCTCGTCAACGTGTCGGTGCGGCACGCGCCCTGGTGGTCAACAGCGGCAACGCGAACGCCGCGACGGGCGAGCAGGGGCTTGCCGATGCGCGCGCCACGTGCGCGCATGTGGCGATGGTGTTGGGTGTGGACGAGTCGGAAGTTCTCCCGTTCTCCACCGGCGTGATCGGCGAGTTCCTCGACATGGACGCCATGCGCCGGGGCGTCGACGCCGCTGCTGCGGGGGCCCGTCAAGACGGTTGGGGGGACGCCGCGCACGCGATCATGACCACGGACACGGCGCCCAAGGCGCTGTCTCGCTCTGCGACTGTCGGCGGCGTTCCGATTCGCGCGACCGGCATGGTCAAGGGCTCCGGGATGATCCGGCCTGACATGGCCACCCTGCTGGCTTTTCTTGGCACGGATGCGGCGGTTTCCGCAGAAGTTGCCTCGGCGTTGGCCCGCGACTTGGCAGAGCGCAGCTTCAACCGGGTCACGATCGATGGCGACACCTCCACGAACGACTCGTTCGTGGTCATGGCCACGGGCAAGGCGGGTGGCCCCGTCATCGACGACATAGCGGGCCCAGCGTATCGCGAGTTGCGCGATGCGCTCGCGCCGGTCGTGGTGGAACTGGCCGAGCGGACGGCCCGCGACGGCGAGGGCGCGACCAAGTTCATGACGGTACGCGTCGAACAAGGTGCGAGCGCTCCGGAGTGCCTCGAAGTGGCATTCACAATCGCGCATTCGCCGTTGATCAAGACAGCCGTGTTTGCGGGCGATCCGAACTGGGGACGGTTCTGCATGGCCATCGGCCGGGCGCACGTGCCGGACCTCGACCCGGCGGCGGTCGACCTGTACCTCGACGACGTTTGCGTCGCCCGCGGCGGCTTGATGGCCGACGAGTACACGGAGGAAGCGGGTGCCGCCGTGATGGCCCGGGACGAGTTTACCGTGCGGGTGCTCCTCGGCCGCGGCGACGCAAGCGAGACGGTCTGGACTTCCGACCTGTCCTACGACTACGTGCGTATCAACGCCGAGTACCGGACCTGAGCGCGCTGGGGCCGGGCCCGCGCGCATGGGGGCTTCGGAAACGCAAGGTCTGGGTCAAGGTCCTTGCCGTGGTCGGGGCCGTGTCTTTACAGGCCGACGAGGGGGCGAAAGTCTACTTCGGCGATCTGCACGTCCATACGAGCTATTCGTTCGACGCGTACATCTTCGGCACCCGCGCAGGCCCCGACGACGCCTACCGGTTCGCTAAGGGCGAGCCGATCCGGCATCCGGGCGGCTTCGAGATGAGGATCGACCGGCCCCTCGACTTCTACGCCGTCTCGGACCATGCGTTCTTCCTAGGGATCCTCAACGCGGCGGAAGATCCGGAACACCCGCTGCACCGCCACCGCATGGCCCGAAAAATGCGTAACCCCGCCTCCAACAGGAAGCGGCAGACCTCCGCGTTCGCGCCCTACTACATCTACCTGAGGCTGCACAACCGGCCGCAGGACTCGCGGCGCGCATGGCAGCGGATCATCGAGGCCGCGAACCGCCACTACGAGCCCGGGGAGTTCACCACCTTCATCGCCTACGAGTATTCCGCGAACTACTCGATCAATGGCGGCAACCTGCACCGCAACGTCATTTTCCGCGGCGCCGCGGCGCCGCCGGCACCGTTCTCCAGGATCGACTCCATGGACCCGGAGGCGCTGTGGGCGTGGATGGACGAGCAGCGTGCGAAGGGCTTCGATTCGCTGGCGATCCCGCACAACGCGAACGCGTCGAACGGCAAGATGTTCGCACTCGAGACGCGCAAGGGTGAGGAGTTCGGCGCGGACTACGTTGCAGCGCGGACGCGCAACGAGCCGCTCGCGGAGATCGTCCAGGTGAAGGGCACGTCGGAGACGCACCCGCTGCTGGCCCCGGAAGACGAGTGGGCGGATTTCGAGATCTACGCGTTCCAGGTGGGCAACCGGCGGCGCAGCCGCCTCGCCGGGAGCTATGTCCGCGAGGCGTGGCTGAACGGTCTCGGCGTCGGCGAGCGGATCGGCGCGAACCCCTTTGCGTTCGGGGTGATCGGAAGCAGCGATACGCACAACGCGGCGGAGAACTTCGACGAGAGTAGCTACTTCGGCAGCCGGGCCTATCTCAACGATTCGCCGACGGAGCGCGGATCCGTGGCCGCGACGTCGCCCGACAGGCGTGCGAAGAAGCAGTCGGCGCGGGAACTGCTCACAAGTTCGGCCGGGATTGCGGCGGTCTGGGCGACCGAGAACACGCGCGAGGCCTTGTTCGACGCCTTGCGGCGCAAGGAGGCCTACGGGACGTCGGGTTCGAGGATTCGGCTTCGGTTCAGTGCGGGGTACGACCTCGGCGAGCCCGACCCCGGATCGGAGGACTTGATGGGCCGCCGCTCGGGCAGCGTGCCGATGGGCGGGACGTTGCCGGCGCAAGACCGATCGCCGGGCTTCTTGGTGTGGGCGGTCCAGGACCCGATGCGCGGCCGGCTGGAACGGATACAGATCGTCAAGGGGTGGCTGGATGCAGACGGCAGCGCGCATTCCAGCATCCATGACGTCGCGTGCGCGCCGCGGCTGACCCTCGATCCGGCCACGGCGCGGTGTCGTGGCGAGCCGGCCCGCGTCGATCCCGCCACCTGTGCGGTGGACGGGTCGGGCGGAGCCGCGGAGCTGTCGGTTACCTGGCGCGACCCGACCTACGACGGAGAACGGCCGTCGTTCTACTACGTGCGGGTGCTCGAGGACCACTCGTGCCGCTGGTCGACGTGGGACGCGATTCGCCACGGATCCGAGCCGCCGGCGAGTGTTCCGCGGCTCATCCAGGAAAGGGCGTGGTCGTCGCCGATCTGGATTTCCCCTTCGGCGTGATTCAATTGCCGGAGCGGTCGCTTCGGACGAGTGGCGGCACCTTCGGGCGCACGACATACTTGTCGCGTTCTCCATACGACCGAGGCGTTCCGGCATGAAACAAGCGGTTCTGGTGCTCGCCGTCATGCTCGTCGCGTTGCCCGGCACTGCGGCAGAACCTGTCCCGGTGCATCTCGCGGGCCTTGGCGCCATCACGTTCCCCACCTCCGCGACAGGGCCGGCGCAGGAGCACTTCCTGCGCGGCGTGACCATCCTGCACAGCTTTGGGTGGAAGCAGGCGCGTGTCGAGTTCCAGGCGGCGCAGGAAGCCACTCCCGACTTCGCCATGGCCTACTGGGGCGAGTCGCTCTGCTACAACCACCCGTTGATCGCGGAGCAGGATCGGGAGACGCCGCAGACGGTCCTGCGGCGGCTCGGGGCGACCCGGGAAGAGCGTCTCGCCAAGGCCCCGACCGACCGCGAGAAAGGCTTCCTCGCTGCCGTCGACGCCCTGTTTTTCGGGGAAGGTGACACCCTGGCGCGGCGCCGTGCCTACACTGCGGCGATGCGTGGTCTCCACGCCGAGCACCCCGAGGACCAGGAAGTCGCCGCCTTCTATGCGCTGTCGCTGTTGATGTCGGCCGGCGCGGCCAAAGATCCCCAACGCAGCAACGTCCTTGCCGGCGCGATCGCCTTGCGCCTCCTCGATGGCAATCCGAATCATCCCGGCGCCGCCCACTACGCCATCCATGCCTTCGACGACCCTGTGCACGCACCGCTCGCCCTGCCGGCCGCGCACGTCTTCGCTGGCATCGCGGAGAAGGTCTCCCACGCGCGGCACATGCCCTCGCATATCTTCATCCAGCACGGCATGTGGGACCTCGTCTCCTCCTCCAACCAGTCCGCCTACGATGCGGCCGTGGATCTATGGGAGCCTGGCGACAGCCTGGGCGACATGCTGCATTCGCTCGACTGGGGCCAATACGGCGACCTGCAGCGCGGCGACTACCATCGGGCGGCGCTCTGGGTCGAGCGCATGGCAGGTGTTGCCGAGCGGGTCGACGATCAGGAGTGGGTCAAGGGCATGCTGGCCCAAGTTCGCTCGCGCATGGTGATCGAGCGCGAAGCGTGGCAGCCGGAGGCGGTCACGGAGCAGTCCGCACACACGCGGTTGCTGGCCGCGGGCCTGAGCGCGGTGCAGACCGGCGACCTCGCGCTGGCCGAGAAGGTGGCGGGGATACTCGCCGATGCTGCCGCCGTCGCCGCTGCCGAAGACACCGACCGGTCCTACTACGTCCGGAACAGCAAACCGCTGCAGATCATGGCGAAGGAGGTCGCCGGAATGCTGGCGATCGCGCGCGGCCAGACCGACGCCGGCATCGGCCTGTTGGCCGATGGCGCCGCCATCGCCGAGTCGATGCGGCCCCCCAACGGCGCACCGAACCCACTGAAACCCGTCCATGAACTCCTCGGCGAAGCGCTGCTCGCCGCGGGGCGCGCAGCGGACGCCCGCGAAGCCTTCGAGACCTCATTGCTGCGCACGCCGAACCGTCCCCTGTCACTAAGGGGTCTCGCGCGCTCGCAGGCGGCCCTTGGCCTAGACGCGGCAGCGCACACAACGTACGTGCGCCTATACGAAGGGTGGCAGGGCCGCGACGTGTCTTGGCGGGAGGAGGCGGAAGGCTACCTGGCCGAACGTCGCTAGCCCCGGCGGGGCGCTTGCGCCGCCGCAAGCGCGAGGTACGTCGGATGCAGCGCGTCAACTTTCGCGTTGAGGTCGTCGATGCTGCCATCGTTGACGATCACGTCGTCGGCGAAGGCGAGGCGGGCGTCTCGGGCCAACTGGTTGGCCATGATCGCCTTGGCCTGCTTGGCGTCGACGCGGTCGCGGGCCATAGTGCGCTCGATCTGCACGGCTTCGGGCACGTCCACGACGAGTATGCGATTCGCACGTGCGTCCCGGCTGCGCATCAGCGGATTGACGAGAATGGCGTACGGAGAACAGGCCTCGGCCAACTGATCGCGCATCAGGGCGTTGATGCGCGGGTGCAGGGCGCGCTCAAGCCAACGGCGTTCGGCGGGATCGTTGAACACGAGCCTGCGCAACTGGCGGCGGTCGAGACGGCCGGCGTCGTCGAGGACGGTTCGGCCGAAGTGGTCGACGATCTCTGCCAACGCCGGCTCGCCCGGTTCGACCACCGTGCGCGCGGCGACATCCGCATCCACGATCCTCACACCCCGGGCGTTGAATCGGTCGGAGACCGCCGACTTGCCGCTGCCGATGCCGCCGGCGAGGCCGACCACGTAATTCGCCATGTCTAGAACGCCCCGTCCAGGTGATGCGTGAACAGCAATGCGGCCGCGCCACCGAGACAGAGGAATGGGCCGAACGGGATGGGCGTGGTCCGCGTCGCCTTGCCGCGCAGCAAGCCGATCCCGGCGTAGAGGATTCCCGCCGTGCAGGAGACGAGGATGACAGGCAGGATCGCCTGCCAGCCAAGCCAGGCGCCGAGCGCCGCCAGCAGTTTGAAATCGCCGTACCCCATGCCCTCACGCCGGGTGAGCAGCTTGTGCGCCCAGTAGAACGCCCACAGCACGCCGTAACCGGCGGCGGCGCCGATCAGCGCATCCGTCGGCGTCGGTGTCGTGTCGAAGGCGATGGCGGCCGCGAGACCGAGCCAGAGCAGTGGCAGGGTGATCTGGTCCGGGAGAAGCAGCCGGTCGAAGTCGATAAGCGCCAATGCGAGGAGCGCCATCAACAAGGCGTAGTAGGCCGTCGCGAGCCAGTTGACGCCCCACAGTTCGACCACGGCCACCAGCAAGACCACACTCGCCAGTTCCACGAGGGGATAGCGGAGCGAAATGCGAGCCTGGCAGTCGCGGCACTTGCCGCGGAGCGCGAGCCAGCTCAATACCGGTACGTTGTCCACCGCGCGAACCGTCGCTCCGCATCGTGGACAGCGCGAACGCGGCCACGCGAGGTTGTACACGCCGCGGTCCGGCGGTTGCAGGGCCAGCATGGCGATCGCACCGTCGCGCCAATGTTGCGTCAACATCACCGGCAGACGGTGAACGACGACGTTCAGGAAGCTGCCAGCGATCAGCCCGACCGGCACGCCGACGACGTAGGTCGCCCAGGTGGGGCCGAGGAGCAGATCCGCGAGGGCGTCCAATGCGCGGGTGTCCGCGCTAAACGCGAAACCGATGCGGGCCGAAGTCGGCCTCGTAATAGGGTGCCACCATGCGTCCCGGCGGGATGACCGCATCGACGCGCTTGAAATCCTCGGTGGTCAGCGACACGTCCGCCGCATCGAGGTTGTCGTCGAGCTGCTCCATCGACCGCGGGCCGATGATGGGACTGGTCACCCCGGGCTGCGCCATCACCCAGGCGAGGGCGAACTGCGACAGCGGCACGCCACGATCGGCGGCAATCGGTTCGAGACCTTCGATGACGTCGAAGATGTTCTCGTTGAAACGCTGGCGCTGGTTCGCCCGCATCCGGGCCATGTTCGCGAAACGGGTCCCGGCGGGCGGTTCCTCGCCGCGACGATATTTCCCGGTCAAGAGCCCGCCGGCCAAGGGGCTCCAGGGGATCGTCGCCACGCCGTAGGTCCGCGCCATCGGCATGAGTTCCCGCTCGACGCGCCGGTCGACGAGGTTGTAGGGCTGCTGCTCGCAGACGAACCGGTTCAGGCCGTGCCTCTCCGCCACCCAGAGCGACTCGACGAACTGCCAGGCGGCGAACGTCGAGGTGCCGATGTAGCGGACCTTGCCCTGGCGGATCAGGTCGTCGAGCGCGCGCAGCGTCTCGTCGATGGCGGTGTCCGAGCGGGGCCGGTGCATCTGGTAGAGGTCGATGGTGTCGGTTTGCAGGCGCTTCAGACTCGCCTCGCAGGCGGACATGATGTGCCGACGGCTCGCGCCGCGCATGTTCGGATCGTCGTCCGCCATCGCGCCGTGGAACTTGGTTGCGAGAATGACGCGGTCCCGCTTGCCGTTGCGCTTCAACGCCTCGCCGGTGATGGTCTCGCTGCGGCCTCGCGAGTAGACGTTGGCGGTGTCGATGAAGTTGACGCCGCGCTCGATCGCGCGGTCCACCATGGCGTAGGCGTCCGCGGGTTCGGTCCGCATGCCGAACATCATGGCGCCGAGGCACAGGTTGCTGACCTGGACGCCGGTGCGGCCGAACAAGCGCATCTCCACCGCCATTGGGGTCTTCCAGTCATCGTGGGAAGGCGCGATCTTAGGGCAGTCGACGCCAAAGCGCGAACCTGCTACGGTCGAACTCGGTGCGTCAGGGTGCCGCCGATCCGCGGGAAGGGCGTAGGCCCACCTGAGTGACCTTTCGACATCGCCTCTTTTCAGTCCATGGGCGCGGGTACGGGACGTGAACGGAAGGAGGACCACTATGTCACCACCCCCTAGGCCGTTGCCGGACGGCATCCGCTTCGACACTCTCAGAGCACAAGCCAAGGACCTGAAATCAGCGTTCGCGGCGGGCGATGCGGATGCCGCGACTCGGATCGAGCCCTACTTCAGCGATCTCTCGGCGTCCGCAGTCAGACTGCACCATGCGCAGCTTGTCGTGGCCCGGGAATACGGCGTGTCGAGTTGGCGCAAGCTCAAGGGATTGATCGACGCCCGGGATGCCTACGGCGAAGCGCTGAAAACAGTCGCGGGCATCCGGGATCGCATGCCGCGACCGAGCCGAGCCCTGCTCGACGAAATGAAGGCGGCGCAGCGCAAGCTGCACGGCGAGCGCAAGCGCTACCAGGCCGCATCGCCGGAGCCGGTGACTAGAACGACCGGCCCAACGCGGCACTGCTCGTTCTGCAACAAGTCGCAGTACGAGGTCCAGAAACTGATTATCGGCGGCAACAGCCGGGCGCATATCTGCGACGAGTGCGTGGCGATCTGCAACGAGGTTCTTGATGACGAGCTACGGGGCGGGTAGCGGGCTGGCTGTGGAAGTGCGGTGCGGTTCCTGCCAAGGTCGGGTGCGGACGTGCACGTCCGCGCACCGCCATGCCTCGCGGGGTGGGGCTTGGGAGCGCGCCTATCGCCGAGTTGGCGTGTCAGGCGCTAGGACGGTTGGTTGACGACGGCCGTTCGGTGTATAGCAGCGGGGACGGAGCGAGGTAGCGATGGTCAAGACCCTAGAACGCGTTGGCGACAGCCATGCGCTCGTACTCGACGAGCCCATCCTGAAGATGCTCGGCGTGAGCCGGGATACGCTGCTGCAGTTGACGATCTCCGGCGGCTCCTTGGTCGTGACGCCGGTGAACGTGGGCATCGGCCGAGCGGAGATCGACGCTGTCTTCGACGAACTCCAACCACGCTATGGCGAGACGTTGCGTCGCCTGGCCGAGTAGTCCGCGGCCGACTTGGGCGGGTTAGCCGGTCCCGACGGCTTCCCATTGTCGCTTCGTCTCGTCCAACCCCTGTCGCCGGTAGAGTTCCGCGTAATGACCGTCGGCGGCCATCAACTCGACATGGCTCCCAGTTTCAGTAATCCGGCCGTCCTCGACCACCACGATGCGTGTCGCGTTGCGGATCGTCGACAACCGGTGCGCGATCACGAAGCTGATGCGGCCTTGGAAGACGTGCTTCATCCCCTGCTGGATCTTGAGCTCCGTTTCCGTGTCCACGGACGACGTCGCCTCGTCCATGACGAGGATTTGCGGCTCGGCGAGGATCGCCCGGGCGAACGACACGAGCTGCTTCTGTCCCGCCGACAGCCGGCTGCCGTTCTCGCCGACCTCGGTGGCGTAGGCGTCCTCCATCTTCGCGATGAACTCGTGCGCACCAGCTAGCCGCGCGCACCACTCGACCTCCTGGTCGCTCGCGGTCAGTCGTCCGTAGCGAATGTTGTCCATGATCGAGCCGCTGAAGACGTGCGCGTTCTGCAGCACCATGCCGAGATTCGACTGCAGCCAATGCAGGCTGCGACCGCGGTAGTCGACGCCGTCGATCAGCACTTGCCCGGAGGTCGGCTCGTAGAACCGGCAGATCACGTTGACCAACGTGCTCTTGCCACCGCCCGTCGGGCCGACGATGGCGACGGTCTCGTCCCTGCCGACCTTGAGGTTGATGTCACGCAGCACCGGCTTGGCCGGATCGTAGGCGAAGGACACGTTCACCAGTTCGATCTCGGTAATGCGCACGGGGCCGCCGTCGGGGGCGACGTCGCTGCGCGGCGGCGCACCACGCTGGACCGCCAGCGCGCGTTTCACGCTCGGCGAGTCCTCGATCTCCGGCTCGGCTTCGATGAGCGAGAGCACGCGCTCGGCGGACGCCTGGGCCATCTGCATCTCAGCGAACCAGTGGCCCATCACGTGCACCGGCTCGAAGAAGGTGCGCGTCAGCGTGAAGAACGCGATCAGCGTTCCGGCGCTGATCGCGCCGATGTAGAGCAGCGCGCCGCCGACGCCGAGCGTTAGGTTCACGGCGATGGCGGACAACGTCAGCACCAGCGGCAGGAACACGGCCGCCAGCACGAGGTTGCGCACAGAGGCGCGGTACATCGTGCCGGTGAGGCCGGCGAAGTCGCTCGCGTTGGCCTCTTCGCGGACGAAAGCCTTGCTGGTCGTCATGCCCATGATCGACTCGTTGTAGGATCCGGTGATGCGCGAATTGGTGCTGCGCACGAGACGCGCGGTGGACAGGATGCGCTTGCGGAACTTCGCGGACAGCCAGCCGACGGCGGGCATGACCGCCATCGCCACCAGGGCAAGCTGCCAATGCATCACCAGCATGGCCGCGGCGATGCCGACCATCATGACCGTGCCCCAGACGAGATCCAGGAACGCCCAGGCGAGAATGTCCGTGAGCTTTCGGCAGTCGGCGGTGAGGCGAGCCATCAGCCAGCCCACCGGGCGGTGGTCGAAATACGAGAACGACAGCCGCTGCAGGTTCGCGAAGGCGTCCCGGCGGATGTCGTGGCTCGCGAAGGCATCGATCTTGCCGGCCATCCAGACGAACAGCGCGCCGCCGAGGGCGAGCAGGAAGTTCGCGCCGGCGTAAGCCGCGGCCCACATTCCGAACGAGGCATCGATGCCGTTCTGTTCGACGTCGTCGACGACACCCTTGGCAATTAGCGGCAAGGCGATTTCCATGAGCGCAGTCAAAGCGCCGCCGGCCCCGAGTAGCACGAGCTCCGTCTTGTACGGCAAGGCGTAACGCAGCAGGCGCTTCCAGAGTTCGATCTGGATGCCGTCGGCCGCCGCGTGCTCGTCGAAGCCGTCGGCCTGGTCGTGGTCTTGCATCGCTATCTCCTTGCGAGCCCGACGGCCCGGCCGAGGTCCGCGCGGATGCTCTCGTCGAGCGCACCTTGGATTTCGCAGAGCCGCTGATAGGGACCCGGTGCCGTCGCCAGCGCCGCATGGGAGCCGTCCTGCGCAAGCTTGCCGTCCTTAAGGACAAGGATGCGATCGGCATCCTTCACCGACGACAGCCGGTGGGCGATGACGATGGTGGTGTGTCGGCCGCGGCGCTGCGCGAGCGCATTCAGGATGCGTCGTTCCGTATTCGTGTCGACTGCGGAGAGCGAGTCGTCCAGCACGAGAACGGGCGGGTCCTTCAGCAGCGCGCGGGCCAGCGCCAGACGCTGCCGCTGGCCGCCCGAGAGCGTGATGCCGCGTTCGCCGACGGGTGCCTCGTAGCCGGCCGGGAACTCGGCGATGGCGTCGTGGATCGCCGCCTCTTGGGCCGCCTCGACGAGATGCGCCTCGTCGGCGTCGGGGCGCGCGACGCGCAGGTTCGCGGCGATCGACCGCGAGTACAGGAACGGATCCTGCATCACGACGCCGATCTGGTGGCGCAGCCAGCCGCCGTCGACGTCGCGGATGTCGGTTCCGTCGATCAGGATCCGGCCGTCCGTGACCGGATACAGCCGCATCAGCAACCGGATCAGCGTCGACTTGCCTGAGCCGGGGGCGCCGACGATGCCGACGGTCTGACCGGCGGGGATGTGTACCGAGAAATTGACCACCACGGGCTTGCCCGGCTGGTAGTCCGCACTGACGCGGTCGAAGACGATGCCGCCGTCGGCGCGCTCGCGCGGGCGCACCGGCGCAGGGCTGCGGCTCGGCGGCTCCACCTCGGCCTCCAGGATGTGGTTGATGCGCTTGAGCGAGATCACCGCTTTGCCGCTGTCCGCGAGGACGTGGCCCAGGCGGCGTACGGGCCAGATCGCCATGGACACCAAGGTCAGGAACGCGAAGAGTTCACCGACACTGATCGTGCCTTGGGCGAGGAATATCCCGGCCGCGATGACAACGACGCTGATCTGGCCCAGGGAGACGAAGTCGCTGATGCCCCAGTACATCGCCTCGAGCCTGTTCAACCGGTAGAGGTGGTCCCGGAACGCCCGGTTGCACGTCGCGAAACGGCCGATTTCATGCTCGTCGCGGGCGAAGGCGCGCACCACGCGGATGCCGGTGAGGTTCTCTTGGAGGACGGCAGTCAGCTTGCCTTCGGCTTCGTCGGCGACTTTGAACTGCCGCTTGACGAGGCTGAAGAACAGGTAGGCGCCGACGGTGATGAACGGCATCAAACAAAGGCTCAAGGCGGCAAGCCGGGCGTCGCGCCAGAACAGGATCGGCGCCATCGCGGTGATCAAGAGGATCGACCGGCCGATCTCGACCACGTTCGTGGCGAGGAAGACGCGCACCGTCTCCACGTCGGAACTGCAACGCTGCACGAGGTCGCCGGTGTCGGCCTCGTCGAAGAACCGCGCCGGGAGGTGGTGCAGCCGGTGGAACAAGGCGTCGCGCAGGCGTCTGGCGATGGCTTCCGTGGCCATGGCCGACCAGCGGCCGCGCAGGTACATGAACAGCGCGCTCAAGGACGCGAGCAGCAGTCCAGCGAGGGCCGATACGCCCAGGTAGACGAGGAACGCGTCGCCCTGGTCGAACAGCCGGGTGATGTCGACCAGCCACGGCGAGCCCTTGTCGAAGTCGCGTTCGACGATGACGTCGATGGCATACATGCCGACCAGCGGCGCAAGGAGCATGAAGCCGCTCGACACGCCGGTGGCAGCGGTAGCGGACAGGTAGCGCAGGCGCTGACCTCGCGTAATGCGCCAAAGGTTGGCTTGTGTCTTTGTCCTGCCGTCCTGCATGGCGGTGTCCTTCGTTGTTCTTGGGCGGTGGCGCGTTCGTACGCGCGCCTCAGGGGCGCGAAAACGAACGAGCGCGCCGTCGGGACGGTTCGAGTAATCGAGAACTTAGATGCTCGAACCCGCGTGAAGCGGGTCGGTGGGCGGAGACGCTTTAGAGCGGCTCCTTGAGGGCCCCTAACCTCGCTTCAAGCTTGCGCGGCTCCGCTGTTCGGGATGTCGCGCGACGCGTTGTGGTTGGAGAAGTGCATCGGAAATCTCCTTGGGCCAGACTCGGGAAGGCGCGGACTATACGCCCATTTGTGGACGAGGGGTAGTGCTCGTACTGTCCAACGCGAGGTGAGGGTGAAGCACAGAGCCGATTCCAACGCGAAGTGAGGGTGAAGCGGATGTCCGGCGCACCATTCGGTGATGATCG
>JAPOYV010000073.1 GCA_026706385.1 Gammaproteobacteria bacterium
CGAACATCCTCGCCATCGCCAGATGGACATCCAACGCCGGTCGCTTCACGGATCGACCCGTTTCACCCTCACAATCTCATTGGACAACGGTCGGGCCGGTCGCCCGGGCACTGTCCTCATCGCCAGGGCATCACTGCGCTAGCCATCGCAGCGCTGATCGGCAGCGATGGCAACGATGGCATCGAGCAGTTTGTCGTTCTCGTCGTCCCTTCCGACGGTAATCCGCAAGCAGTCGGCCAAGCGCGGCCGGTCGAAGTAGCGCACGAATATCCCACGCTCTCGCAGCGATCGATAGACGTCGGCCGCTCCGGGTTTCCGGGCGAGGACGAAGTTGGCTTGGGACTCCGGCACGAACCAACCGAGAGCGCGCAGGGCATCGGCCAATCGCGCGCGTTCGTCGCGGATCGCTCGCCATGACCGCTTGGCATGGTCGGGATCGGAGAGCGCGGCGATTGCCACCGATTGCGCGAGCGTGCCGACGTTGAAACTGTCGCGCGTCTTGACGCGGATCGGCTGGATCAGGCCGACGTCGCCGATCAGGAAGCCGACGCGGAGTCCGGCCAGCGAATAGCCCTTGGACAGCGTGCGCAAGAGCAGTAGGTTGTCATGGCGGCGTATGAGCGGAGCAAGGTCGTGCTCGCGTTCCGGATCCGCGAAGTCCACGTAGGCCTCGTCCACGAGCAGTACGCCATCGAGTTCGTTTGCGATGCGGGCGATGGTTTCGCCGTCCAGCAGCACGCCTGACGGGGCGTGGGGGTTGACGAGGCAGGTGAGCCGGGCGCCCGCGGCGTTCAGCCGCCGGGCGAGGTCCCCCGGCGGCCTCCATTCCGCGTCCAGCGGGACCTTGGTCACGGTGCAGTCCTGCACGGCGGCGAGTACCGGATAGAGCGAGTAGCTCGGCTCCGCCAACCCCAGGGTTGCGTGCGGGTCGACGAACGTGGTGATCGCCAGGCGCAATCCCTCGTCGCCGCCGTTCGTGGCGACGACGTTGCCGGGCTCGATGCCGAGCCGGCCGGCGAGGACGCCGCGCAGGTCGTCGGCGGTCGCTGGCGGGTAGCGGCGAAGGGTGGCCACATCGAAACGCGCGAGCGCCTCGGCGACGGTCGGCGACGGCGGGTAGGGGTTCTCGTTGGTATTGAGCTTGACGATGTCGCTACCGGCCGGTTGCTCGCCGTAGACATAGCCCGCCATGCGCGCGACGTTGCCTCGTTCGTAGCTCATTGGGCCTGGGTGGGTTGGCCGGCCCGAGTCCGCTCTGCCGGGTCGAGCAGGTGCGCGATCCACTCGGTGGACGGATTGGCCTCGAAGGCGATCTTGGCCGTCATGGTCAGCGGCACCGAAAGCAGCATTCCCACCGGCCCGAGAACCCATCCCCAGAACACCAGCGACAGGAACACGACCAGCGTGGACAGACTCAAGGCACGGCCCATGAAGCGGGGCTCCACGACGCTGCCCATCGCAACGTTCACGACGACGAAAACCGCCAGCGTGGCGATGGCGTGTCCGGCGCCGAGTTGCACGATCGCGAGCAACACGGGCGGCACGGCGGCGATGACGCTGCCGATGGTCGGCACGTAGTTCAGGAGGAAAGCCAGAAGCCCCCACAGGATGGGGAAGTCGACGCCGATGATCCACAGCGCGACACCGACGAATACGCCGGTCGCGAGGCTCACCGAGGTCTTGATGGCCATGTAGCGGTTGACGTTGGCGGCGAAGCGCTCGAAGTGCGGCAGATCCTCGTCCGGGTCGGCCAGCACGGCCTTGAGCTTGCGCGGGAAACTCGATGCCTCGCCGAGGATGAAGAGAACCGTCAGCAGGATCAGGAAGCCGTTGGAGAGCATGTTGCCGAGGCCGACCAACGCGTCGGCGGCGAGGTTCCAGGCTCGTCCCGGATCCAGGGTCTCCGCCGACAGTTCGATGCCGAAGCCGGCGAGCCACGATTGCACGTCCGCGAGGCGCGTACCGAGCTTGGCCTGGTAACTCGGCAACTGTTCCTGGAACGTCGTTGCCGACTGGGCGACCACGGCACCGACGCCGATCAGTAGGGCGACAAGGCAGAGCACCACCAACGCTATGGCGGCACCCACCGGGACGCGGAACCGGTTCAGCCAGAACACGGGCGTTGCCGCGATGGTGGCGATGAACGCGGCCAGCAGGAACGGCACGGCGATCTGCTCGGCGGCCTTGACGCCGGCGATCACCACCACCAAGCCGGCCGCGACCAGGAGCGGATGTGCCGTCGCCGTGCGACGTTCAGCCATCCGACCTTCCCCGGTGTCGTCTCGTGGCGATCACGAGAATGCGCGCCTTCATGAGAAGGCGCGCCGGTTCTTAAGGCTCGGCAACTCCGCCCGTACGCTCGCTACGCGTTCGGGGTCGATGTCGGTCAGCGCAAAGCCGTCGCCCTCGTCGCACTCGGCGACGACGTCGCCCCAGGGATCGACGACCAATCCGTGCCCATAGGACTGTCGGCCGCGGTGGCCGTGGTCGCCGTGCTGTGCCGGCGCGATGATGTAGCACTGGCACTCGATGGCCCGGGCTCGCAGAAGGACGTGCCAATGGGCCTTGCCGGTGTTCTTGAAGAACGCGCTCGGAACGGTGATCGCCGTGGCCCCGAGGTCGGCCAGCGCTTGGTAGAGGAGGGGAAAGCGCACGTCGTAGCACACCGTGAGGCCGAGTGGGCCGAAAGGCGTTTTGGTGACCACCGCCCGGTCGCCCGGCGCCGTGCCTCGGGATTCCAATACGCGCGTGCCGTCCGCCATGTCGACGTCGAACAGGTGGATCTTGCGATACAGGCTGGCGACTTCGCCGGTGGGCGCCAGGTGCACGCAGGTGTTGAACGCCCGACCGTCTTCGGCGGCCTCGGCGAACCCGCCGAGGACGAGGTCGACCCCGGCGCTGCGCGCGGCCTCGGCACAGTTGCGCAGGATCGGCCCGCCGGAGGGCAGTGGTTCCAGCACAAGTCTGCGCTCGCGTTCCGAGCCGATGAAGGAGAACGCTTCCGGCACGAATACGACGCGGGCACCGGCATCGGCCGCCGCCATGGTCAGGGACAGGGTGTTGTCGACGTTCCGCTCGACGTCATTGGTTGCGCACATCTGCACTATTCCGACCGTCGTTTTCTCACCCATGGTCAAAGCTCCGGCTGCGTGGTTGTGATTGCGTGGCCGAGCAACTCCTCGATGGCCGGCAGGTCGAAGGCATCGTCCTCGGAGACGAAGCTGATCGCAACGCCGGTCGCCCCGGCCCGCCCGGTACGCCCGATCCGGTGCACGTAGTCTTCGGCATCCTCCGGCAGGTCGTAGTTGATGACGTGGCTGATGCCATCGACGTGGATGCCTCGCCCGGCGACATCCGTGGCCACCACGAGGTTGGTCTTGCCTTCCTTGAACCGTTGCATGGTCGCCAGCCGCTTGCGCTGCGGGATGTCGCCGGCCAGGCCTTCGCATTGCACGCCCTTGCCCTGCAGGTAGCTCACCAGGCGGCGCGCCTGGTCGCGTCGGTTGACGAACACCAGCGTGTGATCCGGCTGCTCCTTGCGGACGAAGGCGAGGAGCATGGCCCGCTTGCGATCCCTCGGCAGCGTCCAGAAGTGCTGCTCGACGGTGTCCACGGCCAGGGACTCCGGGTTGATCGCCACGTGCAGCGGATCCAGCGTCCACTGGGCCGCGAGGTTCATCACGTCGTCGTTGAAGGTGGCGCTGAAGAACATCGTCTGTCGCGAGCGCTTCTTCGGCGTCTGGTACACGATGCGCCGCACATCGGGGATGAACCCCATGTCGAGCATGCGGTCGGCCTCGTCGATCACCAGCACCTCGACGGTTCGCAAGCTGGCGGCACCTTGGTTGCAGAAGTCGATCAGCCGCCCGGGCGTTGCCACAAGGATGTCGATCGAACCATCGCGCAGTAGGTTGCGCTGCCTCTGGTAGTCGATGCCGCCGACCAGGCAGACGATTCGGGTGTCCGTGTAGGCGGCCAGTTCTCGGGCGTCGGCCTCGATCTGCATCGCCAACTCCCGCGTGGGCGCGAGCACCAGGGACCGCGCCGCGCCCGGCGGCAGCGGTCGCTCGAGGGGAAACTCCAGTTGCCGGGCCAGGATGGTGATGAGGAAGGCCGCGGTCTTGCCCGTGCCGGTCTGTGCCTGACCGGTGACGTCGTAGTCGGCAAGACTGTACGGCAGGACTTCGCCTTGAATCGGCGTGCAGGTCTCGAATCCGAGGTCATCGATCGCATCCATGATCGGCGCCGGCAGGGCGAACTCCGAGAAGGCGACCTCCTCCCTTGCGCCGTTCCCGCTCATCCGCGCCGCCGCGCCGCTGCAAGTCGAACGCAAAGCGTGAAGACATCCACGCCGGCCTCGACCTCCTCCAGGGTGGCGAAGGTCGGCGCCAGGCGGATGTTGCGGTCTTCGGGGTCCTCGCCGTGCGGGAAGGTTGCGCCCGCCGGGGTCAGCGCCACGCCGAGCTCGGCGGCGAGCGCCACCACGGACTTCGCCAGTCCGGGCACCGTATCCACCGAGACGAAGTAGCCGCCGGCGGGCCTGGTCCAGGTCGCGAGGCCCGTCCCGCCCAGGCCGCGTTCGAGCCCGCGCTGCAGGGCTTCGAACTTCGGACGCGCAAGGTCCGCATGGGCGCGCATGTGGTCTTCGAGTCTGCCGGCGAGGAAGCGCACGTGGCGAAGCTGGTTCACCTTGTCCGGTCCGATCATGAACGTCGAAAGCCGCGCGTCCATGGCGGCGAGGAAGCTCTCGGAACCGCCGAGGAAGGCGATCCCGCCGCCGGAGAAGGTCACCTTGGAGGTCGATGCGAACATCGCGATGGAATCGGCCGTGCCCGCTGCCTTCGCCAAGGGCAGGATCGGCGTCAGCGGTCGAGGCGGAAAGTGGAAGTCGTGCACGGCGTAGGCGTTGTCCCAAAGGACCAGGAACGAGCCTGCGGCCTTGCCCGGCAAGGTGGCGAGTCGGCCAACGGTCTCCCGTGAGTAGATGCAGCCGGTGGGGTTGGAGTACTTCGGCACGCACCAGATGCACCGTACGGCGGGGTCGTTCGCGACAAGGTCCTCGACGGCGTCCATATCCGGCCCGTCGTCGGTCATCGGCACGCTCACCAGGTCCATGCCCACCGCCTCGGCGACCACGAAATGCCGATCGTAGCCGGGCACGGGGCAGATCGCCTTGGCGGGACCGGACTCGCGCCACGGGGCGCCATGGAGACCGGCGTTCATGGCTGCATCGAGAACGAAGAACATGATCGTAAGGCTGGCGTTGCCGCCGGCCATGACCTCCGCCCGCTCGACGTCGAGGAGGCGCGCGCCGAGTGAGCGCGCCTCTGGGAGACCACGCAGGTTGCCGTAGTTGCGTACGTCCGTGCCGTCTTCGGCCCGAAAATCGCCCGCCAGGATGCCGTCGAGGGCGTTGGAAAGGTCCAACTGATCGGCTGCGGGCTTGCCGCGGGTGAGGTCGAGCGCGAGGTTCGCGCCCTTCAGCGCAAGGTAGCGGGCCTCCAGATCGGTTCGTTCGGACATTCTGGTCACGATTCGGTTAGCAAGGCGCTTCGCCGCGCGTCGCCTTTGCGACGCGTAGGCCCTCGGTTTCCGGTAGGCCAAGCATGAGGTTCAGGTTCTGCACTGCGGCACCCGCCGCGCCCTTGCCGAGGTTGTCGTAGCGACTGACGATCAGCAGTTGCTCGTCGCTGGCGAAGACCATGAGGTCGAGATCGTTCGAGCCATTGCGCGAAGTCGGCGACAGGAAGCCGTCGTCCAGGGCGTTCTCCGGATGCAGTCCGTGGACATGGACGAACGGTTCGTCACGGTAGCGGTCGGTGAGCACGCGCCAGACGTCGGACGGCTTCGTATTGCCGCTGAGTTCGCGCGTGAAGAGCGCCACCTGGACGAGCATCCCGCGGTAGTAGTGTCCGACCGAGGGTGCGAACAGCGGTGCCGAGTCCGTCTTCGCGTAGCGCTGCATCTCTGGCACGTGCTTGTGGCTCAGGCCGAAACCGTACGGTCGGGTTCGCAAGGCGGGCGTGTCGCACGACTGGTACTTGGCGATCATGCTCTTGCCGCCCCCCGAGTAGCCCGAGACGGCGTGCATCCTCAAGGGCAGGGTGGGGTCGAGCAGGCCCGCTTCGATCAACGGTCGAATGCCCAGAACGAAACCCGTGGGATAGCAGCCCGGGTTCGCGACCCGTGCACTCGCGCGGATTGCTTCGCGCTGGCTCGCCCCGATTTCGGGCAGGCCGTACGTCCAGCCCGGACTCGTACGGTGGGCCGTGCTGGCATCAAGGAAACGGGCACCGGGTTCGAGACGCACCGCCTCGCGAGCGGCGTCGTCCGGCAAGCAGAGCGCCACCACGTCGGCTTGTTCATACAGGCTGCGACGCTGCGCCGCGTCCTTGCGGAACCGGTCTTCGATGGCGAGCAGGTCGATGCCCCCGTGCGCGGAGAGGCGCGCCGCCAATTCAAGACCTGTCGTGCCGGCTTGGCCGTCGATGAACACGGAGTAGGTCATGGCAGGGGCAAGGATGGCACGGCGCGGCGATTATAGGGGACGCGACCGCTTGCGGTCGCGTCCCGAATTCGTTTCGCAGACTCTCTGACCGAACAGGCGCGACCTCGCCGCGCACGCCCTGCGGTTTGCGCTTAGCCGAAGCGGGCGTCCAGCCAGGCCGAGATGTCGGCGATTTCCTCGGGACAGACCTGGTGCCCCATGCCGTAGACGCGCCAGTCGACGTCGTAACCCAAGTTGGTCAGGCTCTCGCGGGAGGTGATGGCGCGTGCGATGGGGATCATCGGATCCATCTGCCCGTGCGCCATGAGGATCGGCACGTCGATGCTGGCGAAGCTGACTTCCTCGCCGATGTGTTCATGGTCGTGCACGTAGGTCGACAGCGCCATGATGCCGGCGAATCGCTCGGCCGAGCGTAGGCCGAGGTGCAACGCGATGACACCGCCTTGGGAGAACCCGGCGAGCACGATCCTTGACCGTGCCATGCCTCGAGCCTCCTCGGCTTGCACGAGTTCCTCCACCTGGGCTGCCGAGGCCCGGATGTCCTCGGTTCCGGCCAGGGGCGCCCGCGGGTCGATGTCGTACCACGCGCGCATCTCCATGCCCCCGTTGATCGCCACGGCGCGTTTGGGTGCATGCGGGAACACGAAACGCACCGGGTTCGCCAAGTCGAGCATGGCCGCCACCGGTTCGAAGTCGTGGCCGTCGGCGCCAAGCCCGTGCAGCCAGATCACCGTGCCGGCGGCGTCGCGGGCGTCGATCTCTATGGTCTCAAGCATCGGGCGAGTTTGGGGTAAGACGTGCAGCGCGACAAGGTAAGAAACATGGAGGGCGGTGGTAAGCTGCGGTGCGTCGTACAGAACCGTTGGATCCCCATGGCAAGAGCAAGCCTTATCGCCGTCCTTGTGCTTTTCGCATTGCCTGCGACGGCCGGCGCCTGGGGGCGCATGTGCCACAACCTCGTGCGGCTCACCGATCTGTCCCACGCCATCGAGCCGGGGATCGAGGTGCTGGAAACCGACGAAGCCCCTTGGCACTGCCGGGTTCGCGGCGTGGTCAACCGGGCCATTCGCTTCGAGGTGAGGATGCCCATCGTCGCCAACGAGGTGACCTGGAACGGTCGCCTCATGTTCTCGACCGTCGGCGGGGGCGCAGGCGTCATCGGCGATACGACCAGCCTCCTGTCGCGCGGGTTCGCGATGGCGTCGACGGACACGGGTCACGAAGCGAGCGAGGGCAACGCGTTCTACCGTCAACCGGAGGCGCTGTTGGACTACGCCTATCGCGGCGTCCACCTCGCGACGCAGGCTGCGAAACGGATCGTCACGCATTTCTATAGCCGCGACATCGAGTTCTCGTACCTTCAGGGGTGCTCGAACGGCGGGCGTGCCGCCATGCTCGAAGCGACCCGGTTCCCGAACGACTACGACGGGATCATTGCCGGCGCGCCCGCATTTCGATTCCAGGAGTTCGTGCCGTGGACGGTCGGCGTCCACCGCATGCAGAACGAGAACCCGCTCACACCGGATGCCCTGCGCGTCCTCGACAACGCATCGCGCGAGGCCTGCGATGGCTTGGACGGCGTGGAGGACGGAGTCATCAACGACCCACGTCTGTGTACGAGCGAGGTCTTCGACGTTGGTGCGCTCCTGTGCGAAAACGGCGAATCGGACGACTGCCTCACGGCCGGCCAGATCGAGACCGCCCGTTTCGTCTACGCCGACATGGCCGATGCGGACGGCAACGTGCTCTCGCCGGGCGTGCCGCCCGGCGCCGAGGCAGCGGGGGACTGGCGATTTTGGATGCTCCCGAACGAGGCCTTCGGTGGCGAATCCGTGCTCGCCGGCGTTGGCGAAATCCTGACGTTGACGATGCGCCACACGCCGGACTTCGACGTTGAGGCCTTCGACCCCGTCGCGGATCGGGACGTGATCGCCGATGCCATGTCGCCCATGGACGTTGGCACCTTCGACTTGAGCGAGTTTCGTGATCGCGGTGGCAAGTTACTGATGTATCAAGGATGGAATGACTTCCCACTACGTCCGCAACGCGCCATCAACTACCTGAACGGCGTCAAGCAGACCATGGGCGAAGAGGCCACCGACGAGTTCTTGCGGCTGTTCATGGTGCCGGGCATGGTGCATTGCGCCGGCGGGCCCGGCGCATGGGACACGGACTACGTCGAGCCGCTGGTCGCTTGGCGTGAGCAGGGGACGGCGCCCGACCGGCTCGTCGCCAAGACGCCGGAACCGGTCGAGATGGCCCACTTGGCGCCTGACGAGAGCGTCGCGCAGCAGCGCCGCTTCAGTCGCCCGCTGTGCCCCTACCCGGAATTGGCACGCTACCGCGGCGAAGGCGACGAGGACGACGCGGCGAGTTTCGATTGCCGAGCGCAGTGACGCGGAGGCCTCCGGCCTAAGCGCGGCGAGCGCCGCGGGAGCGTAGCGCGTCGACAAGGGCGTGGTTGCCGCTGTCCTCGGCGGCCTGCAGCGGCGTCCAGTCCATGAACCCGACCCAATTCAGGTCGGCGCCTTGGCCGAGCAGGTAGTCCGCCGTGGACTGCTGCCCGCCGCGACACGCGTGCCAGAGCGCCGCAGTGACCTCGTTCGTCGCCGGTTCGCTCCCCGTGCACAGTTCGCGGACGCGGTCGAGGAGACCCAGCGCCGAGGCTTGCGTGAGGGTCGTCCTCGCCCCGCGAGCGAGCAGACGGCGTGCGGCGTTCCACTGGGCGAAGATCACCGCGTCGGACATCGCCGTCCCCCACGTGAAGACGGCACCTGGAGCTTCGATGTCGGCGCCGTTGTCCAGCAAGGCGTCGATGGCCGCCACGTCGTCCGAAGAGGCGGCCCAGTGCAACGGCGTCTCGCACGCATCGATCGGCGAGTCGTAGAGGCCCGCGTTCGGGTCCGCGCCGGCGCTTGCCAGTACAGTGATCGTGGCGGCCACGTTCGGAAAGTGGCCTGGCCAATCCGTGGCCATGTGCAGGAGTGTGCGTCCGGCGCCCTTGTCGTCGCGGATCACCGCTGTCTCAAGTCCCGGATTGGCCTTCAAGGCAGCGGAGAGCCGGTCGGTGTCGCCAGCCCGGATCGCCGCCGTGACCTCGATGGCCCGAGGATCGTCCATGTCTAGGCTCTGCACGGTCGTCGGCTCCGGCCTGGCAGGGGCGCCGACTATAGCGGAAGGCGAACCTGCGACTGAGGCTGCTGGCAGCGTATGATCCCTCGCGGCATGGGAAGAGGAGGCGGTTGTGGGTCCGTTTGATGGGTTGACCGTCGTCGAATTCGGTCGCTTCATCGCCGCGCCCTATTGTGGGCAGTTGATGGCCGACGGCGGCGCCGACGTCATCAAGGTGGAACCGCTGCACGGCGACGACGCACGTCGCAACGGGACGCGTCTGTCGCCGACCGAGGCGCGCCAGTTCCTGAACAAGAACCGCGGCAAGCGCAGCATCGCGGTCAAGCTCTCCGATGCCGACGTGCGGCGTGCCTTGCGTCGCCTTCTGGATCGGACGGATGTCGTGATCGCGAACTTTCGTCCGGGGCAGGCGGCAGAACTCGGCTTGGACTACGACACGCTCGCGGCGACCAACGCCCGACTGATCTACGCCGAGAACACCGGTTTCGGCAAGCACGGACCGCTCAGCCACAAGGCGGGCATGGACATGGTCCTGCAGGCCTATACGGGTCTCGCACCGGTGGGGGCGGACGGTCCGGTGCCGCTGAACGACCCGGTGGTCGACTACACGGCCGCCATGCTTCTGGCCTGGGGCATCGCCACCGCCCTCTACGACCGCGAGCGCCGCGGGCGGGGTCAACGTCTCGACGTGTCCCTGCTGCAGGCTGCGCTGGTTCTGCAGAACAACTCGGTTAACCACATCGACGCAGTGGACGGCTGGCGGAACGACTTCGTCGACTACCTGAAGCGGGCCTTCCAGGAGGGGCGGTCGTTCGCGGACGTTCTGGCCCACAGGAACACCGTCAAGCCGGTGATCGAGCCGCCGTACTACGGTGTCTTCCAGGCGCAGGACGGCTTGCTGGCGCTGGCGGCCGGCGGACGCGCGCTGCAGCGGCGTGCCGTCGCGGTACTCGGCGTGACCGACCCGACGCTCGCCCGGGAGGGTTTCGTGCCGGAGGACATCGCGGCGCATACGCGCTCGATGCGGGGCAAGGTCGCGGCGGCGATCCGCGGTCGAGGAGTTGCGCATTGGCTCGCCGAGTTCGAGCGCGCGAACGTGCCGGCGGGCCCGGTGCTCCTTAAGGACGAGGTGCTGGACGATGAGCAGGTGTTGGCGAACGACTACCTTGTGCGGCTCGACCACGAGCAGGTCGGCGGGATGACGGTGGTGGCACCCCCGGTGAAGTTCTCGGCCACGCCCCTGGCCAGCGCGGCGCCGTCACCCGTGCTCGGCCGGCATACCCGCGAGGTCCTGGCGCAGGCGGGGATCGATGCGGGTGACATCGAGGCCATGGTCGCGCGGGGAGCCGTGGTGGCCGCGCCGGACGTTGCCCAGTGAGGGATCTGCATTCACTCGAGCCGGGTCCCTAGTCCGCTCGCGCGGGTCGTGACGCGCTCGACCGCAGCTCGAACGGTCTGTTCCTGTGCAAGCACGGTGACCTGCCGCCTAGCTCGCGTGACCGCCGTGTAGAACAGCTCACGCGTGCACACCTGCGATGCCGCGTCGCCGGGCACGAACAGCACCTCGTCGTACTCGGACCCTTGGGCGCGATGCACGGTGAGCGCGAAGAAGCTCTCGTGCTGTGGCAGCCGGGATGGAGAGACCAGGAATCGACCGTCGGCCTGGTCCAACTCCGGAAACCAGACCTGGTGCCGCCCGTCGACGTCCACGACCACGCCGGTGTCGCCGTTTGAAAGGCCCGTGTGGCGATCATTGCGCGTCACGATGATCGGGCGGCCAACGAAGAACTCGTCGTCGCCGATCGCACCGACATCGCGGAGGCGACGTTCCACCAAGCGGTTGAGGCGGTTGACGCCGTAGGGACCGTGGCGATGGGCGCAGAGAACGCGGCGCGAGGGGAACGGCGGGGTAGCCTCCGGCTCCGTGCGCAGCGCCGTGATATGACTTCGCCACTGCGCGGCACACTCGCCAGCGAAGGCCTCGAACGCGGCTTCGTCGTCGAGGGGATTCAGGCCGGTCTGCCCGTCCGCGTCCGACTGCAGCGTGGCCAGAGCGGCAGTGGCGTCGCCGTGAACGATGGCGTCGGCCAGGCGGCCGATACCGCGGGAGGGGTCGAAGCGATGGCTCTCGGTGAGGCGGACGATGCAGGATGCGAGAGGGGAGTCCTCGCCAACGCCGCATAGATCGCTGAACACGGACCCGGGTTCCACCGACGCGAGCTGCTCGGCATCGCCGAGCAGGATGAGCCGACAGGCGTCGGGCAACACGTCGGTCAGGCGTGTCATCAGCGACAGGTCGACCATGGAGCATTCATCGACGATCAATGCGTCCAGCGGCAAGGCCGAGCGAGTCAGCAAACGATGGATGGTGCTGGCGTCCGGCTGAAAGTCGGCAAGCGCCGGAACGCGGTTGCACAGACCGCGCGCGCCGAGTTGGGTCTTGACGGCCTCCTGCAGGCGCGTGGCGGCCTTGCCCGTGGGCGCGACGAGGCCGATCCGCCAGGGCTTGGCGGCACCGGCGGCCACGAGCAGCCCGATGAGGCTGGCGGCCAGGGTGGTCTTGCCGGTGCCGGGGCCGCCGGTGACGATGCACAGACCATCCAACGCGGCCTGGACCGCATCGTCAGGAATCTGAGGGAAGCCGGTGGCGTCCGCTGCCGGTTCTCGCGCGCGCCGGGTCGCGAGTTCGAGCACCCGCTCGGCGAGCCGGCATTCCGCCTGATGCAAACGATGCAGATATAGGCGGTCCCGATCGAGGACGAGGGGGCGGGGCGGATCGAAGGCCCCGTCGCTCGCAACGACCGGGCTCGCAGCCAAGGCGTCGCGCCAGGCGTCGTGCGTTGGCAGACGCACCTGGGTTGCCCGGCCGGTCGCCTCGTCGCCGTCGCTGGTCGCGCGAGGCACCACCGCCGCGATCGGTTTCCCCGCCTCGGCCAGCGGCAGGCAGGCATGTCCGGCCCGGTACATGGCGCTGACCGCCGCAGCGGACAGGCAGACCGCCGGCGTGCCACCGAGGTCCGCCATGGACTCGCCGAAGTAAAGGTCGATGTCCGCGAGGACGCCAGCTTCGGTCAAGGCGCGTAGGTGGTCAGCCATCCTGACCTCCCGCTAAGCAGGCGTTGACCGCCGCGATGCACTCTCGCCCGGGCCTGTCGAAGTGGACGCCGCGGCCAGGCGCGTCCGGGTGCATGCCGCGCAGGAACAGGTAGCAAGCACCGCCGATGTGGCGGTCGTAGTCGTAGTCGGGCAGACGGAGGCGCAGCAGGCGATCGAGCGCGGTCAGGTAGAGCAGGTACTGCAGGTGGTAGCCGTGGTGGCGCATGGACGCCTCGATGGACGCCGGCGCATAGGCTGCTAAGTCGCCGCCCAGCCAGTTCGACTTGTAGTCGAGCACGTACCAGCGACCGTCGTGCTGCGCCACGAGGTCGATGAAGCCGTGCAGGAAGCCGTTGATCGTCTGGGCGTCTTCGGGAACGGCGCACTCGTAGCCGTGCTGCGCGAGAACATCCCGAAGCCGGTGGCGCCGGAAACGCTGCACCGGCAGGTGGAACTCCATCTCCGCAATCGGCCGGTCGACGTCGGCCAACCGGAACGCCGGTTTTTTTGTCCCCAACGGTGCATGCCAGGCGTTGGACGCCATGGACTGCGCCACGGGAAGCCACTTGGGGTCGATGCCGTAGCGGGCCAGGGCCTCGCGGCAGATTGCCTCGAGGTCGTCGTGTTCGACATGGCGCTCGAGGATCTCGTGCAAGCAGTTGCCGGGGCGACTGCCGGCCGGGAAGCCGAACACGTCCAAACCGGGCTCCGCCGGCGTCTCGGCGAGCGGTTCGTCGGCATCGTGATCCGGCTCATCGGCCGTTTCGTCGTGCACCGCCGACATCCCGGCGGTCAGCGCCGAATAGCTCGTCAGCTGTCGCGTGCCGGTCAAGCGGCGGTCGAGTTCGCGCGCCCTGAAGGACTCTTCGCCACGGCTGGAACGCTGCACCGTCGTGGCGTCCTCCGCGACCACGGCTTCGTGCACCGCGATGGCTTTCGGCGTCCGGCGCGCAAACTCTTGGACTTGGCCGAGGGTGGCGCCGTCCAGCAACCGGTACAGTGGAGCGTACTGGGACTCCCTGGCTGGTCCCCAGGTCACTTCGCACCGGTACTTCGCCCGGGTCAGCGCGACGTAGAGCAGCCGTACCTCGTCGGCGGACTCCTCGAGTCGCTCGCGTTCCACGGCGTCGGGCGACGGCTGCAGATCCAGCACCGGCTCGTTGGCGTCGACGTCGTAGTACTGTGCAGTGGGATGGCTGTCCGGTCGCCGACCCCACCAGGCGAATGGGCAGAACACGATCGGGAACTCGAGCCCCTTGGCGCGGTGGACCGTGACGATCTTCACCAGGTCCTCGTCGCTCTCGAGACGAAGCTGTGCCGTCTCGCCGCCGCGCTCTGGGCGGGCCTTGAAGTGGGCGAACCAGTCCAGCAGCCCGCGGCGCGAGAGCCGGTCGCGGGTCTCGGCATCGTGCAACAGGTCGGTCAGGTGGAGGAAGTTCGTGAGTCGGCGCGGGCCGTCGGGGTAGGCGAGAAGATTGCCGGCGCACGCGGGGTCGTCGGCGAACAGGAGGTGGCGCATCAACGACGCGATGCCGCCCGAGGTCCAGATGCGCCGCCAGTCGCGTGCCCGGTCCAGCCACGCCGCCCAGACTTGATCGTCTTCCTGCAGTTGGTCGAGGTCGGACATGTCGAGGCCGAAGAGATCAGCCGCCAGCGCGCCGCGCAAGCGTGCAGCCGCGTCGAACTCGGCCTCGTCGGTGGCGAGCGCCTGGAGCAGGCGGTGCAGAGTCAAGGCCTCCATGCTGTCGAAGACGCTGTCGGTGCCGATTTCAACGGTGCGGATGCCACGGGCGCGCAGGGCCTGGATCATGGCGCGTCCCTGTTGCCCCGTGCGCACGAGCACGGCGACATCCCGCGCGGCCAACGCTCGCGAGTTTCCACCCTCAACCAATGCGGCCTTGCCAGCGCTTCCCATCTGCAGCAGGGCGGCGATGCGGTTCCCGGTCCGCGCCGCGGCGAGTTCCGTCAGCTCGCCCTTGGTCCACGGCTTACCGTCGGCGCGTGGACCGAAGACGTGCATTTGGAACGGTCTGTGGTCGAAATCCTGATCTTCGACGCGAAGCGTACCGGTGCCGTCGGCGGCAGTCGCCGGCTCGAAGGCGATCTCCGGCAGGACGAGTGCGTCGTCGCGTTGGAAGACCGCGTTCACCGCTTCCACGAGCGCCGGTGTGGAGCGGTAGTTGCGCGTGAGTTGCAGTTGAGCCTGCTTGTCCCCTAGGCGCGCCCGGGCATCGACGTAGGCGAACACGTCGGCACCGCGGAAACGGAAGATGGACTGCTTGGGGTCGCCCACGACGATCAAGCCGTCGCGCGGGTAGATGGCCTCGAAGATCCGCGCCTGCAGGCGGTCGGTGTCCTGGAACTCGTCGATCAGCGCGACGGGATACCGCTCGCGGATCCGCTTGGCGAGGGTGTCGCCGTTGTCGCCGGTGAGCGCCGCATGCAGTTCGCTCAAGAGGGCGTCGAAGGTCAGTTGGCGATCACGCCAGACATGATCGTGCAATGCCTCTGCGGCATCGGTCAGCAAGCCGCGTCGGCGGCCGAGGAGCCAGAACTCGCCGAGTTCGCCGGCCGCAACGGCCAAGCGCTCGAAGTGGTCGAACGGCGGCGTGTCCGGCGGCGGCGTTCTCTGGTAGAGACTCGCCGTGAGTGATTCGCGACCGAAGTAGCGGGCGGTGGCGAGGGCCAGTCCATCGGGATCGTTCGCATCGAGTGCCGCGGTCATCCCTTCGAAGACGGCCTGGTCCTTTACGGACTCGCCGTTCTTCTTTCGCCAGAGATAGTTCTTCGACTCCCAGAACTCGACAAAGGCCTGGCGTTGCTTCGGGGCGACCCAAGCCGCCCGGACCGCCTTGAACGCGTCGTGCCACGCGTCGCGCCGCTGTGCCCACTCGTCGGCGAACGCGGCCGCGCTCAGGGCGGGCCGCACCGCGCTCGACCTTGCGAGCTCCTGCCCCGCCCAGTCCGCACCGTTGTCGAGCAGGAACTTCCGCTCCTTGGCGTACTCGAGCAGCGAGACCGGTTCCCAGGCCATTTCACGGCGCCAGAAGTCGCGCGTCGCGGATTCCACTTCCAGGGCGCCGTCGCCACTGACGCCGAACTTGAACGGCAACCCTGCCTCGAGGGCGAACTCGCCCAGGGCGCGCTGGCAAAAGCCATGGATCGTCGTGATGTTCGCGCGGTCGAAATCGCGGATCGCTCGCGTTAGCCGCTCCTTCGCGGCGCTGGGCATTGCCAGGCCTTCCCAGTGCTCGACGAGTTCCTGGGCTTGGCTCGTCTGGGCTGGCCGTCCGGCGGCGGCGTCGCGGGCGGCGCGCAACGTCTCCCAGACGCGGGTGCGCAACTCGCCCGTCGCGGCGACGGTAAAGGTGACGATCAGCAAGTCGTCAATGCGGTAGGCCGCCTCGACGATCAGGCGCGCGACTAGCGTCGTTAGCGTGTACGTCTTGCCGGTTCCGGCGCTGGCCTCGACCACGAGGCCGCCGTGCAGCGATGCCTCGTACGGCGTCTGGGCGGTTCCGGGCGCAGTCACGATCGCGCCTCCTGAAGCGGTCCGAGGAGCTTGGTGGCCAGCGTCTCGAAGCCGTCCGCGGACGGCCCGTCGGGGTAGGCCAGCAGGTGGTAGTCGGTGTTGCCTTCGCTCCACGGCATGCCACTCCACGGCGTAGCGAGCCCGTTCCCTTCGGCGGCTGCCCACGATGTATCCGGGAAGAATGGGAGTGCCTTGCACTGTCCGTCGTGCCACGCGGCGACCCAGTCGCTGAGAAACTCGCGCGCGATTGTCGGCGACGGACCGCTGAGGACCACGGGGGAGGATGCGGTCTTGCTGCCGAACAGGCAGGCGGCGAACGGCTGCCCCTTGGCGCAGATGAGTACCAGCAAACGCAGCCACACTGCGATCTCATCCTTCGTACGTACCCGGCCGATTCGGTGCCACACGAGTTCCGTCTTGTCGCCGTGGAGGCCCTCGACTCTGCCGACGACGCGAGTGCCGTTGACGTCGATGTCTACGTCGGCGGATGCGGTGTGGTCGATAAACGGCGCCAGGGCGTCCACAAGGTCGGCGATCTCGTCGCTGGACTCGCGATGCTGGATGCGTGCCAGATTTCCAGGCGGGAGCAGGCCGCTCGCCGTGGCCAACCGGTTCGTCCGCTCGTCGGCGGCGTTGCCTAAGCCGGCGAGATCGCTCTTCAACTGCCAGGCCTGCAGCGCGTCTAGCTGGAACGGCTCGTCGTCGTCGATCTCGTCGTCGCGCACGCCCAAGTTAATGCGCAGGACATGCCGCAGGAAGTGCGTGGTTGGGCTCGCCGAGAAACGGACCAGCTCCTCGATGTCGACCTCCGCGCTGGTCGACTTTGCCGCTCTCGGCGCCAACTCGCCGGCGAAGCGCCGCGGCGGGGCATCGCGCGCCCCGAGTGCGCTGGCGGCGTCCGCCATGGGTTTCGCGTAGCTGAAGAGGTCCGGCTCGTCGTTGCGGAAGTACCGGGGACTGAACGGCTGCAGCGGATGGCGCGTCTCCCAACCGGCGATGTCCGGGAATCGCCGCTCCAGGTACGCCGTCAGCTCGCTCACGACGACCGAGGCGGGAATCGGCTTGTCCTCCTGGAGGTCGCGGCCGGTGTACGTCAAGATCAGGCAGCGTCGCGCTGCGAGTACGGCGGCGAGGAAGGCAAAGCGGTCGTCGTCGCGCACATCTCGGTCGCCGACGGCATGGGCAGACCCGAACAGGTCTTGGACGAACTCGAACGGCGTCGGCGGCGGGCGCCTGGGGAAAGCGCCGTCGTTCATGCCGACGACGCAGACCACCTTGGCGGGCAGGACCTGCCCGGTCGCGAGTCCGGCGACGGTGACGCCGTCGGCCAGCCGCGGCACCCCGCGGATCGATGTGGCGGCATGTTCGGCGAGCACGTCGCGCAGCACGGTGAAGCTCAGTGGCGCGCTGGCCCGCGCTTGTTCGCATTCGCTGGCGAACGCGTCGATCAGGCGCGCCACCGCCCCGACTTCGCGGCCGACCTCCGGGTCGAACCGCTGCTCGGCGGTGAAGAAGGGGGCAAGGACTCGGGTGCGCAGTTGCTCGGCCCACTCCGCCGGGGTCCGCTCGTCGGTGTCCCAGTCATTCAGGGCGAAGGCGAGTTCGCAGTAGCGGTGAAATCGCCCGAGCAGCTCGTAGGCATTGGCGCCGGTATCACCCCATCGATCGAGGGCACACGGTGTGATGTCATCGTGCAGTACGTCCGCGCGGTCGATTGCGTAGCCGAGAAGCAGGCGGCGCAAGCCGTGATGCCACGTGTGGTTGGGCGAAGGCGGCACGCCCAGCGGCGTGCGATGTTCGGCGTTGAGTCCCCAGCGGATGCCGGCGCGCTGCAGCCAGTCGCGGATGCCCTCGAGATCGCCTTCGTCGATGCCGAAACAGGCGCGGACCGACTCCGCCCTGAGCGGCGCGACCACGGCGTTGGCGGTGTAGCGCGAGCCGGGCAGGTCGAGCAGGTCCAGGAACGCGGTGACGGCTGCGCCCTCCCTGAAACGTTCGCGACCGACGTGGAAGCGGATCCGGCCCATGGCGCTGAACACCGCCTTGATGATCGGCGCGTAGGTGTCGATGTCCGGCGTCAGCACCATGACGTCCGCGGGCTGGAGGTCCGGGTGGTCGTCGAATAGGCCCAGCAGCCGGTCGTGGAGCACTTCGACCTCGCGGGTCGCGGAGTGGCAGACGTGGATCTGGATGGAGTCGTCGGTGGCCGACGGCGGTGAGGTCGGCTTCTCGCCGCCGAGCAAATCCCGCTGCACGGTCTGCAGACAGCCCTGGCGGGCCCCGGCAGGAGGAGGTCCGCCGTCATCGGCGACGTGTACCTGGCATGTGTCCATGATGAGCGCCTGCATGTCCCGGGCCGGTCGCGCCCACGCCTCGAGCAACTCGTTCGCCTCGGCGTAGTAGCCGCTCGCTTGGCGCGTCGGCGGATTGCTCCAGAAGTCCCGCCGCGGGCTCAGCAGGAAGAGGTGTACGTCGAGCGCTTGTGCCGTGGCGGCGAGCACGTCGCGGTAGGACGGCGACAGCGTGTCGACGCCGAAGAGGCTCACACGCGGCCGGCCCGGCGTTCGCGCCGTACCACGCTTCCCACGGTAGGCGGCGAGGGCGTCGACCCAATGCAGCGCCGGCGCCTGATCTGCCACCAATCCGTTCCAGAGGCGGGCGTGCCAGCCGTCGGCCTCGCCGCGTTGCCACTTCTGGACTTGCTCGGGCCGATACACGAGGCAGCGGTCGTAGGCGATGGCCAGCCGGTCGGCGAGCTCGAAGCGTTTGCGCGCATCGTGGTCGGCGAGATAGCGACCGATCTCGTCGTCCCCGGTCCACGCCGTTAGCCGCTCGAAGATGCGCCAGCGCAGGTAGGCGGGCTCGAAGATCGCTTCTTCGGACAGTGCTGGGAGTGCCTCACGCATTGCGTTCCAGGCAAACTCGGCTGGCAGGTCGATGCGCAGGTGCGCTGCTATTCCTAGCCGTTCGGCCAGTTGCAGACGCAGCCACTGCCCCAGGAGAGGATGCGGCACAACGATGCGCTCGGGGCTCAAGGGGTCGCCCGGCTGCGCCCGCATGGTGTCGGCGAGACGTTCGGCGAGCGCCTCGAGGCGGTCGGAGGTGTGTACGTGGAACAACGACGTGGTGGCCTGCGAATCAGTCATGAGCGGGAGAATCCATGGCTATGGGGCCGACCTTCCCATACGAATGCGACAATGTACGTCGCCGTTGGCGTCACGTTCACACGCGGACGTGGTCGCGTGTCGTGTAGAGCATTCGCATCGGCAGATCTTTCTCGTCGCGACGAGGGTTCGCAGGCAGGGAACGCAAAGCCGTGCACGGTGCGGTTGCGGTGAGTGCTGCAACCATGGCGTCCAAGACATCGTCCGGAGCGACCTTGGTCGAGCCTTTGCCGTCAACCGTCAGTGCTACCGTGGCCTCATAGGCCGCGGCGCTGACGTCCCTCAACAGTCGAAGACGTTCCCAGAAACCGTTGTGGGTCTTCTTGGAGGGGGTGTTGAAGACGCTGCTCGTGCGACCCGAGCCGCCGAGGACCGTCTTCCCACGCGAGCCGTTCACAACAGGGGCCACCGGGCTGGTCGGGAAATCCGATCGGAATGTCGATCAGGATTCGTCGCGGCTCATCACCGTCAAGGAGATCCTTGAGGTCGCAGATCACGTCCGAACCGAACTCGCCCTTTAGCGATATCTGGACGTAGAACCAGCCGCCCTTGCAGCCGTCGATGCCAATGGCGGTGAAGTTGCGGTCCGTCGACACGCTGACCCTTGCGCTTGCGTGCAAGCCAAACTAGCAGCTTCGTAGGAACGGAAGCAACGCTACCGACGTTCGGGCTGTGGACAGATGTTTGGCGTGTGACCGCTCACTGCTGGCTTGGCGTTGGTCGCCACAAGGTGGTGCGCCGGCGCCCTCGCCCGCATCGGACGGATGGACGCCTCTTGCGTACCAGAGGCCCTCGCACCGCGGCATCCAACGTCCGGTTTACTCGCCAAGGATTGGTCCGTCCCGACGTCGTCGCGTTGCCACGCTACTCCATGGAACCGCGAGCCATCTGCTAGTCTTGCCGGATGCCAACCGGTGCCTTGAATCCCTTCGTTCCCGGTCGGGGCGTCCTGCCACCTTATCTTGCTGGACGGGAAGTCGAGAAGCGCAAACTGAAGGGGGTTCTCGGCTATGTCGAAGCTGGCCGAGGGGCGCCGCGCGACGTGGTGCTGAGCGGACCACGCGGCAACGGCAAGACGGTCCTTCTACGTTGGTTTCAAGGCGAGGTCGAGCGACTCGACGGGCGCATCGATGTGCTGTGGCGGACGCCGAGCGACTTGCCAAGCGTAGACGCGCTCGCGACCTCGCTCGTGCCGCCGGGTCGTTTCAAGGCCATGCTGCCGGATTCGCTGTCGCTGTCAATCGGGATCGGCCGGGTGGGCTGGGAGCTTGGTGACAATCTTGGCACCTTGTCGGAGTTGCTGACCTTGCGCTGCCGCCAGCGACCGCTCGTCGTCCTCCTCGATGAGGCTCACACGTTGGATACGGTGGTCGGCCAGGCACTCTTGAACGCGAGCCAGTCCGTCGCTGCGCTGGCGCCTTTTCTGCTCGTGCTGGCCGGTACCCCAGGCATCGCGCCTCAACTCAACGCCATGTCCGCGACGTTCTGGGACCGCGCCGAGCAGATCGGAATGGGCCTACTTGACGAATCAGCTACCGCGGACGCCCTGTCCCGGCCGTTCGAGGCCGAGACGCCCCCGACGACCTTCGAGGCCGCAGCCCTGTCGCGGGCGGTCGAGTCGAGCCAGTGCTATCCGTACTTCGTCCAGCTCATCGGCGCGGCACTGTGGGATGTTGCAGCGGCCAAAGGTCAAGGGACGATTGACGGGGGCGTGGTGGCCCAAGCTGCCAGCGTATTCGACCAAGGCCGTGGAACGTACTATCACCATCGCCACAACGAACTCGAGCGAGCCGGTCTGCTTGATGTGGCATCCGCGATCGCACGGGCTTTCGGCAACCGGGACCAGGTGACTCAGGCCGAGGTGGACGCGGTCATCGCCGGAACGCGAGTGATATCCGGAACCACGGAGAGCCAGGACGAGGCCATCCGCATCCGCGACGATTTGGCAGCCGTCGGTTACGTGTGGAACCCGCCTGGTGAGGGGCACGTGTGGCGACCGGGGATTCCCAGCTTGATGGCGCACATCGGTGGCCTTGTGCCGCCGACATAGCGGAGGAGCGCTGCGCCTCGCGCCAAGGCCGGGAATGCGGACGTGGACGTCCGCGTACCGCCAGCGCTTGGGCCAATCGCGGCCTTGGTCTCCAAGAGCGCTACCGATCCCGCTCTTGCCCAAGCCAAACCCGATCTGTATTGTCCCGGTTTTCCGCGGGACCGCGTCGCGCAACGCCCCCGGGATGTGAGGACCTCCGAGTAGGGAGACGAGGGTGCCTGAGGACGGATCGGTCGCTGCCGACATCCTGCCGCTTTTCCTTTACGCCGCCGTTGTGGCGGCCATCATCGCGGCGTCGCTGGGTGCCGCGTGGTTCGTTGGTTCCAAGGCGCGGCACGGCGGGGCGCGTACGCTGCCGTTCGAGTCCGGCATCGTCCCGGTGGGCGAAGCCGAGGAGATGCGGCTATCCATCGAGTTCTACCTGATCGCCGTCTTCTTCGTGGTATTCGACCTCGAGACGATCTTCATCATCGCCTGGGCCGTGGCATTCAACGACGTCGGCTGGCGCGGTTACATCGGTGCCAGCTTCTTCATCGTCCTGCTGCTCGCCGCGCTCTTCTACGAGTGGCGCACCGGTGCCCTCGACTGGGGCCTGAAGCGGCGAGCGCCTGGTCCCGGGCGCTACGCACAGGCCGACGACGCTGCAACGGCCGAAGGGGTCGCCTGATGCAGTGGCGGCTCATCAAAACCGAACCCGGCGCATCGATGCAGTCCGTCGACGACGCCTACAACGAAGAAGCGGGCAAGAGTTTCCTCACGGCGCGGCTCGAAGACCTCGTCGCATGGGGCCGTGCGAACTCCATCTGGCCGTTCAACTTCGGCCTCTCGTGCTGCTACGTGGAGATGGCCACCTCGTTCACCTCGCGCCACGACCTGTCGCGGTTCGGCGCGGAGGTGATCCGCGCAACCCCACGCCAAGCCGACCTGATCGTGGTGTCCGGGACCGTGTTTCGCAAGATGGCCCCCGTACTGCAGCATCTTTATGAGCAGCTCCTGGAGCCCCGTTGGGTCATCTCCATGGGCTCGTGCGCCAACTCGGGCGGCATGTTCGACGTCTACAGCGTCGTGCAGGGCGCCGACAAGTTCCTCCCGGTGGACGTCTACGTACCGGGCTGCCCGCCCCGCCCGGAGGCCTTCATGCAGGGTCTGACGCTCTTGCAGGAAGCCGTGAAGAACACCCGTCGGCCGCTGTCCTGGATGATCGGCGATGACGGCTCCGTCAGCAAATACGACCCGAGCCAGCGCGACCTGAAGACGCCGGAGCGCATGCGGGCCACGAACCTGGCCGAGCCGACGACGGTCGGCGACGCGCCTCTGTCCAAGGACCTGCTCGGCAAGAAGCGCGCCTAACGGTATGGCGGAAGCACTCGCAGAGACCGCGGACGAGCATCACATCGCGGCAGACTTGGCCACGCACTTCGGGCCGCAATGCGTATCGCAGGCTTGCGTCGACGGCATCACCACCGTCTGGGTGCCCAAGGACCGCATCAAGTCGGTCATGCGCTACCTCAAGAACGACGCGCCCGAGCGCTTCGAGTTGATGTTCGACCTCTCGGCGATCGACGAGCGCGTCCGTCAGCACAGGGAAGATCAGCCAGCATCGGACTTCACCGTCTTCTACCACCTGATCTCCGTGTCCAACGACGACGATGTACGGATCAAAGTGGCGTTGGCGGACGGCGAGAGCATCGACTCCATCGAATCGGTCTACCCGGTGGCGAACTGGTACGAGCGCGAGGCGTTCGACATGTTCGGCATCGGCTTCGACGGCCACTCGAACTTGCGCCGCATCCTGACGCCTGCCCTCTGGGAGGGCCATCCGTTGCGCAAGGAGCATCCGGCCCGGGCGACGGAGATGGATCCGTTCACCATGACGCCCGAGTTCCAGAAGGCCCAGCAGGATGCCTTGCGTTTCGTGCCCGAGGAATGGGGCATGAAGATGGACGCCAAGCACACCGACTTCATGTTCCTGAACCTCGGTCCCAACCACCCGAGCGTCCACGGCGTCTTCCGGATCGCCCTGCAGCTCGATGGCGAGGTGATCGTCCAGGCCGTCCCCGACATCGGCTACCACCACCGCGCCCAGGAAAAGATGGCCGAGCGTCAGTCCTGGCACACCTACATCCCGTACACGGACCGCGTCGACTACCTCGGCGGGGTGATGAACAACCTGCCGTACGTCCTGAACGTCGAGAAGATGGCGGGCATCGAGGTGCCGGAGCGCGCGCAGGTCATCCGCGTCATGCTCGCCGAGTGCTTCCGGATCGCGAGCCACCTCCTGTTCTACGGCACCTTCGCCCAGGACGTGGGACAGATGTCGCCCGTCTTCTACATGTTTGCGGACCGCGAGCGCCTGTTCTCGATCATCGAAGCGATCACGGGCGGGCGCATGCACCCAAGCTGGTTCCGCATCGGCGGGGTGACCCAGGACCTGCCCGACGGTTGGGACAAGATGGTCCTCGACTTCTGCGACTACATGCCCGCGCGCCTCGACCACTACGACAAGATGGCCATGAAGAACAAGATCCTCAAGCGCCGCACGCAGGGGATCGGGGCGTACACCACCGAAGAGGGCCTCGACTGGGGCATCACCGGACCGTCGCTGCGCGCCACCGGCCACGACTGGGATCTGCGCAAGAACCGGCCCTACAGCATGTACGACCATTTCGACTTCGACATCCCCACGGCCGAGGCGGGCGACTGCTATGCGCGCTGCGAGGTCCGCGTCGAGGAGATCCGCCAGAGCTTGCGGATCATGCGCCAATGCGTGGAGAACATGCCGTCCGGTCCGGTGAAGTCGGACCACCGACTGACCACGCCGCCCCGCAAGGAGCGTACGATGCAGGACATCGAGACGCTCATCCACCATTTCCTTAACGTGAGTTGGGGACCGGTGATCCCGCCTGGGGAGTCGACGACCCTGATCGAAGCGACCAAGGGCTGGAACTCGTACTACTCGATCTCCGACGGCGGCACCATGGCGTACCGGACACGGGTCCGGACGCCTTCGTTCCCGGCGTTGCAGCAGATTCCGCTGATCAGCCGCGGTTTCATGGTGGCGGACCTGATCGCGATCATCGCCAGCATCGACTTCGTGATGGCGGACGTGGACCGATGAGCGAACCCGCACTCATCCAGATCCTATCCGACGACGAGATCCGCGAGATCGAGGACGAGGTGGCGCATCTACCGGATCGCAAGTCGGCGGCCATCGACGCCATGATGATCGTCCAGCGGTATCGCGGCTGGGTGTCCGACGAGAGCCTAGGGGCAATAGCCCGGCTCCTGGGCATGTCGGTCGAGAGTCTCGACAGCATCGCGACCTTCTACAACCTCATCTACCGCAGGCCGGTGGGCCGGCACGTCGTGATGGTCTGCGACAGCGTGTCCTGCTACGTGATGGGTGCCGACGGGCTGCGCAAGGCCGTCGAGGAACATCTTGGCATCGGCCTCGGCGAGACGACGGAAGACGACCGCTTCACGCTCTTGCCGATCGTGTGTCTCGGTGCCTGCGACCGCGCGCCGACCATGATGATCGACGAAGAGCTCATCGGGGACGTGACCCCGGAGTCGCTCGACGAGATCTTCGCGAGGTTTGCTTAGTGGACGATACCCGCCCCCTGATTGGGATCATCGACACCGTCGGCGGAGCGGTGGATCGCCTGGCTTACGAGTCCCATGGCGGCTACGAGGCGGTACGCAAGGCGCTCGGCATGGAGCCGGACGACATCATCGACCTGGTGACCGAGGCGAACCTGCGCGGGCGCGGCGGTGCTGGTTTCGGCACGGGCATGAAGTGGGGCTTCACGCGGGGTCCGGCTCGGACGCCCGGCGGCAAGTACCTGGTCTGCAACGCGGACGAGATGGAGCCGGGCACCTTCAAGGACCGCTATCTGCTGGAGTACAACCCGCATCTCCTGGTCGAAGGCATGATCGTCGCGGCGCATGCCATTCACGCCGAAACGGCCTATGTCTTCCTCCGCGGCGAGTATCACGAGCCGTTCCGGGAACTGCAGAAGGCCATCGACGACGCGTATGCGCAGGGATATCTCGGTCGAGGCATCTTCGGCACCGACATCAACCTCGAGCTTCGCATACATCGCTCCGCGGGACGCTACATCTGCGGCGAGGAAACCGCGCTCCTCAACGCACTGGAAGGCAAGCGCGCCCAACCCCGCCAGAAGCCGCCGTTCCCGCCTGCGAGCGGTGCCTGGGGCCGCCCCACGATCGTCAACAACGTCGAGACCCTGTGCAACGTGCCCGGGATCATCCGCAACGGCACCGACTGGTACCACGCGCTCGGCCGTGGCGACGACGCGGGCACCAAGATCTACGGCGTCTCCGGGCGTGTCAACAAGCCGGGGCTGTGGGAACTGCCGATTGGCACGACGATCCGCGAGATCATCGAGGAGCACGGCGGCGGCATGCGCGAGGGCTACAAGCTGCGCGGCCTGCTGCCGGGCGGCGCGTCCACCGACTTCCTGGTCGAAGAGCACCTCGACCTGGCCATGGACTACGGCACGATCCAGAAGGCCGGCAGCCGCATGGGCACCGGCACCATGATCCTGATGGACGACTCGATCTGCCCGGTGGACATGTGCCGGAACCTCGAGCACTTCTTCGCCCAGGAGTCGTGCGGTTTCTGCACGCCGTGCCGGGAAGGCCTGCCGTGGGTTGAAGAGCTTCTGATCGAGATCGAGGAGGGCCGGGGCAAGGAAGGCGACCTCGAACTCCTCGACCGCAACGCCATGTTCATCGGCGGCGTCACCAACACCTTCTGCCTGCACGCGCCGGGCGCGATCGAGCCCTTGGCGAGCGCGTTGCGGTACTTCCGGGATGACTTCGAGGAGCACATCCGTCAGGGCAAGTGTCCGTATCGATAGGCGGTCGTGCGCGAACGCGCCGACCGGCGTACTACGGGAGCGGGGACCAGTCGCCGTTGATCAGTACCTCGGACGGTCGGAAATCCGCCTTGTAGCGCATCTTGTCCGAATCCTCGATCCAGTAGCCTAGGTACAGGTAGGGCAATCCGCGGCGTCGGCACTCGGCGATCTGTTTGAGGATGGCGAAGACGCCCAGGCTCCGGTCGGCCATGGCGGGATCGAAATAGGTGTAGACGGCGGCGAGGCCGTGGTCGAGGACGTCGGTGACGGCCGATGCGACGAGGCGGCCATCCTGCCGGATATCCAGGGCGATGGTTTCCATTCCCGCCGGGTGCGCGAGTTGAATGTAGTCGGCGGGCGAGGGCGGATCCATGCTGCCACCTGCATGGCGCCCCTCGATGTAGCGCTGGTACAACGTAAAGTGCTCGATCGGCTCGTCGTCGGGTGCGACGGCCATGGTCTGCAAGTCCGCGTTGCGTCGGAGCACGCGGCGGAAGCGGCGGTTCGGGGCGAATTCGCCGACGTTGACGCGCAGGGAGATGCAGGCGTTGCAGCCCTCACAGCGGGGCACATAGTAGACGCTGCCGGATCGGCGGAATCCCGCAGGTGCCAACCGTGAGTAGACCGCCGATTGGTCTTCGGGCGCGGCACCGACGACGACGGCGCGCATCGTACGTTCGGGGAAGTAGACGCAGGGGTGCGGTCCGGCGACATGCCGGGTGACCTTGATCGCGTCGCGTACGGCCATCTAGCGACGGAGCCCCAGTTTGGACGCCACCAGCGGGATGCGGTCGTTGCCGAAGTACATGTCTTCGCCGTCGACGAACATGGTGGGGGATCCGAAGCCCCCGCGCTCGATCAGTTCGTCGGTGTTGGCGCGCAGTCTTGCCTTGTATTCGTCGGATCGGATCTTGGCGAAGAACGCCGCCTCGTCGAGACCCACTTCCCGGACGATCTTCGCCAGCACGTCGTCCTGCGAGATGTCGGCAAGCTCGCCCCAGTAGGTCTCGAAGACGCGCCGGGAATACGGCACCAGGCAATCGGCTTCCTCGGCGACGAACGCGCCGCGCATCGCCTTGACGCTGTTAACCGGAAAGACGGGCGGGGTCCAGCCGATGTCGATGCCGACGTAGCGCGCCCAGTCCGCGAGATCCTTGGCCTGGTAGCGGGCCTTGCGGCGCACTGGGTTGGCGCGGGCTTCGTACACGCTCGGGTTCACGGTGTTGAATACGCCACCGACGAGGATCGGTCGCCATCGCAGCGCCACGTTGCCGGACCGGATCGGCTCGTCGAGCGTGCGCTGGATCTGCTCGAAGGCGAGGTAGGTCCACGGGCTGCTGCAATCGAAGAAGAACTCGACGTTATGCATGGGGAGATTCTAGCGCGGCGTCGGCACGCTCGACGCCGACGGGCGGCCCCTCGCTTTCAGCTATTCGCCTCGCAATGCGCGGAGTTCAGCTTCGAGGACACGGGCCCGTTCCTCTGCCTCCCGCCGTGCGGCTTCGACCGCAGCGAGGGATTCCTCCGCCGCGACACGGGCATCGGATTCTTCCGCGAAGTCCCGCATCCGCCCCGTCACGGGGTGGTGGAAACGCAGTTCGGGTCCATCGGCATAGAGGTAGAGCCCAAGAACGGCGCTCCAGTAGGCCACGGCTCCGGGGGGCAACGATGCTTCGTCGGGCCCGGGAGTCCGTGGCTGCGCGCTCTCGTACCTGCCATCCACCAGGTACGACCCCCGCAATCCGTCGGGCGCATCGGTGAGGCGATGCGGATCGACGAGCCAGAACTCGGCGACCCCAAGCCTTTCGTAGAGTTTCGGCTTCTCGACCGTGTCGCGCGCGACCGAACGCCAGGAGACCACCTCGAGGATCAGGTCGGGCACGGGCTCCTGCCAGAGCTTGTAGGACATGCGGTCCTCGTCCGGCGCCGTTCCCTGGGCGTCGAGGTCGCCCGCTGCCAGGGAGACCATGATGTCGGGCGCAAGCGGCTTGGCGAACCGATCCACCGGTCGCGGATAAAGCCCGCAATCGCTGGCAACCAGGGCGCGGTCGCCGTGGAGGCGTCTCAAGTACGGCACCAGCAACGCCGCCGTGGTCAGGCGGACGCGGTCGTGGCGGAGGCTCTCTGCAACGTGGAACCGGTACAGGAAACCGTCGCGGTCATACTCTCCGCCCGGCAATGGGTGTGGCGGCGTCGTTGGAATCGGCGCACGCTGCGAAACATCGCCGTGGAGGTCGATCGCTTGTTCCCGTTCGTCCATGTCGAAACCGTACCACAGCCCTTTCCGCATCCGCCGCATTTCAGCGCTGGATGAGCATTGGAACGCGTCTTGAACGTCGGCGAAATGGACGATCTCTCGATGCGCTGTGGGAGATCGGCTTGGCTTGCCCGATGCGCGTGCTATCTGTATTGTGCGCGCTTTCGTATGTCCACGCGCTTTTCGCGCCTCGGCGCGAATTCGGGTGGACACGCGTGATCGCATCGGGAGTGACGCGTGGGCCGGCGGCGTCATGCGGATGGGGAGGGGCCATGTTCCAAGCGGGGCCGTATGCCGACCCACGTTAAGTCGAAGGTCCGCCGGGATAGCGGCGTGAGCCGCTTCAACATCGACGGATAGCGCAATGGCCACGGTCAATATCGACGGCAAGGACTACGACCTCCCCGAGGGGGAAAACCTACTTCACGCGGCGCTTTCGCAACGGCTCGATCTCCCCTATTTCTGCTGGCATCCGGCCATGGGCTCGGTGGGTTCCTGCCGCCTTTGCGCCGTCATCCAGTACGCTGACGAAGCGGATCAGCGCGGCCGGCTGCAGATGGCCTGCATGATGACGGTCCAGGACGGCATGCGCGTCTCGATCGAGGCCGCCTTCGCCGCCGACTTCCGCAAGCAGGTCATCGAGTGGCTGATGGAGAACCATCCGCACGACTGCCCGGTCTGCGAGGAGGGTGGCGAGTGCCACCTGCAGGACATGACGGTCATGACCGGCCACTCGATGCGTCGCTACTCGGGTGCCAAGCGCACCTGGCAGAACCAGTATCTCGGGCCCTTCGTCGGCCATGAGATGAACCGCTGCATCACCTGCTACCGCTGTGTCCGCTACTACCGGGACTACGCCGGCGGCAAGGACCTCGACGCCTTCGGTTCCCGCTCGCGCATGTTCTTCGGTCGGGAGGAGGACGGCGTGCTGGAGAGCGAGTTCGCCGGCAACCTGGTCGAGGTCTGCCCCACGGGCGTATTCACGGACAAGCCGTTCTCGAAGGTCTACACGCGCAAGTGGGACCTGCAGTCTGCGCCGTCCATCTGCCCGCACTGCGCCGTCGGCTGCAACACGTTTCCCGCCGAGCGCTATGGCGTCTTGAAGCGCGTCCACAACCGCTACCACGGCGAGGTCAACGGCTATTTTCTTTGCGACCGTGGTCGCTACGGGTCGCATTTTGTCAATCACGACGAGCGTATCCGCCAAGCGGGGGTTCGGGCGGACGACGGCGTATTCGAGGCCCCGGGCCGGGACACTGTACTGGCGGCCGCCGCAGAGCGCCTGGCGTCTGGCGACGTGGTCGGCATCGGCTCGCCGCGGGCGTCCCTCGAAGCCAACTACGCCCTCAAGGAGTTGGTCGGCCAGGAGAACTTCTGCCCGGGTTTCGCGGACGACGAGGCGGACACCATGGCGGCCGCCCTGGACATCTATCGTGCCGGCGGCTTCCGAATCCCTTCGCTGACCGATGTGGAAAGTGCCGACGCAGTCCTCGTGCTCGGCGAGGACGTCTCCAACACCGCGGCGCGCATGGCGTTGGCGATCCGCCAGGCGGTGCGCGGCGTGACATTCGACATGGCCCGCGATGCCGGGATTCCGGAGTGGCAGGACGCCGGGGTGCGGGGTCATGCCCAGGCGACGATGAGCCCCCTGTTCGTGGCTTCGGCTAAGTCGACGCGAATCGACGAAATCGCCGCCGCCACGCTGCGCGGTGCCGCCGTCGACTTGGCCCGGGCCGGGTTCGCGATCGCCGATGCGATCGATGCGGCGAGCTTCACCGACGACTTCGTGGGCGCAGCCGCGCAAGCGCTCGCCGGTGCGGCGCGTCCGCTCATCATCGCGGGCTGTGAAGCCCGGGAACCCGGATTGCTGCGCGCCGCCGCCAACATCGCCTGGTCGCTGCGCCGTCATGGCGGTGGCCGGGAGGCCATGCTCGCCTTGACCGCGACCGAGGCGAACAGCTACGGCGCCGCCATGCTGGGCGGGGGTCTACGCTTGAGCGATGCGCTTGGGCGCATGCGCGACGGCGCGGCGTCGATCGTGATGGAGAACGACCTGACTCGTCGTGCCCCGGCCGAACAGATCGACCTCAAGAACTCCATCGTGCTCGACGCGTTGGAGAATCAGACCGCCGAGGCGGCGGCAGTGGTCATGCCGGCCGCCACGTATGCCGAGCAGACCGGCACCTTCGTCAACTACGAGACGCGCGCGCAACGGTTCTACCAGGTCTTCGAACCAACGGACGAGGTGGCGCCGTCGTGGCGCTGGCTCGCGGTGATCGCGGGGTTGACCGGCCGCGACGGGTCCGGGTGGTCGCACATCGATGAGGTGACCTCGGCGTTAGCATCCGGCGTATTCACCCCGCTCAAGGACAGCGGGCCGAGTGCTGAGTTCCGTGCCACGGCCGCTGAGACGCGGATTCCGCGCCAGCCCCATCGCTACAGTGGTCGCACCGCCATGCACGCCGATGCCAGCGTCCACGAGCCGAAGGCGTCGGTGGACGACGAGACGCCGTTCGCCTACTCGATGGAGGGGCAGAACACCGGGGCGCAGCCGGGCGCGCTCGTGCCCTACGTGTGGACGCCGGGGTGGAACTCCAACCAGTCGGTGTTCAAGTTCCAGCAGGAAGTAGGCGGCGCACTCAGCGGCGGCGACCCCGGTGTACGCCTGATTACGGACGTGCCGGTATCCCGCGATCCGGAGCCGTTCGCCTTGCGCACCTCCGAAGGCGTGGGCCCTGCGAACGGGGCCTTTGTCGTGGCCCGGTTGAGCCATGTTTTCGGCGGCGACGAGCTCTCGGCCGCCTCCGCCCCGGTTCTGGAGCGAACGCCTGCTCCGTACGCGGTCCTCAACCCGGCCGATGCCAAGAGCTTGCAAGTGGCCGCGGGGGACGGACTGCGCATCGAAGAACTCGACGCCAGCGTCGAAGTCCACGAGGACGATGCCATGCAACCCGGCGTGGTCGGCATCGCGCAGGGGATTCCTGGCGCGGGGCTGGTGACGACACCGACCGTGGCCTTGGCGGCCGATCCGGACTTCGTCCGGACCGTAGGCCCGCGGCCAGCCGGCGAGCCGGACCTCATCGCCAAAGGTTGAGCGTGTTCGGATACGACATCAACTGGAGCTACGTGCTCATCCTCCCGCTGACGGGAGGGACGCTGGTCGGCGTCATGTTCCTGGTGTGGTGGGAGCGCCGCGTGCTCGGCTGGTGGCAGGACCGGTTGGGTCCCAACCGCGTTGGCTGGTTCGGCGTGCTGCAAGGCATCGCCGACGGCATCAAGCTCTTCACCAAGGACGACTGGGTGCCGCCGTTCGGCGACCGGACGCTGTTCGTCCTCGCGCCGGGGATCATCGCCGCGTCGATGCTGATGATCCTCGCCGTCATCCCGTTCGCCCCGGAACTCTACGTCGTCGACGTCAACATCGCGCTCCTGTGGTTCCTCGCCATGTCTTCGCTCGCCGTGTACGGCGTGCTCCTCGGCGGCTTTGCCAGCAACAACAAGTACGCGCTGCTCGGCAGCTTGCGTGCGGCGGCGCAAATGGTCACCTACGAGGTGTTCATGGGGCTGTCGATCATGGGCGTCGTGATCCACGCCGGGACGTTCAGCCTGGTCGAGATCGTCGACGCCCAGAAGGACCTGTGGTACATCGTGCCGCAGTTCCTTGGCTTCGTGATCTTCTTCATCGCCGGCCTCGCCGAGTCGCATAGGCTGCCGTTCGACCTGCCGGAGGCGGAGCACGAACTGACGGCCGGCTTCCACACCGAGTACTCGGGGATGAAATTCGCCTTCGTCATGTGCGGCGAATACGTGGCCATGATCGCTACCTCCTGCCTGATCACGCTGCTCTTCTTCGGCGGCTGGCATGCGCCGGTGTTCCTGGATTTCGACTTCGTGCCGCCGATCGCCTGGTTCGGCATCAAGGTCGTGTTCTTCATCCACGTCTTCATCCTGCTGCGGGCGGCGATTCCGCGGCCGCGCTACGACCAGTTGATGAGCCTCGGGTGGAAGATCCTGCTGCCGCTGACGCTTGTGAACATCCTGGCGACCGGCTTGATCGTGGGCTTGACGAGGGGGTTCTAGCGTGACTGCGCCGCGGCAAGGAGCACGAACACCCAACGGCCACGAGAACGCTCGTCGCACGGCGCGGCTGAACCGCGGTCAAGGGAGCGAAGAGCGATGCTAAGCCAGCTCAGAACCTTGTGGACGGTGCTTCAGCACACGTTCATGCGCAACGAGACCGTTAAGTACCCCGAGGAGATGCCCTACCAGGCGCCGCGCTACCGGGGGCGCATCGTGCTGACCCGGGACCCGGACGGGGAGGAGCGCTGCGTGGCCTGCAACCTTTGCGCCGTGGCCTGCCCCGTGGACTGCATCGCGCTGCAGAAGACCGAGCGCGAGGAGGACGGCCGCTGGCTGCCCGAGTTCTTCCGCATCAACTTCTCGCGCTGCATCATGTGCGGCCTCTGCGAGGAGGCCTGCCCGACCTACGCGATCCAGCTCACGCCCGACTTCGAGCTGTGCGAGTTCGACCGCAACAACATGGTCTACGAGAAGGAGCACCTGTTGATCGACGGCCCCGGCAAGTATCCGGACTACAGCTTCTGGCAGGTGGCAGGCAAGACGATCGCCGGCAAGGACAAGGGCGAAGCGCAGCGCGAGGCGCCGCCGACGGACGTCCGGAGCCTCTTGCCTTGACGCTCGATCTCGTCCTGTTCTGGATTCCGGGGTTGGTTGCCATCGGGGCGACGGGGGCGGTCATCACCCGCAAGAACGCATCGCGAGCGCTGATCTACCTGGTCGTCTCCCTGCTCGCCGTGGCGGTGATCTTCTTCATGCTGGGGGCACCGTTCGCCGCCGCGCTGGAGGTGGTCGTCTACGCCGGCGCCATCGTCGTGCTTTTCCTGTTCGTCGTGATGATGCTGAATCTCGGCCGATCATCCGTGATGCGTGAGAGCCGCTGGCTGCAGCCGGGAATGTGGATCGGGCCGTTCATCTTGGTCGCCATCCTGGCGGTCGTGTTCGCCTACGCGTTCGCGAACATCGACGGGGTCGACACCAAGGGCGAGATGGTGGGACCGCGAGCGGTCGGCGAGGCCCTGTTCGGCGAGGGGGCGTATCTCCTGGCCGTGGAACTCGCGGGGTTCCTCTTGCTGGCGGCGCTTGTCGGCGCCTACCACTTGGGGCGCCGGTATCTGGAAGAGCGCAGGGAACAGCCTTAGATGGCCATCGAGGTCCCGGTCTTCCATGTTCTGATGCTCGCGGGAGTCCTCTTCCTGCTGGGCTTGGCGGGCGTCCTCGTACGCCGCAACATCATGTTCCTGTTGATGTCCTTGGAAATCATGATGAACGCGGCCGGCCTCGCCTTCATCGCCGCAGGGGCTGTTTGGGGCCAGCCGGACGGGCAGATCATGTTCATGTTCATCCTTGCCCTGGCGGCGGCCGAGGTGGCCGTTGCGCTCGGCATCGTGCTGCAAATCTCGCGACGGTTCGACACCCTCGACATCGACGCGGCGAGCGACTTCAACGGGTAGCGCGATGGACTGGTTCTGGCTCGTACCCGCACTGCCGCTGGCCGGTTTCCTGGTTCTGTTTGTCACCGAAGGCAAGTTGCCCGACAAGGTCGTCGCGTTCGTCGGTGCGGGTTCGGTGGGCCTTGCCGCCCTCGTGGCCCTCGGCGTCGGATGGCAGTTCGTCGCCAGCGGCCAGTCGTCGTTTTCGCTGCCCCTATGGACGTGGATCGCCGTAGGCGACTTCACTCCGTCGATCACGCTCTACCTCGACAGCCTGTCGCTGGTCATGACCGGCGTCATCACCGGCGTCGGCTTCCTCATTCACCTCTACGCGACCGGCTACATGTGGCAGGACCACGAGGAGCCGAAGGGCTACAGCCGGTTCTTCGCCTACATGAACCTGTTCGTCTTCGCCATGCTGATGCTAGTGCTCGGCGACAACCTCCTGACGTTGTTCCTCGGCTGGGAGGGCGTTGGGCTTTGCAGCTACCTGCTGATCGGCTTCTACCACCGCGACCCAGCGAACGGCTACGCGGCCCGCAAGGCGTTCGTGGTCACGCGCGTCGGCGATACGCTGATGGCCCTTGGCCTGTTCCTGCTGTTCTGGGAATTCAAGACCCTGGAGATGCAGGCGATCCTCGCCGAGGCGGGCTCGCTGACCCCGGGCATGGCAACCGCCGTCGGCCTGCTGCTGCTCGGGGGCGCCGTCGGCAAATCGGCGCAGGTTCCGTTGCAGACGTGGTTGCCGGACGCGATGGCGGGTCCGACGCCGGTCTCGGCCCTGATCCATGCCGCGACCATGGTGACCGCCGGCGTCTACCTCATCGCCCGCATGCAGGATGTCTACTTGCTGTCGGCCGACGCGCAGCATGTCGTTGCGGTGGTGGGCCTGGTGACGCTCCTGATCTCGTCCTTCACGGCGCTGACCCAGACGGACATCAAGCGCATCCTGGCCTACTCCACGATGAGCCAGATCGGCTACATGTTCATGGCGCTCGGCGTCGGGGCCTGGTCCGCGGCGATCTTCCACTTGATGACCCACGCCTTCTTCAAGGCGTTGCTGTTCCTCGCTTCCGGGTCGGTAATCCTCGCCCTGCACCATGAGCAGGACATCTTCAAGATGGGTGGCTTGTGGAAGAAGCTGCCGATCCCGTTCTGGAGCATGGCGATCGGCTCCGCGGCGTTGGTCGCGCTGCCGTTCACGTCAGGCTTCGCGAGCAAGGACGCCATCCTCTTGACGGCCTACGACAACGGCGGCTGGCTGTACTGGGGCGGAGGTGCGCTCGCCGCCGGGATGACCGCGCTGTACACCACGCGCATGATGATCGTGACGTTCTTCGGGCGATCGAAGACCGAGCCGCATGACGACTCGAAGGCCAACATGTGGCTGCCGCTCGTCGTGCTCGGGATTCTCTCCATCGGCGGCGGCTGGTTCGGCATCGCAGTGCTCGACGACCTGCTCGGACCGATCAAGTCGTTCTCCCACTTCACGCCGCTTGCCCTGGTCACCATCGCCGTGCCGTTGTTGGGCGTCCTTGTCGGTTGGCTGGTCTTCAGCGGCCGGGTGAATGTCTCGGCGGTGGTCGAGTCCGGCCTAGGCAATGGCCTGCGGCGCTACTGGCACGGGGGCTGGGGCTTCGACTGGGTCTACGACCGCGTCTTCGTCAAGCCGTTCGTTGCCATGGCCCGGATCAACAAGAACGACGTCGTCGACCTTGTCTTCCGGATTACCGCCGCGCTGGCTCGCGGACTGCATTACATCGGCGCATTGACGCAGACCGGACGGCTGCGCTGGTACGCGGCCAACTTAGGCCTAGGCCTTGTGCTGGTGCTCCTGATCGTGCTGGAAGTCCTGTGATCCTCGCGGTCGTCCTGCTCCTGCTTGCGGCCGGCGTCCTCGCCTGGGCGTCCGAGCGCTTCGTCGGGGCCAATGCGCCTCGTGTCGTGAGCGTGCTGGCTTTCGCGGTCGGTTTGGCGTGGGCCATCAGCGAGTGGCTCGGCGGGCCGGCGGCGACGGGTTTGTACGCCGCGCAGCACATTGAGTGGATCCCGCGTTTCGGCATCAGCGTCGCGTTGTCGATGGACGGCTTGAGCCTGCTGATGGTGGCGCTGACGATGTTTCTCGGCATCATCGCGGTGGTCTCGTCGTGGGACGAGATCGAAACGGGTCATGGGTTTTTCCAGTTCAACATCCTCTGGGTGATGGCCGGGGTGGTCGGCGTCTTCACGGCGATGGACCTGTTCCTCTTCTTCTTCTTCTGGGAAGTCATGCTGATCCCCATGTACTTCCTGATCGCGATCTGGGGGCATGAGAACAAGGGCTATGCGTCCATGAAGTTCTTCCTGTTCACCCAGATCAGCGGCCTGCTCATGCTGCTCGCGATCCTGGCGCTGGTGTTCGTCCACTTCAGGTCTAGCGGCGAGATCACGTTCAGCTACGAGAAGCTCCTGGGTGCCGACGTCGATCCGGCGATCGCCATGTGGCTGATGCTGGGCTTCTTCGCCGCCTTCGCCACCAAGCTGCCGTCGGTGCCCGTGCACACGTGGCTGCCCGATGCGCACACCCAGGCTCCCACGGCGGGCAGCGTCATCTTGGCGGGCATCCTGCTGAAGACCGGGGCCTACGGGTTGATACGCATCGCCGTGCCGCTGTTTCCGCAAGCCTCCATGGACTTTTCGTTCTGGGCGATGCTGCTCGGCGTGGTGAGCATCCTCTACGGCGGCTTCATGGCGTTCAGCCAATCCGACTTCAAGCGCCTCGTTGCGTACAGTTCTATCGCGCACATGGGCTTCATCCTGATCGGCGTCTACGCGTTCAACGAGGTCGGCTTGCAGGGTGCGATCGTCACCATGGTGGCGCACGGCTTCTCCACCGCTGCCCTGTTCATGATGGCCGGCGCCCTTCAGCACCGTCTGCACACCCGGGAGATGTCGCGCATGGGCGGGCTGTGGGTGCACGCCCCGCGCATGGGCGTGATGACCCTGTTCTTCGTCGTTGCGTCGGTGGGAATGCCCGGCCTCGGCAACTTCGTGGGCGAGTTTCTGGCGCTCCTCGGCGCCTTCGGGAAGAACGTGCCGCTCGCTGTCGCGGCGACCGTCGGCATCGTGGTGGCCGCCGTTTACGGCCTCTACCTTATGCAACGGTCCTTCCAGGGCACGCCGAACCCCGACGTGGCGGCGATGCCGGATTTCGGAGCCCGCGACATGAGCGTCATGATCCTGATGGCCGGCGCGTTGGTGTGGGTCGGCGTGTATCCGCAGCCGGTGCTCGAACTCGCGGGTGCCACGATCGCAACGCTCGGTGTTTTGCCATGACGGCGGCGGGGATATCGGCGCTGTTGCCCTTGCTCGTGCTTTCGGGCGGCATCGTCGTCTTGCTGATGGTCGTCGCGTGGCTTCGGTCCGGCGCGGTCGCCTTCGTCGGCGCGTTGGTGGTTTTGGGGGCGACGATCGTGGTCACCCCGCTGGCTCTCGGGACGGGAACGCAGGACATCGACGGTCTATTGGAGATCGATGGCTATGCGCTCTTTTTTCACGGCTTGTTCGCGTTTGCGGCGGTGGCGACGGCGGTCCTGTCCTACCGCTACCTGAAGCCCCGGGCTGCCCATGCCCAGGAGTTCTACATCCTGCTCTTGGTGGCCACGCTCGGGGCGGCCGTTACTGCAGCCACCGATCACTTCGCGGGGTTCCTGCTCGGTATAGAGGTGCTGTCGATCTCGCTGTACGCCATGATCGCCTACCCGCAGGAGGGTCGCGGTCCGCTCGAGGCCGCAGCCAAGTACCTGGTCCTGTCCGGGGCTGGAACGAGCACCATGCTCTTCGGAATGGCCCTGATCTACCTGGTGACGGGTACCCTGGAGTTCGCGCCCGCCGGGGAGTTGAGCCGAAACGAACAACTGCTTTTGGCCGTCGGCCAGGCCATGCTGTTGATCGGCGTCTTCTTCAAGCTTTCGCTCGTACCGTTCCACATGTGGACGCCGGACGTGTACCAGGGTGCGCCGGCGCCCGTGACCGGCTTTGTCGCGACCGTGTCGAAAGCCGCGGTCTTCGCCGTGCTCATGCGCTACGCGCTCGCCGTCGGCGTCGTGGATGCCGAGGTGCTGCGCAACGTGATCGTCGTCGTCGCCGTGCTGTCGATGGTCGCGGGCAACCTCTTGGCGCTGCTGCAGGTCAACATCAAGCGGCTCCTGGCGTACTCGTCGATCGCTCACATGGGCTACCTGCTGATCGCCGTGGTGGTCGCGGCGACGCCGCAGGTTCGCTCCTTCGGCGTGGAAACGGCACTGGTCTATCTGGCTGGCTACGTCCTGATGACGCTGGCTGCGTTCGGGGTCGTAACGGTGCTGTCCGACGCGGATGAGGATGCCGAGGATTTGACGGCCTACGACGGGCTGTTCTGGCGCCGCCCCGTCCTGGCGGCTGTGCTCGCCGCGGCGGCGCTCTCCCTCGCCGGCATTCCTCTCACGGTGGGGTTCATCGCGAAGTTCTACTTGGTGGCCGCCGGCGTGGACGGGGCGGCGTGGATCCTCGTCTGGGCGCTCATCGTCGGCAGTGCCATCGGCATCTACTACTACCTGCGCATCGTGTTCGCCATGACCAAGCGCCCCGAGGCCGGGACGCAAGCGCCGCCGGTTGCCTGGGAGGGCGTGATCTCCGTTGTGGTTCTCGGCGCCTCGATCGTCGTCCTCGGCGTCTTCCCGGCGCCGGTGATTGACTTCGTCCGCGCGCTCGGCGGCCCCTGACGCTGAACAACCAGTTCCACCAATCTGCTAGACTGCGCATCGGCTCAGGCGCGTAGCTCAGTTGGTTAGAGCATCACCTTGACATGGTGGGGGTCGTTGGTTCGAATCCAATCGCGCCTACCAACCCTCCCACCTCAGGCCAATACGAATAGACGATTTCCTACATCCGCACGAGAGAACGTCTGTTGTTTGCCTGAGGTGCCACCATTAGAATTCGCGCCGCTTCGGATTGGCGATGCCCGAGAAAGGTCGTTGCGGATGTCGATGGAGTGTGCTAAGCAAGTTGGGCGGGGACGTGCCCTACCGGGCGCGTTAGCCCTGCCCCTACGAGGAGACGTGTATCAAGAGATCGAACGCTAGGACTTTGGTCGCCGACCGAGCCGTACTGAATGAGGACATCCGCGCATACCGGGTGCGCCTGATCGCTTCGGATGGCAAGCAAGTTGGCATCGTGCCCCGCGAGGATGCGCTCGCAGAGGCAAGAAGCGCGGGCCTGGACTTGGTGTTGATCGCCCCGGATGCGGATCCGCCGGTTGTCAAGGTGATGGACTACGGGAAGCACCTTTTCGACAAGAAGAAGGCGAAAGCCGCACAACGCAAGCGACAGAAGCAGACCCATGTCAAGGAAGTGCGGTTCCGCCTCGGTACCGAAGAGGGCGACTACCAGGTCAAGTTGCGCAACCTCGTCCGCTTCCTGGAGGAGGGTGACAAGGCCAAGATCAGCTTACGGTTCAAGGGGCGCGAGATGGCGCACCCGGAGTTCGGGGCCACGTTGTTGAAGCGGATCGAAGGCGACCTTGAGCCGCTGGCTAACGTGGAGACCGAACCCCGCCTCGAAGGCCGCCAGTTGACCATGGTCCTAGCCCCCAAGCGTCGCGGTAAGTAGCCGACGCGAACGCTTCGCGGTCGCCGGTGAGTTAGCCGCTCCAACTGCAAGCGGTCGCGTTGATGCCACAGCGACCCGAGGTGGGACCTGCGAGTCCTCCAAACAAAGAAACGCGTAGCCGCCGGCTGGCTGAACCGCGGCTATTCGCTGATGCGACGTCCGAGACGTCCAAGACAACGGAGAAATTCATGCCAAAGCTCAAAACCAATCGCGGGGCTGCGAAGCGCTTTCGCCGGACGGCGAACGGCTTCAAGCACAAGCGCACCAACAAGGCCCACATCCTCACCAAGATGGCGCCGAAGAGGAAGCGTCGCCTCAAGGGGTTCAACGCGGTATCCCCGGCGGACCTCCCGGCGGTCAAGCGCATGATCCCGAAGAAGGGAAGGTAACGCCATGCCGAGAGCCAAGAACAGCGTGGCTTCACGCGCCCGGCGCAAGAAAGTCCTCAAGGCGGCGAAAGGCTACTACGGTGCCCGCAGCCGATCATTCAAAGTGGCCAAACAGGCGGTCATCAAAGCGGGCCAATACGCCTACCGGGACCGCCGCCAGCGCAAGCGCCAGTTCCGCGCGCTGTGGATCGTGCGCATCAACGCCGAGGCCCGCAATCACGGCCTGTCGTACAGCCGATTCGTAGCCGGCCTCAAACGGGCTGGCATCGACGTGGACCGTCGCGTACTCGCGGACTTGGCCGTGCACGAGAAGCCGGCATTCGCCGCCCTGGCGGATCAGGCGAAGACCGCGCTGGCTTAGACACCGTGCGGGCAGCCGCGAACGGCCTGCCGTTCGCGCCGTATTTGGGCTCAAACAAGGTCGAGGGCGGGCCGTGAGGCCCGCGTACCGCGCGGGGGCGCAGTCGCGCTAGCGTCATGAACGTAGAACAGATCGAAACCGCTGCCCTGGAGGCGGCCGCGGCCGCTGCCGACGAGCAGGCCCTGGACGATGTGCGCGTGCGCTTCCTCGGTCGCAAGGGCGAAGTGACCGCGCTGCTCAAGGGCCTCGGTCGGTTGACGCCTGACGAACGCCCGGCGGCCGGCGCGCGCATCAACGAGGCCAAGAGCCGCGTCCAGGCCGCCATCGAGGCGCGCCGCCATGCGCTCGGCAAAGAGCAGCTTCGTCGTGAACTCGCGAGCGAGGCGGTCGATGTGACGTTGCCAGGCCGCGGCGGCCGCGGCGGCTCGCTGCATCCGATCACACAGACGCTGCGCCGGATCGAACAGATCTTCGTCGTCGCGGGCTACGATGTCGTCGCCGGCCCGGAGATCGAGGACGACTACCACAACTTCGAGGCGCTCAACATCCCCGCGCACCACCCGGCGCGGGCGATGCACGACACCCTCTACCTCGACAACGGCCTGTTGCTGCGCACCCACACCTCACCGGCGCAGATTCGTGTGATGGAAAAGCAGCAACCGCCTCTGCGCATCATCTGCCCAGGGCGGGTCTACCGGAAGGACGACGTCGACGCGAGCCACAGTCCGATGTTCCACCAGGTGGAGGGGCTGGTCGTCGCCGAGGGCATAGCCTTCGCGGATCTCAAGGGAACGGTCGTGGATTTCGTCCACCGCTTCTTCGAGAAGGAGATCGGCGTGCGCTTCCGACCGTCCTATTTCCCCTTCACGGAACCTTCCGCGGAGGTAGATGTGCGCTGCGTGCACTGCGGCGGCGCGGGCTGCCGCTCCTGCGGGTACACCGGCTGGTCCGAAGTCATGGGCTGCGGGATGGTGCATCCCAACGTGCTGGGCAATATGGGCATCGACACGGAACGCTACACCGGCTTCGCTTTCGGGTTCGGCGCCGACAGGCTCGCGGCGCTGTTGTACGAGATCGACGACATGCGCCTGCTGTTCGACAACGAGATCAAGTTCCTGGAGCAGTTCGCATGAAGTTCAGCGCGCGCTGGCTGCACGACTGGGTTCCGTTCGACTTGGCGACGCCCGAGCTGTGCGACAGGCTCACCAATGCCGGTCTGGAAGTGGACGGCGTCGAACCGGTCGCTGGCGATCTCGGGGATGTCGTGGTGGCCACCGTCGAGGCGGTGGAGAAACACCCGAACGCCGACAAGCTGAAGGTCTGCCGGGTCTACGACGGCGACGCCCGGCTGACGGTCGTTTGCGGCGCCCCCAACGTCCGCGTCGGCATGAAGAGCGCCTTGGCCCGCGTCGGTGCGGTACTGCCAGGCGGATTCGCGATCAAGCGCGCCGCACTGCGTGGCGTCGAGTCGTCCGGGATGCTGTGCAGCGAAGTCGAGCTCGGCCTCGGCGAAGACGAAACCGGGATCCTGGATTTAGGGAACGGCTTCGCGGCGGACGAGGCGTTGACGCCTGGTCGTGAGCTCTCGGAAGTCCTGGCCCTCGACGATGTCACCATCGACCTCGACCTGACGCCGAACCGGGGCGATGCATTGAGCATTCGCGGCCTGGCGAGGGAGGTGGCGCTGCTGACGCGCCAGGCCGTCGTCCGTCCGCCTCTCGCTCGTGTTCGGGCCACCACCGAGGATGTGTTTCCCGTGGCCATCGAGAACTACGACGGCTGCCCTCGCTACCTCGGCCGCGTGATTGCGGGCGTCGATGTCACGCAACCGGTGCCGTGGTGGTTGCGCGAACGGCTGCGTCGTTCGGGACTGCGTTCCATCGACCCGGTGGTGGACGTGACCAACTACGTACTTCTGGAGCTCGGGCAACCGATGCATGCATTCGATCTCGACCGCCTGCGCGGCGGCATCGTCGTCCGGGATGCCCGTCCGCGCGAGTCTTTGACGCTCCTTGACGACCGGGAAGTCCCTGTCGGCGACGGGCACCCCGGTGGCCGCCGCCCGCTGTTGATCACCGACGCGCACGGGCCGGTCGCCATTGCAGGCGTGATGGGCGGCAACCGCAGCGGCATCGGGCCGTCCACGCGCAATGTCTTTCTCGAGTGTGCCTTCTTCGACCCGCTTTGCGTTGCCGCCACCGCGCGCCGATTCGCCTTGCAGACCGACGCCGCGCATCGCTACGAGCGCGGGGTGGACTCGCGGCTACAGGCGGAAGCCATGGAACGGGCAACGGCTCTCCTGCTCGACCTCGTCGGCGGCCAAGCGGGTCCGATCGTGGAGGCGGTGAGCGAAGCGCATCTGCCAAACGCCAAGGTCGTTCGGCTGCGCAAGCGCCGTCTGGATCGGCTCGTTGGCGAGGAAATCCCCCCGACCGAGGTCGGCGACATCCTCGACCGGCTCGAACTCAATCCGGTCACGAGCGGCAGCGGCGACGAGATCGTCTGGACCGTCACCACGCCGAGCCATCGTTTCGACATCGAACGCGAAGAGGATCTCGTCGAGGAAGTGCTGCGAATCCACGGCTACAACGCCGTCGCCAGTCGCCTACCGACCGGGGGGCTGCCGCTCGGCCAGCCGGACCTGGCTGTTGCACCTGCGGCGCGTTTCGCGGACCTCCTTGTCGACATCGGCTACGCCGAGGCGATCACCTACAGTTTCGTCGACCAGCGACTCGCCGATGTCCTGGAGCCATCCGGGGATCCGATCCGGGTCAAGAACCCGGTGTCAAGCGAGCATGCCGTGATGAGGACGAGCCTTCTTCCGGGGCTGGTGGGGGCTTTGCAGCGCAACCTGGCCCGGCAGACCGAACGCTTACGACTGTTCGAAGTCGGACAGTGCTTCCGCCTCGTCGGCGATGAGCTCAAGCAGAATCTCCTGTGTGGTGGAATCCTGTGCGGCCCCCGGCATGCGCAGAACTGGGCCCATGAATCCGTCGATGCCGACTTCTTCGACGTGAAGGGTGATGTGGAGCGTCTGCTGGCGCTCGGAGGTCGGGCCGCCCAATTCCTGCCCACGCAGGATCCGGCGTTGCACCCCGGGCAGGCTGCCGCTGTGTGCATCGATGGCGAGACGATTGGACGGCTCGGCCGACTGCATCCGGAGGTCGCCGCGACCTTGGATTTGCCGCGCAACGTGTATTGCTTCGAGCTTGGCCTTCTTGCGCTGGCCACTAGACAGCCGCGGGTTTTCGGCGGCTTGTCGCGGCAACCGACGGTACGCCGCGATCTGGCGCTGGTGGTTGACTACGCCGTGCCGGCGACCGAGATCGAGGCGGTCGTGCGTGAACGCGTCGGCGAACTCCTCACGGGGTTCGCTGTCTTCGACCTCTATACCGGCGAAGGTATTGAATCAGGACGAAAAAGTGTCGGCATCAGCTTGACCTTCCAGCACCGTTCGCGCACTCTTGCAGAGGCGGAGATAAACCAGAAAGTGGATGACGCGTTGGCCGACCTGAAGTCCCGACTTGGTGCGCGTTTGCGGTAGGTTAGTCACACTCCAGCGGCGTCTCCATCCGCGTCGCCGCCAAGCGACGCGCCTTCACCGGAGTGGGTTGGGTTTTGGGGGCATTGAGCAAGGCGCGGCTGGCCGAAAGGCTGGTCGAGGTCCACGGATTCAACAAGCGGGAGGCGAAGGAAATCGTCGCGTCCTTCTTCGAGGAAATACGCGCCTCGCTTGCCGCCAACGAACCTGTGAAGCTCTCGGGGTTCGGCAATTTCGACCTGCGCGACAAGAAGGAACGCCCGGGCCGCAATCCGCGTACCGGCGAGGCAAAGACCGTCACCGCGCGACGGGTCGTGACTTTCCGCCCCGGCCAGAAGCTGCGCGCGCGCGTCGTGGGCTACGTCCCACGCGACGAATCGGGCTAGTTTCTTGAGTCGCCGGCGAGTCGATGAGTGACCGCCTGTCCGCATCGGGAGCCCTCAGCGGGGGAGCGCGAGGGGCTGGCCGCTTTCCTGAGAGCAGAGGGACCGTAACCGACCAGTTGCCGCCGATTCCAGCCAAGCGATACTTCGCGATCGGCGAGGTGAGTGAACTCTGCGCTGTCAAGCCCCATGTGCTGCGCTACTGGGAGCGCGAGTTCAAGCAACTCCATCCGGTCAAACGGCGTGGCAACCGCCGCTACTACCAACCGCGCGACGTGATCATGGTCCGCCGGATCCGCGAACTGCTCTACGATCAGGGGTTCACCATCGATGGCGCGCGACAACGCCTGACCGGCAAGCAAGGCGCTGCGGAGCGAGCCCAGTCGAGACTCGTGGTGCGGCAAATGATCGCGGAGCTTGAGGATCTACGGCGGACTCTCAAGGACTGACGCGCGGTAGGCAGTCGGACTCGATTCGCTGGCTATGACGGTCGCACGACCCAACATCATCCTGGTCTTTACCGATCAACTGCGCGGCGACGCGGTGTGCCTCCCCGGCGCGCCGGTGATCGCACCGAACCTCGACCGGCTCGCGCGGGAGGGCGTGGTGTTTGCACAATGCGTCTCCAACTCGCCGCTGTGCGTGCCCGCAAGGGCCTCGCTCATGACGGGCCGCTTGCCACGCGAACACGGTGCTTGGAGCAACGCCGCGGGCGCGGATGAACACGGCCCGAGCCACGTGCGGAATATTCGCGACGCCGGCTACCGAACCGCCGTGTTCGGCAAGACGCACCTGTGGCGGGTCGGCCCCGGCGGGCGGGCCGGCATGCATGCCCGCGAAATGGACCACAACCTCGCCGCGTGGGGATTCGACGAACGTCTGGAAGTCAACGACCCGATCGGCACGCGGTTCATGGGTTGCGCATACACCGACTATCTTGAATCGCGGGGTTGGCTTGCTGCCCACCAGGAATACATGCACGCCTGGGTGGCGGAAATACGCGATGGCGACGTCAAGCCGTGGGACCAGCAGCCGGCGCCCGTTCCAGAAGGCGAGGACATCGACAGCTTCATCGGCCGCCGCGCGGTCGAGTGGCTGCGCGAGCATATTCGGGGCGGCGAGGGCGGGCCGTTCTACTTGCAGGCACAGTTCACCGGCCCCCACGATCCGTACGATGCACCCATGGCTTGGCGCAATCGCTATCGGCCGGCGGAACTCGATCCGGGCATTGCGACGTTGCCGGAACTGCCGATGCCCAAGTTGATCCAGGCGCGCCTCGAACGGGCGCCTTCGTTGACGGCGGCCAGCACCGAGCAGCGCCAGCGCTGGCGCGCGAACTACTACGCCAACGTCAGCCTGATCGATCATTGGATCGGCGAACTGCTGGCCGTGTTGGAGGAGTCGGACGCACTGGCACGGACTTGGATCGTTTTCAACTCGGACCACGGCGAGCTGCTCGGCGACCACGGCCTTTGGGGCAAGGCAGCGTTCTACGAAGGCGCTGTCCATGTGCCTTGCATCATGCGTGCGCCGGCCGGAGGCGGTGCGCCGCACGGAGGCGGCGGGCGCGTCGTTCGCGGCCTGACCGAGCAGATCGACATTCCGGTGACCCTGGTCGATGTTGCGGGTGCCGAGCCCCTGCCCTCGGGCCTGGGCCGGTCCTTGCGAGCGACGGTGGAGTCGGGCACGGACGGCGATCCTGGCAAGGAAGTGGTCTTGAGCGAGTTGTTCGGCCAAGTGATGTTGAGAACGCACCGCTACAAGCTGGTGGTCCGCTTGGAAGACCACGAGCGCTACCAGTTCTTCGATCTCAGCGACGATCCGCAGGAGACCCGCAACCTCGTGGCGGATCCGGCACAGCAGCCGACCATCGACGCCTTGATCGGCGACTACCTCCTGCCGCTCAAGCGTCGCACCGACCTCGACAGACTGGCACGCTACCGGGCCTACGTGCGCCGCACGGGCAGCATCAACTGATCGACGCGCCGACTGTCCGTTAATGAACGCCAGACCGCCAGCGTCCTTGACGCAGACACATGTCCCGGCCGCACGATGGACCTGACCGACCCCGTCACTGCAAACGGCATCGCCGATGCTTCGGTTGCAGCCGCATTCGAGCAGCACGGGCGCCAGGTCTTTCGCACGGCGTACCGAATCACCGGCAATGTCGAAGATGCCGAGGACGTCCTGCAGACGGTGTTCCTGAATACCCTGCGGCGAGGGAGGGACGAGACGCCCGGTGGTCGCCTCGGCCGAACGCCCGGCTCCTATCTCGCACGTTCGGCCGTCAACGGTGCGCTGGACGTGTTGCGGCGACGCCGCCCGGGACTGGACTCGGACACGGACGCGGTTGGCGAACTGCCGGATACCACCGCCCCGGGAGCCGCGCAGAGCGTCTGGCAGGGTGAGTTGCGGGTGCGTCTTCGAGCGGCGCTGTCGACGTTATCGCCGAATTGGGCGGAGATCGTCGCGCTGCGCTATTTCGAGGACTTGAGCAACGTGGAAATCGCTGAGTTGCTGGGAACGTCGGCGTCCACGGTGGCCGTGACGCTGCACCGGGCGCGGGCACGGTTGCGCGCGGTACTTGCCGGAACCCCGCACGCCGATCAAGCGGACCAAGATCCGACCGATCGGGATGATCGCGCCGATCAGCATGATCGGTAGGAGGAGGCTATGAACGAAACCAACGACGAGGGGCTGCTCGATCGGGCGTTGCGCGCCGTGCGCGACGACGTGCCCGACGCCGGGGCCGAAGCCGAGGCGCTGCGCCGGGCGACGGCCGCGTTGTCGAGCGACTCCAGGGTGATCGACAACTACGCTGCATTGATCCCCGAGTATCGGGCAGGGACGTTGAGCGCCGAACGGCGGCTGCTCTTCGAGGAAGAGTTGAACAGTTCCGTGGCCCTGCGACGTGCTTTGCGTGACGCGGGGCGGACCTTGCGAACACGCGCCCGGCGGCCTGCGCAACCGCACCGCAACCGGGGCGCCTGGCCTTGGGCGGCGGCGGTAGCGCTGGCCGTTGCGGCCGGTTTCGCGCTCGTTTATGCGGCCCTTCCCGTTGCCGACCAATCCCGGCTCGCGCGGGTAGATAGCTCCGCGGGCGTTCTCTATCGCGTCGCCGACAACGGCTTGAGCCGCCTGTCGGGCGGCGACTGGGTGTCGGGCAACGAGGTCCTGCGAACCGGGAAGCAAGGCTCGACTTGGCTTGCGCTGGACGACGGTTCGGTCCTGGAGATCGAGGCGCGCACCCAGTTGCGTCTGCGCCGCCAGCGCCAGGGCAACCGGGTGCACGTGGATCGGGGCCGCGTCATCGTTCAGGCCGCCGCCCAGGGCGGCGACACGCTGGAGGTGGCGACGGACGATGTCGTGGTCGCGGTCAAGGGGACGGTGTTCGGGCTCAGCCACGGCACCAAGGGCACGCGCGTCGCCGTGGTCGAGGGGGAGGTGGAAGTGCGTTCGAGCGGCAGCCGCAAGAGTCTGCGCGCGGGCGAACAGTTCGACACGCGCGGCGTCGTCGCCTCGAGCGTGGTCGAGGACGTCGCCTGGAGCGCCGACGCCGACCGCTATGCCGACATGCTTGCCGAGTACACCGCGCTCCGGCGCGAACTGGGCACGCTGCTGAGAGCGAGGCCGCGCCACTCGCCACGCCTGCTGGATCTGGTGCCGAACGACACGGTGGCCTACGCCGCCATCCCGAATGCGCCTGCGAAGATCGCCAAGGGCTACGAGCTGGTCCGCACACGTTTCGTGGATGCCGAGGTACGGGCCTCGGTCGACGAATACGTCGAGTGGCTGGCCGAAGTGGCCGACTACCTCGGCGAGGAGACGGTGGTCGCGTACCGGCAGGCGGACGCGCCGCCGGTGTTGCTGGCCGAGGTCAGTCGCGAGGGACTTGACCCCGATCTCGTGGCCGAGGTCGAGTTGCCGGAGGGCATCGACGTGGAGGTGGTTGGTTCGCCGGACTTGGCGCGCGAAGGCGTGCTCTCGGCGTGGCTCACCGAGGATTTGCTGGTGGTCTCCAGCGATCCGGGCGCACTGCGCCAGGTCGAGGCGCTGCAGGGCGGTGCCGACCACGCCTTTGCAGACGGCAAGCTTTACGCGCGGCTTAAGGAGGGATATGCCCGCGGTGCCTACTACTTGGGCGGCATCGACCTCGCAGCCCCTCGCCTAGAAGGGCTCGCGGGTGTCGGCATCGCCGGTGCCGAGACGCTGATCGTGGAGGGGCTTGCCGAGGACGATCGGACGCGGCTGACGGCGGAGGTCCGGTTCCTTGGCAACGTCCCCGAGGCGCTGACCTGGCTGGACGAGCCCGGTCCGATGGGCGCGCTCGAGTTCTTCGCGCCGGACGCGGAGATCGCGGCCGCGCTGCTACTCGGCAACGTCGACGAACTCGCGGCGCTCCTCAAGCAATCCGACGATGCGCAGGCGATGGACGAGTTCGGTTCCCTCGACTTCGTGGAGGATTGGGTGCGCGCAGCGGGCGGCGAACTGGCGATCGGCTTCGACGGCGCGCTGCTGCCCACGCCAACGTGGCAGGCCGTGGTCGAGGTCTACGATCGGGAGGCGTTCCAGCTTGGCATCGAAACCGCTGCGACGCGGCTCAACGAACGCGCGGCGCGACAGGGTGACGAGACCCGCGCGACGCTGGTGACCGACACCACCGGACCCTATCCGGTCGTGCAACTGAGCGTCGGTCTGCTGTCCGCGCACTACGCGTACTTCGACGGCTTTCTTGTCGCGGCGGCGAGCCCGGCCTTGCTGGAGCAGGCGCGGCGGACGTACGAGTCCGGCGTGACGCTGCCGGGTTCGCGCCGATTCCGGGAACTGCTGCCCGACGACACCTATCTCGACTTCTCAGCGGTTGGCTATACGGAGTTCGGCGACTTGACCGGCAGCGTGCGGACGTTGCTGCAGGACGCGATTCCCGCCGAGCGCCAGGCGGTCATGGACATCCTCGCCGAGGCCGGGCCATGGATGCATGCCGTCTATCGAGGACCCGACCGCATCAGGGTGGTCGTCAACGGTCCCCTTGGACTGTCATTGCCAGAGTTGGCCATACTCGCGGGCATGAGTGCAGGTGCCATACCCGGGAGCGGCGGGACTTGAGTGAACCGTGGGCGGAGTTTGACGGCCTCGGCGTCGACTTGGGTGGCCGGACGATCCTCGATGGCTTGAACGCCCGCATCCAGGGCCGCTGCATCGGCCTGCTCGGTCCCAACGGCGCTGGCAAGACCACGCTCTTGAATACCTTGCTCGGGTTCTTAAGGCCCAGTCGGGGAAGCGCCCGCCTGTTCGGTCACGACGTCGTCCGCGAGACGCAGGCGGTGCGTGCGTTGATCGGCTACATGCCGGAACGGGACAGCTTCATCGCGGGCATGACGGGCGTGCGCTTCGTACGGTTCATGGCGGAACTGTCGGGCCTCGGCGCGCAGGATGCGCTCGACCGCGCCCATCAGGCGTTGTTCAGCGTTGGCTTGGGCGAGGCGCGCTACCGCAACATCGAAACCTACTCGTCCGGCATGAAGCAACTCGTCAAGTTGGCCCAAGCCATAGCGCACGCGCCGCGACTGTTGCTGCTCGACGAGCCTACCAACGGCCTCGACGCGACCGGTCGCGAGCGCATGCTGGGCTTGATTCGGGAGCTTCGCGACGAGGGCAGCACGCGCTTCGTGGTGTCCTCGCACCTGCTGCCCGACGTGGAGGCCTGCTGCGACGAGGTCGTCCTGCTCAAGGACGGACGGATCGCGAACCACTGCGACCTCGCGGCGGAGCGGCGCAGCAACCGGCGCTTTCTGTTTCTCAAGGTGAAGGGCGACGAAGCGGGATTCGCCGATGGGCTGGTCAAGCTCGGCTGCGAAGTCGCGCGCAGCAGCGACCGGCAGTTGAAGGCCGTGCTGCCGGACGGCGTCGACGTCCGCGACCTGTATGCGCTCGCCGGCACGCTGTCGGTGCAGATCCGCCAGCTCGACCACAAGCGCGACTCGTTGCAGGACATCTTCCTGCGCACGATGGCCGATGCCGATCGCGCGGAAGCCGCTGGGTGACCTCCGCATCCACCGACCTGCGCACCGCGCGGCGCCCTGCAGCGTGGCGGGGACGTAGCCGCCCGACCGACCGGCCTTCGGCGGCGGCCGGCGCCTACGTGATCGCCCGCTTTGCACTCGCGGCGACCATGCGCTCGCGGCTGTTCGTCGCGTTCCTGGTCGCCTGCATCGTGCCCAGTCTCGTGCTACTGATCGCCGTCTACCTGCGCTACAACGTCGCTGCCATCGAAGAAGCGGAAACGGCCATTAGCACCGTGCTGGACCTCGATGCGTGGCTCTTCGAGACGGCGCTCGAGATCGCCCAGGCCGTGACGTTCCTGGTCGTCCTCGTGGTGGGGCCTGCGCTGGTGGCCCCGGACCTGGCCAACAACGCGATGCCCCTCTACCTTTCGCGACCGGTCCCCCGGCGCGCCTACGTGGTCGGGAAACTCCTGGTCCTCTTGGGTCTCTGCGTGGCCGTGGGACTGGGTCCCGGCCTGCTCCTCATCGTCGTGAACGCGGGCTACGGCGGCGAAGTCGATTGGCTCGGCGCCGCCCGCCTGGCGTCGGCGTTCACGGCCAGCCTGCTGGCCTGGACGGTCTGCCTGTCGATGCTGGCGCTGGCGATCTCCGCTTGGGTGAAATGGCGGCCTGCGGCGACCTTGGGGCTGCTCAGTGCATACATCGTGACGACGACCCTCGATGATGTGCTCCAATCGGCGCTCGGCGGTCGGACGGCGAGCTTCCTCGACCTGGCCGATGCCGTGCAGGCCATTTCGGCCACGCTCGCAGGTGTCGGCGAACCGGCGATGCCGGCCACGCTCGCCGGCATGGTCGTTGCCGGCTTGGCGGCGCTCGCGACGTGGGCGCTGGCACTCAGATTATGAACGCAGAGATCCGTCTGGACGACGTATCGAAGTTCTATGGCGAGGTGATGGGCGTCAACGGCATCACGGCCACCCTCGAACCTGGCGTGACGGGCCTGGTCGGCCCCAACGGTGCGGGCAAGTCGACCCTCATGAGTCTCATCGCCGGCCTCGTGCGACCGAGCCGAGGACGTATCGACGTGCTCGGGCGGTCGGCCGAGCACCCGCGCCTGTTCGCTGGCGACGTAGGCTACTGTGCGCAGTACGACGCCTTCCCGCCGGGCATCAGCGCCCGACAGTTCATGGCGGGCTCGCTGCGTCTCTACGGCTATACGGCGAGAGAAGCGGAGGAGGGGGCGACCATCGCCTTGGAGCGGGTCGGCCTCGGCGACGCGGCGGATCGGCGCATCGATGTCTACAGCAAGGGTATGCGCCAGGCCCTGAAGGTGGCGCGCGCGATCGGGCACGGACCGCGTGTGCTGCTCCTCGATGAGCCGCTCAACGGACTCGACCCGCAAGCCCGGGCCGAGGCGACCGCGCTGTTCCGCGCGTTCGCGGACGACGGCGCCCACGTGCTCATCTCCAGCCACATCCTCCACGAAGTGGATGCCGTCTCCGACCGCGTCGTGTTCCTCGACGGCGGCTACCTCGTCGCCTCCGGGAACGTGGCGGAGATTCGTGACGAGGCGCCAATGGACGCCGCCCTAGCCGCAGACGCTGCCCATGGGCAGACCCGCCCGGCGCGCGTCTCGATCCGCTGCGACCGCGGGGCGCATGTGGCTTCGCGCCTGTTCGCGCTCGATGCCGCTACTGAAGTGCGCTTGCACGACGATGGGGGCGGTCTGTCCGTGCGCACATCCGATGCGGACGCGTTCTTTCTGACGCTTGGCCAACTCGTGTGCTCGGATGGCGTGCGCATCGAGGGCGTGACGCCGGTGGACGCGTCCGTCGAGGCCGTCTATGCGGACTTGGTCTCTGCGCCGGCCCCGGAGCGTTGATGGACGCGATGCCCGCGCCGAGTCCGGCTCCGTTCGTCCGCCAGGTGGGGGCGGTATTCCGCATCGAGGTGTCCAGGATCATGCGGCCGCGCCACTCGCTGCCGGCCTTCCTGCTCGCGGCGCTACCGGTCGGTGTCGCGGCGGCGGTAAGCGCGCATGTCACCCTCGACCGCGGCGGCGCCTTTCCGGCCGTGTTCTACAACCTGCTGCTCGGCGTGACCGTCTTCTTCGGCTGTGCGTTCATCTTCACCAAGCTATTCCGCGCGGAGATCCTGGAACGCACGCTGCACTACTACCTGCTGGCGCCGATACGGCGCGAAGCACTGCTGCTCGGCAAGTACGCGGCGGGCGTGGTCGTGTCCTGGGCGTTGTTCGGCGGCGCGACGGTCGTGGCTTGCGTGCTCCTGTTCGGGCTACCCGCGACACTGCCCTGGGAATGGACGGCGTCACTGCTTCGGGATCTCGGCACGACGCTGCTGGCCTGCGTGGCCTACGGGGCCGTGTTCCTGCTTTTCGGCCTGCTGTTCGCGAATCCGATCCTGCCCGTGGCGGGTCTGCTGGCGTGGGAAGGCCTCCACTTCCTGCTGCCGCCGACGTTGCAGGCGTTCAGCGTGCGCTACTACCTGGGCGCTTTGACATCGGTACCGCTACCCGTCCCGGACGGGCCGTTTGCGATTCTGGTGCGGTCGCCGCAGCCGTGGGTTTCCGTGCTCACGCTGCTCGCCCTGACCGTCGTCGGGCTCGCATTGGGGGCGTGGCGCCTACGCCGGTTGGAGGTTCGCTACACGGACGACTGACGTGGGTCGCTCAGGCTTCGGCGTAACGGCGTATCCGCCGCTCGCTCCGGGACAGGATCGCCAGCCTGGTATTGAGGCTGATGGTCGCGATCCCGAAGCCCGTGATGAGGCCCCACCAGAAGCCAGAGACGCCCCAAGGCTCCAAACCGAACAGTCCGTAACCCAGTACGCTGCCAACCGGGATTCCGATGCCCCAATGGGAGCAGAGCACGATCCCCATGGGGATGCGCACGTCCTTGTAGCCGCGTAGGCAGCCGATGGCCGTGGTCTGCGTGTCGTCGACGAACTGGTAGAGGGCGAGGATGATCAACAGCGCCGAGGCGCTCGCGAGGACGTTCATATCCGTCGTGTAGAAGCCTGCGATCGTGTCGCGGAGCAGCAGCAGCACGCTGGCGGCAAAGACCGCGAACGTAAGCGCAGCAGCGAGCGCGACGTAGACGGAACGGCGCGCGCCGGCGTAGTCCTTCGCCCCCACGTTGTAGCCCGCGCGGATGGTCGCCGCGACACCGAGCGCGACCGGGATCATGGACGTGACGCTACCGACGTTGAAAACGACCTGGTGCGCCGCAACGGCCTCGACGCTGAGCCGGCCGATCAGGAGCGTGACCACCGAGAAGACGGTGCCCTCGAAGAACATGGTGATGCCGATCGGCACGCCAAGCCTCACCAGTCGCCAGATGACCCGGAAGTCCGGCAGGGAGAACTCGGAAAAGGCGCCCGCCCGTTGCACGCGCGAGTAGCGCACGATGAAGATCATGGCGAATAGCTGGAGCCACATGACGATGGCGCTGGAAATCCCGCAGCCGGCGCCGCCCATGGCGGGGATGCCGAGGCCGCCGTACACGAAGAGGTAGTTGAGGGGCAACTTCAATGCCAGTCCGCCGAATGCCACGATCATCGACGGCGTCGTCCACGACAGCCCTTCGCAGAGGTAGCGCAGGACGAAGAAGGCTATGGTCGGCACGACGCCGAAGCTCATGTATTTCAGGTAGGCGGTGGCGACGGGGATGGCGGCTTCGTCGACCCCGATCAGGCGGTAGCCCGCCTCGCCGAACTGCATGAGTCCCATCGCCAGCAAGCCGCCGACGACCGCGATCCAGAGGGCCTGACGGACCACGGCGCCGCCGCGCGCTTCGTCGCCGGCGCCGTGCATCTGGGACATCGTGGGCGTGACGGCCATGGCGATGCCGGCGAGGAGCACGACCGGCGGGAAGTAGAAGTTGCCGCCGAGGGCGACGCCCGCGAGATCCGTGGGGCTGACCCGCCCTGCCATGATGGAGTCGATGACGCCGATCCCCATCTGGGAGAGCTGGGTGAGGATGATCGGCACGCCCAAGGTACCGAAGAGCTTCAGCTCGGTTACGACCCGGCCGTCGCTTTCCATGGGACGGTTCGGGTCGCCTTGGGACATGGCAGCCTCTAGGCCGGTGGCGTCGGCAGGCCCACGAGGCTAAGCCAGGCTGACCGAAGGGGACAAGCCCATCCCCTACTGGTACCGGCCGTGGCGCTCCAGCACCTCGATCTTGTAGCCGTCGGGATCCTCCACGAAGAAGAAACGTGCCAGCAACGCCCCGTCCCGGTGCAGTTCACTCACCGGCCTGGGGTTGAACCCCGCGTCATCGAAGCGCTCCCGCTCGGTGGCGCAGTCGTCGACCACCATGGCGACGTGGCCGTAGCCGGAGCCGTGCGTATAGGCCCCTTCCTGGTCGTGGTTCCAGGTGAGTTCGAGCTCGAAGTCGTTCTCGGGGTTGCGCAGGTACACGAGCGTGAAATCGTCGAAGTCCACGCGCTCGGCCACCTTGAGGCCGAACGCCCGGTCGTAGAAGTCGATGGAGCGGTCCAGTTCCTGCACGCGGATCATCGTGTGAATGGCCTTTGCCATGGCGCTCTCCCGGGGCGAAGGGGACGACGATTATTGGCACGAAAGGGGCGTGGAAGCAAACCTCGATCACCGCCTGGGCACCTCTCCAGCGGGTGTGCGCCAGGGTGCGCCGGGCCGAGCGAGCGCCGAATCAGCTTGCTCCGATGGTCGATCAGGAACAGAATAAGAAGTCCTCTTGAGGGGAGGACAAAATCATGATAGGGAGAGAGGAAAGCCGGCTGGCCGTATCGGCCGTGGGGTCGGCAATGATCGCTCTGTTCTCGGTGAGCGTCGCGAGCGCTCAGGAAGCCGAGGGCGAAGGAGCGAGCGCTTCGGACGCGCTGGAAGTGGTCATCGTCACCGCCCGCAAGCGCGAGGAGAGCCTACTCGAGATTCCCGAGTCGGTCGCCGCCATTTCGGGCGCGGACATCGACCGGCAGAACCTGAAGGGACTCGAGCAGATCGGGTTCCAGGTTCCGAACTTGAACCTGTCCATGCGTCTCGACGGATTTCCGAACGTCTCCATCCGGGGGCTCGGATCCTTCGGCAATACGCAGGGCGTCGGGTTCTACCTTGACGATACGCAGATATTCTCCGACGCCTCGTCGCGGTTCGGGGATCTGGAACGTGTCGAGGTGCTCAAGGGACCGCAAGGCACGTTGTACGGAGGAAGCAACATCGGCGGCGCGGTGAAGTTTGTCAGCGCGCGGCCGGACTCCGAAGGCATGTCCGGGCGCGTGAAGCTACTTGGCGGCGAGCAAGGCACGCTGGATGCGGAAGCGAGCGTCAACCTGCCGCTCGGTGACGGCGGCTGGGCCGTGCGCGCCTTTGTGTTCAGCGCATCCGACGACGGCTATCTCGTCAACCGGAACCCGCCGCGCGTCAACGGCATGCGAAGCGACAACCCTACGGACGTGGGGGCCGTGGAAGAGTCCGGGGGACGCGTCTCGATCGCGGGTCAGCTCTCGGACCGGCTGTCGCTGTACGCGGCTTTCCGCGCCAACCAGTACGAGGGACCGAACAATACCTGGGTGCGGGAAGTGGACCCGAACAACCTGGAGCACCCCAACATCGTCGACACCACGATGAACGCCAAGCACGACCGCGAAACCAAGGCCGGCCTGGTCGAACTCAACCTGGAACTCGACGGCATGGACGTCCTCTGGTTGAGTTCGTTCACGGATACGTTCAGCAGCCGCTACTCCGACCTCGACATCCGCGAGGAGTACCTTTTCGACCTGCTGCGACCCGAGGACATGGAGGTGGTCACCCACGAGTTGCGCTTCACATCGACGGGCGAAGGTCCCTTGCAGTGGCTGGCAGGCGTGTACCAGTCGAACTTCGACGAGGTCATGAATGCCTACATCACATGGTTCGACTCGCGCTTCGTCGGCGATGAGATCGACGGCGTGCTCGGCTGCGTTGTCGGCCAACTGTGTTCGGGCGTGTGGGCTGGCGAAATCCCCACATTCGCCGAGGAACGCCAGTCGATCGACACGCCCGCCGAGTTGCGCAACCGGGACAAGAGCCATTTGGCGGCGTTCGCGAACATGACCTACGAACTCGACGACTGGGAACTGGGAGCAGGCTTGCGTGTCGACAAGTGGAAGAACGAGAGCCTGAACCGCGACGGTGGCATCTCGGACCAGCATGAGGACACCGAGGTTCTGCCACGGTTCTCGGTGACCCGTTGGGTAGCCGAAAACGCCATGTTCTACGGCCTGATCTCCTGGGGCTACGAGCCAGGCGGATTCAACCTCGCGAGCTTCCAGGGCGAGGACGGGCTCATCCCGTTCGGCCGGGAGGAGGCAGTGAACTACGAGGTCGGCTGGAAGGGTCGCTCGGCGGACGGTCGTGTCAGCGGGGCGCTGTCGGCGTTCTTCATCGACTACGAGGGGCGGCAGATCGAGTACCACATCGTGCAGGAGGACGGCGATCCGGTGGAGGGAATCACCAATTTCGGCGACTCCGAGCAGTACGGGTTCGAGTTGGACATCTCCTGGCAGGTCAGCGACGCACTGCGGCTGACGTTCGTTGCCGGCATGATCGAGGCCGAGTGGATCCAGGCGTCGTTCGATCCGGGCGATGGCTCAGGAGTCCAGGATCTGACCGGCGGCACGCCACCGGTCGTACCCGAGTTCAGTTGGGGCGGCTCGGCGGACTACCGGCGGCCGATCAACGACCGTGTGCAGTTCATGGCCGCGGCGCAGGTCAGCCGCAACGGCGAATACCAGGGACTGCAGGCGTGGAACCCGGTCACCAACCCGGCGTTCATGGTCTTCAACGGCCAGGTAGGCTTTCTGTGGGAGAACATGGAGCTGATGCTCCATGTCGAGAACCTGTTCGACGAGCGTTACTACAACGACGTGCAGCACTTCCCGAACTTCTACGGGCTCGACGGCTACGAGAACATCGTGATCGGAACGCTCGGGCAGCCGCGACTGGTGACCGCGAGCCTGAGTTACCGCTTCTAGCGTTCGGAAAGACAAGAGGGGACGCGCCGCCAAACGGTGCGTCCCCTCTTCGTAATCAACCGGACCCGAAAGAAAGCTCTCGGGCCGACGTCAGCCTAGCCCTGACTGGCGTTCCAGACCTCGTAGACCTGTTGCCAGCCGACGAGGGCGATCGTATTGCCGTCGTCGTCGATGAAGTTGAGCGGGCCCATGAACGTCATGTAGAACTCGCTGTCCTCATCGAACTCCGTGTGGTCATGCTGCGCGTTGCAGGCCTCGTATCCGTATCCCGGTGCAACTGCCGTCTCTCCGCCGCCGGCGTCTCCACCGCGAACGTGCATCCGGCCCTTGGTGAGGAAGTACTCGCCGGGGCCCATGTGGATGTGCTTGGCGAACGACGAGCCGGCCTTGCAGTCGAAGATCGCCGTCCACGCTCCGGCCTCCGGGGAGACATGCAACAGTTTCCACTTGATATCCCCTTGGCATAGTCCCTCGGGGAATTGCACCCAATCCACCTCGTCCATCTGGACGTAGTCGCCGCTGGCGGCTTGTGCAGTATTGGCCATTTCTCACTCCCTATCGATGGCGGCTTGCGCCGCCGCGAACCCCCCGGTTCCCGCTGACGCTGCAGCGAACCCCGGCCTCGAGCCCGATACTGTACCCCGTTTCCCTGCAGGTCAACCGCGGCCGGCCTTGCAGGCGAACGCCGGTCCCCTAGGCGGGCGAGGTCCGTTCGGGCGTCCATCCGGGACCTCCGTCGCCTTGCTTCAACACAATACTCACCGGTGCACTCGACTCCCGAGTGCGATAGGACTATCCGATCCGGACCAGCGTTGAGCCTGGACCGTGCCGCAGCCGTAACGGACTTCTGGCTAGGGCGTCTTGACGCGAACCGCTTCGCTATCCCGCCGCGTGCTGTGCCGCCGCTGGCGGTGCCGCACCGGCTTCTAGACGGCGCAACTCCTCCCAGCCGAAGTACCCGGTGAACCCGTTCTCGTCGAAGAAGAGCACGGGTCCGTCGGCGAGCATCAGGTAGTCGACGTCTTCGAGCGCCTCGGTGGCGTAGTGGACCATCCCGTTCGGCTCGAACAGGAAATCGCCGGGTCCGAGGATATTGTCGCGCACCTGCAGCTTGCCGCTGATGACGTACACGTACACCGCACCGAAGTGCTTATGGGAAGGCGCAGCGTAGCCTTTCTTCCACCGGTAGATGCCTGCGTGGCGTCCGGTCTCGCCCTGCGACCACAGCAGTCTCACCCAGGCCCGACCGGGCTCGGTCTCGAGCCAGTCGTCGTCCGAGGCTGCGACCACCGTGTCTGACAACTGCTCGTCGAACGGGCTGATGTCTTGTGGTAGTGCCATCTTGACTCCCTCCTAAAATCAGGATTGCCGTTCGATAGTAGCGCGTGCATCGGGTGGGAGCCACAGAAGCCGGCACAAGAATGCTACGATGTGCCGATCACGGATACTCATCCGTTCTCGGGGCGTAGCGCAGTCTGGTAGCGCATCACACTGGGGGTGTGGTGGTCGTCGGTTCAAATCCGGCCGCCCCGACCAGACCTCGGCCCGATGTTCGTCGCTCCCCACAGACCACGCCCGGCTATATGGCTGGAACCGAACGGGGCGCGTACCCCACAATAGCGCCACCGCACGCTTGGCCGGACGCGCGATGCAGCGGGCGCAGATCGTCATCCCCGGCATCCCCGGCACTGTCCTCGCCCGGGTAGCGCCTGCGCTGTCGGAGTGGCTCGGCCCCGCAGGGTGTGTCCTCGGCGGCGGGACCGTACTCGCCGCCCGGTGGCAGCATCGCGTGAGCACGGACGTTCCGACCGAGAGCACGGCGGAAATCCTGGCGAGAAAGGTGCAGAGCCGCATCCTCGACCTCGGCGCATTCACTGCGCGCGACCTATACGACATCGTCGTCGCCCAAGACCGGGATCGCAAGGCGCTGCGGCGCGTTATGGCGTCCATCACAGCCCAAGAACGCACGGCAATCGCCAGCGAACTGCGCGGGCTGCCCCGTGGCTGGACCGGCGACCAACCGGTTCGCGAACCTGCACGGCCGGAGTTGCTGACCGAACTGCCGCGCCGAGCCCGTGCGTTGTTCGAGGCGGTCGCGCCATGATCGACTTCGAGGCCGTGCGTCGCGCGTACTACTCGCCCCCGCCGAACGAACATGTCCCGACCGTCGAGGAGCGCATCGCCGCCTACGAACGCCAGCGCATGGCGGACGCACGCAGCCGTGGCCTGGATCCCGCCGCCGACGCGATCGGCGAGTACGGCTCGTTGATCGGCGGCTTGGGTAAGCCAACGACCTTGTTCCGAGGCGGCCGCCGTGCCGAAGACATGGTGCGCATGCCGCCCATGCCGCTGCCGTGGTTCGACCACGAAAACGCCCATCTGCGCACGCCTTGCAACGAACCCCACAGATACCTCGAGATCCTCTCGGCGGACCATTTGGCCGGCTGCGATCCGCGACCCGACGGCCGAACCCTCGACCGTCTCCTGCGTGCCGACCGGCTCACCCGCACACAAGCCGCTCTCGTCGAGGACTTCCTGACCCGTCTGCGCATGATCGAGCTCGCCTACCTCCTGAGCCGCTGCGGCCTGACCATCTACGAGGTCGCTCGCGCGATGTTGCTCTCCGGCAGCAGAACGCCGGCAAAGACGCACTGGATCAACCAGTTCGCGACGCGGCCTCGCCCGGCCCGCCCCGAAGAATGAAGGTTGCGGCGCCCCGGCCTAGCTTGAGGACGCTACGTTGTGTGATTCGGGTTCAGTAATACCAAGGGAGGTTCAGCCGCCGCCAATCAAGCTAAGGCACTGCCGGATACTCGTTGAACATCGAGGTGCGCCCGCCGTCGACGACCAGATCGTGGCAATTCACGAACCGGCCCTCGTCGCTGGCGAGGAACAGCGCGGCGGTGGCGATGTCCCACGCGAGGCCCGATTTCTTCAATGGATTGGCCTTGGCCAGGTTGCCTTGGAGCTTGGCCATCTTGCGCGCGTTCTCCTCGTCGGGGAGCGTGTTCGCGCGGGCCGAGCCGCCCCAGAAGATCGGCGTGGCGATGGCTCCCGGGGAGATCACGTTGACGCGGATGCCCTGCGGCCCGAGCTCCACGCCGGCGAGCTTGGAGTAGTGCGTGACGGCGGCCTTGACGGCGCTGTAGAGGATGTTGCCCTGGAGGTGGCGCAGCGCCGCGACGCTCGAGTTGTTGATGATCGCGCCGCCGCCCGAGGCCAGCATGTGGGGCACCGCGTAGCGCATCCCTAGGGCCACGCTGGTGAAGAGCAACTTGACGCCGTAGTCGACGTTCTCGGCGGTGATGTCCGCGACGTTGCCGGCCGTCGGACCGCCCGCATTGTTGAACAGCACGTCGAGGCGTCCAAAGCGCTCGGCGGTCGAATCGATGACGCGCCGGACGTCCGCCTCCACCGTGACATCCTGGTGTTCGTAGACGACGGCCTCGCCGAGGCGGTCGGCGAGCGCCACGGCCTTGTCGCGCGAACGCCCCGCGATCACAACCTGGGCGCCCTCGGACGCGAAGAGCTCGGCGGTCGCCGCCCCGATGCCGCTGGTTCCGCCGGTGATCACCGCGACCCGTCCGTTCAGGCGCTCCCCCATAGGTATGTCCTTCCTTCGCCGAGTGTGTTGGGCGCGAACTATAGCGTTCATCGCGGCGCGTTTTGCCAAACCCGTGGTGGATGTCGCCGCTGGGCGCGATCGCGCGTCAAGAAAAACTCCTGTTATCAATGAGTTGTGAGTTGGCACAAAGACTGCAACGAGCCTTGCCGAGCGACGACCGCGAGCAGACGACCAAGGCGACCCGTTAAGGGCAGCCAACCCGGCACCGTCCAAGTTCGCTGAGAGTGGGGACCTTTCTTCAGTGAAGCCGCCAAGCCCATGAACCTGATCCGCATCTTCGTGACGCATCGCCTTGCCGCCAACCTCGGGATGGTGTTGATGGTGTTGGCGGGCGTTTGGGCCGTTTCCCGCCTCAACGTCGGCCTCAATCCCGTCCAGCCGCAGCGGTTTGCCGACGTCTCGATCAGTTGGCGTGGCGCTAGCGCGGAGGACGTGGAGAAGCTGGTCACCACGCCCCTCGAACAACAGCTCAAGACCGTGCCCGGCGTCGAGACCGTGTGGAGCGTCACGCGCGACACCTCGAGCCTGGTCGAGGTCCGTGTGGAACCGGGTGCGGACATCAACGAGCTCGTGGACGCGATGAAGCAGCGCGTGTCCCAGGTGCGCAGCTTCCCGCCTGACATCGAGCCCCCGAACGTGTACGTCTTCCGCTATCGGGAGCTGGTCGCGGCGGTGCTGGTGACCGGTCCGGGCAGCCTTGACGAGTTGATTCCGCTCGCAAAGCAGATGCAGAACGAGCTTCTCTCCCGGGGTATGGACTCCGTCGAGTTCACCGGTCTCCCCGTCGAGGAGATCGCGATCCAGGTGAACACCCGGACGCTCCTGGAGCTGGGCTTGAGCTTCGACGAACTCGGCCGCCAGCTCGCCGGCTTGTCCACGGACTCGCCGGGCGGGCGGATCGGCGATGGCGAAGTGTCGCGCCAGTTGCGCAGCCTCGACCAACGCCGGGATGCGAACGCCTTCGAGAACCTGCCGATATCCACAGGGGACGGATTGGTCCGCCTCGGCGATATCGCCCGCGTGGAACGCCGCCCGGTGGTCGATCAGCCTTATCTCACGGTCGGCGGCAAGCCGGCCATCGCGCTTTTCGTGCGTCGCGACATGGCGACGCATTCCCTCGATGCGGCGGAGAACCTGAACGCGTACCTGGAGGCGAAGCAGCCGACCCTGCCGCAGGGGGTCACGTTGAACCTGTTCCTCGAGGCCTGGCGGTTCATACGCGACGAGCTGACGCTCATCATCAGCAACGGCGCCATGGGCCTGGTGCTGGTGATCGGGGCGCTGTTCCTGTTTCTGCGCCTGGCGCCCGCATTCTGGGTGATGATGGGCATTCCGGCGACCTTCCTGGCGTCCCTCTTCGCCTTCTACTACCTGGGGGGCACGATCAACGGCGTCAGCCTAATCGGCTTCATCATGGCACTCGGCATCGTCGTCGACGACGCGATCGTCGTCGGCGAGGAGGCGGTGACGCAGTTCGATGCCGGGGCATCGCCGGCCGATGCCGCAACCACCGGCGCACGACGCATGCTGGCACCGGTGATCGCCTCGTCGTTGACGACGCTGTGCGCGTTCACGCCGCTGGTCGTCTCCAATGAAGCGCCGCTGGTGGAGATCGCCATGGTGATGCTCGTGGTGATCTCGGCTTCGCTCGTCGAGTGTTTCCTCATCCTCCCGGGCCACCTGCGCCACGCGTTCGACCATATGGGGCGCCGGCCGATGCGGCGTTGGCGCAAGCGTTTCAACGCGGCCTTCGAGTCGTTTCGCGACCAACGCTTCCTGCCACTGGTCCGTCAGAGCCTTGAGAACCGGGGCGCGGTCCTGACCGCGGCTGCGGGAATGTTCGTCGTGGTGGCTCTGGTGCCGGTCACCGGGTGGATCAAGACCGAGATGAACCTGAACCTGGATTTCGAGGAGATCCGTGCCGACGTGCGCTTCGTCCCCGGGTCGTCGAGCGGCGACAAGGATGCCTTCATCGCCCAACTCGAAGGCAAGCTCTTGGCGACCGACACGGACCTCGGCGGCGGCCACCTGGTCAACCACGTGACGATGCGCAACATCGCGTCCATAAACAACGAAAGCAAGACAGGGCCGCAATATTCGTCGGTGCGCGTGGAACTGACGTCGCCTGAACAACGGGACTTCTCCGCCGATGAGTTCTCGTCGGACTGGCTAGCTCGCGTCGACCGGTCGGAAGTCGTCGATTCGCTCAACATCGCGAAGGTGCGGGGCTGGTCTTCCGACTTCTCGATCCTGCTCAAGGGCAACGATGCCGCGATGCTGAAACGGGCCGGCGACGAGGTGATGGCGGGACTCGTGACCCTGGCAGGCGTCTCGAACCTGCGCGACAACCTGCCGTGGGGGGACGACCAATGGGTGCTGAGCCTCACGACGGCCGGCAGGGCGCTTGGCCTCTCGACCAGCGACTTGGGAAGGCAGCTTCGGGCCGCCTACGACGGGCGCCGGATCCAGATCTTCCAGGACCAGGACATTGAACTCGAGGTGCGGCTGATCCTGCCCGAGGCCGAGCGCACGGATCTCGCCGCCATCGGGCAGTTCCCGATCAAGGCGCCGGACGGCGCCATGGTGCCGCTCTCAACGGTGGCCGGCATCGAAGCGAGCCGCGGCATCGACGCCGTCCGGCACCACAACGGCCAGCGCACGTTGACCATCCGCGGCGACGCGGACCATGCGGTGATCAGTGGCGGCGAAGTGGTCGAGTACTTCAACGAGAACATCCGCGACGCGGTTACGAGTAAGTACGGCGTGACCACCGGCCTTGACGAGTTGAGCCAGGCCGAAAACGAGCTCTTGAGCGATATGCTCCTGCAGTTCGGCATCGCGCTCGCGCTGATCTACGTGGTGCTGGCGTGGGTGTTCGCGTCGTGGAGTTGGCCGTTCGCGGTCATGGCCGCCATCCCGTTGGGGCTCACCGGGGCCTTGCTCGGCCATATCGTGCTCGGGCTCCACATCAACCCGATGTCGCTGCTCGGCATGTTCGCGCTGACCGGCATCATCGTGAACGACTCGATCATCCTGCTCAGCACCTACCGCCGCTTCGTTGCAGGTGGCACGGCGCCCGCGCAAGCCATCGAGGATGCGGTGAAACGCCGGTTTCGGCCGGTCATCCTGACTTCGTTGACGACGATGGCCGGCTTGCTGCCGCTGATGTTCGAGCAGGCGCCGATTGCGGCGATGTTTAAACCGCTGGCCGCGGCGATCTGCTTCGGCTTGCTCTACGGGACGCTGCTGGTGCTGGTGGTGATTCCCGTCCTGCTGGCGATGATCGTGCGCGGCGGCGAGCGGGTCGCGCGGTGGCGGAGGGCGATTCCCGGGCTCGGCAGCACACTCGGCGACGTAAAGGAGGCTTAAGGTGATCAGGAGTTGGTTCAGGACGCTGGGGCAGGCTGTGTGGAGAGGTGTTACCCGCGTGCCCCTGAAGGCACGGATCATCGTCACCATCGTGGCGGTGAGCGGTTTGAGTAGCGTCGGACTGATTGCCTTCGCGCCGGAGCCGGATCATGTCGCCACCGACGCCGAAGGCGTGCCGGTTTCGAGCATGGTCGCCCGGTTCCAGCGCATGTCGCCCGAAGTCCGGCTGTACGGGCGCGTGGAGACGCCGAATGCGGCGCAGCTCACCGCGCTGGTCTCGGCTCCCGTGGCGGCCCTTGCCGTCAGGGAAGGCGACCGGGTAGACGCCGGTGCCGTTCTGGTGGCGCTCGATCAGACGGACATGGCGCTGGCCCTCGAGCGTGCCGAGGCGGATCTCGCCCAGGCGCAGGCGGACCTGGAGGTCCTGCTGCTCGCAGGAGACGAGGACCGCGCGGTGCTCGCCTACCAGGAACAGCTTGCCGACCAAGCCGTCGCGAAAGCGGACTGGCATCGCAAGCTCTTCGCGCAAGGTTCGATCTCGCGCCAGACGTTAAATGCCGCCTTGAGCGAGAGCCACGCCCAAGCCATCGCCCTTGTCCAGCAGCGGGGTCTCGTCGCCAGCTTCGAGCATCGGCGGACCCGGGCGCTCGCGAGCGTCGCACGCGCCAAGGCGTCGGAGCGCGAAGCGCGCGTCGACCTGGAACGCGCCGCGGTGAAGGCGCCGTTCCCTGGCCGGGTGACGCGAATCCTGGTCGCGCCGGGCGAACTCGTGGCACCCGGAACGACGGTCGCGGAGATCTACGACGACACACGGCTGGAGATCCGCGTCGCCATCCCCAATGTGCACCTGCCGGAGGTGGAAGCCGCGCTGGCGGCCGGGGAGCAACCCGCCGTGCTGGCGGATTTCGGCGACTACCAAGGCACGGGTTTCCTCGAACGCCTCGTGGGCGCCGTGGAGAAGGGCCGCTCCGGCGTGGACGGCCTGGTACGACTGGACGCCGGCGTCAACCCGCCCGATCTGGGTCGCGCGGTTCAACTGCGGATGACGATGCGCCCGGTGCAGGACCTCGTGGCGTTACCAGTGCAGGCCGTGTATGGCCAACGCCGGGTGTTCATGATCGAGGAGGGACTACTTGCCGGGATCGACGTGGAGCGCGTTGGGGAGATGACGACGGACAATGGTGACTTGCGGCTCCTCGTGCGGGGTCCGAGGTTGAGCGACGGTGCGCACGTGCTGACCACGCAGTTGTCCAACGCCGTCACTGGGCTCCGCGTGAGCGTTCCCGACGATGTCGCTCGGGAGGCAGTGGCCGACGCGTCCGGGGCGAAAGACGCTGCATCCTAGGCACCCCGAAGGCGCGTCGCTGTCGCGGACGCGATTGGGTTAGCATCGGCGACAACACCGATTCTTGACGGACGGACGGGATGTCATTTCGAAGCGAAGTGCGCAGCTGGCTGGATGAGAACTGCCCGGCGAGTTGCCGCGGTCCCGGCGAGGTGCCGGGTGGCGGCACCAAGGTGCCGATGACGGACGATCAGCGGCTGTGGCTGGACCGCTGCGCGGAACGCGGCTTTTCGGTGCCCACGTGGCCCGAGGAATACGGCGGCGCCGGCCTCGACAAGGACGATTACGTGGTCCTGCTCGAGGAAATGCGCTCGTTAGGCACGCGTGCGCCCGTGGCCGGAATGGGCACGTCGATGATCGGGCCGACCCTCTTGGAGTACGGCACGGATGATCAGAAGGCTCGGCACCTGCCGCGGATCGCCCGTGGCGAAGTCTGGTGGTGCCAGGGGTATTCCGAGCCCGGCTCCGGCTCCGACCTGGCTTCGCTGCGCACCCGTGCGGAGGACCATGGCGACCACTTCGTCATCAACGGCCAGAAGATCTGGACGTCCGGCGCGTTCAACGCCGACTGGATCTTCTGCCTGACGCGCACCGATCCCGATGTGCCGAAGCACGACGGCATCAGCTTCCTCCTGTTCACCATGCACCAGCCGGGCGTAACGGTACGCCCGATCCGCTTGATCTCGGGGGCGTCGCCCTTTTGCGAGACCTTCTTCGACAACGCCATCGCGAGCAAGGAGGACCTGGTCGGCGGTCTGAACCGCGGCTGGACCGTGGCGAAGCGGCTCCTGCAGCACGAGCGCTCCGGCATCTCCATGCTGGCGAGCGGCCGCAACCGCGAAACGGGCGACGAGTTGGACGATCTCGCGCGCCAGTACGCGGGCGAATCGGATGGACGGATCGCCGATCCCCTGTTGCGCGACACGATCGCCGGCCACAACATCGACGCCGAGGCGTTCCGTCTGACCCAGCGTCGCACGGTGGAGGAATCGGAGGGCAATACCCCGGGCCCGGCGACGTCGATCTTCAAGTACTACGGCGCGAACCTGCGCAAGCAGCGCGCCGAGTTGCAGGTCGCCATGATGGGCACCCAAGGCGTCGGCTGGGACGGCGACGCCTTCAACGGCAGCGAGATCGGCATGACGCGGCAGTGGTTGGCGGGGAAGGCCGGTTCCATCGCCGGCGGCAGCAACGAGGTGCAGCTCAACATCATCGCCAAGCGCGTTCTCGGCTTGCCTGACTGAGGCTCGCCTCCAGCAAGCCAGTCGCCGAGCGACTGGCTTGCGCGCGTGTGCCGAGTCGCGTAGCGTGCGCGCCTTTCCCCAACGCTTAAGCGAGGAGTGAGTCGTCCATGGCGCACAGAACCCAGTTTTACATCAACGGCGAGTGGGTCGACCCGCAGAGTGGCGAGCGCCTCGACGTGGTCAATCCCGCGACCGAGCAAGTCATCGGCGAGGTCGCATTGGGCGGTGTCGAGGATGTCGACCGCGCGGTCGGTGCCGCGGTGGCAGCCTTCGAGACCTACTCCCAGACGACGCGCGAGGAGCGCGTCGAACTGCTGAGCAGGATCGTCGACGTCTACAAGAACCGCATTCCCGAGGTGGCGCGGGCCATCAGCGAGGAAATGGGGGCGCCGATGGGTCTGGCGATGGCCGCACAGGCGCCGGCGGGCCTCGGCCACTTCCTGTCCACGTTGAGCGTCCTCAAGCGCTTCGAGTTCGAGGAGGACATGGGCTCGTCGCGCGTAATTCGAGAACCCGCCGGGGTTTGCGGGCTGATCACGCCATGGAACTGGCCGATCAACCAGATCGCCTGCAAGGTCGCGCCGGCGCTCGCCGCAGGCTGCACCATGGTCCTCAAGCCTTCGGAGGTGGCGCCGTTCAACGCCATCCTGTTCGCCGAGATTCTCGACGAGGCCGGCGTGCCGGCGGGCGTGTTCAACCTCGTCAACGGCGACGGTCCGACCGTGGGCGTTGCCATCTCTTCGCATCCGGATGTCGACATGGTGTCCTTCACCGGCTCGACGCGGGCCGGGATCGAGGTGGCCCGCAATGCGGCGCCGACGGTGAAGCGGGTCGCCCAGGAGCTCGGCGGCAAATCCGCCAACATCATCCTGGACGACACGGATTTCTCGGCCGCCATCTCGCGCGACGTCTTTGGCGTCTGCACGAACTCCGGGCAGTCCTGCAACGCACCGACGCGGATGCTGGTACCCAATGCGCGCATGGACGAGGCGGCGGCGATCGCGAAGGCGGCGGCCGCACAAGTCAAAGTCGGAGATCCCAGCGACACCGGCACCACCATCGGCCCGGTCGTCTCGGCCGTGCAGTTCGAGAAGATCCAGGCCCTGATCGAGAAGGGCATCGAGGAAGGCGCGACGCTGGAATGCGGCGGCGTGGGCCGTCCGGATGGCCTTAACGCGGGCTACTACGTCAAGCCCACCGTGTTCTCCCACGTGACCAACGACATGACGATCGCACGCGAGGAGATCTTCGGGCCGGTGCTGTCGCTGATCGGCTACGAAGACGACGACGATGCGGTGCGGATCGCGAACGACACCAGCTACGGCCTGTCGGGATACGTTTCGGGTCAAAGCGACCGTGCCCGCGGCGTGGCGCGACGAATCCGCACCGGCAACGTGCACCTCAACGGGGCGCCGGTGGACAACAAGGCGCCGTTCGGCGGCTACAAGCAGTCCGGCAACGGTCGCGAGTGGGGCCGCTACGGCTTCGAGGAGTTCCTCGAGACCAAGGCAATCATGGGGTACAACGCGGACCGCTAAAGCGGTCCGCGCGTGGGGAGGTACCACGATCCATGATCCTGATGATCGACAATTACGACTCGTTTACCTACAACGTCGTGCAGTACCTGGGCGAACTCGGTGCCGAGGTCGATGTCCATCGCAATGACGAGATCGGTCTGGCCGACGTGGAGCGGCTTGCGCCCGAGAAGATCGTGATTTCGCCGGGACCGTGCACGCCGGACGAGGCGGGCATCTCGATGGATGTCGTGAAGACCTTCGGCGCCGATGTCCCGATCCTCGGAATCTGCCTGGGGCATCAGAGCATCGGTCAGGCGTATGGCGCCACCGTGCGCCGCGCCCGGCAGGTGATGCACGGCAAGATCAGCGCGGTCCACCACGGCGGACGCGGCGTCTTCCGCGGCCTGCCGCCGGCATTCGAGGCCACGCGCTACCACTCCCTGATCGTCACCGATGTCCCCGACTGCCTTGAGGTCACGGCTTGGACCGCGTACGAGGACGGCACGCCGGACGAGATCATGGGACTCAAGCACCGCGAACATCCGGTGGAGGGCGTGCAGTTCCATCCGGAGTCCATCAAGACCAAGGTCGGGCACGATCTGCTCGGCAACTACCTGGGTGTCGGGACGTGACGCCGACCGAAGCCATAGCGGTCCTGTGTACGGGCCGGGATCTCCAGCGCGAGCAGGCGCGTGCGGTGTTCGATGCGATCATGGCGGGCACGGTTACGCCGGCGCAGATCGCCGGCGTCCTGGTCGGCCTCAAGGCCAAGGGCGAGACGGCCGACGAGATCACCGGGGCCGCGGAGGCCATGCGCGCGGTGTCGACCAAGGTCGACGTGGATGTTCCGAACCTGGTCGATGTCTGCGGGACGGGCGGCAGTGGCGGCGCGAAGTGCTTCAATGTGTCGACGGCGGCGGCGTTCGTCGTCGCAGCGGCGGGCGCTCACGTCGCCAAGCATGGCAACCGTGGCGCGACGAGCAAGAGCGGAAGTGCCGACCTCCTCGAGGCAGCGGGCGCCAGTCTCGAACTCTCGCCCGAAGACATTGCCCGTTGCATTCGTGAAATCGGCGTCGGCTTCATGTTCGCCCAGCGGCACCACGGCGCCATGCGCCACGCCATGCCCGTGCGGCGCGAACTGGGCGTCGGTACGGTCTTCAACCTCCTGGGGCCGTTGACCAATCCGGCCGGTGCGCGCCGCCAATTGCTTGGCGTCTTCGCCCCCCATTGGCAGGAAACGGTCGCGACGGTTGCCCAGGCCCTTGGCTCTGTCCACGTCCTGGTGGTCCACTGCGACGGCCTCGACGAGTTGTCGATCCATGCGCCGACACGCGTCGTGGAACTGAACGACGGTGCGATCGAGACCTACGAGGTTTCCCCCGGAGACTTCGGCCTTCGCCAACGAGCCGTCGACGCCTTGCACGCGGACAGTCCCGAGGGCAGCCTGCGCCTGGTGCGGGCCGCCCTGTCGGGGACCGACGAGGCGGCGGCGGACATCGTCGCGCTGAACGGCGGTGCCGGCATCTATGCCGCGGGGATCGCTCAATCTTTGACGGACGGTGTCACCATGGCCAGCGACCTGATCGCTTCTGGCCAGGCTGCCGAGAAGTTCCGCGAGTTCGCCGATTTCACGCGCATGCTGGCCGAATTGTGAGCCGCCCCGGGATCCTCGCCGAGATCATCGAGCACAAGCGCGCCGAAACGGGCGCGCGAAGGGCCGCACGGCCTCTGGCCGAAATCCGTCGTGATGCTGAAGACGCGCCACCCGGGCGGCCGTTTGCGGACCGGGTCGCGACGGACCACCCGGCCGTGATCGCGGAAATCAAGAAGGCATCCCCGAGCGAGGGCGTGATCCGGGCGGACTTCGACCCGCGGGCGATCGCGGCGGACTATGCCTCGGCGAAGGCGAGCTGCCTCTCCGTGCTCACCGACGAGCGTTTCTTCTGCGGTGACGATGCCCACCTCGTCGCCGCACGTGCCGCCTGTGCGCTGCCGGTCCTGCGCAAGGATTTCATCGTCGACGAATACCAGGTCTACGAGACGCGAGCGCTTGGGGCGGATTGCCTGCTTCTCATCGTCGCCGCACTGGAGCCCGCCCAACTCGTGGACTTCAACCGGCTGGCGCAAGACATCGGGCTCGACGTGCTGATCGAAGTGCATGACCGGTCGGAACTGAGCAGGGCGTTGGCGCTCGAACCGCGCATCGTGGGCATCAACAACCGCGATCTCGCGACCTTCACGACCCGTCTCGAGACCACATTGGACTTGCTCGACGACGTGCCCGACGACGTCGGCGTCGTCACCGAAAGCGGCATCCACACACCACAGGACGTATGCCGCATGCTCGACGCGGGCGTAAACGCCTTCCTCGTCGGCACGGCGTTCATGCGAGCGGCGAGTCCGGGGACCGCGTTGCAGCGCCTGTTCGGGTGGGCGACGTGAAGGCGTCGATCCGCTGGACTGGGGACGTCCAATTCACCGGAACGCCGGATAGCGGCCATTGCGTCGCCATGGACGGTCCTCCCGAGTTCGGCGGCCAGAACGCCGGCGTTCGGCCGATGGAACTGATGCTCCTCGGCATCGGCGGCTGTACATCGTTCGACGTCGTCAACATCCTGCGGCGTGGTCGCCAAGACATCGTGGACTGCGTCACGGACATCGAGGCCGAGCGCGCCGAGACGGATCCCAAGGTGTTCACGCGCATCCACCTCCACTTCCGGATCACCGGGCGGGGCATCGACCGACGCAAGGTGGAACGGGCCATCGCGCTGACCGCGACCAAGTACTGCTCGGCATCGATCATGCTCGAACGCGGCGGTGTGGCGGTCACCCACGACTACGAGGTGACCGAGGCGTGAGCGGAAGCGGCCGCCCACCGATGGCGGGCATGCACCACGTTGCCCTCCATGCGCGAGATTTCGAGCGTACGGTCGGCTTCTACCGCGATCTCTTGGGCTTGAGCATCGAGTGGCAGCCTGACGCCGACAACGTCTACTTGACCTCGGGTCGGGACAACTTGGCGATCCACCGGGCGACAGGCGAAGTGGCCGAGACCGGTCAGCGCCTGGACCACATCGGATTCATCATCGCCGTGCCGGACGACGTCGATCGCTGGTACGAGTACCTAACGGCCAACGGCGTGGCGATCGACGCGCCGCCACGGACGCATCGCGACGGCGCGCGAAGTTTCTACTGCCACGACCCGGAAGGGACGAGCGTGCAGCTCATTTTTCACCCGCCGCTGTCGGCGAGTCGAGCGAGCGCCCGGTAACCGATGTCGCGCCGGTACTGCATGCCGCGCCAACCGATCCGCGCCACCCGCGCGTAGGCCGTGCGTTGCGCGGCGACGATGTTGTCGCCTAAGCCGACTACCGCGAGGACTCGGCCGCCGCTGGTGACGACGTTGCCGCTGTCCGACCGCGTGCCCGCATGGAAGACCTTGCTGTTCGGGATGTCGTCACCGAGGCCGGTGATCGGATCGCCGCTCTCGTAGGCGACGGGATAGCCGCCAGCCGCGAGGACGACGCCAAGGGCAGGGCGCGGGTCCCAGTCGAGCGCGATGTCCGAGATGCCCTCGCCGAGCGCCTTCTTGCAGAGTTCCGCCAGGTCCGAGCGTAGGCGCATCAGCACCGGTTGCGCCTCGGGATCGCCGAATCGGCAGTTGTACTCGACGACGCGCGGTGCGCCGTCCGGGGCGATCATCAGCCCGACGTACAGAAAGCCCTGGTAGGGCATTCCCTCAACGGCCATGCCGCGGACTGTTGGGTCGACGATCTCGGACATGATGCGGTCGTGGACTGCGCTCGTCACAACCGGGGCGGGCGAGTAGGCGCCCATGCCGCCGGTATTCGGCCCGGTGTCGCCGTCGTCGCGGGCCTTGTGGTCCTGGGAACTGGCCAGCGGCAGCGCCTGCTTGCCATCGACGACGCAGGTGAAGCTGGCCTCTTCGCCGGCTAGGAACTCTTCGACGACCACTTGCCGTCCCGCATCGCCGAAGCGCGCGCCGGAGAGCATTTCGCGGGCCGAGGCGACCGCTTCCTCCACGGTGCGTGCGACGACCACGCCCTTGCCGGCGGCCAGGCCGTCGGCCTTGACGACGATCGGGGCACCTTGGCCGCGAATGTAGTCCTCGGCGGCTTCGCTGTCCGAGAACGTGCCGTGCGCCGCAGTGGGAATGCCGTGGCGGCTCATGAACGACTTCGCGAACGACTTGGAGCTTTCGAGTTGCGCGGCCGCGCGAGTGGGCGCGAAACAGGCCAGGCCCCGGCCATCGAAAAAGTCCCGAATGCCGGCAGCCAGGGGGGCTTCCGGGCCCACGATCGCAAGGTCTACGCCGTGGGCCTCGGCAACGCCGGCCAGCGCGTCGAAATCGTCCGCGTCGACGGCCACGTTGCGGATCTTCCCGCCTTCGGCCGCCGTGCCGGGGTTTCCGGGCGCGACGAGGACGGCTTCGACCTGCGGCGAACGCGCGACCGTCCAGGCCAAGGCGTGCTCGCGGCCACCGGAACCCACGACCATCAGTTTCACGGCTGTTCTCCGAGGTAACGGGCGATGGCGGTGTCGTAGGCCGCCGTGTGGCGGAACGCCTTCAACGCCATCCGCAAGCGCTCCTTCTGCTCGGTGCCCCCGGAACGCAGCATCGCGATCACGGCGGGGTAGTCGTTCGGGTCGACCACGACCAGCACGTCGCGGTGGTTCTTGGCGGCGGAACGCAGCATCGCCGGCCCGCCGATGTCGATGTTCTCGATGGCCTGCTCGAAGGTGCAATCCTGTTGTGCGACGGTGCGCTCGAACGGGTAGAGGTTCACCGCGACGAGGTCGATGCCGACTATGCCGTGGGTTGCCATCGTCGCACCGTCCACGTGCCGTCGCGCCAGGATGCCGCCGTGAATCAGCGGATGGAGCGTCTTGACCCGTCCATCCATGATCTCCGGAAAACCCGTCACCGAAGAGACTTCGACCGCGGCTACATCGGCTTCGGTCAGCGTCCGATGCGTGCCCCCGGTGGAGAGGATCTCGACGCCGAGATCGGCTAGGGCGCGCGCGAACGGGACGACGCCTGATTTGTCGGACACGCTGATTAAGGCACGCTTGACTTGGCCCATCTACAAGGCCGAGAGCACATAGCGGGCGGCTTCGCGCCCAGGGTCTTCAAGCTGCAATTCGATGGTCACGGGCTTGTCCGGGGCCATGTTAAGCGAGTGTCCGCGTGGCAGGTAGTCCCTCGGGGCCAGCCGATGCCGAGCCAGTTCGCGGTCGTCCGCGCTTAACATCCGAACGGCGAGGACGGGGAAGGGCTGCGGAAACGGCGCCTGGTTCCGCAACTCGACAGGCACGGAAAGCGTCGGCGGGGAACCGGGACGCTCCGCGGGGAGTGGCGCTATCGCGATGGCGTCGAGAGCGCGCAGTGACGGCAGTTCGCATGGCAGGATGGCGCAGGTCGCTTGGTAGACGCCGCGCACCGTCGGCTGTTGCGACCAAGCCGGGAACATTAGGCCGAAGACGAGCCCGACGAGGAGGATGGCCGCAGCCGTGTAGGCCGCGACGAAGAGGCCGACCGGCACTGACGTGGGGTCGTTGCGGTTTCGCCGAGTGCGCGCTGACGCCGTCGGCGCCTTGATGGGCACGATTGCGGCGGCCTCGTCCGGTTCCGGTCGTGCGATGAGGTCGCTGCAGTCGAAAACCGTCAGGCAGGCTCCGCAGCGAACGCGGCCGTTGGCGACGGCGAGTTGGGCATCGGTAACCCGAAACCGGGTCTCGCAACCGGGACAGGTGCAGGTATGCGTCCCGGCTGCGGGGTCAGAACTCATGGCGGACGCCGACGAGCATGGCCCAGCCGTCGCTGATCTCGGGCGGGTCGAAGCGAACCCCGGGATACGCGGCAACGACCTCGTCCACTTGGTACGGCAAGATGCCGCTCAACACGACCGTACGCGCGTGCCGGGTGAGAACGTCTGCCATCTGGCATAGCGTGTTGGATACGATGTTGGCGATCGCCACGTCGAACTCAGCCGGGACTGCCGTCAGGTCGTCGAGCACGGTGAGGTCGATGCCGTTGGTGCGCGCGTTGTCCCGGGTCGCTTGGCGGGCCTGGGCGTCGTGGTCCACGGCAACGACGCCAGCCGCCCCGAGGCGGGCGGCTGCGATCGCGAGAATCCCGGAGCCGCAGCCGACGTCGAGCACTTGCACATCGGTCAGTGGTGTTCGAGCGAGCCAGTTCAGGCACATCGCCGTGGTCGGATGCGTCCCCGTCCCGAACGCCAAGCCCGGGTCCAGACGGATCGTGACGGCGTCGCCTGGCGGTGGCGCATGGTCGTCCTTGGGCAGCACCAGCAACCGGCCGAAGCGGAGCGGGCCGTGATCCTTTCGCCATGCCTCCGACCAATCCTGGTCCGCAACGAAGTCGGACTCGGCACCGAGGCCGCGTAGGGGGGAAAGGTCGCAGTCGACCGGGAAGAGTGCCTCCACGTGGACGCTGTCCCACAAGGGCGCAGCGCCCGGGCGGGGCTCCAGGACAGTGGCCGCGGCTGCTGGCAGGAGCGACACCGTGATCGCGCCCGCGCCGCGCAGCCGGTCCTCAGCGGCGTCCGCGCCGTCCCGCGGCGTGGTCACGCGCAGCCGCAACCAGGGCATGTCGGTCAAGTGATGCGGAAGAGGGGCGCGCCGGTCTCGATGGGCACGCCGTCCGCGACGAGCACGGCTGCCACCCGCCCGGCCACCTCGGACTCGATCTGGTTCATCATCTTCATGCTCTCGACGATGCACAGCACGTCACCGACGGCGACGGTGTCCCCGGCCTCGATGAACGGCGTCTCACCGGGAGCGGGCGCACGATAGAACGTACCCGACATGGGTGCGGCGACGACGTGCCCCGGCGCCACCGGTGCCTGCTCGGTTGTCTGGGCGAGAGCGTCGGCCGGGGCGGGCAAGCCACTCGTCGATGGCCGTGGGACGCGCACGATCCGAACATGCTCATCAAGCCGCTCCTCGCCGGAGCCGCGGCGGCTGCTGACCTCGAGCTCGGCGAGACTGTTCGCCTCCGCCAGTTCTATGAATCGCTTGACCTTGCGCAAATCCACGCGTGACTCCTCTCCTGCTAGGGGTTGACGGCTCCGATGGCGGCCGACAGGGCGAAAGCGTAACCGTCCGCGCCGAGTCCCGCGACAACGCCACGTGCAATGTCCGAGAAGTACGAATGGCGGCGGAACTCCTCGCGGCCGTGCACGTTCGACAGATGGACCTCGATGAAGGGAATGTCGACCGCCAGCAAGGCGTCGCGCAGGGCGACGCTGGTGTGGGTGAACGCGGCCGGGTTGATGACGATGAACGCAACGCCGTCCGCGGGCGCCTGCTGGACGGCGTCCACCAGCACGTGCTCGGCGTTGCTCTGCAGCGTCGTCAACTCGTGGCCGGCTGCCGCCGCCTGCGCGTGCAGCCGGTCATCGATCGTCGCCAATGTGTCACGCCCGTAGTGGCCCGGCTCGCGGGTGCCGAGCAGGTTCAGGTTCGGGCCGTGCAGAACCAAGAGCTTCGCCAAAACGTCTATGCCGCCACGGTGAGGTCCAAGCCGGGGCGGATTATCGCACGTCGCTTTTGGCGCTGGCCTGCGACCTCGTGATCTCGAGCGAACCGTCGGGAGAGAGCGAGATCAATCGGCGTTGGGGCGGATAGCACAGGCCGTAGTCGGCGCAGCCCTGGTAGGTCACCAGAACGCGCCGGGATCGCGTTGCCGCGGCGTGGATCGGCACCGTCACCTCCACCTGCCCGTAGTAGACCTCGGACTCGCCGAAGTACTCGTCGACCTTGGGTTGGCCGGCGGGAATGACGGGCTCTCCCATGCGAGGGGCAGGCCCCTCGCGCTCCCCGGCTGAGGGCTCTTTACTTGCGAGGGGTGCCCCCTCGCGCTCCCCGGCTGAAGGCTCTTTACTTGCGAGGGGTGCCCCCTCGCGCTCCCCGGCTGAGGGCTCTCCTAGACTAGCCCCGTCACCCTCGACCGCAAACGCATGGCGATAGAGGTAGTAGCCGTCGGGCATGTTCCAGCGCATGACGAGTTGGCGGTCGTTACGCCGCGCCGAGAGTACGAAGGCTTCGTCGACCGGCAGGAACTCGACTTGGCCCGCCAACGGATCCTCAGGCCGCTGTGGCGCCGCGTGGTTGGCGGACGCCAAGAGCAGCGTCAGCAAGGCAACGCCGGCTGGCAGGGCTCGGCGCACGCGATGGGGTGGGAAGACGTTTCGCACAGTACGGCCGGTAAGTCGTATGCTCTCGCCGCTGTTGGCTGGCCCGGGTGGCGGGCATTTGGCAACGGTTTTTCTCACGAATTGGACTCGACATGCAATCTGTCGCCAGGCTGCGCAGCGCAGGTCTGCCTTGGTTGCCGATAGTCGCCGTTTTGGCGGCGTGTGTCGCCCCGTCACCCCAGGGGCCGGCAACACCGCCGCCAATGCCTCCCGATCAACCGGTCGCGGCACCGCCCGACCCCCCTCCGGCGTACGACGAGGACGCCCTTTACGCCATTTTGGACGCCGCGGAACGGGCACTGGCCGACGATCGGCTCATGACGCCGGAGAACGACAGCGCCTACCACTACTATCGCGAGGCGTTGGCCATAGCCCCGGACCACCCGCTCGCCCGGCGGGGCTTCGAGCGGATCGTGGAGAGCTACCTGGCCTTGGCAGGCCGGGCGATCGAGCGCGAGCGTTGGGCGTCGGCGCGCAGCATGCTCGACCGCGCCCGCATCGTGGATGCCGACCATTCGGGGATCGCGACGTTGCGTCGCCAGGTCGAGCTGCTGGCCAATGCGCGGCGCGAGTCCGTGGATCTTGTCCACTCCGCCGTGCGCCGCCGTGCGCCCGGCACCGCGGCGCAACTCAAGGCCATCGGCCGCAAGGCGCGACAGCCCAATGCGCGGGTTACCATTCGCGCGGCGAGCGACCCGGACGGTCGATGGATCTACGAACAGATGAACAAGGCGCCCGGCGACCGTCGGATTCGGGCCAGCTTGCAGATCGGCGCGCCGCCCAAGGTCACAGTCCTGTTTCTGGACGATATCGAGTGAACGCCCGATCTTGGGCCGTGGCCTGCCTGGCCGTGCTGCCGGTCGGGTGCGCGGATGCCACGGTGACGATCGGCGACGCGTGGATTCGCGGTGCGCGACCCGGGAGCGCCGTGGCTGCGGGCTATTGCTCGATCACGAACACGACGACGGTCTCGGTTACCATCGTCGAGTTCGTTGGGCCCGGACGGGTGGAGATGCACGAGACCGAGACGGCCAATGGCGTCAGCCGCATGCGCCCGCTGGAACGCTTGACCGTTGCTCCGGGTCAAACCGTGAACCTAGCGCCAGGCGGCAAGCACCTTATGCTTTACGACTTCGATCCTGCCGTCGATCAGACGACTTTGAACGCCGTCCTGAGCGATGGCTCGAGCCTACCGGTGACATTCGAGGTGCGCCCATGGCAGACACCATGAAACTGAACTGGGCCTTCTGGCGTCGCGACCCGTACGTGACGCCCACGGCGGGCCCGACCCGCTGGACGAAGCGTGCCGGGATGGGCGTGGCGGCCGTGGTCGGCGCCTACGTGGTGGCCGTCGTCGCGACAGGCTGGTGGTGGTCGTACGAACCGGACACGTTCGACCCGGTCGCTGCGGCTGCGGAGCGCGCCGCCGAGGCGAACGTCAAGCCGGTCACGGGCTACACGACGGCGACCACTGTGGTGCGGCTGGCCGAGACCCTGCTCGACAAGCGCGGGGGATACCTCGCCAACGATCTGTTCCCGCCTGGCGTTTACCTCGACAACGTGCCGAACTGGGAGTTCGGCGTGCTGGTGCACCTGCGCGACATGAGCCGTGCGCTGCGCAACGACTTGAGCCGTTCCCAGAGCCAGTCCGCGGAGGATCCCGATCTAGTGGCGGCGCAAGGCCATCTCTTCTTCGACAACGCGAGCTGGATCTTCCCCGCGTCCGAGGACGAGTACCGGGACGCGGCGCGGAGCATCGCGAACTACGCGCAACGCCTCACGGACCCTGCTCGCGAGACCACGCAGTTCTACGCCCGTGCCGACAACCTGTCGCGCTGGCTCGATGAGGTCGACCGCCGCCTCGGCGACATCTCGCAGCGCCTGTCGCAGAGCGTCGGCAAGCGACAGTTGAACATCGACTTGGCCGGAGAGCCGTCCGCCACCACGGCGACCGACGTCCCGGCGGACACGATGACCAGGACCAGTTGGTTCAAGATCGACGACGTGTTCTTCGAGGCGCGTGGCCAGACGTGGGCCTTGATCCACCTCCTCAAAGCTGTCGAGCACGACTTCGGGACGGTGCTCGACGACAAGAACGCGCGGGTCAGCCTCCGCCAGATCATCCGCGAACTCGAGGGCACGCAGGAGCCGATCTGGAGCCCGTTGATCCTGAACGGCGGCGGATTCGGCTTCCTCGCCAATCACTCCCTCGTCATGGCGTCGTACATCTCCCGGGTCAACGCTGCGCTGACCGACCTTAGGGACCTCCTCGACAAGGGTTGATTCTTAAGAGAATCCGGGACTTGCGCCGTGCGCGCGTCCCGATACAATGAGACGACTCGGGAAACGGATTTCCCCATGGCGACTCCGGTCACCGTCATCCCCGTTCGCGAGATCGCGCTTGTGGCGGTACTCGCGGTAGCCGCCTATCTGCTGCTCTCCATCGGCTCCTATTCGCCCCTCGACCCGGCGTGGTCGGTGGCCGGCTCCAACCTCGTGGTCTCCAACCAGTTCGGTCGCTGGGGGGCGTATACCGCCGATTTGATGCTGCTCGTTCTCGGCTGGTCGGCCTATCTGCTACCAGCCGGTCTGGTCGGTGTCGCCGTGCTGCTGCTGCGCCGGGGTTGGCGCGAGTCGCTGTCCTGGCTCAACACCATGCTCCGCACGGGCGGCTTCGCCTTGGTGGTGACGGCGACGTGCTTGTTGGCGGACCTGCACTTCACCGGTAGCGACTTGCCGGCCGGCCCCGGCGGCGTTCTCGGCAGTGGGCTGGCCGCGGCCGGACTCCCGGTATTGAACTGGGTGGGCTTGACGATCTGCGCACTCGCAGTCCTCGCGATCGGCACGCAGGCGGGCCTCGGCTACTCCTGGTTGACCATCGCCGAGTACACGGGGCGAGGTGTCCACCTGGCCGCGAGCGCGGTCTTCGTCGGCGCGAGCAAGGTCGTTCGCGCACTTTGGGCCGTCTGCCGCCGGCTGTGGGCGAGCGATGGGGGGCAGCCGGACCACGCGTTGACCGTGCGCAGCAAGGTGGTCATTGGGACTAGGCCGCGGCGGGAACCCGAAATTGGCGGCGTTCCGCTCCGCGACCGCCCCAGACCCCAGGTCCGCGAGCCCGTTGTCGAGGCGACCCCCGGCGTCCAGCGCCGCCTTTTCGACTTGAAGACGCAAGCCGAGATGCCGGATCTCGAGTTGCTCGATGATCGCGTCGGGTCGGCGAGCGGCGGCTACTCCGATGCGTCCCTCGAAGCGATGTCACGTCGCCTGGAGAAGAAGCTCGCGGACTTCAAGGTCGAAGCGGAGGTGAAGTCCGTGCTGCCGGGGCCGGTGGTCACATGCTTTGAACTGGCGCCGGCACCGGGCGTGAAGGTCAGCAAGATCACGAGCCTGGCCAAGGACTTGGCGCGTTCCCTGGCGGTCGTCAGCGTCCGCATCGTCGAGGTCATCCCTGGCAAGCCGGTCGTCGGCATCGAGATTCCGAACGAAGAGCGGGAAACGGTTCGCCTCAAGGAACTCTTGAGTTCGCGGAGCTACCGCGACGCCGACACGCCGCTCACGCTGGCGTTGGGCAAGGATATCGCGGGCGCGCCGGTGATGGCCGACATCGGCCGGATGCCTCACCTGTTGGTGGCGGGCACGACCGGGTCGGGGAAGTCCGTCGGCGTCAACGCCATGCTGCTGTCCATGCTCTACAAGGCGACGCCTCAGGATCTGCGGCTCATCCTGGTCGATCCGAAGATGCTCGAACTGAGCGTCTACGACGGCATCCCGCACTTGCTCACGCCGGTGGTGACGGATATGCGCGACGCCGCCCAGGCGCTCAACTGGTGCGTGGCCGAAATGGAGCGGCGCTACCAGTTGATGGCGGCGCTGGGCGTGCGCCACGTCGGCGGCTACAACCGTCGGATCGCCGACGGCGCGAGTGTGGGCAAGCCGCTGCTGGATCCGCTTTGGCCACCTGACGCCGGGGCGCCTGCCCCCGTACTTGAGCACCTGCCGTACATCGTCGTGGTGATCGACGAATTTGCCGACATGATGATGGTCGTCGGCAAGAAGGTCGAACAGTTGATCGCACGGATCGCGCAGAAGGCGCGGGCCGCCGGCATCCACTTGATTCTCGCGACCCAGCGGCCGTCCGTGGACGTGATCACGGGCCTCATCAAGGCCAACATCCCCGCACGCATTTCGTTCCAGGTGTCGAGCCGGGTCGACTCCCGGACGATCCTCGACCAGGGTGGCGGCGAGCAGCTACTCGGCCACGGCGACATGCTATTCCTGCCCCCGGGCACAGGCACGCCCGTGCGGATCCACGGCGCATTCGTCTCCGATGAGGAAGTCCACGCGGTCGCTAAGGACTGGAAGGAGCGCGGTACGCCCGAGTACCTCGCCGACGTCGTCGCCGGCGGCGTCGACCTGGAGATTCCGGGCACCGTCGACCTTGCGCCCGTTGTGGAGAGCGACTCGGACGAGCCGCTCTACGACGAGGCGGTGGCGTTCGTGCTGGAGTCGCGCCGGGCGTCGATCTCGGCGGTCCAGCGCAAGCTGCGCATCGGCTACAACCGTGCCGCGCGGCTGATCGAGGCGATGGAGGAGGCGGGAATCGTCTCGGCGATGAACAGCAACGGCACACGTGAGGTGTTGCCGCCCGCACCAGCGGCATGATGATCGCCCATGGAGGTCAATCGGCGACGTTCTGCGCGGTAGCACTGCTGTTGGTCCTCTTGGTCCCCATGCGCGCCGGGGCGGACGATGCGCCACAGTTGGCGAAACTGCTCGACGGCATGACCACCCTGTCGGCGGAGTTCGAACAGACGGTGACGAACCGCTTCGGCGACGTGCTGCAGGCCGCCACCGGCCGGATGCACCTCAAGCGCCCCATGCGCCTACGCTGGGAGCTGGACGAGCCGTATCCGCAGCTAGTCGTCACCAACGGCGAGACCCTCTGGGTCTACGACCCGGACTTGGAGCAGGTGACCGTGCAGCCGCTTGCCGAGGCATTGACCGGCTCGCCGGCCGTTTTCCTCACCGGAACCGTGGCCGACCTGCGGCGGAACTTCAGCGTCCTTGCCACCGAGCCCCCCGAAGCTGGCGGCAGCCGGTTCGAACTGACCCCCGTCGATCCGAACGCCGTCTACGGCGAATTGGCGCTGACGTTCGCTGCTGACGGCAGCCTTGCGGGCATCGACATCGCGGACCATCTGGACCAGTTGACGCGGGTCGCATTCACGGTCCGTGACGACGACGCGGTGCTAGAATCCGACCTGTTCGAGTTCACGGTACCCACCGGGGTCGATGTCATCGGCGACGTCTCCCGACCGCCCGGCCGTTGACGCAGGCGAGATGCCGCGTGCGGCGCAGCCGCTCGCGGATCGGATGAGGCCGAGACACCTCGACGACTTCGTCGGTCAGGACCACCTGCTCGGCCGAGGCCGGCCGCTCAAGCAACTGGCCGAACGCGGCTTCATCTACTCGATGATCTTCTGGGGTCCCCCGGGCACCGGGAAGACCACGTTGGCACGCCTACTCGCCGACGCCGCCGGTGCACGCTGGCGGAGCCTCTCGGCGGTACTCGCCGGGGTCAAGGACGTCCGCGCGGCAATCGCGGACGCCGAAGCCGCCGCGGGCGAGACGACGGTGCTGTTCATCGACGAAGTCCACCGTTTCAACAAGGCCCAGCAGGACGCGTTTCTGCCCCACGTCGAACGCGGCACGGTCGTCTTCGTCGGTGCGACGACGGAAAACCCGTCCTTCGAGGTGAACGGCGCCTTGTTGTCGCGTTCACGCGTCTACGTACTCAAGCCGCTCGCGGGCGAGGACATCGAGACCCTGCTCAAGCGCGCAGCGCGCCATGACGTCGGCAGCGACATCGAACCGGAGGCCATGAGCTTGCTGGTCGCGCTGGCGGACGGCGACGCGCGCCGAGCGCTCAACATCCTGGAAATGGCGGCGCAGTTGGCGTCCGGTAGCGTGCAGGCCGAGCATGTCCGCGAAGCGAGCGGCCAGACCTACCGCCGATTCGACAAGGGCGGGGACGCGTTCTACGACCAGATCTCGGCGCTGCACAAGGCGGTCCGCGGTAGCGCCCCCGACGCCGCTCTCTACTGGCTCGCGCGAATGCTCGACGGCGGTTGCGATCCGCTCTACGTGGCGCGACGGCTAGTGCGCATGGCAAGCGAGGACGTCGGCAACGCCGACCCGCGCGCGTTGCAGTTGTGCGTCGACGCCTGGGACGCCTATCACAGGCTCGGGTCGCCGGAAGGTGATCTGGCACTGGCTCACGCGGTTCTGTACCTGGCCAGCGTTCCCAAGAGCAACGCCATCGAGACGGCGTTCAACCGGGCGATGGCCTACGTGCGCGAGCATCCATCCGACGCCGTGCCGCTCCGCTTGCGCAATGCCCCCACGCGGCTCGCAAAGCAACTCGATCACGGCAAGGGCTATCGCTATGCCCACGCCGAGGACGGGGCCTACGCCGCGGGCGAGCGCTACTTTCCGGACGAAGTGCCGGACCTCAAGTTCTACGAGCCGACCGATCACGGCCTGGAATCGCGGATCAAGGCTCGGTTGGCGGATCTCGCGGCCCGGGATCGCGCTGCCCGGAACGAGCGCCGTTGAGGGCCGCCACGAGCGGGTGACCGGCGGCAGTCTGTTACGCTTCACTCCTCGGTCGAACGCTTGAGATGGGGCGGATCGGTTGAAAACCATGCTCATGGTGGCCGCTGGCGGGGCTTGCGGTGCCCTGTTGCGCTATGCCGTTCAGTCCGTAGCGGCCGGCTCGCTGCCTTGGGGCACGTTTCTTGTCAACGTGGCGGGTTGCTTAGGGATCGGCGCGCTGCTGGCGGCGTTCTCCGGCAGCCCGTGGTTCGAGGCGGTCGGGCGCCCGTTCCTCGTGTTTGGCGTCCTCGGGGCGTTTACGACGTTCTCGGCTTTCTCGGCCGACACCCTCGTCCTCTACGAACAGGGCCGGCTCGGTTGGGCGCTGGCTTACGTGCTCGGCACGGTGGCGACGTGCTTGCTCGCCGCCTACGTCGGCTTTCGCCTGGTCGGTGCATTGCGATGATCGACCCGCGACGGTTGCGCCAAGACCTCCTGAACATCGCCGCCCGGGTCGGCACCCGCGGCGCAGTGTTTGATGTGTCGAGATTTGAGGCCCTGGAAGACCGACGAAAGGCGGCGCAGCTCGAGACAGAGAACCTGCAGCAGGAGCGCCGCCGTGCGTCGAAGCGGATCGGGGCAGCGCGCGCAGCCGGCGAAGACATCGCCCCGATGGTGGCGGCGGTCGGGGACCTAGGCGAGCGGCTGAATGCCGCCAAGGCGGAGTTCGATGAGGTCCGCCGCGAACTCGACGAGTTCATGCGCGGCATTCCGAACGTGCCGGACGAGAGCGTTCCCCCGGGAGCAGACGACGCCGAGAACGTCGAATTGCGGCGCTGGCGGGAGCCGCCACGTTTCAACTTCGAGCCCCGCGACCATGTCGACATCGCGGCCGGCGCGCTCGATCTCGAAGCCGCGGCCAAGCTCGCGGGCGCTCGCTTTTCGGTCATGCGCGGGAGTCTCGCGAGGCTGCACCGGGCGTTGACCGCGTTCATGATCGACATCCACACCCTTGAGCACGGCTACGAGGAGATCTACGTGCCGTACGTCGTAGACCGCGACATCCTCGTCGGTACGGGCCAGCTTCCGAAATTCGAGGACGACCTCTTCGCGATCAGCGGCGACCGCGATCAGTTCCTGATTCCGACGGCTGAAGTGCCGGTGACGAACCTGATCCGCGAGCGCATCCTCGACGCCGATACGCTGCCGCTCAAGTTCGTGGCACATACCCCGTGCTTCCGGAGCGAGGCCGGCAACTACGGCAAGGACACGCGCGGCATCTTCCGCCAGCACCAGTTCGAGAAGGTGGAGCTAGTGCAGGTGGTGCATCCGGCCGAGTCCTGGCGCGCCTTGGATGAACTGACCAGCCACGCCGAGGCCGTGCTCAAGGCGCTCGACCTGCCGTACCGGGTGGTGGTGCTGTGCGCCGGCGATCTGGGCTTCGCGGCAGCCAAGACCGTCGACCTCGAGGTGTGGCTGCCGGCCGAGAACCGCTATCGCGAAATCTCGTCGTGCAGCAACTTCCTGGACTTCCAGGCCCGTCGAATGCTGGCGCGCTTTCGCGACCCCGAAACGGCGCGGCCTGAGTACGTCCACACTTTGAACGGCTCGGGCCTTGCCGTGGGACGGACGCTGATTGCCGTGCTCGAGAACTACCAGGACGGGGATGGGTCGGTACACGTGCCGGACGCGCTGCGAAGCTACATGGGTGGTACGTCACGCTTGGAGTTCGACGCGGCCGGTGCCGAGTAGGGCGACCAATGGACGTGTTGCCGCTGTCGCTCAAACTGGCTGGCCAGCCGGTGTTGGTGGTCGGTGGCGGCGAGGTCGCCCGCCGGAAGATCGAACTGCTCATCGCTGCTGGCGCCGATGTAGAAGTCGTGGCGCCCAATGTCGTGGCCGACTTGCGCGCCTACTGCGCCGAGCGGAATGTCAACGTGACCTCGCGGACATTTCGTGCCGCGGACGTGGACGGTCGCTTGCTGGTCGTGGCGGCCACCAACGACGAGGCGGTCAATGAGCACATCCACCGTGCTTGTGCTGATGCCAGGGTGCTCGTCAACTGCGTCGACGACGGCGCACGTTCGACGGCGCTGTTCCCGGCCATCGTCGACCGCGGGTCCGTTACGGTCGCGATTTCGACCGGCGGCGCCTCGCCAACGCTGGCGCGGCGGATGCGCGAGCTGATCGAAGGCGTTCTGCCAAGCAACCTCGGCGCATTGGCCGACTACCTGGCCAGTCGACGCCAACGGCTCAAGTCGCTTCTCCCGGACATCGACGAACGCAGACGGTTCTGGGACCGCGCCATCGATTCCGACTTGGCCGACCTTGCGGCAAAAGGCGACGTTGCGGCGGCTGACGAACGGCTTGCCCGCGCGGCGGAATCCGGCGCGCATTCGGGGCTGGTGTCGCTCGTCGGTGCCGGCCCGGGCGATCCGGACCTGCTCACAGTGAAGGCCCTGCAGCGGCTGCAGCGCGCGGACGTGGTCTACTACGATCACTTGGTCGGTGACGGCATCCTCGAGCGCTGCCGGCGGGATGCACGGCGCGTGTTCGTAGGCCGGCGTGCCGCGTACGGCCGGGCTGACGATGCGGACTCGCGTCAGCGCGACATCAACGCAGCGCTGCTGGCCGATGCACAGCGCGGCCTTCGGGTCGTCCGCCTCAAGGGCGGCGATCCTCTCGTTTTCAGCCGTGGCGGCGAGGAAGTCGCCGCCTTGGGCCGCCACGGCGTCCCGTTCGAGATCGTGCCGGGGATCACGGCGGCCCTGGGCTGTGCCGCTATCGCCGGCATCCCGTTGACGCATCGCGACTGGGCGCAATCGGTGCGCTTCGTCACCGGCCATCGCCGTGGCGGGGACATCGCGCTGGATTGGGAGGCACTCGCGCAGCCGGATCAGACCGTCGTCGTCTACATGGGCCTCGCGACCTTGCCAATGCTCTGCGCGCAACTGATCGCACACGGCTTGGCCCCAGAGACACCGGCTGCCACCGTGGTCCGCGGCACGCTGCCGGACCAGCAAGTGATCGCGGGCCGCGTGGACGATCTTGGAGACCGGGTCGCCACCATGGGCTCAGACGGTCCCGCAACCACGATCATCGGTCGAGTCGCCGGATTGGCGCAGGACTCGCCCGCAGAACACGCCGGGTGATGCTAAAACGGCATCGCGTTGCGCCAAACGTCGCGACATGATGCAAGACGGAGTCGATAGGCAGGAAGTGGCTCATGCGACTGTTACAACGACGCCATCCCCAAGGTACAGCGAGAACACTGATCGGGGTAGTGCAAGTCACCGCGACGGTGCGCAATCCTGCCGAGCCGAGCAGGTCTTGGGACGGGTTGTTCTTAGTGGACACGGGTTCTATCGACTGCGTCGTGCCAGCGGACGCGCTACGCAGCATTGGGCTGGTACCCAATGGTCGCCGGACCTACGAACTCGCCGACGGCCGCGAGGAAACGGTGGAGGTCACCGGCGCGGACATCGAGCTCATGGGCGACTTCGTCGGCACGACCGTCTGCTTCGGCCCGGAACGCGCCGAGCCGATCCTGGGACTGACGGCGTTGGAGTCCGTTGGCATCGAGGTCGATCCGGTGGAACAGCGGCTCAAACGCCGGCCCTCGGTGCGGATGAAGCGTCGGTCGCGGCCACGGGCCGCCGCCTGACACGGGGCAGGACGCAAGCGTCTGCCAAGCACTTTAGGCGTCAGAGCCGCTCGACGTAGGCGTGCACGCTCCGCGCCAGCGCCTGCAAGTCGTACCCACCTTCGAGCACCGACACGATGCGTCCGTCGGCATGGCTCTCGGCGAGCGCGACGATCAGGTCCGCCGTCCATGCGAAGTCGTCCTCGGTCAGCCTCAGATCGCCTAAGGGATCGGCGGCATGGGCATCGAACCCGGCCGAGGCTAGGATGAGCTCCGGCTTGAAAGCCTCGACGGCTGGCAACCAGTCGCGTTCCAAGGCGCGCCGGTAGTCGACACTGCCGGTGTGTGCCGGCAGAGGCGTGTTCACGATGTTGGGCCGCTCCACGTCCTGTAGCCGGTGCGGGTAGTGCGGATACTGGAAGCTCGAGCAGACCAGGACGCGCGGATCCTCCGCGAACGCGGCGACCGTGCCGTTGCCGTGGTGGACGTCGAAGTCGAGGATGGCGACGCGTTCGACCGGTTTGCTCGCCAAGGCGTGGGCGGCCGCGACGGCGATGCCGTTGAAGATGCAGAACCCCATGGCCGTCGCGGCCTCGGCGTGGTGGCCCGGCGGACGGACAGCGCAGAACGCACGCCGCTCGCCTATTCGCCGTTCATCGTTGTCGAAGGCGAGATCCACCCCGGCGACGGCTGCGCCGACGGCCGTCCTCGCCGCGCGCAAGGAGCCGGGACCCATGAACGTATCGGGGTCGAGACGCACCAACCCTTCCGTCGGGGCAAGGCGTTCGATGGCATCCACGTAGTCTTCCTCGTGCACCCCGATGATCTGTTCGCGAGTTGCCTCGGGGGCCGCGACGGACTCGAGGTCCGCGAGCAGCCCGGTTTCGTCCAGGTGCTGGAGGACGGCTTCGAGACGGGCCGGTCTCTCGGGGTGTCGCGGCCCCATCTCGTGCTCGAGGCACACCGGGTCGGTGATGAGTGCGGTCATGCCAAGACCGTGGCCAAAGCCTGCTGGATCGCCGGGTTCCGCGCGTAGTCCATGGGCTGTTTGCCGGCCCGATCGGCTATTCGGGGGTTGGCCCCCGCTGCCAGGAGAAGCGGGACGATCAGTTTCTTGCCGCGTCGGGCGGCCCGGAGGAGGGGCGTCTCGCCACGACGGTTCTGGAAATCGACGTCCGCCTGGGCCGCGATCAGGGCGCGCACGCAGTCCACGTAGCCCAGGTTCACCGCGCGGTACAGTGGCGTCTCGCGGGACGCATCGTAAGCATCCACCGCGGCACCGAGAGCAACGAGCCGCTCGGCCACGCGCGGGAGGTCGAACCTGCACGCCATGTGCAACGGGGTGACCTTGCGGTTGTTGGTGATCGACGGCGGCGTACCGTGCTCGACGAACATCTCGACGATGGCGATCCGTTCATCCTGGTGCTTGTCCGCCTCGGCGATCCGACCGCCGTGGCCCTCGTAGCCGGGCACGCGGCAGGCAGCGATGAAGAGATGGTCGGCCCAGCCCCAATCCGGGTTTTCGCCCAGGTGGCGGGCGACCACGTCCGGCGCTGGGAAACGGACCGCATCGACGAGTTCGGGGGGCGGACGCAGGTCGGCGCGGCTCTTCACCAGTTTCTGTCGGGGCATGCGATGACGTACACGACCGAACCGCGGTTAAGCATAGCGAACGGCTGTACCGCCCGCGACGGACTGAAAGTAGAATGCACGCCCTGATCCTGGGGCGCTGGCATGGCAACCGTCTATTTCGAGACGCTTGACGACGAGGTGGTCGCCGTCGATGGCGACGCCGGCGACGTGGTCATGGAACTCGCCCGCGCCGAAGGCATCGACGGCATCGATGCCGAGTGCGGCGGCGGCTGCGCCTGTGCAACCTGCCACGTCCACGTGCATCCGGATTGGATGGCCAAGGTCGGTCCGCCCAGCGAATTGGAGCGCGACATGCTGGAGTTCGACGGCGAGGTCTCGGACACCAGCCGCCTGTCCTGCCAGATCGAGCTGACCGACGAACTTGACGGGCTGACCGTCAAGGTGGTCGGTCGCTAGCGTCGATCACGTCTCGAACGGCTAGACCAATAGCCTGAACGGCGCCTCCAGGTATCCGCGCACGGCCGCCAGAAACTCGGCAGCGGGCGCACCGTCGAGCACGCGGTGGTCCCAAGTGAGCGACAGCCGCATCATGGCCGTCTTGCGCGGCGTATCGTCGTCCCAGCGCAGCCCATCGTAGATCCGCCCGACGCCTAGGATCCCGGCTTGGGGCGTGTTCAGGATCGGGGTGAACGTGTCCACGCCGTACATGCCGAGCGAGGTCACCGTGAACGTGCCGCCTTCGACATCCGTCAGGCTTAGCGCACCGTCCCGGGCCCTCTGAGCGAGTTCCGCGGACTCGACCGCGATCTGCTTCAAAGGCTTGTCGCCAGCGTCCTTGATCACCGGGACGATCAGCCCGTCGGCGAGGGCGACTGCGACGCCGACATGGACGTGTTCCAAGCGGCTGATGGCATCGCCGACAAGCGTGGCGTTCATGGCCGGATGGCTCTTCAGGGCACGGGCCGCGGCAACGATGACGAGGTCCGTATAGGTCGCCCGGATGCCTTCGGATTCCCATTCGGCGATGAGGCCCTGGCGCAGCTTCACCGCGTCGTCCATGCCCACTTCCATGTCCATGGTGAGTTGCGCCGTGTCGCGCAGACTCGCGTGCATGCGCTCGGCGATGGTCTTGCGCATGCCGCGCAAGGGAATCGCTTCGCCGCTCTGTTCGCCCTCAGGGGTCGGGCTCGTCGCGGCCTGTTCGCTGGCCTGCTGAACGTCCTCTTTGGTGATGCGCCCACGCGGGCCGGTACCGGTCACGGTGGCGAGATCGATGCCCAGTTCGGACGCCAGCTTGCGGGCGACGGGCGAAGCGGCAACGCGCTTGCCCGACCGCGCCGGTGCCGGCTTGACCTCGGCCTTGGGCGTTGCCGCGGCGTCGTCCTGGGCCGCGATGTCGCGCTTAGGCTTCGCTGCCGGCAGGACGTCCGGGATGGTCTCGTCTTCGGCGTAGATGTAGCCGACCACGTCGCCGGGCTCGAGGGTAGTCCCCTCGGCGACGAGGTGCTTCACGATCCCCGCGGTCTCCGCATCCACGTCGAGATTGACCTTTTCAGTCTCGAGCCGGTAGAGGAGGGCACCGGCTTCGACCCGCTCGCCGTCGGCCACGTACCACTCCTCCACGGTTCCTTCGTGCATGGTCATTCCGACTTTGACCAGGTAGATCTCGGCAGGCATGTTTTCTCCTAGGCGTTCGTAAAAGGCCGGCGGCAGACGGCGTGACTAAGAACCTTGGCCACGTCGACGACCCACGGGCCGTCGCGGGCCGCGGTCAAAGTGGCCGTCTGACCGGCCTTCAGGATGCGTTCCCGTTCGCCGTCGAAGGCGAGCGCACCCGGTCCCGTCCAGCGAATGGCGTCGTCGAAGTCGAGTAGGCGCAACTTCGAGATGCCGATATGTTCAAAGCGCCCCGGCGCCAAAGCGGCGTTCACGCCATGCGGTGCGCTGGCGTCGAACTCGACCGTGAGCGCGGCATCTTCGGCGGCACTCAAGGGATGGGCAAAACCGCCTACCGAGGTCATGCCAACGCCAGCCGGATCGGCGCGGGTCAGGAATGCCGCGACCAGGCGCGAAGGGTCGTCCAGCGCGCGTGCCCCCACGAAACGGTCGCGGGTGAAGACGGCATCGATGAGGGCGAGGTCGGGGTCTTCGCCGTCGATGTCGACGTGAATCGCCTTGGCCTGGCGTGCGACGGCTGCGAGGGGCAGTTCCCTGGTGGCGAGCACGCCCGCCGCGGCGCCGGCGGTGGTCGCTTCCTGCATGGTCGGAAACGCGTTGTTCGTGCCCGTGGACAGGGCGATCAGCGGCGCATCGAGCCAGCCCTTGGCGAACGCCCGATTGGTGCCGTCGCCGCCGAGGACAATCACGGCTGCGGCGCCGCGCAGCGCGCGGGCGGCGCGGACGGTGTCCCCGACGTTCGCGTCGATCGTGATGTCGAGTGGTTCCGCCGCGAGTTTCAGTTCGTCCACGGCGCTGCGGGCGACATGGTGCGGATCCGGCATGTAGCGGATCGGTGCCGAAGCGAAGGCGCGGATGCCGACCAGGCAGCGCCGCACCATCGCGGACTTTTCCTGGTTGTCGAACACCGACGCGCGAGCGGTCACGCGCCGCACATCCTTGCCGGATGCCGGATTGGCGACCAGGCCGACGCAGCGAGGCGTCATTTACATGCCGAGCAGTTGTCGGGCTTCAGCGGCGATCTTGTCGGCATTCGGCAGGTACGTCTGCTCCAGCACGGAACTGAACGGCACGGGCGAGAACGGCGCGCCGACGCGCGCCACCGGGGCATCGAGGTCGTCGAAGGCCAGTTCCTGGATCTGTGCTGCGATCTCGCCGCCGAGGCCGGCGAAGCGGACGGCCTCGTGGACCACCACCGCGCGGTGGGTTTTCTGCACGGACTTGATGACCGTGTCGGTGTCCATCGGTTGCAGGGACTTCAGATCGATCACTTCGGCTTCGATGCCGTCGGCACTCAAGGCTTCGGCCGCCTTGACCGCTTCGCTGACCATTCGACTGTAGGTAACGAACGTGAGGTCGTCGCCGGCGCGCACGACCTCCGCGGCGCCGATCGGGACTTCGTAGGCCTCCTCCGGGACAGGGCCCTGGTTGCGCAGTGACAGCTTGTTCATCACCACGAAGACGGGGTTGTCGTCCCGGGCCGCCGCGATCAGCATGCCCTTGGCATCATAGGGGGTGGCGGGGGTCACGACCTTGAGCCCGGGCAGGTGGCAAAGCCACACCTCGAGGCTCTGGGAGTGCTGCGCCGCCATGTTCATGCCGGCACCCGACATCGTGACGACGGTGATCGGCAGTTTGGCGGAGCCGCCGAACATGTAGCGCATCTTCGCCATCTGGTTGGCGATCTCGTCCATGCACTCGCCCATGAAGTCCATGAACATGATGTCGATGATCGGGCGTAAGCCCGTCGCCGCGGCACCGACGCCGAGGCCGACGATGCCTTCCTCCGAAATCGGCGTGTCCACGATGCGCTCCGAACCGAACTCGTCGAGAAGACCCCGGTACGAACCGAATACGCCACCCGCGCCAGCGACGTCCTCGCCCGCGATGAAGGCGCCTTCCTGCTCGTTGAGGATGGTCCGCGCCGCTTCGGCGATGGCGCCGACGTAGGTGATTTCGCGTTGCGCCGCTTCGGCCATTGAACTCTCCTTAAGCGTAGACGTCTTCGAGCAAGGTCTCGGGGTCGGGCAGGGGACTGGATTCGGCGAACTCGATGCCGGCGCGCACCTCCTCGAGCACGCCCTCGTGGATCTTGGCCGCGTCGTCGCGACTGAGCACGCCGAGTTCGTCGAGGCGCGCCTCGAACATGTGGATCGGGTCGCGCTTCTGCCACTCCTCGAGCTCCTCGTCGGTGCGATAGGACAACCCCATGCCGCGCACGCCCACGTGGTCGAAGAACCTGTAGGTCTTGCATTCGAGCAAGGTCGGACCTTCGCCGGACCGTGCGCGTTCTATGGCGGCACCGGCCGCCTCGTAGACCGCGACCGCGTCCATGCCGTCGACGATGACGCCCGGCATGCCGTAGCCCGACGCGCGGTCCGCGACGTCGACGATCGCCTGGTGATTGGCCTGCGGGGTGTATTCGCCGTAGCCGTTGTTCTCGCAGACGAAGATCGCCGGCAGCTTGTAGAGCGCAGCCATGTTGGCGGCTTCGTGGAACGAGCCCTCGTTGCTCGCGCCATCCCCGAAGAACGACACCGCAACGCGGTCCGTCTTGCGGAACTTGGTGGAGAAGGCGGCGCCCACGGCGATCGGCGGCCCGGCACCGACGATGCCGTTGGCACCGAGCATGCCGAGGTCCATGTTCGAAATGTGCATGCTGCCGCCCTTGCCGCGGCAGTAGCCCGTGGCGCGCCCAAAGAGTTCCGCGAACATCCTGTCGAATTCGCCGCCCTTGGCGATAAGGTGCCCGTGTCCGCGATGGGTGCTGGTGATCCAGTCATCATCGCTCAAGTGCGCCATGACACCGGCCGCCACCGCCTCTTCGCCGACGTACAGGTGCAGCGCGCCGGGTATCTTGCCCGCTTCCGCCATGCGGCCCGCTTCGGTTTCGAAGACCCGGATGCGCACCATGCGCCGATGAATGTCGAGCAGGACCTCGTCACTAGGCTGATCCACCAACTCTCCCCTCCACGCGATTCTCGTTTGTGTCCAAGTGTAAGCGAACCTGAGCGTCAAGCGTACGCAGGCCTCTCCGATGGGCCCCTGCCGCGCTCAACCCATCGTCTTTGGCAGCCAAAGCACGAGGTCGGGGACGGCGAGAAGCACGGCGACGGTGAGTACGTCGGCGATGAAGAATGGTCCGATACCGCGGAACACGTCCTGCAGCGGGATCGAGAGCGATCGGCCCTCAGGGCTCTGCAACTCGCGTGCGACACCCGCGACCACGAAGCAGTTGAGGCCGATCGGGGGGGTGATGAGGCAGATCTCCGCCATCTTGACCACGACGATGCCGAACCAGATCGGGTCGTAGCCGAGCGCCACCACGGCGGGATACACCACCGGCAAAGTGAGCACGAGCATGCCGATGGCGTCCATGAACATGCCGAGCACAGCATAGGCGAGGAGGATGCACACGATGATGACGAGCGGCGGTACGTCCAGATCCACGACCCAGTCCGCGAACGCTCCCGGCAGCCCGGCGAATCCGAGGAACCTGACGAACAGGAAAACGCCCCACACCAGCGTGAAGATCATCACGGTCAGCTTCGCCGTCTCCATCAGCGCCTCACGGAGGCGGCCGCGCATCTCGCCGAACGCGCGTTGCCGATAGGCCTGGAATACGTAGAGGCCGAAGACCACCATCGCCCCCAGCGCGCCCGCCTCGGTCGGTGTGGCCGCTCCGGAATAGAGCGCGCCGAAGATGATGCCGACCACAAAGAAGATCGGCATCGCGCCGGGCACGGCTCTGAACCTCTCGCGCCAAGTGAAGCCCCCTATTGGCCGCCCGAGGTCAGGCCGCACCGAGCACATGGTGACGATCAGACCCGCGTAGATCAGAACCGAGACCAGGCCGGGGAGCAGACCGGCCAACAGCAACTTGCCGACCGATTCCTCGACGATGATCGCGTAGATCACCAGGATGGCCGACGGCGGTATCAGCGATGCCAAGGTGCCGCCGGCGGCGATGACGCCGGCTGTGAGGCGTTTGCCGTAGCGGTTCTTCAGCATGTCGGGGATGGCAACCCGCGAGAACACGGCGGCGGTGGCCGTGGATGCGCCGGACACGGCCGCGAACCCGGCGCTCGCGAAGACCGTGGACACCGCAAGGCCGCCGGGCACCCAGCCGACCCAGCGCCGGGCGGCTTCGAAAAGGCGCCCCGTGAGGCCGGCGTGGAAGGCGAGAAAGCCGATCAGGATGAACAGCGGCAAGACGGACAGCGGGTAGGTGACCGTCTTGGAATGCGGGATCGTGCCGGCCACGGCGGCGGCGACACCCCAACCCTTGAGGAGCACGAGACCCAGGAAGCCCGTCAAGGCGGCGGCGATGTAGACGCGCACGCCGAGCGCGACCAGGGTGACCAGCATCACCACGCCGCCGATGCCGACCCAGAATTCGTCCACGCCTGTCACCGCGAGTCGTCCCGGCCACCGCTTGCCAGCGAGATCTCATCGGCGGCCAGGGCGGCGGCGTCCTTGATGGTCGGCACGGCCACCGGGGCCAGGTCGGGGTGCAGGACAAGGCGCAGGTAGCCTGCGATCTGGACACCGAGGCGCACCAGCAAGACGGTCAAGGCCAGCGGCACGGCGAGTTTGGCCGGCCAGGTGGCAAGCTCGATATCGATCGTGCTATCGCCGAACTCGAACGCCCGTTCGAAGTGCTGGTACGAATACGGGATCAGTACCGCGACGATGAAGGCTGCGAGTCCGGCGCTGGTCAATTCCGCGACCCACAGCCAGCGCCCTTTCAGCCTCGATATCAGAAGCTCCATGCGCACGTGTCCGCCGACGCGCTGGACGTACGCGATGGACACCACCGCGAAGCCGACCATGGCCACTTCCACGATGTCGATGTAGCCGAAGATCGGCGCCGAGAACACGGTGCGCATGACGATCTGCGCGACGCCGAGCAGCATCAGCACGAAGATCAAGGTGCCGGCGACGAGGTTGAGGCCGTTCTCCACGATGCCGAGCGCCCGGTCGCAGGATGCGATTACGCGGCCGAATAGGTCCTGCAAGGGCGAGGCTCAGTCGTAGGTCTGGCCAACGGCGGCGAACATGGCGTCCACCAGGCCGCGGGCATCGAAGCGATCCTGGTTGTCGGCGATCCAGGCGTCGATCACGGGCTTGCCGGCCCGCGCACGGAAGTCCACCAGTTGGGCATCCGTATACCGGACTTCGACGAGCGTCTCCTTCAGCATGGGCAGGTTCACGCGGTCGACATCGACGTAGGCCTGGATTTGCGCAGCGATCACGTCGTCCTTCACGTCGTCCAGGAGCTGCCGGTATTGCGCGGGGAGCGCCTCGTACGCAGTCCGGGCAAACGCCAACGGGCAGTCCGCCGTGCCTGGCGATAGGTTCCCGGTGAACCAGTCCGCGACTTCGTGGAGCCGGTAGGAAACATGGCTGTAGGTGAACGGGAACGCCGCCGCGTCCATCGTCCCTTGCTGAACTCCCGTGTAGACCTCGGTCGCCGTGGAACTCGCCGGGGTCGCGCCGAGGCGCTGCATCGCCTGGCCGAGGCCGCCGCCGGCCCGCACCGTCATGCCCCGCCAGTCGGCGAGCGCGCGCGGCGGTTGGCCGCGGCCGACGAACTCGTACTGGGGCAGGAAGGACGACGTGTAGACGATCGCGTTCCAGCGTGCCAGTTCGCGCTTGACCGCCGGGTGCGCGTACACCGCTTCGCGGACTTTTCGGTTGTCCTCCCACGTCGCCATCGGCAGGAACGGCAGCGTGAGCGCCATCAACGCCGGGTTCTTGCGGGGGTGGTAGAAGTTGCAGAACATCGCCACCTCGAACGCGCCGATGGCCAACCCGTCCAGGTTCTCGCGGGCCTTCGAGAGGGCTTCGCCGTAGTCGAGGGACATGGTCCAGTTGCCCCCGGTCTTGGCGGACACGGCGGCCGCCAAGGCATCGGCGACGGCGGTTCCCGCACGCGGCTTGCCCCACAGCGAGACGTTCCACTTGAGCTTGGGGCCTTCGACCTCGGCGGTGTTCGCCGGGAAACACGCCAGGACGCTGAGGAGCGCTGCTGCCGCGCACCACTTGCGCAGGCCGGCGAGATTATGATGTTTCAAGGTTGCTCGCTTGCACTTGGGCACGCAGAAACTACACCGAAGCCGGGCCGTGATGGAAGCGAACTCCGCTGGCACCAAGTCCACTGCTTATCCGCAGGGCCCGCGCACGCCCGCACCGCGCGGTGCTACGCTGATCCCATGGAGTCAACGCTAGGCGCCCCGAACCTGGCCCAGCAACCGGTTTCAGTGACGCGCAAGATGGTCGCCTCGTTGCCTGCCGTCGCTGGGGCCGCGCCGACGAGGAGGTCTTTTCGTGCGTTTGTTTTCGAAACTGATGCTGGCGCTTGCATGCGCCGCAAACGCCCACTGGACAGACGCCACCTCCCCGAATGTCGTCCTGATTCTTGTCGACGATCTCGGCTATTGCGATAGCGAGCTCTACGGCTGCGACACCGTCCCGACGCCGAACATCAAGCAGATCGCGGACGAGGGCGCATTGTTCACCGACGGGTATGTCTCGAGTCCCGTTTGCTCGCCTTCCCGTGCTGGACTTCTTACCGGCCGCTACCAGCAGCGCTTCGGGCATGAATTCCTTCCCGCGATGGAGCCCGAGAGCGGCGATGGTCTGTCCCCGGAAGAGGTGACGCTAGCAGACGCCTTGAAAGAGGCCGGTTACGTGACAGGCATGGTGGGCAAGTGGCACCTGGGTTCGCAGGAACAGTTCCATCCGGTCAATAGGGGGTTTGACGAGTTCTTCGGCATGGTCACCTGGGGTGCCGACTATCTCGACCCGACGCGAGAGGATGCCAGGATCATGCGTCGCGCAGGGGCGAAATCGCATGCGGCGGAATCATCGCCGGAATCCCCATGGAGAGGCCGCGGATACGATACGTTGATGAGAGGGACTACTCCGGTCGAGGAAGACGACTACCTGACCGATGCCTTTACGCGCGAAGCGGTCGCATTCATCAACAGGCACAAGTCAAGGCCGTTATTCCTCTACCTGCCGTATACCGCCGTTCACGGCCCGCTCCAGGTCACGCAGGAATACTACGACCGGTTCCCGCACATCGAAGACGAAAGCCGTCGCATCTATGCCGCGATGACATCGGCCCTGGACGACGGCGTCGGCGTTGTCCTGAATGCACTGGAGGAGAACGGCCTCGACCAGAACACCCTGGTGGTCTTTCTCAGTGACAACGGCGGCGGCGTTTCCGACGTCAACAGCAACAAACCGCTTCGGCTGGGCAAGCAGACAATGTTCGAGGGAGGTGTCCGCGTGCCGTTCACCATGAAGTGGCCGGCAAAGATCCCCAAGGGCATTGTCTACGAGCATCCGGTCAGCGCGCTGGACATCTTCCCGACGGCCCTCGCTGCCGCTGGCGGCACGGTGCCGACGGATCGAACCATCGATGGCGTTGACCTGATCCCCCATCTCAACGGTTCAAACAGCGACGGACCTCACGAAGAGCTTTTCTGGCGGGCCGGTCCCATATGGGCGGCGAGGGTTGGGGATTGGAAACTGATCTACGCCGCGGACCGATACTGGCTTTACGACCTGGCTACAGACATCGGGGAAATCGACAACCTCGCCGACAAGCGGCCGGATATCGTGGAAAGGATCCAGGCAAGCTATGCGCAGTGGAACGCCGGAAACATCGAACCGCTCTGGCCCAGCTTCGGCGCAAAGGACATGCCTGGGTTCTCCGTGGATGGCGTCACCGTGAAATGGACCTTCTAGGCTGCCCCACCGTTGTGTTCTGTTTGGCCAGTTGATCCCACATCCCACCACCTTGATTTCAGAGACGTCCTGGCACCGAAGCGGGGCCGCGATGGAAGCCGAACTCGCCTTGGCGCTTCGGACAGTTGCTATTCCGGCTGCCGCGCCCACGCGGTGCTAAGCTGGTCCGATGACCTGGCATGCAACAAACACCGGGGGGAGCGCAGCGACCGCCGGTGTTTGTTGCATGCCAGGTCGGCGTGGCCTTGGGCCGGAGGCGTAGCCGGTGCCGAGCGAAGGCGAGGTACCGGTCACGGCTTTGGGGCGATCAACGCTCATCGCCTCCAACCTGGCCCAGCAACCGGTTTCGGTGACGCGCAAGATGGCCGCGTCGTTGCCCGAGTTGCGCGCCGTCGCGCAAGCGAAGGGGCTGACCATCCACCACCTCGGCGCCGGCTACCCCAATCCGGAGGTAACCGATCCGCGTGGCTTCATCGCCCACGAGCGGGCCTTTTTCGAGCATCTGCGTCAAGCCGAAGGCATCAACGACCCGGCAGCGCTTCCCGAGTACTTGCGCGAGTCGTACGCCTACACCGATACGCTGGGCCCGGTCAGCCCGCGCGAGTCGTTCGCCACCGTCTACGGCAACGACTGGGGCGTCGACATCGACCCCGGGAAGCTGCTGCCCACGGTCGGTGCGACGGGCGGCATCAGCCTCCTGTGCTCGTTGTTCGAGCGGCCGGGAACCCGGGTGGCCTACATCACCGACGCACCCACCTACGCCGGCTTCGTAGCCCGTGCCGCGCTTTGTCAGCACGCGCGGATATACAGCGTCGACATGGACGAGGAGGGTCCGCACCCCGACGGCTTGCGGGACGCCGTGCGCCGGGCGCGCGACGACGGCTTCTTCGTGCCGTTCTACTACACGCGAACAAATCGAGTAGAAACAGTCGGTTAAAGGTTGCGTGTTACCAAAAGGCGGGAATGTGTACCTTCCCGGCGTGGTTTCGCGGACGCTGGTGGAAGTCTGTAGACCCCCCGTTGCGCTCATCGACGCATAGGCGTATCGTGTTGGCCAATCACACCAACATTCGGTGTAAACGACCAACTCACGGAAAGGGGAACGAACAGATGGAATCAGCGCGTCAGCCGGTCGCACCCGGCCTCTTGATGGACCGCAGGCAAGCAGCCAACTACCTCAACATCAGCCCGGCCTACCTGAGCGAGCTACGTTCGCAAGGCAAGGTGAAGGCGCGGCTGATCGGCACGAAGCGGATGGTCAGATACCACGTTGACGACCTAGAACGCTTCGCGGCCTCGCTGCCCATCGCCGACTGACCCCGAGTGTCCAACCGGGCCAGCCCCGGCGACCACGACCCCGCCCGGAGTGATGTTTTCGAGCGGTGGCGCTTGGCAATAGGCCGGGCGCGACCGTCGGCTTCGCTCGTGCTGCCGGCCTTGGCGTCCTTCGCCGGCGCGGACAACAAGGCTTGGCCGACCGTCGCCACGCTTTCCCGTCTGACCGGCGTGTCCACCCGGAATGTCAAGAAGGAACTGAAAAGACTGCGCGACGAAAAGGTCATCATCGAGGTCGGCAAGCGCCGTGGCGAGAACGGCCAGCCGCTACAGGCGGTCTATACGATTCTCTACTACGGGGGGAGGGGTGACGAAAACGACACCCCACCCGGCGAAGGGGTGACGATTCCGACCAGGAGGGGTGACGATTCCGACCGAAGGGGTGACGATTCCGACATGGGTGGGGTGACGATAGCGACACCCGAAAGAACCTACAAAGAACCTTTGGAAAGAACCCTCCAAAGACCAACCCCCCTTCCCACGTCCCCCCGTCGCCCGACCGACACCCCGGCGCCGCCGCCCAAAGGTGGGTCGGTGGGGTGGTCGGCTTGGGGGGATTTAGGAGAGTTCCGCGATGCGCTCTTCGGCTTGGAAGCCGACGAAGAGGGCATCGTCGCGTCGGCACAGGAAGCCTACTCCGAGGCCTACGACTGGCATCAGCGCGAAGGGAGGCCGGCATCGCTGGCCGGGATTTGGAAGGGCATCAAGAGACGCTTGATCGAGCGTGACCTTTGGACCCCGTTCATCCGCGAACTGCGCTGGCAACGGGAGCTATGCCAGTCGTGCGGCGCACCCGTGACCATGCCCGATCTGCCGGAAGCCGAGCTAGCCGAGATTCGGGATTTGGCCGATTCGCTCGACGTGCTCGACCACTTCTACTTGGAAGACGGCGAACACGCCGGGTGGCCGTGGCCCTGCTACTGCCCGGAACACCTTAACCACGCCCGCCGCAAGGCGACCGCAAACATGACCGGAGACTGAAACCCCAATGACATCCAGAAACCCCAAACACGCCAGCAGCGTCCACGTCACGATGTCCGCCGAAGAACGCGACCAGGTGAAGGCAGCAGCCCGGCAAGCACAACTGCCGGTCAACTCGTACATCCTCTTTCGCCTTGGGCTGACCGTCCACCGGCGCAAAGGCAACATGCGGGTCACGGTTCCAACGGAACTGGCGGAAGTGATCCGCGAACGGGCCGGGGCGAACGGCACCAACCCGACCGCGTTCGCCAAGCGACTACTCCGCGACGGACTCGACAAGTGATCGACCCGGCCCCGGTTGCGGTGATACGTTTGCGGGCTTTCAACCCGAAGGGAAACCGCCATGCGCTACGCCATCATCGTCGCCGCCGTGCTGGCCGCGACCAACGCCGGGGCCGCTCGTTGGGTCTACGAGTACCTATCCGCTCCCGAGTCGCACACTTGCCTTGCCGCGTCCAATCCGTCGTTCAATCTCGACTACGCCGAAATCGTCGTCATGCTCAACGAGCGCCGGTGGCGCGACCAGCAGAAACCGCAACTGGCCGTCTTGCCGATAACGGGCGACAAGTTCGGTTCCTTCCACGACGCCGAGAATTGCCCGACGACCGTGACCAAGAGGTCGTTCGGTTGCGAATACACCTACGCGACCCGCTACGCGATCGACGACGACGCATGGACGTCCGCCGACTTCGGAATGTCATCATGTGCCAAGGACAAATTCACCACGTCGAGCTAGGGGAGCAAAGTCTATTACTA
>JAPOYV010000066.1 GCA_026706385.1 Gammaproteobacteria bacterium
CTCCCGTGCAGCAACTCGCGCGCCGTCATGCCCCGGCCCTGCGGCGCGTGCCAGTTCGGACCCTCCGGGTCTACCGCACCCTCGCCTCGAAGGCCGGGACGCTGCCCCCACGATCCGGGATGCAGACGCGTCGCGTCGATCCCCGCGTCGCCGGCGTCGCCCCACAGCGACATGCGCCCGTCGGCTGCCGCGCTCGCCCAGTCCTGTGGCGCCCCTAGCGCGCCGACCCGTTGGCCCGAAAGGTTCGCCTCCGCGCCCGGAGCCCCTGCCGCCCCCATCCGGACCTCCACCGCGTCGATCACCTGGTCCGCAACCGTGCGCCCGAAGCGCCCGAGCCACGCAGCCGGTATCGGGTCCGAGTTGGCGATGGTGCCCGTCGCCGCCGCCCGGCTGATGGCGATGGTCTTCGACGCGTCGTCGCACAGTTCCGCGTCGCTGATCCGTACCTCCACCGTCTCCCCGCCGTCGTCGATCGCGTCGTCGAGGATGCGGACGAACTCCGTCCACTCGGTGACCCCGGGCGGCTGCCACAGCGTCGATCTCGGTCGCCGCAGGTAGTCGACCCCCTCGACCGCGGTGCCGCTGCCGAGGGTCTCGAAGTCGTAGCAGACATGCTCGTCCAGCGCCCGCGAGAGCAAGATGGTGAAGTGCAGCCAGCCGCCGCTCTCGCTGCCGCTCGTGTTCTCGATCCGCATGTCCACGTTCGGCAAGGGGGTCCTGCTGCTCGCCGGGGCGTCGATCGTCCCCGCCGCCTGCGCCCTCGTGATCGACAACGGGCCGAACTCGGCCCCCCGGGGCGTGATCACCCGCGCATTGGCGATCTCGACGTTCACCGTCTCGCCGGCGTCGGAGGCGGCATCCTCGATCAGCGCGACCGAACCCGGCTGCACCGTTTCCCCGGCCGGGAAGACGATCCGGTAGTCCGCCTCCTGGTAGTCGGCGTTCGCGGTGGCGGTGCCCCCCGGAACGGTCCGGAAGTCCACCGCGACGGTCGCGCTCACCGCCTTCGACAGGCTGACGTCGAAGGCGAGGTTGGCGGAGTCCTCGGTGCCGCTGGTGTCGGCGATCGACAGGCCCGGCAGACTGCCGAGATCGGGCGGCTCCGTGTCCGTGCTCAGGGTCAGCGTCGGCGAGCCGAGGAGCCGGCCCCCGCTGCTGGTGCACAGAGCGCCCTTGTCGCTGCAGGGCCGGTCTCCGCGCAGGGTGACGGCGACGGGCTTCGTCTCGTCGTCCGGCACCACCGTCATGCGCCAGTGGTTGCTGTACAGCTTGCCCTCCGTGCGCTCCTTGTGGATGCGCAGGGCCCGGTCCATGTGCCCGTTGGTCACGCTGAAGGCATGGTCGCGCATCTCCCGGTGCGGAATGCTCACGCCCTCGGACAGCCTGAGGTCGAACCGGTACCGCAGGGCGCCGTTGGCGAAGAAGGCCTCCGCGGACTCCAGCGTCGGGATGAGGGGCGGTGTCCAGTTGCTGCCTTTGACGTTCATCATGATGGACGAGGTAACCAGGATTCCATTGAGCCTGAAGGCATCTTCGATAAGCCATCCTGCGGCCCCCGTCTCGGCATCGCTGTTCGTCACGCCTAGTTGGAAATCATGCGTGTGGTTGCCTTCGGTAAAGATACTCACCAAGTACCTGGTATCCGGAAGCAACACGGCATTTGGAGGTGCCGTGAAGTCATTCACGGCTCCTTCGTTCAGCGTGGACGGAGTGCTTAGGGTGACCACCAGCTCCCCCAGATTGTTGGTCTCTTTGCTGTCGAATCTGTGAACCGAGACCGTAATGGTCTCACCGGTCGCGGAATTGTCCGCGTGGATGTAGATTCCAACGGAACTCAGACCGTAACCCGTAGCATTGCTACCGGTAGTAAATCGTTGCGCTATTCTGCCGAATGCGGAGTTCCCCACGTTTATAGAGTTGTCGCGACCCTCACCCGCATTGCTGACAAGCGTCGTTTGGGCTTGTGCGCCGGCGGCCGCAGCGAACAGTAGGACCAGGGCGGCGATCCGCGCGGGCGCGAGGCCAGCGCCGGGGCGCGCGGCGCCGAAACCAGGCGTCCTGAATGCCGCTGCGAGCGCGAATACCCGCGGCTGGCCGCCAACCTCGCGGGGAGCTGACCGAAAGTCGTCGAACGCGGATTTGAGATACATGTGCGCCGACCGCTTCGCGCCGGTCTGGATGACTCCAGGGCACCCGCACTGTCGCGCGATTCCGGGCACATCGTTAGTCCCATAAGCGAAAGCATGTCGAGTTGCGCCGGGTGGTCTCCACGAATCCGATCACGGCGTTGGTCTGCGCCGTTTGCGGCGGCTGTCCCGCGTGTCCCGAGCCAGAGCAGAACGGGCGCGAGGCGCGCAGCGCAGCAGGGCCGGTGGGCGTAGGCCATACAGGCTGTGCGCATACGGCAACGCTGACCATACATGGGCGCCTGTTTCGTTCTTGAGACAATCAAGCCGGGGAGTGTCCGGCCTTGCGGTCGTTCCGCCTTGCGCTCGGCGGCAACTCCCTTTCGCTTGCGAGGCTAACGATGTGCCCTCGGAATCGGGGAGACTGACGCGCGGCGCATCCGCACGGGCGCATCCGGTCGGAAGGTTGCCCGATGAAGGGTTACTCGGTGCCACGGAAACCTGCGACCAGATCCAGAAGCGGCGCTGGAACGCCGGAGGAAGAACTGCGGGCGTCCAGCCGCGTCGACTATACGGGAAACGAACCTGTCGTCTCCATACGAACATGGAATTCGACGACTTCGACGCCCAGGCGGTGCAGTTGAGCGGCCATGGCCAGGTAGACATCAAGCTCTCGACCGGCTCCTGGAATCCCGCGTGCGGCGGGCCCTAGAACCGGGCCTCGATGCGCAGCCCGACCGCGTGGTCGGAGCCCGCGCCGCGGCCTGCCCCATCGACGACCTCGCGCCGGATCGCCTCCAGCGACAGGTCGAGGGAGCCGGCGCTAGCGCCGTGCGCGAGCCGCCAGCCGAGCCGGTAGTCGCGCCACGCGTCCGACAGCTCGAAGCCAAGCCCGGGCGTCGAGGTGAAGCGGTCGCCGAACGCGGCAAGGCCGTAGCCGAACCGCACCTCCAGGCGCCGTCGCGCCAGCAGTCCGCCGTCCTCCGCGCCGCTGCCGTTCGCCGCGAGACCGGCGAGAGTGCCCCGTTCCAGCAGCGCGTCCGCGCCCCCCGAGGCCTGCGCGCCCATCGTCCGCGTCAGCGCCAGGCTCGGACCCCGGCCGCCATCGGCCCGCGGCTCCCAGAAGAGCGAGCCCGTGAGCCCGGCCTCGCGGAAGCCCTTCGACTCGTGGCTCACCAGTCCCCGGCCCTTGAGATCGAAGGCGAGACCCCGCCGCGGGTCGGTCCAGGCGATGCCGCCGCCCACATCCACCCCGAAGCCGGTCTCGGCGTCGCCGCCGTCCCGGCGCACCGCGACCTCGACGCTCGGTCTCAGTTGCGCGCCCTCGAAGCGGAACGGCCGCGAGGCCGCAAGCCCCAGGCGGAGCCGCGTCGCCTCGGCGCTCGTGCCCGCAAGCCCCGTCACCGCCGCCGAGCGCGTGCGCACCCCCGCCGCATCGGTCTCGACGGCAAGCTCGAAGCCGCCCTCGGCCGGCGCCTGCGCCAGCGTCCTGCGCAGGCCCACTGCGCCCATTTCGAGCTCCAGATCGGTACGGATCGCCGTTTGGGGCACGCCGTCCGCGTTCGCCGGCGTCACCGTCAGCGCGCCCTCGCCGTAGCCCGCAACGCCCCAGAGCGAGATCCGCTCCGCCAGCGCCTGGCGCATCCACGGATAGAGCCCGGTCATGGTCGAGGACACCGTGCCGCGCCCGGACTCCGAGCGGTAGCCGCCGTCGCCGACGCTGTGCCCGAGGATCAGCCCCGCCGTGGTCCCCTCCCGCCTCCAGTCGGCGCCCAGGAGCGTGCTCGCCACCTCGCCGTCGACCGCCAGGTCGGCGTCGCGCCCGTTGAAGCGCGTCAACGACCGCCGGCCCCACAGCCCGTAGCTGCCAGTCCGCGCATCGCCCGCCGCGAGCGAGAAGGAGCTCCCGTGCAGCAACTCGCGCGCCGTCATGCCCCGGCCCTGCGGCGCGTGCCAGTCCGGCCCCTCGGCTCGAACGCCGGGACCCGCTCCCGAACCCGGACGCAGACGCGTCGCGTCGGTCCCCGCGCCGTAGCCGGGGCGCCCCCACGGCGACAGGCGCTCGCTGGCCGCGTGGCGCCGCCGGTCCTCCGGCGCCCCGGACCCGCCGACCCGTCGGCCCGCGAGGTTCGCCGCCGTGCCCGGAGCCCCTGCCGCGCCCATCCGGACCTCCACCGCGTCGATCACCTGGTCCGCAACCGTGCGCCCGAAGCGCCCGAGCCACGCAGCCGGTATCGGGTCCGAGTTGGCGATGGTGCCCGTCGCCGCCGCCCGGCTGATGGCGATGGTCTTCGACGCGTCGTCGCACAGTTCCGCGTCGCTGATCCGTACCTCCACCGTCTCCCCGCCGTCGTCGATCGCGTCGTCGAGGATGCGGACGAACTCCGTCCACTCGGTGACCCCGGGCGGCTGCCACAGCGTCGATCTCGGTCGCCGCAGGTAGTCGACCCCCTCGACCGCGGTGCCGGTAACGAGGGTCTCGAAGTCGTAGCAGACGTGCTCGTCCAGCGCCCGCGAGAGCAAGATGGTGAAGTGCAGCCAGCCGCCTCTCTCGCTCCCGCTCGTGTTCTCGATCCGCATGTCCACGTTCGGCAGCGGGGTCCTGCTGCCCGCGGGCGCGTCGATCGTCCCCGTCGCCCGCCCTCTGGTGATCGACAGCGGGCCGAACTCGGCGCCCCGGGGCGTGATCATCCGGGCATTGGCGATCTCGACGTTCACCGTCTCGCCGGCGTCGGCGGCGGCATCCTCGATCAGCGCGACCGAACCCGGTCGCTCCGTTTCCCCGGCCGAGAAGACGATGCGGTAGTCCGCCTCCTGGTAGTCGGCGTTCGCGGTGGCGGTGCCGCCGGAAACGGTCCGGAAGTCCACCGCGACGGTCGCGCTCACGGCCTTCGACAGGCTGACGTCGAAGGCGAGGTTGGCGGAGTCCTCGGTGCCGCTGGTGTCGGCGATCGACAGGCTCGGCAGGCTGCCGAGGTCCGGCGGCTCCGTGTCCGTGCTCAGGGTCAGCGCAGGCGAGCCCTCGAGCCAGCCCCCGGTGCTGCTGCACAGCGCGCCCTCCTCGCCGCAGGGCCGGTTGCCGCGCAGGGTGACCTTGACGGGCTTCGTCTCGTCGGCAGGCGCCACCGTCATGCGCCAGTGGTTGCTGTACAGCTTGCCCCCCAGGCGCTCCTTGTGGATGCGCACCGCCCCATCGATGCGCCCGTTGGTCACGCTGAAGGCATGGTCGCGCATCTCCCGGTACGGGATGCTCACGCCCTCGGACAGCCTGAGATCGAACCGGTACCGCAGGGCGCCGTTGACGAACAAGGCTTCGGCGGATTCCAGCGTCGGGATGAAGGGGTTGCTGCCCTTGACGTTCATCATGATGGCATAGGGTCTGAAGGATTCTAGACTTCCATCGAGCCTGAAGGCATTTTCGATCAGCCATCCAGCGGCCCCCGTCTCGGCGTCGCTCAACGTCGCCCCTATTTGGAAATCGTATGGGCTGTCGCCTACGCTAGCGATATTCACTAGGTACTCCGTATTCGGCAGCAATCCGGTATTCGAAGGTGTCGTGAAGTCGTTCACGGTTCCTTCGTTCAGCGTGGACGGAGTGCTCAACGCAGCCACCAGGTCGCCCAGATTGTTGGTCTTGCTGGTGTCGAACCTGTGAACCGAAACCGAAATGGTTTCAGTGCTCGAGGAAGTGTCCCCTAGGAAGTGGATTCCGACGGAACTCAGACCGTAACCCGCGGTATTGCTACCGGTCGTAAATCGCTGCGTGATCCTGCCGGACGCACTGGCTCCCGCGACGACAAAGTTGTCGCGGCTTTCACCTGCGTTGCTGACGAGCGTCGTCGGAACCTGTGCCTCGGCGGGGGCAGCGAAGAGCAGACCCAGGGCGGCGAGCGGCGCGAGTCCGAGCCCGCTTGCCGCCTGCACGAGCTGTCGGAGCCGCTTCGCGAGCACCGGCTTGTGTCTTCTTCCCGGCTCCTCACAGAGGTCGAACGGGCGGTCGAGATGCATGCGCGCCTCCGGTCCGTCAAATCACGAGCCTTTGGATTGCGCGCGATGGCGACAGCTATCGGGCGTAACCGGGGACCGGACCAATCGGCTGGTCGCGCGGCGCCGGCCGCTTCGTGCCGGTCGGATGGCTCAAGGACCCACTACTTACCCGCATTCCGGGGCGCACAGTTAGCCATGGAAGCGAAGGGCGCCGAGTTGCGCGGCTGTTCTCCACTAACTCGATCGCGGCGTTGGTTGCCGCTGTTGGGGCGGTTGTTCCGCGGTGACGAAACCGGGGCGCGACGCGCGGCGTGGCAGGGCCGGTGGGCGCACCCCGATGGGCGATGTGAGCGTACGGCGGCGCCGGGGTAGCATGGACGGACGCTTCGTTTTCGAGACAACCATGCCGGGGAGATGACCGTGTCACGGGCGTTCCGCCTTCGGATCGGCGGCCACTCCCTTTCGCTTGCCAGACTAACCATCTGTCCCCAATATTCGGGAGGATGACATGTGGCGCATCTGGATTGGCGCATCCGATCGAAGGTTGCTCGATGAACGATGATTCGGTATCAGGGAAGCCTACGACGACTTCCGAAAGCGGCGCCGCAGCGCCGGGGACAGGGCTACAGTCGTCCAGCCAGGACGACTGCCCGGGAAACGAAACTGCCTTCTTCTGTTCGAACATGGAATTCGACGACTTCGACGCCCAGTCGGAGCAGTTGAGCGGCCATCGCCAGGATTACATCAAGCTCTCGACCGGCCCATTTCGCGGCCGTTTAATGTCGGCCTTTCTCGGCAGAGGCGTCTCGGTCCACTACGAGACCGTGAACTGCGCCATGTACCAACGGGTCGGATGCCCGGAGGGCCTGATCGAACTCGGCGTTTCCCTCGGCCGGACCGCGGTCGCCGTCAACGGCATCGAACTACGCCGCAACGACGTGGTCGTCGCGCGACCCGGTTCGCAAATGGAACTGGACGTGCCCCCGGAAGGAGCCGAATTCCTGGTGGTTGCCGTTGAACTGCCACTTCTGGAATCCCTGGACTGTATGGACTCCGGCCTGGAACTTCTCGATCCGCACGGACACGAGACTTCCGTGGCCCGCGCCGCATGCTTGGCCAGTGCCATCGAAACAGGCGGCAAGACAATGCTGCAGACCTGCGCTCAAGAGCCCGCCACATGGCGACCGCACGATGCGGGGCGCGCTCTAGCCGCCGAGACCGTCGCGGCACTGGAACTGGACACAAGCCTCGGAATCGCCCACGAAAAAACACGCGTCAAAAGGAGCGCCACCGTGCTCGCCGCCGCGCGGGACGCTCTCTCGGTCATGGAGGAGTTCGACTACGCGACGCTTAGTGCTGCGACTGGAGGGTCCCCGAGATCGATCCAGTTGGCCTTTGCCGAGCGCATCCAGACAACGCCCCTGCGCTATTTCCGCGCCATGAGGCTCCAACGCGCTCGCAAGGCGCTGCTGGCTGGCGCGGGCGACCGGTCGTCGACCATTGGTGACATCGCTGCGGCGTATGGCTTCTGGAACTGGAGCCGATTCACGCAGTTATACCGCCGGCAGTTCGGCGAGGCGCCCTCCGCGACCCGGGCCCGCGCCAAATGGCAGCGAAGCCCTGCGGGAGCTGCACTAATGGGGAACCTGCGGTTCTCGGGCGACTCCGGCCGTTCGGGCACCGCCCCCTCTCCCCCTGACGGGGCTAGGTGACGCACGCAAGCTCCCGCTCCGTCGGTCCACCCTGCAGTTCCAACCTGACATTGACCCGGTGCTGAGACGTGGTGTAATCGTGAGTTTGGTGCCTGGGGAGAGACTCGCAGAGTTGGTATAAGTTGATGATATGTAAGTGATATTCTAAGGTACGCTCGCCGCCTTACCCACACTCGTGCCCACGTCCCAAAGCGCTCGATCCGCCGCCAGTGGCCCTGGTGCCATCTGGCGCCAACTGCGGAAACGCTACAGAACAGGGAGTTTCCATGCCGCGGCTCCTCCCCTCCGGAACCGACCTTCATCCGGTCCGACTTCAAGCACGCCGTTGCCATAGCACACGTTTCCGACGTACCCGTCGCCGAGCGCGAACTGGCCTCGTGTCTTCAGCACCGACCGGTCGTGCACCTCCAGGACATCCTTGTCGGACCCCAGCGCCTGGTCTTGCTCGAGGCTGAACAACGCCACCGTGCCGAACACGCCGCTTCCCCCGCCCCAGTCGTGGCACTCGACTATCTCGACACCCGACGGCGTGGTTGCCACATGCCGGTAGCCGAATGATTCATTGTCTCCTTCCCATTTCACGTTCACTCCTTCCGCGCCGTCCGCCACCGCGAAGTCGCCGTAAAACCGGTTGCTTCTGTTCGCCGCCTCGAGGTCGACGCCGACGATCGTGGCCCTGCTATCCGACAGCCAGCCGAGAAGCTCCTTCACAACGAGCGGATGCACGTATTCCTTTTCGTCGAACGAGAAACGAGTGCCCTTTAGACCATCGGCAGCGTCGCGCCCTGACACGTACGATGGGTTGTGAATGGTCAACCGTTCCAGTTCTTCGGTCGAGAACTGCTCGTGAATCCAGTGGAAGACGTCTCCGGTTGTCGAGTCCTCGCCGAACAGCTTCGCGCACTCTTCGTACCAGTGGTCCCGCATCTCCCGCATACGGGCCTGAAGGTCGCGGTTTCCGCCGAACGACCGATGGCACGAAGCGCAGAGCGGCGCGGCGTTATCCTCAGTGTCGGGGCCGTCATCCTCCTCCGGGATGATGTGGTGCACTTCAAGGCTCATGCTAATTCGCTTGCACAGGCAGCAAGCGAACCACGCCCGTCTCCGTACTTGCTCCTTCGTCTTCTGCGAGAACGGCACCCTGCCTCCATCAAGCCGCGGCCTGGCACGCTGCAGCTTCCATCCTCCACCGGTTTGATCGTCCCCAGTCGCCAGCGTCGGGTCAACCGCCACCAAGCCGAAGCCATGGCCCTCCAGAGACCGTAGCAGCCCCGAATGGAGTTTGGCAGACTCTAGTCGATGTCGCCCGCCACGCCCCGCCATTCTGAACGATGCCCAGAGTGCAAGCAGCGGGTCCATCAACTGCTTCAACGACGCTTTGGCCGCTGCTTGGTCAGCCATCGGTTCCCATGGCCTGCGAACTTCCCCACGTACGTCGGAACGGCCATCTATCCCGTGCTCAACAGAGTGGTTGACGCCCAGCGCGGCCACTCACGATTTCACGGAGCTGGCACTGACGGCAATTGCCGACGCATTCCATCTTGGATTCCGCCGAGCCGGATGGATCGAGTTCTGTACGCACCACGATGCGCAGGACAACGACCCGGCCCTACCGTGACGAACAGCGCGCCTGGTACGACATACTTCGCGACTGGCCCCGACGCTGCATGGTCATCTCCCAACCGTGAGACTTCATGCTCGCGATTTGCCGTGGTGCGAGCTTGATGTTGACCGTGCCGATGACCGGCGCGGCGCGGAACGTCGCCCGCCGACCCTTCGCGGATGGGCGACTTCGGCGCTCGTCGCTACACCACCGATCCCGGTGAGAGTCGAACGCCCAGCAAACGGCTACGGTGAATCACGCGCCAGCGTCCATCCGCAACTTCTCGTAGAACGGCGCAGTTAGTCGTCAAACTCCGCCATCGGCCTCGGTCAGTCTGCCGCGTGTCGGAAACCGCGGCAGTGGCGGCTGTTGTAGTTGTCTGATCCGGCGTCGTTGCGAAAGGTCCCCGCTTGACCAGGGTCTCAATCGATCAGGATTGGGACGACCTCGCGCCATTGGTCCGTGCGTGGCTGGCAACTGCAGCAGCCTACGTCACGCAGCACTTCCCGCACACCGTGCACGAGATCCTGCAGATCGCCCCGCACGCTGTCCGTCGCGACCGGGCCCCGGGTTTTCGTATGGCGCAAGACCAGATCGCTTCGGCGGTCGTGTGCATCGGCGATCGCGAGCTTGAAAAGATTGCCACTCGTGTGCGCCTCGCGCAGGGTCGATACCACCCGGATCTCGTGACGGTCATTGGCCACCCCGATGCCGCCCTCGAGCGGTCGGCATTGGAACAACCCGCCTTCTGCCCAACACCGATGGACCGTTAGATTCGCCGGCCCGGCAAGCGACTCGTTCAAGTCCCCTACCCCATAACGGATTACGTCCACCGCGTGTGTTCCGTCCGGCGGCGCGGCCAGGCACCCCCAATCGTACTGCTCGACCAGAACATCGCTGCCGTACACGGGCGCAAAGCCGGTGAACGCCGCACCCAGCAGAACGCGTGCGACCGTGGTATACGGGCTTTCCAAACGGGCGATGACGAACTGCTGCACGGGCGGTTGGTTGTAGAAACACTCATAGTTGGCGTGGGTCAAATGGTTGACGTCCAGAGCTCTTCGCAGCTCGGCTGCGTTGCGCACGACCCGCTCGGTCTCCGGGACGCAACTCAGCAAGCGCGCATAACATGGCTCGATCCGCTCGACGACATGCGAGAGGCACAAGCCTCCGGTTTGCGTTTTCCCCAGCGCCAGCGGAATATCGAACGCCTCGACCGACGCGCCGAAATACGCGGACGGCCTTTGCGCGAATTTCGCCGGCCAGTGCACGTGAACGGCTCTCGCCTGTTCATCATATGGCCAATCAACGGTACGCAGCGGCATGTCGGTAACCGGTTCGTCGTGGCGCAACCGCCAGGACCCGACCACGAGTACCATTCCCCGTGCACGCCGATCACTGTGCACGGGCGTCATCCTCGATCTGTTGCTCGGCATGGCGTACGAAGTCAAGCTTAGAGAATAGATTCTGCTCGTAAGGCACGTCGTGCCGCCGCAGGAAATCGACAGTGAATGCGTTGGTTTGCTCGTACTCGGGATAGATGGCGTCCGTTTCGAGTAACGACCGTGTACGGCAATACTCGACTTCACATTGGGAAAAGACGATGTGTGGCTGGTGGGGTATACGACAAATGTCAAGGTAGATACCGAAAATGTTGCCCGTATCGAGAGACTCGAAATTAACATCGAACCGTTTCCGGCGGAAGCAAGGCAATCGGCCTGTGACGCCCGCGACGTTGCGGGCGACGAAATCGTCTGCCTCATCCAGCCTTAGGTCGAGGTTGCCCGACAGGCGCTCGATGCGTTCCTCCGCCGCCTCCTCAAACCACTTGCGTTTTACGGTCATCAAGCCGTCACACTGCGGGATAAACGAGATGTACCCTCTCTCCGATTTGGGGTCAGCGATTTCGTGGATGTAGGATTCATAGTCCCAAACTTGGAAATCCATGCCAACTTCCGGCACGAAGTTCGGTAAAGCGCCATCGACGATCTCCCTATTGATCATATTCGCCAGCCTCCAGATATCCGGCACATGGGGAAAGGTGTACTTCCTTTCCAACTCGATGTCGGGCCGCCACTTGGTGTACCTGTGGGCATGGGCGAAGCGCGCTTTGTGCCTTTCCGCATTGGCAAGGGCAACCGGCAGCAACGACCTAACGGCGTCGACTGGATCTGCTGCGCGCATTTTTTGGTACCCGTCGGTGACGCTCAAAGCCACCGTTCCTGCACCGCTGGAGCAGCAAAAGCGGTAGCAGTTCAACAATCGTCTCTGTGCCTGCCAAGCGAAGACTAGCCGCGGCGTGAGCCGCGACGCATCACCCCCCCCATCGAACAGCGAGGTCAGGTCGGTAGTAAACGGCGTCAAGGCCTCGAGCCGCGAACGGTCGCGCAGACGTAAGCGCTGATCTCCCAGGGCTTGTCGTAGAGTGATCGGGCGCCCGTTATGGAACAGGTTGCTTGCGCCTGCGGCGAGGTGAGTGTCATCGCAGTCAAGAAGCAGAAAATGCGCGGGCGGAGCAAAACGATGGAACGCAGCGTCGTCGTCGAGGAGTACGAAATAATTGGTTGGCGTCATGTTCCCTCGTCGGCGTGTTTCTCATCAGTGTTCCTTACTGCGTGGTGAACTGCGCCTCCAGTCTGCCCGAGGCACGCTCGACCACTCGTTGGCATCTTCGAGTGTTTCGTAGGTTACGTCAACCAAAGAGACTCGCACCGAAAGGACGTCAGCATTGCGGGCCAACAAACCCGATGCGGAAGAGGGACCCTGTGGCTGTCAGCGGGAATGCGACCCTCCGCAGTTGACCAATGTCTCAGCGAAGCGGTCGAGGAGCTAGCCAGCTCGTCGCATAGGGGACTGCGTGGGTCTTGACGCTCGCCGGCGTTGTATACAACCACACCCGCCTACAGCGCGAAATCTGCCAAGTCCGAAGTCCGAATGTCGAATCCGGACTGGCCAACTGGGGAACACTTGGTCTTGACTTGCACCCGGACCGGGCCGCGCGCACAGTCGACTGTGCCCCCGCCTTGGCAACGCGACAGACCGCTAGTCCCTGGCCCTGGGCCCCGAACCGATGTTGCGGCTGCGAGATTCCCATTCCGACCACCGGGGAAGCGACTGAGTTACCCATTCGCCCAACAAGACCAGCGGCATGTCAGAAACGGCGTGGCCTGCGACGAGCGCCTTGGCTGCTTCACGGTTCTGCCGGACTGGGTTGACCGACGTCGAGTGCCCGTGTGCGGGTGCCGGCGCGCCACTGCGCCACGTCCCGCTCGAGCATTCGGCAGACCGAATCGTCCGTCGGGTTACGCTCTGCGCGCAACGTCGCGGGGTTGCTGCGTCAAATTGGGAGTTCCACCTTGCGTACGTATTGAGTGCCACGGCGCTCTCGAACTCGGTCGGGGTCGCCGGCCCGAGCTGTGACGTTGGTGAGAGAGGGCCGGTCGGATCAAGTCCACCAGGAAACAGCCCCGACACGGGATTCCACGTCCTTCGAACGGACACCGCGCCACCCCGGTATGCACACGAATCACCCCGTCCAGCGGAGAGCGGTTGATCCGGTCCTAGGCAGCCGTCGCATCCAGAGCCGACTTGCCCCGCCGTGTCGACGCGCTTATAGCGGGGACAGCGATGACGTGGGCCGCCCTCCAAAACGCCCGGCAGGTCCACCCTACCGACCTGCTTGAACAGCGCGCGCCGCAGTGGCTAGTCGCACGGTCAGTTCGACGACTGTGACTCGCGTTGACACCGCGTTCTTGTTGCGGCGTATCCATCGTTGCGTCCAACGTTGTCATTCCATACCGATTCCTGGCACCACGAACGACGCCATTTGGTCCAGCCGCGAAGGCAGTGGCGCCGCCGGGGCGCTTCCGCGCCGCACCTCAAGCACGACACCTGCCAGCGACGGATCGTCTGAATAGACCGTATGGTCGCCGGTCTTGGCGGACGACGAGAACAAATCGCCAACGGTGTCCGCTTTGGCGCGACACCCCGGTGGACCCTTAACGTAGCAGCTCGCCGCAAAGCCGGGCAGTTGATTGCGGCTCTCGGCAATTAGGAGTTCCAAAGGTGCCAGATCACGCTGCACCAAGTATTCATTGCACACTCGCGCGACGTGAGCGGCGGCCGCTGGATCCCTGACACACAACAATCCGCTTTCGCAGGGGTGGTAGAACGCAGTGCTGGATGACGGATCGATACGGAAATCCGGAGTCACCGACAGTAGACCCAATCCGCGCAACAACACGTTGGGCCGAAACACCCGTGTAACTGGCAACATGCCATGATCCGAGGACACTACAAGCCGCTGATCGGGCGCGCATAGCGCCGCCAGTTCACCGACAAACGAGTCCACGATCGACAGCAGCCGTTTGTGCGCCTCGCGGGCAACCGCGCCGTCGCCCGCCGTCACTAGACCATACAGTTCATGTAAGGCGAGGTCGAAGAAGTGTGTGTAGCCAACCACCAGTCCCGCGTCCGTGGCAATGAGCCCGTACAAGGCGCGTGCGATGTCGCGCTGCATCAGCTCCAGACCATCGATGAAGGTTCGTTCAGCCCGGCTTGCACCGACCGTCGAGTTCCCGTGAGTCGCACACTTCTGCCCTAGGCAGCCGCGGCGGTATAGAGTTTCAAAACCCAACCCACGCAACCAGCGTGGGTAGCTGGCATCGCCGCCGCCAAGTCGGGTTAAACCACCGATACAGAGGCATCTGCGGTCGCCGTGGTCGACGAGCGCGGTGCACAGGGGCATCGAAGCGCCGACGTCAATGTCGATTTGCTGTAGACGGTTGCTACGCACGGAAAAACTGCGCGTTGCTCGTGCACCGTGCGTCGAGCGCACTGCGAGCCGACCGTCAAAATCAAACTCGACCTCCGTGTCCGCGATCGTTCGCTTGGTGCCCTGCTCCAGCACGAATGCGTCACAAGTCCTCGGCGCAAATAAATCAACACGCTTAAGCAGCCTAGCACCCAAGCGCTGCGTTTGCACGAACGGAATCCCGACCAAGCCTACCGTCCCACCCCGTTCGGCATAACGGTCCCAGATCATCGGCACATGGCGCGGATAATTGTCGAATCCGTTGGCCACGCCGAGTACATCGCCGGCGGCGAGATCCGGCACTTCGTAGCCGGTCGGGCAAAGCGACCCGGCGTCCACACCAGACCATTTGGTGAACAGTGAAGGTGGCGTTTGGCAATTTGGTTTGAGGGGTGCCAACGGACCGATTCTGCCGCAGGCATAAAGCGCGTGCAGGTGCGGGAAATCTGCCGGCGCGTGCCTGCAAGCCCCTTCGATCAGTTCGAACGGCAAACCGTCGATCACGGTCCACACCACACGCTGCAACGCCGGACTCATCGACCTTCAAGCGTCCGCAGAACTTCGCAGACACGGTCTGCCAAGACGCCGACCGTTCCTTCGTTGACAATCGTGAACTCGCATAGTCTTTTCGATCAAATCTCCCATTCAAAAGGAATCCATGGCCGAATACGGAACGTGCACAAATGGCCTTCTCGCCAAGTTCCCCATTTAGCAAACTATCGACAAACTCAACGTGGAGCGGGCTGACTGGTGCTTGGACAATTTCCACGTGGTCTGAATCTCTCACCGCCTCTAGATACCGCGGATCTTGAAGCCCGCTTCGTCGCATAGAGACGCCAATGTGTCCTATGGAGCCCGCGGATTTCCGCTCGAGCAAAAGGTTCGTTAAGTTTGCATCTTCCATTGCTTCGATAGTCGGACCATGAAGAAAGTACGTGTCAACCGACCTCGCCCGCAGTCGTCGAAGGCTACTATTGAGTGCATCGCCGATGTATTTGACAGAAAAGTCCCTCGGAACCTTCCCGAGCCGAGCCCTAAGGTTTCCGTTCAAGCCACCCTTCGTGAGGATCCGTATTCCCTCCAGTTTTCCGACTAGGGCTAGCGCGCCCACCAGATCTTCACCGGCACCATTTCCATAGAAATCCGACGTATCAACCGCGGTTGCCCCCGCCGAAATAGCCTCGATTATGATGGCCTTCGCCAACGTTTCCGACACGGGAGACCACCCGAGTTGAATACCGTTCGCCTCGTTCGGGCCTGATAGTCCCCAAAGCCCTATGGCAGTGGAAATAGCGGTCATTGGCGGCGACTTCCCTCTAGGTCGACGTGACGGAAACCAAGTAAAGGAAAAGCTCCATACAGACGCGTGCATCTGCGTACGCTCGATGCGATTGAGTCTGCGAACCGGCAGCGGTCAGCCCAAATGATCTCCGAAGGTCATAAAGCTTGTGCGAATAGTGTTCCGGAAAGACCTTACGCGAAATCCTGAGTGTGTCAAACACAGACTTCGGGCTCCAACCGGCCACATGTCGTCGGAGGATTCCGAGATCCGAAGGAGCATTGTGTGCAACTATCGTCGCACCGTCTAGGTACCGAGCGATTTGAGGCGCTACCGACTCCACGAATGGCGCGTCAACCAGATCCTCTTTCGTGATTTGGTGGACCCTAGTCGCCCAGTAGGAGATGGTCCCGCGCGGGCGAATCAGCCACGCCTTCTCTTGGAGTACTTCCCCAGTCAGGTCGAACTCGATGCCCGCAAACTCAATTAGTTCCTGCGATTTCCCACCGCTCCCCTCCGTGTCGATAGCCAAAAAAGGGCCATTTTCAGGAAGGCCAGCCAATATCGGCCCGCCCATGTCGACGAGATTTGTGTGGATATCTTTCGTCATGAATCTGAAATCTCAGCGCGTGTTGAAGGAAATACCTCGGTGGTTCGTCAAGCCCCACTGTCTTTATCGAATTCGGGCCTATCGCAAACCGCGTTTTGTCCTCCATTCGGATTTCCGTCAACAGCTCGCGAACATCGTTTTCGCTAGATCTGCAATGCGACTTCCTGCAAAGGTCATACTGATGAGTCGGACAAATGTCGCACAGTTCTTGAATTCCGAAATGTCCGTTGTAGTCAGGCTTGCCGTGAGCATACGAAACGGCGCATGATGTCTTCCTAAAGATTGCTTCACTGCCGCCGAATTCTACCCAGGATTCAAGCACCTTCCTCTCAAGTTCTTGAGGCAGGATTTTTCTGCGAGCGATCTGTCGCGACAAGTGGGGCATTCCGATGTCGGTGAAGTACTGGCGCATCTCTTCGCGATAGAAAAGTCCTGTAAATGCAGTCGCATGGGCGTGGTTCGCGAGTTGGGTGGCATTCAATATGTGCGCGTCGCTGTCGTTAATGCCCGGCACAAGAGGGCGCCAATACAGAATAACCCTGTAGTTCTCTGCATGGCCGTGCAGAGTTTTCAGGCTCTCGGCGGGAATCCGATTACTGATAGGCTCAATCATCTTGTCGTCGATTCCCGAGTAGGTTACCAAGACAGTGAGGCGAATGCTCTTTGTGTCGTTTAGAGTCTCGCAGTCTCGATCGCTAACTTTGTACCTCGTTATGACAAGTAGGTCATTTTTTAGGCCTAGCTCGTCGAGAAGCCTGATCGTCCTGAATGTGTGGGGTTTGACGCTCGGCAGAAATGGGTCGGTGGCCTTGTTGAACAGCTGAAGTGGTGTCGTGTCTCTTCGAAAGTACTTGCTAGAAACAAGCTGCTCTACCGCTTCCTCATCTGACATTATTGTCCTAGCCTGCTTTAGATCGTACGCCCCTACGGAGTGCCTGATACAGTATGCGCACTCAAGGGGACACCCTACTACATGATTGAGGCTTAACCCCGACTTCCGATAGTGCACGACATTCTGCATCGTTGGATGCAGCTGATCGAACTCCTCACTGCGGATCGGTTTAGTGTCGTGATCAGGCTTGAACAGCCCACCGCTGGTCGCAATTACTCTCACTGCGAGGCCCCTTTTTGAATTGATTTCGACAACCCAAAGTAAAGCAACCCCAGGCTTATTGGTCAAATTGCCGAGTCAATTCTGTCGGTAGCAAATCAGACTGTGTGAAAACTCCGGGAGTTAACCGTCCTCGACTCGCGCGTCGTTCTCGCGAACAACGGACGTGGTGAACGATGCGAGCGTAACGAACCGGCCGGCGGGAAGCGTCCGATTGGCCTACGTGGGAGACCGGAGGGTGCCGAAGGACGGTCCGGACTGCATTGGCCGGGCGCCGGCCTCTTTTCGGTGCGTCAGGCGCTTGCAGCGGAGATCGGGGCCGCGACGCCAACCAGATTGATCGCCCGCCGCATGTTGTAGGCCAGAGCCGTCAGGCTGAACTCTCCGTGAACGTTGCCCAGCCGCCTCGTGAGGAAGGTGCCGTGTCCCATCCAGTGCTTGATCGTGCCGAAGGGATGCTCCGCCGACTCCCGGCGGCGATCGAGAATGGCGGGCCGCGCTGGGAGGCGCTCCGCCATCCGGTCCATGACGATCTCGTTCGCGTAGCGGGAGATGCGACGATGGCTGTCCGTCGTGCAGCGCGACCTGAGAGGGCAGCTTCGACAGGCGTCCCGGTTGGCGTGCTGGATCCGCTTACCGCCAGGGAGGTCGTGGAAGTAGGTCGGCACCAGGCGATGGCCTCTAGGGCAGGCGTAGGTGTCGGACGTTCCGTCGTATCGGAACTCGGACTTCACGTAGGGCCCCTTCCTGATGGAAGGCGAGCGGACCGGCTTCGGCACGTACGGCATCACCCCGGCCGCCTCGCAGGCCTCGACGTCGCCGATCTTGTAGTAGCCGCGATCCGCCACGGCCTCGATCCGCTCGGCGGCGAGGTTCTCCCGGGCGGCAACCGCCCTCTGCGCAAGCAGGCCGACGTCCGTCACGTTGGTGTGGACCTGCTGCTCCGCGATCAGGTTGTGCTTCGAGTCGACGGCGATCTGGGCGCTGTACCCCACCACGGCGCCCTTCCGGGTCTTCACCAGCCGCGAGCCCGGATCGGTCAGGGACAACTGCCCTCGACCGCTTTCCGCCAGATGCTCCGGCGCGCGTCGAGGGCCGCGCGACGTTCCCGGAGCTTGGCGATCTTCCCTTGCAGATCCGCCACTACGGGGCCGCCGTCCGGATCTTCCGCGTCCGCGTCGTCGATCTGCCGCAGGTAGCTCTCCAGGCGCTCGTCCGCCTTCTTGAGATCCTTCTCCAGCCTGCCGCGCGTTAAGTTGCGGTTCTGGTTGTTCATCGCCTTGATGCGTGTGCCGGCGACGGCCACGAGTTCGCGCCCTTAGAGGTCCAACTCGCGGCACCAAGTCCAGGCAACACGACCGCGCGCTCGCCACAGGCCTCGCCCTTGTTGGGACGTCCGTGGCAGTCCCCCGGCCGCTCGACGACCGGCCTCCCCCGCCCGCCAACCTCGGTCCGACAAGCCCGTTCCGCGTCCCGGTGCAGATCCCGCGACGGACGCGCGGTCCGGCGCCTGCCACAGCGTTCCACCGCTGCGGGGTTTCCCTCGTTGGACAGGGCTTGTGGCGGATCTGCTGATGTCACCGACCGCGTGTGCGCGGGTTCGCGGGTGGCGACCGCCGCCGCCCCAATCCGCCACCGCGCTCTAGTAGCAGGCCGGACTCTTGCCCCCGGAGCGGCTAGAGGCGCTACGTTCCCCGCACCGATTCCCTGGCGTCTGGTCTGGTTGCTGGTCGGGCAGGGTGCTACGTCGCCGTGCACTCTTCGGCAAAGGGCGTAGCCGTCCGCAAACACGTCCGGACGGCCCGGACATCCTCCTGTGGCCGGCGTGCCTCATGACAATGCCACGTGGCATACGCCGCAATTCGGACCACCCGCGGCTCCCGTTGGCTTCCACGTCCGCTTGGCTGACGCGCCTGCCGCGAGGGCACGACGCGACCGGATCCGGCAGCACCGCTGGCCGGACCCCAACTCCGTCGTCGACGGTCCGTACCGGCTAGGCGGGCAGGAAGTCGCACCGACCACAAAAATGCCCCTACCAGCAACTCCGCAGGTTGGCAACGCAGTCTACGAGGCTCGCGCTGGACGAAGGATGCCGAGACCATGGCACGCAAACGCCCCGGAAAACGAGCCGGCGCTCCATCTGGCCAGACCAGAAACCGCCGCCACGGGCTCGCCCGGACGGCCAGGTCCAGCAGCGAGCCGACGGACCGTTTCTGCGTCGGCCCAACGCCCGGCAACCGTCCGTTGGCGCGGAACTGACCATCGGTCAGCGTTTCCGAAGGAAACCGCCCCGGGGTCTGCTAGGGTTTCTGGTCGTACTAGCCGCGTGCCTGAGCGTCGCTGCACGGCCATGCCTAACAGCAGGGAGGGATTCATGTCGCGTTCCGAACGCGCGACCGCGGCGGAAGGCCGCATTCGGCGTCGTCCGCGAACGGCACAGGTCGTCTTAGGAGGGCGCCCCCCTTGACCCTGGACTCCGGCACCTCGGGGCGGCGGCCGGTGGACGAGTTGTCCTACCCGCGTGAGGGTCTGGCCGAGTCGGTCCATCCGACTCCCACGGCACCATCTCGTTGCACTACTCTGCCGAAGTCCTTCCCGTCACGCTGGCCCGACCCACGATGTCGAGTCTCTGCACACGGCCGACGGTCGCCTCCGGACCGTCCTCGACCTGGATCCACGGGTCGCCTCCCGGACATACCGCGCGGTCGAAACCAAGGCCCGTACCGCAAACCGAGGAAGCTACCATCGACCCGACCCGTCTCGCCACGTTTTCTGTGCGGCGGCGGACTCCTGTGGTAGCTTCGCGCGCCGTCTTCAGGAGATAGAGACGCGATGACACCACCAAACCCCATTCGCGCGACCTTGGCATGCGACGAGTCCGGTGCCAAAGGTTACGCCACTCAGCACGAGAAATTCCCCGGAGAGGTCGGCGTCATGGCAGGCATCTTGATACACGAGAAGATCGAAGACGACACCCGCGCCGCCTTCCAACGCATCTACGACGCCTTCCGACCTGAACAGGCTGACAAGCTGCATATCGCGGATCTCTGTCCAGAACAACAGGAAGAGCTTCGTCACCAGATCTACGTGGCCGTAGTAGACCTCGGCCTTCCATGCTTCTGGTACGCCCTGCATGTCGAAGGTCTTCACAGGTATTACTCCGAGCTCCAAAAGCTATTGAAGGAACACAAACCCCCGCCAAACCCACGTTTCAAGCGTGGCAGCCCGCGGGAGAATCCACCGTTACTCCATGAAGAGCTTTTCGAGGGTTTCTTCTGCAACGTCATGGCATTCCTCGAGGACAATCATGTCGAGAGCGTTGCCCTCCGGATCAGAACCGATCGCGTCGACACTCCGACCACCAAACGTTTCCAGAAATCTGCATTGCGCTTCTTGGACGACGGCCCGTCCGAATCCGTTGCTACCGCCCTAGATACAGAGACCAATCGCGTTGTAAGCGGGTCTGTTAAGACCCAGGTTGATTGGCCCGAATGGCTGCGGCTAACCGTCAGCGTCGAGGAACTCTCCGTCGAGTGTGCCGACGATGGTGTGACGCTCGCCGCCGATGTCCTCGCCAATAGCCTTAACCACATGTTTACCCATAGGGACGAGAGTGAGCGGTACGCGCCCCTGAACGACAACGCCGCGATCAAGCGCCATCCCCTTGCCGCGCACTTCAGTCTTTTCGGGAACCCACGCGTCGGCGACATTGTCGGAGATCGCCTCCGTGCTCATCCAAGGGCACCGGAACCGCCCCTAGCCCCACAATCATGATGGAGGTTTCGCGGCTTCCGGCCTCCGAAATCCTGCTGCCCAAGGCTCTTGTCAACGTCATCGCCCAACTTCCGACACGTGATACACCCGCCTTTCCAGCGCGCCAGAGAGGACGTCTATCACGATGGGCACCAATGGTCGCAGCTCGTCCGGCCGGTTGCTCGCGGCGAGCATGATGACCACTGGCAGAGGCAAGTCGTCCAAGTTTTGCTGATGCGCGAACCCGCGGTCTACGGTGAGTAGCGCGTCGAAACCGTTGTCTGCGGCGAGGCGCAGCAAAGCGCCGTTTCCGGTCCCGGCCCATCCCATCTCGGGGACGGTCCGAACCTCGTAGGCGGCGGGAAAGGACGTCCGAAGGGGCCGAGGCACGGACTCGTCAAGCAGCAGCCTCATCCTGCTCGCCGGCGAGGATCACCCTGGCCTTTTCCAGCACCGCGACCGCTTGATCCCGGGACACCGAAGGGAAGTCCTGCAGGAAGTCGTCCAGGCGGTCGCCCGCTTCCAGGTACTCCATGAGTATGCGCACCGGGACCCTTGTGCGCATGAACACCGGGGTGCCGCCCAGGATGTCGGGATTCCTGTCGATTGGTTCGTCGTTCATGGTCGCCTCCGGCGCCGTGCTCGGCGCGGCAATCGGCTTCACTTTGCCGACAGGCTAGCCGTTGGGCAAGGAAATGCAACTACTCGCAGGATTCCTGCCAGCCGTCCGGCCATGCGAGATCGACTTCTGCGACCACTTCACCGACCTGACTGCCTTTCCGGCGTTGCCTTGCGGCCCGCGCTCTATCGCCTGCGGCGACCGAGCCCGCACGCGGTCTCGTCCCTTC
>JAPOYV010000084.1 GCA_026706385.1 Gammaproteobacteria bacterium
GGACCGTTCCGGCGGCGCACATGAAGCGCGGCCGCGCGCACCGGGTGCCGCTGTCCGCCGGGGCGCTGGCGTTGCTGGAGGAGGCGCGGCGGCTATCGGGCGGGACCGGTCTAGCGTTCCCCGGCCCCGGCGGCGGGGAGCTCGGCAAGTCGACGGTGGCGAAGGCGCTGGCGCGTGCGGGCGTGGGCGGGACGCCGCACGGCTTCCGTTCGAGCCTCAAGGACTGGGCGCGCCACGAGGGTATCGACGAGCTGCTCTCGGAATTCGCGCTGGCCCACGTCGAAGGCTCGAGGACCGTGGCCGCCTACGCGCGCGACGACCTCCTCGAGAAGCGGCGGCCGGTGATGCAGGGGTGGTGCGACTTCGTGCTGGCGGCCCGTTCGCCGGGAGGCTGAGTGGTGTGGCGGGTTGCAGCCCTGAGGCAGTTCCCGTAGTGCCAAGGCGAAACGAGCCCGGCAAAGGCCCTGAGTCGACGGCATCGCGGAGCGGGCGACCCCCCGGTCCGAGGGCATGCCCTTCGCCGACCAGAGCAGACAACTGGGAGGCCGGACTGGACGCCACCGTGAGGGACGCCGAATGGATCATCGAGAAGGCGGACGAACTGAGAGGGAATTGTGTAGCAGAGTGCACATCCCGGTACTGTAGCGCGGCGCGGTTCGGGGCTAGGTGGTTGATCCTAGGAGGATGCACGGCTCTGGTAGAATAATCGGATGACCGCCCCGCGCTTCGATATGGCCTTGGTCGAGTGGACCGACTCGTTCCTCCTGGAGTCCCGGTGGCTCGGAATGGACGAAGCCCTCGGAGCCAAGCGTCCGCCGTGCCGGCCGTGCGGATTCGTGATCGCGGACACTGAGGACGATGTGCGCCTAGCGGAGTCGTACTATCCGAGCTACGCGGACGAGGACGATTCCGTCGTCAGCGGCGTGGTCACCATCCCGAAGGGCGCTATCGTCAGCATGACGATTCTCAGCGCTTCCCCTTCGGATTGTCGGGAGCCTGGGTAAGCGCGGTCCCCGCTAGCTTTCGTATCTCTGCGTTGGTCAGCGAGCCGGGGTTCTTGAGACCCTTGGCGGCGATGCTGGCCACGTCCTTGCTGGTCTGTTCGTTGCGCGACTTGCCGCTCTTGGCCATTCTGTTCTCCGGGGTTGGCTGCGGAACGCGGGGACCGTAGCACGATCACAATACCGTGCAGAGCCAAACGATGCACACGATAAGAAAACCGACCGGCATGACGGACCCGGTTGTCTTGCGCCGAAGGAACCCGGAGCCGAACACGCTGTTCTCCCGGCGCAGAAAGTCGAACGGCAGTTCGTTCTCCAGCGTCGTCAAGGTCTTGAGCTTCGCTGCAAGCCGCGCCGTGGCGGATCGGAACGACAGGAGCCAGGACAGCGACACGACGATCCCCAGGGCGGGAAGCGCCCACGCCAACTCCGCGCTGTCCACGGCGAGACGGCGGATAAGAACCTCCGCCCCGATGATCGCAGCCGCCGTGCCGGTGTAGAGCTTCGTGAAGTCCTCTCGCAGCGCAGCGGCGCGCTCCGCAAGTTCGGCGTGCAGCTTGTATATCTCAAGCAGGTCGGTCATCTAGCGGAACCGGGTGGTCAGGTCCGCCATTTCACGGATGTAGTCGGCTCTGCTAGGCCGTAGAACATCGCCCGCCCTTTTAGTGAGAAGCGCAAGATCGTGCTTGCGCTGGGCAAGCTCCAGGCACCAGTTGTGCAAGTCCGGCTCATGTCTCTTGAGCCTAGGGTGCTTGCTGAGAAAGGACGGCAGGGCTACGCCCTCTCTGTCCTGCACGAACGTCGCTAGCCAGCAGTTCTGGTCATAGGCTATGCCGACCTCGAAAGGCACCCACCACGATTCGTTTGTCACTTCGGTGACTACCGCGAGCAGACTAGCGGACTGCGATATGACCCCTTTGATGTAGGCGTCCAGCCTAGCGCTGTCGCCGTGTATGTTCGGGTCTTGCAGGTCTATCCAGGGTCTCAGCCCGAGGCCCAGACCTTTTATGCAGTTGTAGACCTCCATAGCCAGCCCCTTGTCGTCGGACTTGTGCGACACGAATACATCGCATTCGTCGGCTCTGTCCTGAGCCTCCCTCAGCGTGAATCGGCGCTCTCCGTCCTTCGCCAGACCTAGTATCTCCATGCGTAGCTGTCTCCCGACTTTGCGTTGTTTTGGAACGGCGCGCACCCTACCGCGCTCTCCCCGCCCCGCACAGGGCTTGACGCGCCTCCGACTCTGTGCGTTCAAACGCAAGGACCCCCGGCTCGAAGCCAGGGGTCCTGTGGTGGTGGAAAGTCTGGTTCGGTCAGCCCTTCTCGGGGATCAAACCACTAGCCGAACATATCAAGGTAGCGACGGGTCTGCCGGGCAGGAGCTAACTGCCACCAGCTATCCCCTTGATTACCGACTTGTCTTCGGCCATAGCATTCAGCAGGTAGCGGATACTTTCGTGCCGTGGGTCTTCCGATGCGCGATCGTAGTCATCCAGTAGGCGCGTGCATATCTCGCGGGTGGTCAGCGTGTGACCCTTTGCGCGCATCAACAGCCGCTCTATGGCTTCCCGCTGCAACCGTTGGCCCAGGTCAGCCATCTCTTTCTCCGTGACGTTCATGGGTGCTAGGACGCGCCTTTGGTTCCCTTGCTGGCGTAGTAGGCGAGAGCGGCCCTCGCCACCACGCCTTTGCTGGACTCCCGCGCAGCGGCAGCGACGTTCGCATAGCTGGCGGACGCCAGCAGCCCGCCGGTCAGCGTGGGGTCGAGAGAGCGGCGGACGGCTTCCTGCAATCCGCCATGCGGCAGCAGAGGCTCCGATGTTGCGGCCTCCAACTGCGCGATGCGCTTGCCCTTCTCCAGCAAAGCGTGTTCCAACTTCGCGATCCGTTTGTTCATGACCTCCATGTAGCCATGCACAATGTCGGCTACGCACTTCAAATCGTCTGTCTCCAGGCTCATTGTCTCGCCTCCGTGCTTTCAAGCCGGACTATACGCCGCTGCGGCTCCGTATTACAGCCCATTTTGGACGTTTAAACGCCGAAATCCTTGACGAAACACGCCTGTCTCTTTAGGCTATTGCCCATGAAAACGGTGCGAAATCAAAGACATGGCAGTCATTGAGTACGACGCCCAGGGATGGGGCCACAACGAATCGGGCAAGCGGATAGCCGAGACCATGAGCGTGGTCGAACTGTTCCGCATGTTCCCCGACGAGGACGCCTGCTACGAATGGCTGGAGCGCGTCCGGTGGCGCGGGGAGCCGGTGTGCCCGCACTGCGGCCGTTGCCGAAGGACGGTCCGGGCCGGAGAAAGGTCATGCTTTGGAGCAGACTGCCCAGGACGCCCGTGTTCGACGCCCTGCAGCATACGCTGCCCGGCGGCAGACTGGTCGCGGGCGTGGAGCAGCAGTACCCTGCGGTGTCCAAGGACATGGACCACTTGAACGCTGCCAGGGAAGAGTTGAACAAGACGGTTGTCGTGGAGACAGGAAGCAAGCTGCGTTGGATCGTATCGACCCCTTGTCGTCCTGCTGGCCGCTGTTGCAGGGGCCGTGATGAGAGGAATGTTCAAGTAGACGCCGCCGCAGTGGCGATCTAGCCGAACAAAAGCGACTCCAGGGCGAGCCGGGACAGCGCGGCAGCGTCTTCGACTTCCACAGTTTCGCCGGTCTGCTTCCTGGATTTTATGGCGTCCGCGCCGTTCTTGTATGCCGTTTCGACCCTGAATCCTCCGCCTGTCAGCCTGCGGTTGAGGTAGCGACGAACTACTATGCCTTCCGGGTCCAACCGCACGGCAATGCCACGGCGGTCGTCTTCGTCGTCCACGACAATGGCGTCCTTCTGCCTGCCGTCCACCTTGAACTGCACTCCGGTCGCAGCGGTGTATTCGGCCACGTCCTCGACGATACGGTCGCGCAGCCTAGCGAACAGGGCGTTCGGCGCTAGGCTGGTTTGCTCCGCGACCCACGACTCACGTTTACGAGACCGCCATTCGATCAGCATGTCGTCCGCCATGGCTGCGGCAGTTTTCACAGCCATCTTCGCCGCGCCGTCGATGTTCTCTCGCACGAACGCGTCCAGCGCCGCTGGCAGTGCGGCGGCTGCGAAGTTGGTCCAAGCTTGGGTTTCCTCGGGGGTCATCCGGCGTCCCTGCTAGAGTGTCGGTAGGCGGGATTCTATGGGAGCGCCGCGCATTCCACCGGCCACGAGCAACGACTTCAAGCAATGATCGAACAATGCGAAGCTCACGCTCAAGAACGTCGAGACGCCGCGCGATCGACTCGACGTTCTCGTTGACCCGGCGGAATGGATCGGACATGCGGGGAGCATAGCGCAGCTACCTGGGCGCATTGTCGTCCTCGCCCTTCGGCCCGAACACCGCTTATTCCGTTCCGGCATAAGGCGCGACGCTGACATGACCACAAGTTCCTATACCGTCCCGGCAGCCGGGCGTAGCGTTCGAGGCGTCCCAACAACCAACAGGACTGGAACCATGAAGCTCTACAGAGCGGCTATGGCACTACTGGTCGCGCTGCTGTCGGCGGGGCCAACCCCCTCCGCGGTGGCCGACGAAACCGACTATCCGCACTGCGCGCCGTACTGCATCGAGTTCAAGGCGATCGGCGACGAACACTTCGCCATAGCCGTGGACGCCAACGGGCGGTTCCTCGCATGGGAGCGCATCCAAGGACGGGCGGGCCCGATCCTCACCAGCGCCCGCTTCCTGCCGCGGCACCCGTCGTACGACTGGCCCCTCGTGGTGTCCTGGGCGGCGTGTTCGTCCAGAACCACCACGGCGCAGTACGAGACCATCACCCACCATGTGACTGTCATCACCACGGAGACGTGGTGCAACGGCGAGCTTGTCGATGTGACCGTCACGACCATCCGGGTCAGAAAGCCTGCCGAGCAGGCCCCGGTGGACAACTAGGGAATCGCAACGCCTCCCAGGCGGATCGAGCGACACGGCGGGAGAGGTCCCGCGGGCCTAGCGATAGGTCGTCGCCAGTAGAGGGGGCAGGGCGCGGCGGGCTTCGGTCCGCCGCGCCTTTTTTGCGTCCAGCGGGATCAGCCGCCGTACGCTGTACCTGTGGCGGTCCTGGACGTGCGCCGCAAGTACCCGTTCATGGGCCAGGCGCGCATCCAGGCCGTGCTGGCCCGCAAGGGACGCCACCTGAGCGTGTCCACCGTGGGGCGGATCATCGAGCGCGCGATCGAGGCGGGCGATCCGCCCGGCGTTCTTCTGCGAAGGCCGCGTGAAACCCAAGCGGCGGCGCCGCTTCGCCAAATGGGCGCGGCGCTGGAAGTACGGTGCCAAGGCCCGCGCGACGGTTGAGCCGGTACAAACCGTTCGATGCTCGTCGCGGGTCGTGCTAGGTTGCCCGCACCTAAACAACACTCCGACGGGAGGCAATCATGAAGAAGAAGCCCACTCGAATCGCTGCTATCGTCCTCGTCCTAGCTGCCGCCGGGCTGTCGTGGGGTGGCGAGTTCGTGGAAGTGTCCTTGTCCTTCAAGGCTCAGGGCGCCGAGATATTCAGCCCGAAGTTCATCGTCGAAACGGGGCAGACCGCCGACGTTCGCCAGTCCTTCAACCCCACATCCGAGAATCCGGCCGCCAATCCCTTCGGACTAGAACAACGTGTGCTGGCGACGGTCAACCGGGCATCGACTCAGGGCTACGGCGTCCACCTGGAATACATGCAGCGCCGAGGAAGCCATTGGGTCTCGATGATGCAGCCGACCTTCCATGTGAACGAATACGCCGAAGCGTCGGCCAGCACGTCGAACGCCGCCACCAGCTTCAACGTCACGGCGTCGGTGACTTCCCGCTACGATGTGACAAGTCTCACCGACTTGTCGTGCTACCGGTCATCCAATGCTCAGTGTCCGGTCGAGTCGAGCGACGACGACACCAGACCGGTGGCGGGGCCGGACGAAGCGGGGTCGGACTACTTCAATCCCATCGGCGGACCTTTCGGCCACCATTGCTGCAGCGTCGACTGCGGCAACGGGAACACGCTGACGTGCTGCAACTGTTGCTGTAGCGACGAGGTTTTGTGTCCCGGCAAGTCGTGCTGTGCCTGATCCGTGCGGTCATTGGCAATGGCCATTCCGGCCGTTCTACTGTCAGGCGGGTGCGTCCTCTCGACGCTTCCGCCTGGCCATATCGGTCGCCGACGCCGACGATGAGGGCGGTTTCGCACCTTCGTGCCACATCGACTGGCCCGCGGCGGACAGGGACTCGCTCCTGTCTCGTGATCACTCCGAGTCGATTGCCAAAGCACGGGCTTTGGCGCGATCGCGTCGAACGCTCAACCGCCTTTCGGCGTGTGCGCAGTGCGCGCGCGGATCAGCCTGAAGTCGCTCATGAGCTGGTGCCTCGTAACCTGGCTCGGGACCGATCTGGATTGCCCGCGGCCGCGACGGTCGCTACGCGTCGTCGTCTGCCTTGGCCTCAAGAGCGATTCCCAGCGCCACTCTCGCAGACTGGATCGGGATGCCCTCGACGTCGCCCAGGTTCCGAATGCAGCCCGCCAGCTTGCCCCTGCATCGCTCGGAGGTGCACCAACAGCATTCCAGCCTTGGCGAAACCGGAAACCGCGAGGCGCCATGGCTCATGGAGCAAGGGAGCCATGGCGGGCGCGGCCTAGGCGAATCACTCCGGTGCAGCGGGCATTGCCAAGGACCCGGCCCGACACGATCGGCGCTGCGGTTGTGTTCCCATCGCTTGGGAGTCACGATTGGCCCGTATGATTGACGGGTCGACGAGGTTGGGGCGATGCCACACGTTCTGGCGGTGCCTGATCGTGGTGCTTGCGGCAATCCCCGCGGCAACGGCCCCAGCCGACGACCACGGCGACGGGCCCGAGTCGGCAACGCTGCTCGCGATTGGCGAAACCGTGGCCGGGGAGGTCGGCACGGAGGACGTGGACGTGTTCCGGCTGGATCTGCATGGTTCGGACGGCTTCGAGACGGGCACCATCGGGCAGACCGACACGACCGGCGAACTCGTCACCGGGAGCGGCGTGCTTGTCGCAACGGACGAGGACAGCGGCTCAGGGACGAACTTCCGCATCGAGGCCGAACTGTCCGCGGGGGTGTACTATCTCGCCGTTTCCGGCGATCCTGGACCGTATGCCGTGAACGCCCGGCTCGCGGGACGGTCGGACCACGGCGACACCCCGGCAACGTCGTCCCTGCTGCCGGTGCGCACAGCGGCCGAACTGGAAGCGGCGGAGCCGAACATCCTCTTGGCAACCTCCGGACGCATCCATCCGACCACGCAGGACGTGGACGTTTTCCGCCTCGACGTGGGTCGTGAAGGAGCCATCGTGGTCCGTTCCTCCCCCAACGACCTCGATCTCGACGGCGTGCTCATCGGCGCGGACGGGGCGACTGTCGCCGAGGACGATGCCGAAAGGCGGCTTCCGAATCGGCCGCAGGCTCCAGGCCGGAACCTACTACCTCGAAGTGACCGGCGAGACGGTGGGCGCGTACCGGATACTCGCGCACGTCGGCGACTATGGGACGGACACGGCGGCTTGGGGGATCGTTCATGCGCGAGGGCGCCTGCTTGTAGTCGTCGGGGACCGGCTACTGGGATACGGTTTGGACGGTGAGCGGGCTCCGGACGCGGACGTCACCCTCTCCGACTCGCCGGCGCTCCCGTTCAGTTTCCGCGGCGCCGCGTACGCCAGCGGCGTCTTCTACATCGCCGAATGGTGGAACGAGCACGTCCACGTCTTCGACCGGACCGGTGGTCGCGTGCCGGGTCGGGAGTTCGGCTTGGCCGTGGCCGACGCATCGTCAGCGGGCATGGCGCACGACGACGGACTCTTCCACGTCGTCGACGCATACGGATTGACCGCCTACGCCTATGCAAAGTCCGGCACCCGAGTCCCGCGCCACGACTTCGCGCTCGCCTCCGGGAACGGCGCGCCGAGCGGTATCGCGCGGCTGGACGGCGCGTTCTACGTCGCGGACCGGGAGGACGCTCGCCTGTACGCCTACGATTCGACCGGCAGCCGCCTGCCGGATCGCGGGTTCCCGCTGGCGCCGGGCAATACCCGGCCGCGGGGGATCGCCGTTGCGGATCGGCGGTTCCATGTCGTGGACGGCGCGGGTCGGGTCTACGTTTACGAAGCCGACGCCGGACGGCACGTCCCGGAAGCCGGTTTCGTCTTCGCCGACGATTCAGTCGGGGTCGAAGCCTGGCGCGACCACTGAACCGCTTTGTCTCAATCGGGCGCGAGAGCATGACGTCGGGCCGGTTGGCCGCATTCCTGATCGCGGTTTCGGGCGTCGTCGGCTGGCCGGCTGCGGCGCAGACGGACGTCGACGATCAGGCTCGGGCGGTGAGGCGCGTCGCCAAGTCGTTCCACGACGGGGTCGAGTCGCTCGCGAAGGGGCGCGGTGCGAGCGAGAGGGTGGCAGTTGTCGAGCTGCGCAAGCTCCTGCTGGCCGAATCGGCATTCTGGCGCAGGACGCCGGCGGAGGTCGAGAGCCGCCTGGTCGACGCCCTGCTTGCCGTGGCACCGCGACCGGGCGACGGCAGGCTTCGCCGGCCCCTCACGACCGGTGACCTGACGCGGATGGTCCTCGGGCTGCTCGCGGGCTCGGGCGACGAATCGACGGGAGCGGCGAATCGATGGCTGGCCGTCGGCATCAGTGCGTCCGCTCGGGCGTCCGGAGAGGCCGAGTCCGTCACGGTCGGAGGGTTGCAGCGGTTGGCGGAGCAACTCCGTCGGGGGCCGCTGGTGGCAACCGGAGACCCGAGCCTGCGGGACTGGCGCACGGGACGTACGGCACTGCATGCCGCGGCCATGACCAACAGCCCGAGGCTGATGGCGGCACTGTTGGCGGCCGGGGCGAATGTCGGCGCACGGGACAGAGCCGGCAACACGCCCTTGCACGCCGCGGTCGTCGGCAACGACGCCATCCCGATCGCGATACTGATCGAGTCCGGGGCGGAGGTGGAGGCGCGAAACAGCAGGGGACAGACGCCGTTGCTGTACGGCGCGTGGCACGGAGCGGACTTCGTGAACGGTTTCGCGCCGGATGCGGTAGAGGCGCTCCTGGAAGCCGGAGCAGATCGAAGCGTGCTCAACGAAGACGTTGGGGGTTGGACGCCGCTCCTCCGAATAGCCTTCTGGGCGGGAGACGGTGGACCAGCCGGGTTGGCGCTGCTAAGGGCGCTGCTGTCGGCGGGCGCCGACCCGAATGCTCGGGCGCCTACGTCGGGGCGGACGCCGCTCCATCTCGCACTGCTTGGTCGCGAGCACCATGCGGCAGCGGCATTGCTGGAAGCAGGCGCGGATCCGAATCGGGAGGATGCCGCGGGCAAGCCGCCCCTTTGGCAGTGGCTTACGGCGTTTCCTAGACGGAGTCGTCTTGCAGCGGCGTTGCCAGCACTGCTGGAAGCCGGTGCCGACCTCCGCTGGCGCGACACAGAAGGCCGGACTCTGATGCACATCGCGGCAGAACAGGACGACCCCGCCGCCGTGCGGATGCTCCGGACAGCCGGCCTGGCGCTTGACTCCCGGGACGACCGTGGTGGCACACCGCTGCACGCTGCGGCTACGAGCACCGCGTGGGGTGTCGCGTCGGCGGGCGCCTTGGTTGCCTTGCTGGACGCCGGGGCCGACCCGAGCACCAGAGACGACTCGGGCCGTACCGCCTCGGAGCTCGTGGGCGCAGGGAGTGGTGGACTCTTCAAGGCGCTTCTGGAGGCGCACCGGGACGGACCGGTGCAGCACCCGAATGCGCGGGACGCGTCGGGGGCGACGGCCATGCACGCGGCGGCGCGGGCGAACAGCCCGAGGCTGGTTAAGGCGCTCGCGGCCGCCGGCGCGGATCCAGACGCGCTGGACGACTATCGTTGGACTCCACTGCACATGGCGTCCGGAGCTACGGCGGAACGTCGGAGCGACACTCCCGTGGCGGTGCCTCGACCTACATACAGTCCGGCAGCGATCGAGGCCTTGGTAGCGGCCGGGGCGAATCCCGCCCTTGCCGAATGGACGGCGTTGGATCTTGCCGTTGACCAGGCCGGCGGACGGGCGGACGATCCGGTCGGGTCGCCCGGCCGCGGGGGCGATCCGCGGGCGCTGGAGTCGCTTGCCGCGCTGGCGCGTGCGCACGCCGATCTCGGCGGGTCGGAACGGGGCTTCCTGGAACTCCTGTCCTTGGCGGCCCAGGACCCGCCGGCGATTCCGCAATACGTGGACGGCGGAGGAGACCCAGACGCGCGAGGCGAACGAGGGGATACAGCGCTGATGGCTGCAGCGCGCTGGGACGACGCGCCGGCGGTAGCGGCAATCCAGGCGTTGGCCGAAGCCGGCGCGGACATGGACGCTACCAGCGACCGCGGGACAAGGGCGCTCGACGCGCCGGTTTGGCGTGATCGTCCGAAGGTCGTCGCTGCATTGATCGAGGGCGGCGCGGACCCGGACCTCTTCGACAATCGGGGCCGGACCGCATTGCAGCGAGCTGCGTCGGTCGGCAGCGCGGGCGCGGCGCGCGTATTGCTGGAGGCTGGCGCGGACGTCGAGTCGGGCAACAGCCATGACGGCACTCCGCTCCAGTTGGCGACGGGAGCGGCGTCGGGCGCCTTGGCGACCATCCGGGTTCTCGTCGAGGCGGGCGCGGATCCCGACGCTCGGGACTACGGCGGAAGAACGGCGCTGCACCTGGCCGTTCAAGAGGCGGGTACGCCGTGGAATCGGCGCAACGGGGCATTGGCGCTGGCCGCTCTGATCGAGGCGGGTGCGGACGTCGATGCCTCCGACGACGACGGAATGACGCCGCTCCGCTCGGCGTCGGTTGCAGGGCACCAAGGCACCATGGCCTTGCTCCAAGCGGTCGGCGCGCGGTGGGTCGGGGTCCACGAAACCCGGCCGGACCACGTGAATGCGCGATTTCTGGCGGTGGAGCTGTTTCAAGGTCCGATGGTGCGGACGTGGAAGTTCGGGCGCGACGCCGGCGACCCTGGCGCCTTGGATTACGCCACGCCCGTGCTGGACCGGCCCGTTGCCTTGGCGGTGCGAATCGGCAGCGAGGATCCGGATCGCATGCCCGAGTTGTCCGTCCGCCTGGTGAACGGCGATGCCGAGGGCCCGGCGTCGGAGACGCGGCTGGTGCGGGGGCCCGACATGGTCGGCCTTGCGTCCGGTGTGTTCGAGACGGAGTACGTCTACGAGCTTCCGGGGGCGTGGTCCAAGGCCGGAAGTCGCGCCGTGCTGTCCATCGATCCGCGGAACCGGCTCGACGAGACCGACGAAACCGACAACACGGCCACGCTGACGATGGACGGCAGTGCGCTTCCAGTCTTCGACGTGACGTTCGTGCCCGTCGTGTTCGACGGAGCCGAGCCGCCCGATGTGGATGCGGAGGCCCATGTCTCGGTGGTCGTCGACCTGCTGCCGATCGCCGAGCATCGGGCTCGCGTGGGGCGCCCGTTGGACCTGTCGGGACGGAACCTGGGGGTCGCGGACGTCGAATCGAGCAGGCGCGTGGCGCTGAGGGAACTCCTTCACCGATGGAACAGCGAAGCCCGTGAGCACGAGTACTATCACGGACTTCTGGTGGTGGACGGGGATCTGCCGAGCTGGGGATTCGGGGGGCTTGCCAACCAGTCCGGAAACGTCGCGGTGAGCGACATCATCCCGCCGGGTTGCCCCGTCGAGAGCGAGCCGTGCACGTCGGGCGTACAGGCGCACGAAATCGGCCACAACCTGGGGCTCGACCACGCGCCCGGCGACTGCGGCGAAACCGAACCGATCGACCAGGCCTATCCCTATGCGGACGCGCACGTCGGCCCCCGCCGCGGCTGGCTGGCCAGACTCGACGAGTTCGTCAACCGAGGGGACGGCGACCGCTACTTCGATGTGATGAGCTACTGCAACCCGCGGTTCGTGTCGGACTACAACTACGGCAAGATGGTTGACTTGCGGTTGGACGGGCCGCGACTTGGGGCTTCCGTTTCGGGCGGGAGGCGCCCCACACTGAGTATTGGCCCTTTGGCCGGTGTGGCCGCCGCGCCCTCAGCGGTCGCCGCAACGTCCGGGGGGCAGGAGCAGCCCGCCGCAACCGCTTTGGCAGGTGAATCGCCGCGCAGCATCGCCATCACCGGCGTGGTCGATGAATCCGGCAATTGGTCCGTTGTGCGCATTGGTGCGAGCCCACGGCCGCCCAGATCTCCGCCCGTCGGCGGCAAGTACCTCTTGACAATACAGGACGCCTACCAAAAGGAAATCTACCGCGAACGCATCGGCTTGCTCAGGCCCGCGCACGGCAGCGAAGAGCGCGGCTGGGCGGTGCGCATCCCGTTGCCTGACGTTCCAGCGGCTTTCCTGGCGATCCTTGACGCGCACGAGCGCCCCGTTTTCGAGAGCGCGATCAGTTTGCCGCGTATTGGCGGTGACTGACGGCGTGTAGCGAATGGGGCCAGTTGCACGATGTCCTGAACGATGGCCGAATCCCGCGAAGCCTCGCTTTCGCGCTGTTGGTGCATTCTCGGTGTCAATGGCAAATCAAAACTGCGCACTTGGAGAGCCCCACGGTCGGCCCGCGTCCCGGCCCGGCTGGCCAGACTCGACCTCAACGGGGCGCAGAATGCGGCGAGAATCCTTGGCGGTAGGCGAGTACTCGCAGATTCAGCTGGTGACCCGCTGATGATGCCCGCATACTGCGCCGCGCTTTGGTGCCGTCCTTTAACGGCGTCGCCGGGGGCCGCCCCGGAAGTCCAGGGCGACCTGGGCGCGTCGAGGCAACTTGGCGTAGCCGTAGCGATACGGTGTTCGCCGGGGAAACCCGGCAGTCCGGAGAGCCGGGCGCGACAGCTCGGCGAGCCTGCCGAGCCGCTAGCAGCCGAAGTCGGGCCCGCCGTCCTGATCACCGCCACTTTGGCGGATCCGTGAATACTTGGCGTACGCGGCGCTTAGCCGCTCTAAGGAACGCATCCCGGTGTTGCCCACAACCCGAAGCGAGCACACAGCATGGGCGGCGAAGGTAGTAGCAGCTGTCCTCGCGCTCTCCCTCGCATCGGAGAACGGTACGGTTGGCCTCCTCCTCGACGAGGTCGGGATGCTGTACTACCAGCATGGGACGGCGATCGTCGACAGCATTGACTCCGGCGACATCGCCTCCGCCGAACTGAGGATGCGCGCCTTGGATGCGCTGAAGCCATCTGCGACCGTCGTCGCCTACGTGCAGAACTCGATCGGCGTTGCGTATGCGAGCTCAGGCCGCTTCGAGGAAGCGATCCTGCACCACGAGGAGGCGCTTCGTGCCGACGACGGATCAACCCTGGGACTGTCGGAGTCGTCGCACGCATCGCTCGTCTACGCCAACGTCGCGCTCGAGGAGTACGAAACGGCGAGTCGGCTTCTCGCATCGCGCGGGACGGAGTGGGCGTGGCTGCTTACGTGGTTGGCGTCCCTCTACGAGGATCGCGGGCGCACCTGGTGTGCGCTAGCGTTGGGGGAAAGGGCGCTCGTACTCGGTCGTGCCGGTGCCGCTCTGGATCCGTACGAGTCCGTGACGGAATCGGTCGACCGTGACGTGGTGCTTCGGAGGTGGTCGGGTCGGGTGGACGGCATCCGGCGAGCGGCAACCGAGGACACGGCATCGGCAACGGACTCCTCGTCGTCGAGGACTTGCGTGGGTGCCGAGGTCGAGCAGCTGGCAACGCCGAGTCCCGGGCCTGAACCCTGAGGTCGAGGCTCGACCGGAGTACGCCCTGTTCCGCCCCGCAACTGCCCTTGGACACTACCGTAGTGAACAGCAGGAGATGGAAGCGACACGCAGGCGGGGACGCGCCAGGTGGCGACCAGGCGGGGCAGATGGGCTGCGGCCAAGACCATGCCGGTTTCCGGAAGCCCAGCCCGACGTCGAGACAGACGTCGGGGGCCACAAACGTCCCCGCGGCGAGATCGCGGTTCAGTCTGCCCCGCCGCGATCCAGTAGTGGAGCATCCGCCGGCTGGCGCCCAAGCGCCTCGACAACTCGGTCTTGGTGACCCTCTGCTCGAGATAGTGCCTCAGCAGCATCCTGGTCTCCCATCCATACGTGCGATATGCGGCCGCGCCCGTCCGTGTTGGCCAGTCCAAAAGGTTGGACCTGGCCGCGGTCGCCGCCAATCCGGAGTGCGCAATTCTTCGTGCACAAAAATGCGCAATTTGGGGGGCAGTTAACAAAGGGTCGCGATGTAAGGCACCTAGGCGCCAGCGCGTTGATCGGCGACCAACGGCTGCGCGGAACGCCGGGGTCGGCGTCAACGACTATCTGGACAAGGTCTCGCGGCTGGTGGGGATGGACCGGCGGATCGTGTCCGACACCGAGCCCTATTCGTGTGGCATCGGCGATTCGCTCCGCGAGACCATGGCGAGTCGCAGGATCGTGACCTACTCCTACGGCGATGGCGAGGCCTTGTGCGGCGTGGCGCACGACGACGGAAGGCGCCGTCAGCATGCAGACGGTGGACCAGTTCGGCGGGGACGACGGCCTGGTCACGGCGTCGCTCGATGGCGTCACTGCGCTCGACCACGGCACCGAGGACGAGCATATCCTCGACTTGAGTGCCCCGCAAATACCTGCTCGCGACCGTCGCGCAGAACCGTCGGCGCGCCGTCGAAGCCCTTGCATACGTCGCCGCCACGCCGCGCAGCCGGTAGCCCGGCCGCGGCGGGTCGGTTGTCCGGCAAATGCGCCCCTGGAGGCTGATCGACAGGTTTCCCGTGACTTTTTGCGCACCTCTTCTCGCAGAGAGTCGAGTCCCGCTCCGGTCGTCGTGAAGCACCGCCCGGTGAGTGTCCTCTTGCGTTGGGCGGCGCCAAGCCGAGCGGCGGCTGTAGTCCGCCATGAACTCCGGCAGGCAGGCATTGTCCACCTCGATGCCGCCAAATCCCGCGCAGCCGCATCTCCTTCCACATCGCACGGTCTGTCCGCCGGTGGATTCGATAGTCCGCTTGCAGGTTCGCGACGTGCGGGGTCCGCGGTGGAATCGTCGGCCGGCGGTGCGCGACAATCGGTGCAGGTGCTTCCCGACTAGGTGAGTCACCAGATCGGCTAGCTGAGCCGCTATGGTGAGGTCCCGGACGTTGTGCCTACCGGCGAACTCGCCTATGTACCGTTGCAGGTGCTGGACACTCATGTAGTGGTGCGTCCCTACGTAGGCCCGTTTGACCGTAGCCCAAAACGACTCGATGCCGTTGGTGTGGACCTTGCCATCGACGTACTGCCGGATCGAGTGGTTAACGGACTTTCCGCTTGGCCGATGTTCTCGTACACCTTGGCTCCGTCCGTGTATAGCTCGGTGTCGTCGTGGGTGAACTCGTTGATGTACCTGTCCATGATCTGCTGGTCCACACTGTCAACGACCTTCGCATGTGTGAGGCGCGGCGCCGAAATGTTGCCGAAGGGGTGGAAGCGTGGGAGCGTTCGGGCTAGTCACCGGGGCGTTAGTTGCGGAAGCCGATCAGTACAGCCGGTCCTCTGCCGTAGACGTGGGCCCAGACGCCATGGGGCTGGAGGACTGCACAACGCTGGCTGCTGTGACCGCGGTGTCGTCTTGGAGCTACGAGTAATGGTGAACCCGACACGGGACTAGCGGAGTTTCGATGACTCTTCGCGACTCCACTTACCTTCCACGTGCCCGTGCCGGGGTTCGCAAGCTATAAACTGAACCCCGGACGCGGGAGGCCAGCGGGTGTGAGAAGTGGCCGCCGGCGCCTAGCGGCCGGGGTGGGCAGTACCCGCGCCGGGGTTCGATCCGGTGGCACGATGAATCCAACGGGCTCGCAAGGCTACACGTTGACTGCGTGCGGTTCCTTCCGAAAGTTGTGACAATCTTCACTCGCCTTCGGGTGACGGGATGGTGTTAGACGTCAAGCTGCCCCACCAAGCGCCGCTCAAGCCCGTAGCCACGCGGCTTGGAATGGGCACTTTGGAGCCTATGCCTTCGGCACTACCGTATACAATTCCCCAAAAGAAGCGCCGCCTTCCCAGGCGGCTGAACGGCACTGGAGGAAACGAAACATGAAGAATCGTCTGAGGAAACGGCTGATGCCCGTGGCACTGGCCATCCTGGTGGGGGCGCCGGCGCTGGAGGCGGTCGCGTACTGGTGCGAATGGAACAAGGCCAGGTGCGTCCGTTGGGAGGACGTGGACGGATCGAAGATCCTGGAGTGCACCAAGTGGAAGGTGAAGTGCTACGGCTGATGCCGTGTTCGACCGACGGGACGGTCGGGCATCCCCCGGCCGTTCCGCGGCGCCGCCGTCCGACGCCGTGCTACGGAGCGCATGGGTGACCGCGATCCGGCGTTGTCTGCCGGTCGTGCTCGCGGGTTTCGCGGTCGTGCACGCCACCGGTGCCGAAGCACGGAACGAGGGGCGCGCGACCGCGGTCTCCGTCGGCGCCGACGAGATGTCCTACTACCGGCGAAGCGCGGCGGTGGTCGACAGCATCCTGTCCGGCGACCTCGGAGCCGCGCTGGCCGGGATCGCCGGTCTGGAGGGCGTCGCCAGGCCCCGGGCGCTGGTCTACGCCGACGTGCACAACGCCATCGGCGTGGCGTACGGCGAGTCGGGCCACTTCGACGCCGCTATCGCGCACGTCGGCAAGGCGCTCGGCCGTCGGGACGAGTCGCCGCCGGGACTCGTGGCGGAGTCGCAGGCGTACCTCGCGTACTTCCATGCGGCGCTGTCGCAGTTCCCGGAGGCGGCCCGCGCCCTCGACGACCTGCAGGCCGCACCGCCTTGGCTCCACGCGAAGCTGGCCTCCGCGTACGCGGGCCACGGCAACCACGCCTGCGCCGTCGCGAACGCGGAAGCGGCGCTGCGGGCCGGCCGCGCGGGCGGCGCGGTGGCGTCGCGATGGACGTCGAGCCGGACCGCGGGAACCGTCGACCGGGAGGCCGTCCTCGAGGAATGGTCGCGCCGGCTGGAGTCGCTCAGGCGGAGTGCGGCGCTGGAGGAGCAGTCGTCGGGCGGCGCGGCGCGGGTGCTCTGCGTGGGCGCCTGAAAGCGCGGGCGTGAAACGGATCCACCGGTTCTCCCGGCGCAAGGCGGTCGGCGCGGCGGGTCCCGCGAGGGTTCTCGTCCTCGTCGTCGGGCTGGGCCTGTCCTTCGGTTTCATCGGCGCGGTGTTCGCGATCGCGTGGGAGAGCTTCGTCGCCCTCCCCGGCGGCGTGCTCGAGCGGGACTACGCGACGCTCGGCAGACGCGTTGCGGAGTCCGGCCGTTTCGAGTTCGTGTCGTCGATCGACTATTCCGGGATCGCCGCCGCGACGCCGGAGGTGGAATGGTCCTACGGGGCGTACGGCACCGAGCGGGCCGAGGTCGTGGACGGAGCCGGCGTCGCGCACGCCGTCGACCTCCGACGCGTCTCCGGGAACTTCCTTTCGCTTCTCGGCGTTGCCGCCGCGGCGGGCCGCGTGGCGTCCGGCCGCGATGCGCCGGTGGCGGTGGTCGCCGCGGGGACGTGGCGCCGCCTCTACGGAAACGCAGCCGACGTGGACGGGGTCGTCGCCGTCGTCGACGGCGACACCGCGGTGCCGGTCGCGGGCGTGGCCGACCCGGCGTTCGCCGGCGTGTTCGACCGCCGGGCGGACGTCTGGCTGCTGGCGCCGGACGACGCGCCGTTCGAGGCCGGGACGGTGACGACGAACCTCGCCATGTTCGCGGCGCTGCCGGCGGGACTGGCCCTCCCCGCCCTGCAGGCCCTGGTCGCGGGACACCGGCTCGGGATTCCCGGGCAGAGGAACGACAGGGTGGAGGTCGTGCGTGGGCTCGAGCTGCATCCCGACGCGCGTCGGGAGCTGCGGCAGCGGCTGGTCTGGCTCGCGATGCTGGTCGCCCTGCTGCTGGCGCTGGCGTTCGTCGGCTTCGTCGACTTCCTCGCCGCCGACCACGCGGTGAACGAGGAATCGCACGCCGTCCGGCTGGCGGTCGGCGCTACGCCGACGGACGTCTTCTGGGAGACGGCGGCGCGGCACGCGAAGTACGCGCTGGGCATCGCGGCCGCGGGTCTGGCGTCGTTCTTCTACGTCGCGGATCTCCTGGTCGGCATGGAACCTTTCGCGCAGGCCGTCGGCGAACTCGGGGCGGCTTCGTCGGCCGCGGGGGTCGGCGCGGGCGCGGCGTTGCTGGCGGCGGCGTTCCTGTGGTCGTGCTGGGTGGCCGGCCGCGCCGTTTCGCGCAGGTCGCTGGTGTTCGACCGCACCATGTCGGGAGCCGTGCGCCGGTCGGGGCTGGCGTGGACGACGCTGCTGTTCGCGGCCGCCGCCAGCCTGCTGCTGACCCTGTCGATCATGCTGCACTACGCGAGAGCGCCGGCGGCCACGCTGGGGTTCGGCAACGTCGACGCGCTGATGGTGGGTGTGCTGTACCCCGAGGGGCCCACGCCCGAGGGATCGCGGCGGATACGCGACGCGCTGTCGGGCAACGCGGCCGTCGCCGGGGCGGCGCGGGCCGAGATGCTGCCGCTGCTCTCGGAGTCCGTCCAGGCGAAGAACAGGACGAAGGCGACGGGGAACGGCGCCGTGGAGGACGTGGTCTTCTACCGCAACCGCGTCGACCCGGCGTTCTTCGACGTGCTGGGCGTGGACCTGCTCGCGGGACGCCCGTTCGAAGGGCCGGGCGGCAGCGAGGTCGTGATGTCGCGGGCCGCCGCGAGCCGTTTCGACCCGGACTTCCGGAGCGTGGTCGGAACTACCGTGGCGCTGGGGCCGGAGCGGACGCCGGAATACGGCGACGTGCTGGCCGTCGTGGGCGTCGTGGAGGACGTCCCCTACGACCGTCTCGAGGAGCCGCCCAGGCCGGTGGTGTACACGTCCCTGCGGGAGGCGGACGCGACCCGGCGCTTCCAGGACCTGTGGGTCGTCCGCCACGGCGGTGTCGCGCGCGACGTCCTTGGTCTCCTCCGGGAACTGGGCGGCGGGATCGAGGAGACCTACCGGGTCGGAACGCCGGCGGAGATCCTCCGCGAGCAGTTCGCCAGGCGGAGCGTCGAGGCGGTCCTCGCGATGGCCGGCGCGCTCGCGTTCCTCCTGGCCCTCGCGGGCGTCGCGAACTCCCTCCTGCGGACCGTGGCGGACCAGGCGAGGCAGATCGGGATCCGGCATGCCCTGGGCGCCACGGACGTCGACGAGGCGCTCCGGGTCGCCTGGAGCGCGGTCGGGGACCTGCTGGTCGCCGGGGCGGTTCTGAGCGGCGCGGTGCTGGCCTGCCGGTACTTCGCCCCCGCCCTGTTCTCGATCGTCGCGCTGCCGCTCGTGCCGGCAGTGCTTGCCGTCCTGGCCGTCCTCTGCGTGCTGGGCAGCTACGCCAGCGTCCGGCATGTGGCGCGCAGGGTGGCGGTCGCTTCGCTGGCGGGCGGGTGACGGACGCGGGCGCTATGATCCCCCACGGTGCGGACATGCGGCACGGGCAGGGCCCGACGGGGGTTTGAAGTGCAGGCGAAGGACGTGGTGGTCCGGCTCGAGGGCCTGGGCAAGGTCTTCGTGACGGAGAAGGTCGAGACGCACGCGCTTTCCGAGGTGTCCCTGGCGGTCGACCGGGGCGAGTACCTCCTGGTTCGGGGGCCGTCCGGGTGCGGCAAGTCGACGCTGCTGTCGATCATCGGGCTGCTGGAAGCGCCGACGAGCGGTCGGTACCTCCTTCTGGGCGAGGACACGGCGGATATGGGCCTGGCCGAGCGTGCGCGCATCCGCAACCGGGAACTGGGGTTCGTGTTCCAGTCGTTCAACCTGATCCCCGATCTCACCGTGCGGGACAACGTCGAGCTTCCGCTGCGCTACAGGCGCGGTGCGGAGAGGACCACCGCCGCGGAGCGACGGGACCGGGCCGGAGAACTGCTGGACCATGTCGGGCTGGCGCAGCGGGCGGACCACTATCCGGCGCAGCTGTCCGGGGGGCAGCAGCAGCGTGCCGCCGTCGCCCGGGCGCTCGTGGGCGAGCCCTCGCTGCTGCTGGCGGACGAGCCCACGGGCAACCTGGACCCGGCATCCGAGGACGCCGTGATGGCGCTGCTCGCGGAATGCCACGCGCAGGGGAGGACGGTCTGCGTGGTTTCGCACAACGCGAAGTACGCGGATGCCGCGAACCGCGTCGTGGCGCTGCGGGAGGGCCGGCTCGACGTCGGCGTCGACTGACGACGGCGTCGTGGCCGCGGACGGGTACTCGATGGACCGGCCTCGCGTGGTGGGGCCGCTGTCGTCCGTGCGCCGCGTGGTCTGGATCGCGACGGCGCTCGCCGCGATCGGGGCCTTCGTCGCCGCCGACCGGCTGTGGCTGCGGACGGACGGCGCGGTCGACCTTGCCGACTTCGCGACGGCAGGCGTGCAGCGCGGTACGCTGGCGATCGAGGTGCAGGGCGCGGGCGCGCTGGAGCCGGTCTCGGAGCGCTGGATCACTGCCGAGGTCCAGGGGACGGTGCAGGATGTCCTCGTGCTGCCCGGGGGGAAGGTCGCGGCCGGCGACATGATCGTCCGGCTTGCGAATCCGCAGGTCCGGCGACGGGTCGCGCAGGCCAGGCTGAGTCTGGCGGAAAGCGAGGCGGACCGCCGCAGCCACCGCGCCTCCGCGACGGAGCGCCGCCTGGCCGCCGAGGCACGCGTGCTCGACGCGCAGGCGGACCACGACGAGCAGGACCTCCGGCTGGAGGCGCAGACGGAACTTCGAAAGAGAAACGCGGTGTCCGAGGTGGATTTCCGCAGCCAGGGGATCCGCACGGAGCGTGCGAATGCCAGGCTGGACTTCGAGCGTCGTCGCTACGACGAACTGAAAGCCTCGCTGGAGGCGGAGAGCGACGCGCGCGACGCGCGGGTCGCCGCCCGGCGCGCGGCGTTGTCCGAGGCGGAGGCGGAAATGGCCTCGCTTTCGGTGGCGGCGAACGCTGCGGGAACGCTGCGCGAGCTGCTCGTCGAGCCGGGCGCACACGTCCCCGCGGGCGCAAGGGTCGCGCGGGTGGTGGACACCTCCTCCCTGATGGCCGTCGTGCGCGTTCCGGAGTCCTACGCGAGCCGCCTCGTTGCCGGGCAGCGTGCGCTCGCCACCGTTCTCGGCCTCGGGGTCCCCGGAGTCGTGGTCCGCGTGGATCCGGCCGTCACGGACGGGGCGGTGGCGGTCGACATCGAACTGGAAGACCGTCCGCCTGTCGGCGCGAGGCCGGACCTGTCGGTGCGAGCGACGATCACCGTTGCGCAACTCGATGATGTGCTGTTCGTCCGTCGGCCCGCGCAGGTGCGGGACCACGCGACGGTCGACGTCTTCGTGCTGGCGGACGACGGGCGTGTGGCCAGGCGCACGGTCGTGGGCTTCGGTGCCGGCACGCCGACGCACGTCGAGGTGGTCCACGGGTTGCTCGAAGACCAGACCGTGCTCCTCGGCGACGTTTCGCGACTGATCGACCGGGACGTGGTGGCGGTGCGGTGAGTGGCGGGCGTACTCGGGCAAGGGCGCCGGGAAGTCCGCCGTCGACCGAGCAGCGCGCGTAGGCCGGGATTTGCGCGCGATGGGGTCGGCCGGAAGGCGAGCGCTCGCCAAGCGTGACGAGTTGCGCCGTGCCGGATGGGCGAGGGACAAGTCGAACCGGCTGGCAGTCCGGGGTCGCGCTGGCCCATCTCGTCGGAAGACGAATAGGGCCAGTGGAGCATCGAGTCGAAGGAGGTACTCTAGGGACATGTGGAGGGAAGCTTGACCAGCGCGGCGAAAGACAAGGCTCGAGGGGAGAAAGGTCGCGAGCGGAAGCGGTCGGCTGGCGCCGGACGGCCAGGGACGGCCCGTCGCGAGTCCGGGATCGCCAAAAGGAGCAAGTTGCAAATGA
>JAPOYV010000103.1 GCA_026706385.1 Gammaproteobacteria bacterium
GCCGCCGGGCGCGTCCACACCCGCTTCGTCGACGAGAACATCACCGAACTCGCCACTGCTCCCGCCGCGCGACGCCTAGTCGCGCCGGCCGGCAAGGACGAGCCCGGCGCTGCGGACGGCTTTGCCGGCGCACGGGTCGCGGATGCCCAGGATCCGCTCGCCCTGTTCAAGCACGACACCGAGGTCAAGTCACTGGAGGACGATGGCGCAGCCGAGCCCAGCGGCCCGACCACACTCGTCGCGACGGTCCCGGGCACGGTCGTCTCCGTCGACGTAGCCAAGGGCGACCAGGTGCGCGCGGGGCAGCCCGTCGCGACGATCAACGCGCTGGAACTCGACCACGTGATCCGCGCCGAGGGCAGCGGCATCGTCGATGCGGTGCTGGTCGCGAGCCGCGACAGCGTCCGCGCCGGCGACCCGCTCGTCCTGATCGCCGAAGCCGACGTCGAAGGCGGCTGGGCGGAGGCCGGCGGGGAACCGGATCTCGATGCACGGCGCAGCGATCTCGCCCTAGTCGACGAACGTCGCTACTTCATCCAGGACGAGTTCCGCGCCGAGAAGATCGCCACCCGGCGGCATGCGAGGGAGCAACGGAGCCCCGCGGAGAACATCGCCCACCTCATGGACGGCACGTTCCGGGAGTACGGCCCCCTGGTGACCGCGGCAAGCTGGCAGAAGCAGCAGTGGCTGCGCGAAACGACGCAAGCCGACGGACTGGTCATGGGCATCGGCGAGATCAACGGCGACCTGTTCGAGCCCGACCGGTCGCGCGCCATCGTGGTGCATTACGACTACATGGTCGTCGCCGGCACACAAGGTGGCCGGGGCCACTACAAGCAGGACCGCATGTACGAGTTGGCCGGACGCTTTCGCCTGCCGCTCGTGCTCTTCGCCGAAGGCGGCGGCGGCCGGCCAGGCATCAGCGGCGGCGAACGCGCCCAAGCCGTGGACATCGCGGTAGAGGCTGGACTGCGTAAGCCGGGCCAGCGCCCTCCCCGTTCGGGAAGCGCCGTGGACGTGGCTGGCCGGGGCGGCGGCGGCGTGCCTGTGGACAGCTATACGTTCACCAAGCTCTGCGAACTGAGCGGCCTCGTGCCCCTGGTCGGCGTCAATTCGGGGCGGTGCTTCGCCGGGAACACCGTGATGCTGGCCTCATGCGACGTCATCATCGCCGCCGAGAACTCGACCATCGGCCTCGGCGGCCCGGCGATGATCGAGGGTGGGGGCTTGGGCATCTATACGCCCGAGGAAGTAGGCCCCATGTCGTTCCAGGTGCCCAACGGCGTCGTCGACATCCTGGTCAAGGACGACGAGGACGCGATCGAAACCACCAAGAAGTACCTGTCCTACTTCCAGGGCCCCGTGCGGGACTGGAGCGCGCCCGACCAACGCGTCCTGCGCCAGATCGTCCCGGAGAACCGCGGCGCGACCTACGACATGCGCGCCCTGATCGCGACGCTGGTGGACGAGGACTCGATCCTCGAGATCCGCAAGGCGTTCGGGGTCGGCATCATCACGGCATTCATCCGCATCGAAGGCCGGCCCATGGGGTTGATCGCCAACAACCCGGCGCATCTCTCGGGTGCGATCGACAGCGACGCCGCGGACAAGGCGGCCCGCTTCCTGCAACTGTGCGACAGCTTCGACATACCGGTGCTGTCGTTGATGGACTGCCCCGGCATCATGCCCGGGCCGGACCACGAACGCACCGCCCTCCTGCGCCACGTCGGTCGGCTTTTCGTTACCGGTGCCAACATGACCACGCCCATGTTCGGTGTCGTGGTCCGCAAAGCCTACGGCATGGGAGTGCGCGCCATGTGCGGCGGCAGCTCCCTGGAGCCCTTCTTCACCGTGGCCTGGCCGACGGCGGAGTTCGCCGACATGACCATCGACGGGCGCGTCGACCTCATGTTCGGGGAGGAACTCGACGCCATGCCGGATCCCGACGAGAGAGAGGCCGTTCGGCGACGGCTGATCGACGCCCACGTGGATCGCGTCCGCGCGGTCAACACGGGCGGCACCAACTACGGCGTCGACGATGTCATCGACCCGGCGGAGACCCGCGACTGGATCGCCCAGGGACTGAGGAGCATCCCCAAGGCGCCGCCGCGGACCCACAAGAAGCGGCCGAACATCGACACCTGGTAGCGCGCAAGGAGAAGAACATGAAACTGCTGGCAGCGAACCGGGGCGAGATCGCCATCCGCATCATGCGCGCGGCGGCGGAGCTCGGC
>JAPOYV010000040.1 GCA_026706385.1 Gammaproteobacteria bacterium
GTTGATCGGTGTCGTGTTGCTCTACCTGGCCGCCATGGTACTCCTTTTCCTCGGCAAGCAGTTCTGGGTCTACGCGTGCGGGGTCAGTCTGTTCTTCTTCGCATGGCTTTTCGCCCTACCCTACCTTGTTTCCGCAGTCGCAGAGTTGGACAAGACCGGACGGGCAACAGCACTGGTAACCGCATGCTTGGCATTCGGTAGCATGCTCGGCCCGGCGGTCGGCGGCGAACTCGTGGAACGGGGAGATTTCTTCCTGCTCTACGTTTCCGGCTCCGTCGTTACATGCGTCGCGTACGCTGTCGTACTCGCGGCTATTCGAAAAGGTCTTGCATCCCGGCTTCTGTGAGAATGGTGGCATCGGTGGGGAACAGGCTGGTCAGCGAAGCGGAGAATAAGAAGCGGGCCGTAACATCTTGATCTCCTGCCCGACAATTGCATCGAGGTCCCAGATCTCCTGTATAAATGTCTTCCACTCGGGGTCAGCCTCCATGTCGGTCCGGCGCCGTTCGCGATCCGCAAGGCTCTTGTAGGCCCACATGAAGACCACCTCGTGCAAGTTGCCCACCTCGGTGGTGAATATGCCGACAAATTCGCCGAGGTATTTGCGCTGGATCGGCAAACCGTCGCTCTCGTACTTCTCGAGCCATATTTTCACCGTGCCCGGACGGAAGGAATAGGTTCGATGGTCGATGATCATGGGGCGACGCTCCCCGCGGCGCTGCGATCAAGAATCAGGTCGCTCGCTCTCTCGGCGATCATGATGGTGGGCGCGTTCGTGTTCCCGCGGGTTATAACCGGCATGACCGAGGCGTCGGCCACCCGCAGCGCCTCAATGCCATGAACCCGCAACTGCGCGTCGACGACCGCATCGGTGTCCGTACCCATCTTGCAGGAACCCACGGGGTGCAGCGTGGTCATGGCCGCGTCGACCAACCAGTTTGCGATCTGCGCATCCGTTCGGTTTTGGGAACCGGGCTCCAGTTCTCGCCCGAGCGTTCGGGCGAACGCCGGTTTCGCCATTACGTCGCGCATGAGCTGCACACCGGCGACAACGGCGTCGACGTCGCGCCGGTCATCGAGATAGTTGGCTTGAATGCACGGCGAATCAGCCGGATCGCCGGAACGCAATGTGATTTGCCCCCGGCTCTTGGGAACGACGGGCCCGATCCGTATGGTCGTACCGTGCTCCTCCGCGACGCTCCTTCTTCGGCCAAGCGCGGGTAGGGACCAGTGTAGGTTGGCAGTCGCTTCCGTCGCCGGCATGAAGTGGGTCTGAATGTCTGGCACTTCGAGGTCTGCGGACGAGCGGATGAAGGACCCAGATTCGTAAGGGAACGTTGTGACAAAGCCCGTTCCGAACATGGCCGCCCTGAGCACGCCGAGCGTAATGCGGTCGATACGCAAGTTCTCACGGAGGGAAACCGGCTGGCGGCACTCGTGCACGAGGCAGCAGTCGACATGGTCCTGGACGTTGCGGCCGACTCCGGGGAGATGGTGGATCGTGGAGATCCCGTGTTCGTGCAGATGCTCGGCATCGCCGATTCCCGACAGCATTAACAGGTGCGGCGACCCCACTACTCCAGCCGACAGCACGACTTCCCGGGTCGCCCGCACGGTAACGACATCGCGTCCAGAGCGGAACTCCACGCCTGTGGCACGCCCATCCTCAATTGACACGCGGTGCGCGAGGGCCCGCGTAACGACAGTCAAGTTGGGCCGGTTGGCAGCGGGTGCGAGGAACGCCGTGGCTGCGCTACAGCGTCGGCCCCGCCGGATTGTGAAGTCATAGCGACCGAAACCCTCTTGGCTGGCACCGTTGAAGTCGTCGGTGAAGGGATACCCGGCCTGCTGACCAGCCTCAACGTAGGTTTCGAACATTGCGTTTGTCCCGCGCGCACGCCGCACGGTGAGCTCGCCCGCGCGTCCGTGGAACGAGTCTTCCCGGTCAACGTGGGCCTCCGAGCGTTTGAACAACGGCAGCACCTTCTCAAACGACCAGCCCGGCAGCCCCATCTGCTCCCAGCCGTCGTAGTCGGCGGGGTTGCCGCGGACGTATATCATGCCGTTGATGGTGGAGCTCCCGCCGAGAACCTTCCCTCGCGGCCAGAACACACGCCGTCCATTGAGGTGGGGCTCGGGCTCGGTTTGGAACCCCCAGTTGTAGATGCCGGAGTGCATCAGGCGTCCCATGAGCATGGGGAGGCGAAAGAGCGTGTTGGAATCCCGCCCGCCGGCCTCGATCAGTAAAACCCGGTTGGCGGGATCGGCGGACAGTCTGTTGGCCAGCAGGCAGCCGGCCGAGCCTGCGCCCACCACGATGTAGTCGTATTCGCTTCCTGTCATCGTTAGCCTCCAGCGGTTACCAGTTGATTGGACCGGCGCCCATCGCCGCTAGTTTTCGGTTGCAGAGTTCAAACGGGTTGGACTGTTCGAGGTACCCGTTTCCCTCGGCCGGATGCGGTGAGGCGACGATCGCCGGGTGATCCTGAATCTTGGACTCGTCGAAGATTCCGCTGGCAACGGCCGCCTCTCGGGCGGCGCCGCCGAAGAGGAGGAAAGCAACCGACGGACGGGTGTGCGCTGCGGAGAAGTAGCGCAGGATGCGAGCGATCAGCGGACGCCAGAGGGGGAGGTGACCCCTTGTCTGGTGGGGATCTCCTTCCACAGAAAATCGCGATAGGGTGAGGCTCGAGTTCAAGAGCAGAACGCCTTGATCGACCCAGGACTGGGCAAGTTCGGCCGGACCGGGAAACGCGTTCCTCGGCTCGGCGATGGCTTCGAGTGTAGAGGGCCAACCGTCCGTATCTGCGGCATGGATTGCAAGACCGGAGCGAAACGCGTAGAGACTCTGAACCAGGCAGCGCATGCTGGGCGAGCGCATGTTGTTCAGCTCGCGCCAATGCCGGTGTTCGCCGGATTCGAAGGCGCGTCCCGTACAAAACGCGATGTTCGGGTAGGGATCCTGACCGACGACTACGCAACGGACAGCATCGGGCGACAGATCGTCGAAGGCGCGAAACATGTGCGCGCCGGCTGGTTCTCCCGGGAGTGCGAAATGTCTGCGGGACGGAAATATCGGCTCCCACGGATGCAATTCCAGCGTGTCATCGACGGCGTCAAAGGCGAGGCGCACACTACCGACAACGGACTGCCAATCGAAATTAAGGTCGGATTGCCAATCGACCAGTGATTCTCGGAGTGCGTCTCTCAAGCGTGTAGCCATCTATCCTGACCTAGTCCCCAACCAGGCTTGAACTGCGTTTGGCGCTTGCACGGAGCGCAGCGGTTGGCCGTCCCCGCCGGGCGGCGAGCGGCCGAAGCGATCCAAGCGATCCAAGCGATCCAAGCGATCCAAGCGATCCAAGCGATCCAAGAAGGTCGGTTTGGGCGGACTGTGGAGTCGGTTGACGAAGGCCCGCTTGGCCGCGAGACGAGGCTGGCCCGAAAGGAGTGCGGTGGTCGTTCGGATGCCGTCGCCGCGAGGTTGGATCGTCTGGACGACTGTTGGGGTTTTCGGGGGGCACGTATAATCGTCTAATCGGGTAGACGGCAGTGGCGCGCGACTCCAAGATGTGGCGACTTCGCGCAGTCGTGCTACCGGGGTTGTCACGGCAGGGAGACTGAACTCATGCCCCGTGCCAGGAACGCACGTGACAGAAAGGAACGGCAGATTATTCGAGCGACGGAGAGACTTGTCGCCAAGAGGGGTTTCCACGGCACGAGAATGGACGATATCGCGCGCGCGGCGAAGCTCCCAAGGCCGAATCTCTACTACTACTTCAAGTCGAAGCGAGCGATTTACCGGCGCATCCTGACCGGACTGCGGGCCGATTGGGTTGAGGCGTTCGGGCAGATTGCGGCGGATCGGGAACCCCGAGACGCCATCCGCGACTACATCCGAGTCAAGATCGAGTATTCGAGAAAGCACCCGGTTCCGTCGAAAATCTTTGCCATGGAGGTCATCCGAGGGTCGGACATGCTGACCGAAGAGGAGAACAACCAGATCAGGCAACTGACGGAAGAAAAATGCGCCGTGATTGAGGGCTGGATGGACGAGGGCAAGATGGATCGCGTGGACGCACGCCACTTCTTTTTCCTGCTTTGGGGCGCCACCCAGTACTACGCCGACTACGAACAGCAGATCAAGAGCATTCTGGGCGTAAGACGATTGACTGCGGAACAGTTCGAAACAGGCGTGCGGACCGTCACGCAAGTCGTCCTGAATGGCTGCGGGCTCGGCGATTGAGCAGTCATGTGCTGGATTGTGGGCCGACTGTTGGCGTCGTCGGAGCGGCATGAATTGACTCGGTCTCCCTAGGCAGAGGGGCACAGATCGCCTCGGCTTCCGACTGAAACACGCTTCTGCAGGGGTCGTGACCACCGCCGATCCGGGCCTCTAGCATCCCTTGGAACGTACGCTTTTCTGACACAAACGTCAAACAGAGGTGTATGCTGGCGCGCTGGGAACCCAAGTTGCGGTTCGCGCAATGCAGTTCTCAGGCGGAACCGGTAAAGATGAAAGTGGCGGGAAAGTTCTGCGGTGGGTGATCGGTGGATGGGATCAACCGCCATCGAAGGAGCCGTGTGATGGATTTCGGATTGGTGCTGCAAACCGACCCACCGTCGAGCCGGGTGGTGGAACTCGCGCAGCGGGCGGAGGCTTTCGGCTTCACCCACGTGTGGGTATACGACTCCCCCGTCCTCTGGCAGGAACCGTTCGTGATCCTTGGCCGCATCCTTGCCGAGACGGAACGGATCACCGTGGGCCCCATGGTCACGAATCCCGGCACCCGGGACTGGACCGTTCTTGCCTCGACCTTCGCGACGCTCACCGAAATGTACGGTCCCCGCACCATTTGCGGAATGGGGCGCGGCGATTCGGCGTTGCGCTACATAGGCCGGAGCCCGAGAAGCCTCCAGGAAATGGCAGACGCCATGCGCGTGATAAAGGGACTCGTGGCCGGGAAGCCTGTCTCCTACAACGGCAGGGAGATCGAGTTCCCCTGGGTAGAGCGCGGTTGGGAGTTGCCGATGTGGGGCGCGGGCTACGGGCCCAAGGCCCTCGACTGCATAGGCCGCATGGCCGACGGCTTCATTCTGCAACTGGCGGACCCCCAGATACTCGAGTGGACCATGGCCGCCGTGCGTGAAGGTTCTGTTGCCGCTGGCCGAACTGAGGAGGCGGTTGTGGGCTGCGTGGCGGCGCCGGCCTATGTCGGGGCTGATTTGGCGCATCAACGCGAGCAATTGCGGTGGTTCGGCGGCATGGTCGGAAATCATGTTGCCGACATCGTCAATCGTTACGGTGAGGCATCGAGCGAGATTCCCAAGGCGCTAACGGACTACGTGCGGGGGCGGGGGGAGTACGACTATTCGCACCACGGAAGGGCGGGGAATCCGTCTACGGAGTTCGTCCCGGATGACATTGTCGACCGTTTCTGCGTTCTGGGTTCTGTATCGGACCACATCGCCAAGCTGCAAACTCTGGAAGGCCTCGGTGCCCGCCAGTTCGCCCTCTACCTCATGCACGATGCGCAGGAAGAGACGTTGGAAGCGTACGGGAGGCATGTGGTCCCAGCCTGCGCAGGGTCCGGTGATTGGTTGGCCGGGCTGCGTTGAGATGGACTAGGCCAACCCCTCACGACCGCAGGGAGACATCGCTCTGAAAAGCAAGACGAGGTCGTTCTACGACGCCCACTGGATGCCTTATACATCCAACCGGGCCTTCAAGCAGGACCCGCGAATCGTGGAGCGCGCGGAAGGTTGCCACTTTTACACGCCGGACGGCCGCAAGGTCTTCGACAGCCTGTCGGGGCTGTGGTGCTGCGGCGCGGGGCACGGCCACCGGAGCATCGCCGAGGCGGTGTCGAATCAGCTTCGCCGCATGGACTACGCCCCCGCGTTCCAGTTCGGCCACGCCTCGAGTTTCGAGTTGGCCAACCGCGTTGTCGAGTTGATGCCGGACGGCCTCTCCCACGTCTTCTTCACCAATTCCGGGTCGGAGAGCACCGATACCTCCCTCAAGATCGCCCGTGCTTACTGGCGCGAGGCGGGGCGCCCGGGCAAGACGAAGCTGATCGGCCGCGTCCGGGGGTATCACGGCGTCAATTTCGGCGGCACCAGCCTGGGCGGCATCGGCCCCAACCGCCAGATGTACGGGCCGCTGCTCGATACCGACCACCTCTCTGCCACGCTGTTGCCGGAGAATGCCTTCAGCCGGGGCATGCCCCAATACGGCAGCCATCTCGCCGACCAGCTCGAGGAAATCGTGGCGCTGCACGATGCATCGAATATCGCGGCCGTGATCGTCGAGCCGATGTCCGGGTCCGGCGGTGTCGTTGTCCCGCCCGCGGGTTATCTGCAGCGGTTGCGCGAGATCTGCGACCGCCACGATATCCTGCTGATCTTCGATGAGGTGATTACCGGGTTCGGGCGGGCGGGTTCCCTGACCGGAGCCGAGGAGTTTGGCGTGGTCCCCGACATCCTGAACCTGGCCAAGCAACTGACCAACGGCACCGTTCCCATGGGCGCCGTGGTGACGAGCGAGACGATCTACCGGGCCTTCATGGGAGCGCCAAGGCCACTACACGCCATCGAATTGCCCCACGGCTATACCTACTCGGCGCATCCGGTTGCCTGCGCGGCGGCGCTTGCCGCGCTCGATCTCTTGGTCACCGAAGGGCTGATCGAGCGTGGGCGAAAACTGGCGGTGCAGTTTGAGACGTACTTGCACGAACTCCGGGATGCGCCGCACGTGGTCGACATCCGCAACTACGGTCTCGCCGGCGCGGTGCAATTGCGGCCGCGGGATGGCGACGTCATGATCAGGCCCTACGAAGCTGGGCTGAAGATGTGGGAAGCGGGTTTCTACGTGCGTTGGGGTGGTGATACGCTGCAGTTCGGTCCGCCATTTGTAGCCGAGCAACGAGACGTGGCTGCAATGTTCGAGCAGGTGGAGCGGGTGCTGTATATCCTGGACTAGGGACTCGGTTTGCTAAACGCGCCCGGCGCGGAACAACGGCCGAGAGTGTCCGCGCCTGCCAAACGGCCTCGAGAGCTTCGACTTCTCGTTCCAGCCCTCCCTCGACCGCGACCGCATCCTGGCGCTCGCCCAGCTCGACTTCATCGACCGCGCCGAGGTCGTCCATCTACTCGCCGGAGGCGCGAGCTGACGCTCAAGCTTGAGCCTAACGCTCAAGCTCAGGCATCGTGGTAATGTAGCGCGCTTTTTCGTGATGGCCCACCGAGTGCGGCAATGAGCAGCGAGCGCTACGATCCAGCCGCCGTGGAGGCGAAGTGGCAGGCGGAGTGGGAACGTCGCGGCACCAACCGTTGGACCGAATCCGACCTCCGCAGTGCCAAGGACCCCTACTACAACCTGATGATGTTTCCCTACCCGTCCGCGGAAGGGCTGCACATCGGCAACCTCTACGCCTACACCGGGGCGGACGTCAACGGCCGTTTCTGGCGCCTCAAAGGCAAGGACGTCTTCGAGCCCATGGGCTTCGATGCGTTCGGCATCCACTCGGAAAACTACGCCCTGCGCGTCGGCAAGAACCCCAACGACCTGATCCCCGCCAACATCGCCAATTTCACGCGCGTGCTGAAGCGGTTCGGCGGCATGTACGACTGGAACCACACCGTCAACTCCACGAGCGTCGACTACTATCGGTGGACGCAGTGGGTCTTCCTCAAGCTCTACAACGGCGGCCTGGTCGAACGCCGCCGAGCCCCGGTCAACTGGTGTCCGTCGTGTAAGACCGTGCTCGCCAACGAGCAGGTGATCCAAGGGCTCTGCGAGCGCTGCGAAAGTCCTGTCGAGCAGCGCGAATTGCCGCAGTGGTTCTTCAAGATCACCAGCTACGCCCCCCGCCTGCTCGATAACCTCGACAAGATCGACTGGTCCGACATCACCAAGAAGGCCCAGGCCAACTGGATCGGGCGTAGCGAAGGTGCCGAGGTGGATTTCGCTGTCGCCAGACGGGGCGACGCAGCGTCCGGCCGACAGTCCGCGATACGCGTGTTCACTACGCGCCCCGACACCCTGTTCGGCGCCACCTACATGGTGCTCGCACCGGAGCATCCGCTCGTGGACGAGTTGACGACACCCGAGCAGCGTGCCCTGGTCGACGCCTACCGGCGCGAAGTCACCAAGCAGGATCTGGTCGAGCGCCAGAAGGTGGACAAGGACAAGACGGGCGTCTCCACCGGCAGCACCTGCATCAACCCGGTCAACGGCGTCGAGATTCCGGTGTGGATCGCCGACTACGTGCTGATGGGCTACGGCACCGGCGCCATCATGGCCGTGCCCGGCCACGATCATCGCGACTTCGAGTTCGCACAGCGTTTCGAGTTGCCCGTGGTTCGCGTCATCGCGGAGCCCGGTTGCGGCGCCGACACGCCGCTGACCCAGGCCTTCGACGGCGACGGACGCCTCGTCAACTCCGGTGAGTTCGACGGCCTCTCGGTAGCCGACGGCAAACGCGCCATCGTCGAGTCCCTCGAGGCGCGCGGCCTCGGCACCCGCCAGGTCAACTACCGACTGCACGACTGGTGCGTGTCGCGCCAGCGCTACTGGGGTCCGCCGATTCCGATCATCCACTGCGAAGCCTGTGGACCGGTTCCGGTGCCCGAAGCGGACCTGCCGGTCAAGCATCCCTACCTCGACGACTTTCGACCCGACGACTCCGGGGTCAGCCCACTGGCGCGTGCCAAGGACTTCTACGAGACCACCTGCCCGACGTGCGGGTCCCCCGCGCACCGGGACACCGACGTCACCGACAACTTCCTGTGCAGCGGCTGGTACTTCCTGCGCTACCCGAGCACCGACCGGGACGATGTCGCCCTCGACCGAGAACTCACGCGCAAGTGGTTGCCGGTCGACTGCTACATCGGCGGCAACGAGCACGCCGTCCTGCACTTGATGTATGCGCGCTTCCTGACCATGGCGCTCAGCGACCTCGGCGTACTCGACTTCGAGGAGCCGTTCGACCGTTTCCGCGCCCACGGCCTTTTGATCCGCGACGGGCGCAAGATGTCCAAGAGCCGCGGCAACGTCATCAACCCCGACGCGATCATCGAGCAGTACGGTGCTGACACCATGCGCCTGTACCTGATGTTCCTGGGCCCCTACGACCAGTTGGCCGACTACCAGACGCGCGGCATCCAGGGCCCGTTGAGCTTCCTCAACCGGTTGTGGCAGGCCGTCGCCGACGCCCAACCCGGCGCGCCGGATGCCGGCGTCGAACGCGTCGTGCACCGCACGATCAAGCAGGTCAGCGAACAACTGCCCGAGCTGCAGTTCAACACCGCGATCGCCGCGATGATGGAGTGCCTCAACGCGGTCCGGGCGGGCGGGCGCAGCGCACGCATCGCCGAACTCGAGCCCCTCGTGATCATGCTGGCACCGTTCGCGCCGCACATCGCGGAGGAACTCTACGCCCGCCTCGGCCACAACGACGGCTTGTTCGACACGGCCGCGTGGCCCGCCTACGACGAGGCGAAGCTCGTGGAGTCCATGGTGGAAGTCGTCGTGCAGGTGAACGGCAAGGTGCGTGGTCGCGTGTCCGTACCCGCAGACGCCGACGAAAGTGCCCACGTCGGGGCGGCAAGCGGCAACGAGAACGTCGCGCGCCACCTGGCAGACGCGACCGTGCGCAAAACGGTCGTCGTACCCGGGCGGCTCGTCAACTTCGTGGTGTCGTGAAGCGTACGGTCGCCCGCGTCGGGCTGCCCTGCGCAGTCGCCCTGCTGGTCGCCGGCTGTGGATTCCATCTGCGAACCTGGGACCTCGGCACGGCCCTCCGAGCCGTCCACATCGACACCGATGCCACTGTCGACCTCGACCGCGAACTGACGCAGGCCATACGATCCGCGAACGTCCGCTTGACCACCGACGCCAACGATGCCGACGTCGTCGTCAAGCTCACCCGACAGCGTCAGAATCGGCGCAGCGCCTCCGTCACGGCCGGGCGGGCCGCCGAGTACGAGATGTCGCTGTCGATCCGCTTCGCGCTCGAATCCCCCTCAGGTGAGGTGCTCACCGCCGCAAGCGAACTGACGAGCGAGCGCGTGGCCCGCCTCGACCGCGACAACATCGTCGGCAGCAGCGAGGAGCAGGCGCTCCTGGTGCGGGAAATGCGTGCCGATCTCGTCGACCGGATCGTGCGCGTCCTGGGTGCCCGGTCACGCGTAATCGCAGCAGCGGCGGATGCAGGTCAGGGCTAACCAGCTCGCGCGGCATCTCGCGGCCGGCGATTTCGCCGACGCGTACCTGGTCTCGGGAGACGAGCAGCTCCTGGTCGACGAAGCCTGCGACGCCATCATCGACGCCGCCACGCGCGATGGTTTCGACGAGCGCACCGTGTTCGAGGCCGCGCCACGCGCCGGCTGGGACGACCTGTTCCGGGGCGCCGCCAATCTCTCGCTATTCGCCAACAAGCGCTTGCTCGATGTCCGCGTTCCCGCGCGCGGCCTAGATCAGGCGGGGTCCGCCGCGTTGCGGCGCTACCTCGGTGCCCCGTTGCCGGACACGCTACTGCTCTGTCGAGCGATCGGCTTGGAGTGGCGCCATCGGAGCAGCGCCTGGTACAAGGCGATTGACAAGGCCGGCGTGGTGATCCCGATTTGGCCTATCGCGAGTCGCGAGTTGCCCCGCTGGCTCGACGATCGTTGCCGCGCCGCCGGCCTGAACCTCGACCGGGATGCGATCGACGCGCTGGCGGAACGCATCGAGGGCAATCTCCTCGCGGCCAAGCAGGAGATCGAGAAACTGAAGCTCTTGGGTACAAAGGGTCCGCTGAGCCGCGATGCCGTCATCGACGCGGTCGGCGACTCCTCGCACTTCGACACCTTCGAGATGATCGACGCCGCCTTCGCGGGACAGGCCGCGCGCACGCGCAGAATGCTCGCCAACCTGCGCGCCGAAGGCGTTGCGGTGTTCATGATCATGGGCGCGCTCGTCAACAACCTGCGCCGGGCCAGCGAAATGGCCCAAGGCCGCAACCCTCGGCTGGCCCGGAACCGCCGCCAATTGGTCGAACGCGCCGTGCGGCGCCTCGGGCCGGACCGGATCGACGCCCTCCTCCAAGACTGCGCCGTGCTCGACCTGCAAGCCAAGGGCATGTTGCGCGGCGATCCCTGGGAATCCCTCGAGGATACTGTGCTGTCGGTCGCCGGCGTGGCGCGGCAAAGCCTTGCGGCACAGGCCGACGCCCTGCAGCCTGAAGCGTCCTGGCGAGCCTAACTGCGACGGCGCGGTCGGATGGCAGCCTGCTAGGGCATCAGGGGGCGTCGTTTTCGACGACCACGGCGGTGCCCACGGCCAGCAACTCGGCGGCACCGCCCATCATCACCGAGGTGGTGAAGCGCACCGCGATCACCGCGTTTGCGCCGAGGCTCTCCGCTTCGCCGACCATGCGGTCGAGGGCCTGCTCGCGACTCTCGGCAATCAGCTTGGCGTACTCGTGCACCTCGCCGCCGACGATGTTGCGCAGTGCGGCCAGGATGTCCTTGCCAATGTGCCGTGCCCGTACGGTGTTGCCGCGCACAAGCCCCAACGACTTGACGATGCGTTTGCCTGTAACGGTTTCCGAAGTGACGACGATCATCGGTTAGATCTCCACATCTTTGTATCGGTCGGTCTTGCGCGCGAGCATGCGTTGCCGGATCACCGCCAGCAACAGCACCCCCAAGCCCACGTAGAACGCAATGAGGCCCCATTTCAGCAAGGGCGTATCGGTCTCCGCGAGCAGGAACTCGTAGATTGCAAAGCCGAGGACGGCGATGCCGCCGCCGATCAGCAGCAACCAGCCGATCCCGCGTGTCGTTCGTGCGCTGGCGTCGTTCATCATTTTCCTCCAAGTCTCCCGGTCGAGCTGTGCAATAGGCAAGGCGCCGACACCGGCGCGGACAGCCTTAAGCTCGTCGAGCCGCGCGGCACAGCGCGCGCAACCATCGACGTGGATCTCGACACGCTGGCGTGCGCCCTGGGTCAGTTCCCCGTCAATGTGGCCCGACAGCAGTTCATCGATTTCGTCGCAGTCGCTACGGTCGGTCATCATCCCTCCGGCGCAGGCGGTCCGCGAGCGCGGATCGGGCCCGGTGCAGCCGCGACATGACCGTGCCCGCAGGCACCGACAACACCCGCGCGATTTCAGCGTAGGACAGATCCAGGTACTCGCGCAGGATCAGGATCTCGCGCTGCTCCGCCGGCAACCCGGCCAGTTCCGTCGCCACCAGCGAGGCCTGCTCGTCGCGGGCCAGCAGCGTCTCGGGGTCGGCGTCGGCCGCCGCAAACGTCGTCTCGTCGAACTCAACCTGGGGCCGTCGCTGACGCTGGCGGCGCAGATCGAGGCACCGGTTGCGGACCACGGCGAGGAACCATGCCTTGAACGTGCCCTGGGCGGGGTCGTACGAATCGGAACCGAACGCCCGGACCACGGCGTCTTGGAGCGCATCGGCTGCATCCTCGCGACTGCCGAGAAGCTGCAGGGCCAGCGCGTATCCACTCGGGGCCGCCTGTTCAAGCGCGAGTCGCAATTGTGCTCGTTCCATCGGTTTGTACCGACGATACGCGTCCGGCAGCGGGTTTATTCCCGCGACCGCGCTGCGGCGTAGCGATCGGGCGTGTCCCGCGCGAGCGGGACGAGCCGGCTACACCACCTCCAAGGCAAACCCGAGCGGCTTGGCGTCGATCATGGCCTCGACCGGCGAGTCGCCAACAGCACCCGGTCCAAAGTCGGTCGCCAGCGTCTCACGGGCAATGTAGTCGCGGTGCGTCTCGATGGCGGTCTCCAACGCCGGATCGCCGCCGTAGCGCACGCGAATACGATCACTCACCTCGAAGCCGCGTCGCTTGCGCTCGCGCTGGATCCGATTGACGAACTCGCGTGCCCAGCCTTCCCGGACGAGCTCGTCGTCGAGGTCGATGTCGAGGTCGATCGACACGTAGCGATTGGATATCGCATTCGTGCCCGCCTTGGCTTCGCGGAACACCTCGATTTCCGTGGCGTCGAAGGTCTCGCCCTCGATCGCGATGCTCCCCGTCTCCTGGAGGGCCTCGATGACCGGCGCGTCGAGAGCGGCGATACTGGCCTGAAAGGCGCGCATGCGTTTGCCGAGCCTCTTGCCGAGCACCGGGAAGTTCGGCTTCGCGACCAGCGCGATGTACTTCGACTCGTCCACGTCGTACTGAACGTCCTTGACGTTGAGTTCAGCCTTCACGTAGTTCTCGAGCGTGGCGATCTCGTCGAGGAGTTCCGCGTCGCGATGGACGATGGTCAGCCGCCGCAAAGGCGTACGCAGGTTGATCTTCACGTCCTCGCGCTTGCGGCGGCCGAGGTCGATGACCTGTTGCATCCGGGACACCGCATCCTCGAGCAGGACATTGGCCAGGCCCTCGTCGGGCTCCGGGTAGGTGCACAGGTGAACCGACACCGGTTCGGGTTTCGTTTCCCCGGCAAGACGGGCAACGGACTGGTAGATGTGTTCAGCGAGGAACGGTGCGAACGGCGCCATGGCCACCGACAGTTCATTGACGGCCGTGTGCAGGGTCGTATAGGCCGCCGCCTTGTCGGGCGTCATACCCTCGCCCCAAAAGCGCGCGCGGTTCAGGCGGATGTAGGTGTTCGTGAGGTCGTTGATGAACGAGAACAGCTTCGGCACCACGTTGTAGAGCCGATAGCGCTCCATCTCGGCGTTGATGGACGCCTTCAAGGTCTGCAGGCGCGAGAGGATCCATCGATCCAGGATGTTGTCCCCGGCGGCCGCATCCACCCTCGGCGTCCAGCCATCGATGGATGCGTACATGTCAAGGAACGAATAGGCGTTGTACCAGGGCAGGAGCGCCCGGCGCACCATGTCGCGGACCCCCGAGTCGGCGAACCGCTGCTCGTCGGCGCGCACGAGACCGGAGTTGATCAGGTACAAGCGCAGAGCATCCGCGCCGTAGTTCTCCATCAACTCGTCCGGTGGCGTGTAGTTGCGCAGGCTCTTGGACATCTTCTTGCCGTCTTCGGCGAGCACCATGCCGTTGACGATGACGTTCTTGAACGCCGGCTTCTTGAATAGCGCCGTAGAGAGCACCATCAGGGTGTAGAACCAGCCGCGGGTCTGGTCGAGACCCTCGGCGATGTACTGCGCCGGGAAGCCGGCCTCGAAAAGGTCGCGGTTCTCGAACGGATAGTGCAACTGCGCATACGGCATCGAGCCCGATTCGAACCAGCAGTCCAGGACTTCCTCGACCCGCCGGTACACACCGTCCTCCCCCTCGACCGTGAATGTCAGGGGGTCCACATGCTCGCGATGCAGGTCGTCGACGCGCACGCCGGTCACCTGCTCGAGTTCTTCGCGCGAGCCGATGCAGCGGGCGTCGCCCGTGACGTCGTTGATCCAGATCGGCAGCGGCGTACCCCAGACGCGGTTCCTGGAAATCGCCCAGTCGATGGCGTTCTCGATCCAGTTGCCGAAGCGCCCGCGCTTGATGTGCTCCGGCACCCAGCGCACTTCGTCGTTGCACGCCGCGAGATCATCGACGAAGTCGGTGACGCGCACGAACCACGACGGTACGGCGCGATAGATGAGCGGCGCGTCGGTCCGATAGCAGTGCGGGTAGCTGTGCACGGTGACGCCGCGCTCGTACAGGCTGCCGGCGGCGTCCAAGTGGCGGATGATGTCGCCGTCGGCCTCCTTGACGAACCGCCCGGCGAAGTCGCGGACCTCGTCGGTGAAGTCGCCGGCCATGGTCACCGGGCACACGAAGGCTTCGATCCCGGCCTGCTGCAGCACCCGGTAGTCGTCTTCGCCGAAGGCCGGCGCCTGGTGCACGAGGCCCGTGCCCTCGTCGGTGGTGACGTAGTCGTCAGCGACGACCACGAACGCACCACGTGCTTGCTCGGCCTCGAAATATTCGAACAGAGGCCGGTAGCGGCGGCCCACGAGATCGCTGCCCTTGACCCGTGCTTCGACCGCAAGCCCCGGATGCTCCTCCCGATACGCATCGAGCCGCGCCTCGGCCAGGTAGAACGACCGACCCGAGTCCGCGTCGGCGACCTTCACGTAGTCGATGTCCGCGCCGACGCAGACCGCGAGGTTGGAAGGCAGGGTCCACGGGGTGGTGGTCCACGCAGCGAGCGCGGCATCTTCGTCCTCAAGCTGGAACAGGACGGTGATCGCGGGATCCTGGACGTCCATGTAATTCTGGCCCGCCTCGAAGTTGGCGAGCACGGTTTCCAGCGCCGTGGACACCGGCATCACCTTGAAGCCCTTGTAGATCAGCCCCTTGTCCCAGAGCTCTTTGACCACCCACCACACGGACTCCATGTACCAGGCGTCCATGGTCTTGTAGTCGTTGTCGAAGTCCACCCAGCGGCCGAGCCGCGTGATGGTCTTGCGCCACTCCGCGACGTAGCGTTCGACGATGGCACGGCATTCGGCGTTGTACCCGGCCACGCCGATCTTGGCGACGGTCTCCGCGGCCGACATGCCGAGCGTCCGGTCGATCTCCTGTTCGATGGGCAAGCCGTGGCAGTCCCAGCCGAAGCGTCGTTCGACCCGGTAGCCCTTCATGGTCCAGTACCGCGGCACGATGTCCTTCAGCACGGAGCCCACGAGGTTGCCGTGATGGGGCAGGCCGGTGGCGAACGGTGGGCCGTCGTAGAAGATGTAGGGCTTCTCGTTGTCGGCGTTTTCGACGGAGCGGCGGAACACGTCGTGCTCCTCCCACAGCCCGAGCATGCGGTGCTCCATCCCAACGAACGAGAACGAGGACGCTCCGGGCGTCGACATGGGAAGTCAGTGCCTCGCGAGTTTGAACGGCGCGCAATTGTAACGGGACGTGAGCCAAGGCGTTGGCTGGCGCCCATCCGCGGCGCGGCAGCCGACCCACGCGCGTTGCGAAGCCAGCGGACGAGTCGCCATGATGACCGGCGATCGGGTCGTGTTGGCATCCGGCAGTTGGCTCTCAACGGTTGTCGACACGCAGCGTAACGCGTTACAGTTAGCAGCTAAGTTTGGAGCGACACATGGGCACATCCGCTAGAGAGAGGATGCAAGGTTGGCGCAATCGGCAGCGTAGCGCGGGTCGCCGGGAGGTACGCATGGTGCTTCCCGATGCCCGTCTGGCAGTGGTTCGCGAGCGTGTGGCGGCATCGGTGGCCAGTCTTGACCCGCAGGATGAAGACGATGCGCTGCGTTGGATTGAAGCGGTCTCCGACTTCGATGACGACTCGTCGCGGTGACGTCGTTACTGTCGCCGCCCCCGGCGATTTTGGGACGCCGAGGCCCGCAGTAGTCGTCCAAAGCGACGCGTTCCCGGACACCCACGCGTCCGTCGTCGTATGTCAGATGACATCGTCGGTTGCGGACGCGCCCGACTTTCGCGTCACCGTAGAGCCATCGGCTGCGAATGGATTGCGCCAAGTTTCTCAGGTCATGGCAGACAAGCCGACCACCGTACGGCGCGAGCGCATCGGTTCTCGAATAGGGCATCTCGAGCGTTCAGACTTGCAGCGCCTCAACCGAGCGATCGCGTTCTCCCTCGGCCTCGCGGACTAACTGGCAACAATGGGATACCGTTCGCGCTCCGACCTCGCTGGCCCGGCGTGATCCGACGTCTATGGGACGCAGGCTCTCGGTTCAACGGAAGGCTTCGCCGGTCCGAGCAGAGCCGTTATCGGCGATCGGGCCGTTGCCTAGCCGATCCGGAGCATATGGTCGGCGCGTTCCAGCATCCGATCACTTCATCGTGAAATCTCGGAGTCGTCATCCGAGTTTTCAATTTGTCTCGATCGCGGGGGGGGGGGCGGTCAGTTGCACCGAAGTGCCGCAACCGCTCCGGGACGTTCCTCAGACTGTCGATCGCCGGACCGTAGCCGAAACTGGCGGCTGCATTGAGATACGCCCAGCCCGTTGGGAGGTCAACTGGGATGCCATCGTACTGACTCGCGTCTTCCCTTAGCAGGAGCCCCCCAACCCAGAACATGCCCCGCGGGTCGCCAGCATCGGCGAGCTCACGGAATAGCTCGAATGCACGAGCGTGATCTTGGCCCAGCAGGCGACCGTCAACGATTTCGCGGTCGGCGGCGGACAAGTCGAATTCGGCCAGCTTGAGCTTCTCGTCCGGATGCCCGTGAGTGGCTCTCGCGACCACGATCGCGCGCTCGGCCTTGTCGAAGACTCTCAGCAACATGTCCGCGTGAAACACCGCCGCGTCTTCAGACTGCGTCAGAGTGCTGACCACGCCAATGGCCCGGACGACGGCACCGTCTTTGAATAGCGCGATGGCGCGATCAAGGTCGTCAGCAGCCGCACCCGCCGCGAAGCTCAGCATGACGAGGCTCAGGATTTCTCTCATCGACAAACTACAACGCCTCTTTTAACGGCTCCCCTCTGTGTCGAAGAGTCGTACATGGACATCAGGGAGGTCTTCCCGAGGCTTCACCAGCCGCTAAAATGCGCCGACCCCACCAATACAGCCTCCGATGAAGCAGCTCGTTGACTTCCTGCCCGTTGCGGCATTCTTCGGCGTGTACCTCCTCGCCGACATCTACTACGCCACCATGGCGTTGATGGTCGCCGCGGCTTTGCAGGTGGGCTACTTCAAGGTGCGGGGACTCAGAGTCACCGGGCAGATGTGGGTGGTGTTCTGGGCAGCGATGATCTTCGGCACGATGACGCTGGTGTTCCGCAACGCCCTGTTCATTCAATGGCGCGGGTCGGTCGTCAACTGGATCATGGCGCTGGCCCTTGTCGGCAGCCGCTTCATCGGCAGCGGCGATGTCATCAAGCGGATGCTGGGAAAGATGCTCACGCTCCCGGATCGGGCTTGGAGGGCGCTGACCTACGGCTGGGCGGGCGTGTTCGCGGCGTCCGGATCGCTGAACCTGTTCGTCGCGTACAACTTCAGCGAAGAGGCGTGGGTGGCCTACAAATTCGCCTCTGGGTTCGTCGTGCCGATCCTGCTGATCGGCGGCAGCGTCGCGTATCTGGTCGCCACCAAGCAACTCCCCACCGCGCCGGCCGAGGACGCGTCGGGAGGCGAGGCCAAGCCGACATGACGTCGCTGTCCGTCAACGTCAACAAGATCGCGTGGCTGCGCAACGCCCGCGAGGGGTCGCGCCCGGACGTGGTGGCTTCCGCGCGCACCATACTCGACGCCGGAGCGGCCGGCATCACGGTGCATCCGCGGCCGGACGGCCGGCACATCCGCACCGACGACGTCTACGCGCTGCGCGAGCTTGTGGCCGAGTATCCGGATGCCGAATTCAACATCGAGGGGAATCCCGCGGCACTACCCCGCGATGGCTACCCCGGCTTCGACGTCCTCATCGAGACGGCCCGGCCGCATCAATGCACCCTGGTGCCCGACGACGACAGCCAACTGACGTCGGATCACGGTTGGGACCTGTCGGGTGCGCAAGCACGCGCGAGCGTTGGGACGTTCGTCGCGCGGTACCGGAGCTTGGGTGCGCGCGTCAGCCTGTTCATGGACCCGGTGGAGTCCCACATCCGCCACGCGCAGACCGTCGGCGCCAACCGGATCGAACTCTATACCGGCCCGTACGCGGATCTTGTTGAGGCGCACGGCCTCGACGACGCCGCAACGGCCGCTTCCTGGAACGCCTATCGCGATGCCGCCCGCTATGCCGGCCAGCTCGGCTTGGGCGTCAACGCCGGTCACGATCTGAACCTGGTCAACCTGGCGCACTTCGTGGCCATGGGCGGCATCGCCGAAGTGTCCATCGGCCACGCCCTGATCGCCGATGCCTTGGACTTCGGCTTGGCGCCCACCGTCAAGCGCTATCTGTCGGCCCTGGAGGACTCCTGATGCGAACCTTGCTCGTGACCGCACTGATCTGTTGCGCCCCGGTAGCCTGCTCGGCGGAGTCGACCGCGCCCCCGGAGACCGGCAATCCGCAGGTGGAGATCGCTACGAGCATGGGGATGTTGACGGTGGAACTGTGGCCCGAGAAAGCGCCGCTCACGGTTGACAACTTTCTCAAGCTCGTCAACGACGGTTTCTATGTCGGCACCGTGTTCCACCGGGTGATACCCAACTTCATGATCCAGGCCGGCGGGTACGACGCCGGTCTCGCCTATCGCGAGCCGCCGCGCACGGTGGTGAACGAGTCGGCGAACGGCGCGTTGAACGTGCGCTGGACAATCGCCATGGCACGTCATTCGGATCCCGACTCGGCCGATTCGCAGTTCTTCATCAACGTCGCCGACAACGCGCACCTCGACGCCACACCGGACAAGCCGGGCTACACGGTGTTCGGCACGCTGATCCGGGGGCGCACGATCGCGGAGGACATCGAACTGGCCGAAACGGGCCACGTGGGCGACAAGATCAGCGTGCCGTTGGAGCCGATCGTCATTCTTTCCACTCGTCGCGTCAGCGGCGTCGAATCGGAGTAGACTGGCTAGCAGTCATCGAAAATTCATAAGAACCAAGAAGACCCATGAAAACGTTCATCGTGGCGGGGGTGGTTTCGGTGCTTTTCGCCGCAATCGCTACCCAGATCTATTCGACCTTGTTCGCCGCCAGTACGCTGGCCCTACTCGTCCTCACCTTCGTGGCATGCGCAGGCACGGCCCTGGTGACCGTGCGCTTCGGCGCACGTGCGCGCCTCGGCACCGGGGCGCAATCCACGAGATCCACCGGCCGCCGGCGCGGACGCGACGACGAACGCACACCCGTGCGGCATCGGCGCCCCGGCCCACCCAAGGGGGCGAAGCGCGAGAGCGGCACCGTCAAATGGTTCGACCGCAACAAGGGCTTCGGCTTCATCGTGCGCGGAAACGGGGATGAGATCTTCGTCCATCACCGTTCCATCCGCCGGGTCGGCAACGAACGCGCCGGGCTCGACGACGGCCAGGACGTGAGCTTCGTGGCAGTGGAGAGGCAGCGCGGCTGGCAGGCCGAGGACGTCGCCCCCGAGTGAACCTCAGACGTCTGCTCACCGAACGCCTCGAGGCCGCCTTGGCCGCAGCGGGCGCCGATGACGCCCAGGCGATCGTAGGCCCGGCCACGCGGGCGGAGTTCGGCGACTACCAGGCCAACGGCGCGATGGCGGCGGCGAAGCGCCTGCAGCGGGCGCCGCGGGACCTCGCCGGCGCACTCATCGAAGCGGCGGACCTCGATGGCGTCGCATCCGCCGCCACGGTCACCGGTCCAGGCTTCATCAGCTTGACGATCGCCGACGATCTGCTCGCGCGGGCACTGACCGGACCGGTCATCGAACGCTTAGCCGGCCAGCGCGTGGTCATCGACTACTCGCATCCGAACCTCGCCAAGGAAATGCAGGTTCACCACCTGCGCAGCACGATCATCGGCGACGCCGTCGCCCGGGTTCTCGAAGCGCTCGGCAACACGGTGATCCGGCAGAACCACATCGGCGACTGGGGCACGCAGTTCGGACGCCTGGTGGCACACCTAGACGACATCGGCGAAGACGCCGACCGGCTCACGGATCTCGAGAGCTTCTATACGCAAGCCAGCAGCCGATTCGACGCCGAAGCCGACTTCGCCGACCGCGCCCGGCAAGCGGTGGTCAACCTCCAGAACGGCGATCCCGTCACGTTGGCGCGCTGGCAACGCTACATCGACATTTCCATGTCCCACTGCCAGGCGGTCTACGACGCGCTCGGCGTCAGCCTGCGACCGGAGCATGTACGCGGCGAGAGCGCCTACAACGCCGACTTGGACGGCATCATCGAGGATCTCCGTGCCAAGCGCTTGCTGACCGAATCCGACGGCGCGTTGTGCGTCTTCCCGGCCCGGGTCTCGGCGAAGTACGCCGACCAGTTCAAGGCCAAGGACGGCCGCCCGGTGCCGGTCATCGTGCGCAAGTCCGACGGCGGCTACCTCTACCATTCCACCGACCTCGCCGCGCTGCGTTACCGTGCGGACACGCTCAAGGCCGAGCGCGTCCTCTACATCGTCGATGCGCGCCAGGCGATGCACTTCCGGCAACTGTTCGCGCTGGCCGACGTCGCCGGCTACGGCGCCGATGTGTCCTTCGAGCACCATCCCTTCGGCACCATGCTGGGCCAAGACGGACGACCGTTCAAGACGCGCCAAGGCGGCGGCACGCGCCTGCTCGACCTAGTCGACGAAGCCAAAGCGCGGGCGCGGGTGCTGGTCGAGGCCAAGAACCCGGGCTTGAGCGACGAGGAGATGGATGATGTCGCGCGCGCGGTCGGCATTGGTGCCGTGAAGTACGCGGACCTGTCCAAGAACCGCACCAGCGACTACGTATTCGACTGGGACGCCATGCTGTCCTTCGACGGCAACACGGCGCCGTATCTTCAGTACGCCTATGCCCGCATCATGAGCCTGTTCGCGCGCGGCGGCGTCGATCCCGAATCGGCGACGGGACCGCTTCTGGTGCACGCCCGGGAAGAGCACGTCCTCGCCTTGCAGCTTGCCCGTTTCCAGGAGACGCTGGAACTGGTGGCAAGCAGCGTCATGCCCCACCACTTGTGCACATACCTCTACGAGTTGGCGTCCGCCTTCATGCGCTTCTACGAGAGTTGCCCGGTGCTCGGCAGCGATGCCGAGGCCAGCCGCTTGCTGCTGTGTGCCCGCACGGCGGCGACGCTGAAAAACGGCCTGGACCTGCTCGGGATCGAGACCATCGACCGGATGTGAGCCGCGTTCGTAGTCTGGGATCAGCCTCGACCCAGAACGCCACCGTCGATGACGATGTTCTGGCCATGGATTGCGTCGGCCCGGGGACTGGCCAGGAAGAGAACCAGGTCGGCGACCTCTTCGCGCCGGGTAATGCGGCGAATGGGAATGTCCGCCGCGACGTGCGGCTCCACGTCCGCCCACGTGTCACCCCAACCTTCGCGCTCGGCCCGTCGCATGTAGCCGGCCTCGACTTCCGGCGTCAGGATCATGCCCGGTGACACCAGGTTGACGCGCACCGAAGTGCCCGCCACTTCGCGCGCCAAGCTTGTCGTCAACGCCACTAACGCCGCCTTGGCCGCGTAGTAGTGCGGATTGCGGGAACCCGGCGCGAGCGACCCGGCGGTTCCCAAGTTGATGATCCTCCCGTACTCCCGGTGTTTCATCCGAGGCAGAAAAAGGCCGACCAAGCGTTGTGCCGAGAGTACATTGGCGTCGTACATCTCGACCCAGTCGGCGCTGGTCGCGCGGTCCCAGCGAGCCGCTGACGCCGTGCCGTAGTTGTTGACCAGGACGTCAGGCGTCGTGCCGACCTGCTCGGCCACGGCCGCCGCGCCTCCATCGCTGCGAATGTCACCGGATACCGCCGTGCCGCCGATTTCCGCTACGGCGGCCGCGGCCTGCTCCGCTGTGAAACCATGCACGAACACCTCGGCCCCCTCGGCCACGAAAGAGCGGGCGATCACGAGCCCGGTACCACGGTAGCTGCCGGTGACGAGCACGGTCCGGTTCGCCAATTGAAGATCCATACGCGCCTCCTCCCGCTGGGTCAGCCCCGTATCCTCACTCGCCAGCTCGAGATTTGACAAGCACCAACAGTGCTTTATGGTGAGTCGATGCCAGCCCTCCCACCGCCGACAACCCGCCATGCGCCGCCATTCGGCGGCATCGCTCGTTGACGCCCGGCACCTTGGCCGAGCACTTTTCGTGGAATTCGACTATGTGATCGTCGGTGCGGGTACGGCTGGCTGCGTCTTGGCCAATCGTCTCTCGGCGGATCCGGACAAGCGCGTCCTGCTGGTCGAGGCCGGCGGCAACGACGACTACTTCTGGATCAACATCCCGGTCGGCTACCTGTACACGATCGGCAATCCGCGCACCGACTGGTGCTTCGAGACCGTGCCCCAGGCCGGTTTGAACGGCCGATCCATCGGCTACGCGCGCGGCAAGGTGCTCGGTGGCTGCTCGTCGATCAATGCCATGATCTACATGCGCGGGCAGGCCGCCGACTACGACCACTGGGCGCAACTCGGCAATCGCGGCTGGGGTTGGGAGGACGTGCTGCCGATCTTCAAGCGCACGGAGGACTACCAGCACGGCGCGGACGCCTTCCATGGAGCCGCGAAGGACGGCTCCGCGGGTGGCGAACTGCGGGTCGAGGAGCGCCGGGTCAACTGGCCGATCCTCGACGCCTGGCGGGACGCCGCCGAGCAGTGCGGGATTCCGAAGATCGCGGAGTTCAACCGCGGCGACAATCTCGGCACCGCCTACTTCCAGATGAACCAGCGCCGCGGGGTTCGCGTCAGCGCGTCGAAGGCGTTCCTGCGGCCGGTCAAGTCGCGCCCCAATCTCACGGTGATGACCGATGCGTTGGTGGAGCGCATTCAGGTCGAGGCCGAGCCCGCACATGGCAAGCAGGCGACGGGATTCACACTGCGCACACGCGCCGGACGCGCCACGGCCCGGGCGCATCGCGAGACCATTCTTGCTGCGGGTGCCGTCGGGTCGCCGCACCTTCTGCAGCTTTCGGGAATCGGCCCCCCGTCACACCTGGCTGCCCACGGCGTCGATGTCGTACATGCGCTTCCGGGCGTCGGGAGCAACCTGCATGACCACCTGCAGATCAGGTCGATCTACAAGGTATCAGGCGCGCGGACCTTGAACAGCCGCGCGCGGTCGTTGCTCGGCAAGGCGGCGATGGCCGCGGAGTACGCGCTGTTCCGAACTGGACCGCTCACCATGCCGCCATCGCAGCTCGGCGCGTTCGCGAAAAGCGACGCCGACCAGGCGTCGGCCAACATCGAGTGGCATGTCCAGCCGCTGTCGCTGGACCGCTTCGGCGAACCGTTGCACCGTTTCGACGCCATCACGCCATCGGTGTGCAATCTGCGCCCCACCAGCCGGGGCGAGATCCGGCTCGCCGACCCCGACCCCGAAACGCCGCCGATCATTGACCCCAACTACCTCGCGACCCCGGAGGATCGGCAAGTCGCCGTGCTTGGCCTGCGTTTCACGCGGCGGATCATGGCCGCGCCAGCGCTTGCGCAATACCGTCCCGTGGAGTGGCTGCCGGGCGCCCAAGTGGAGTCCGAGGAGGATCTGGCCCAGGCGGCGGGCGATCTCGGTGCCACCATCTTCCATCCGGTCGGCACCTGCCGCATGGGCCGCAACGACATGGCGGTGGTCGACGACCGCTTGCGGGTTCACGGCATCGCCGGCCTACGCGTCGTCGACGCCTCCGTCATGCCCCAGATCACATCGGGCAACACCAACGCCCCCACGGTGATGATCGCGGAGCAAGGCTCCGACTTCATCCACGCGGACGTTGCCGCGGCGTGACAATCGAACGGCAACTGGACGCCAACGCGCGCACGACCAAACGACAACGCGACGCCGCCATGCGCGGCTTCACCGAAGGTCCGGTCGCACGTCACCTGATCCGGCTCGGTTCGTTCATGGCGATGGGCTCGCTTAGCATGAACGCATCGATGTTCGCCGAGGCCATCTATCTCGGGATCATCGGCACGCAGGCGCTCGCCGCCATGGGCGTGGCGTTCCCGGTCACGATCACGCTGTTCGCGTTCGCCGGGGGAATCGGCACGGGTGCCTCGTCGGTGACCGCAAGGACCATAGGCGCCGGCGACCGGGAAGGCGCGGCCCTCCTGATCACGCACAGCCAGTTTCTCGCGCTCGGCACCGGCATCGTCCTCGGCGCGCTGGGCGTCATGTACGCGTACGACATCGTCAGCCTGATCGGCGCCACCGGCGATCTGCGCGATCTGACCACCGAGTACCTGACCGTGTACCTGCTCGGCTTTCCGGCGTTCATGCTGTCCATCGTCGGCTCGACATTGCTTCGCGCGACCGGCAACGCGAAGAGCCCAGGGATCATCATGACCGCCGGCTCAGTCCTGCAGATCGCCCTCGGTCCGCCGCTCATCTTCGGCTGGTTCGGGATTCCGGGGCTCGGAATCGCGGGTGCCGCCTGGGCCTACGTGATCTCCCGCACCCTCGGTATGGGGCTCTACGTCGTCCTCTTGCTCCGCGCCCGGATGGTGCGCTGGTCGTTCGTCGGCATGCTCGACTCGTGGCGGCGGATCATGCATGTCGGCGGGCCGGCCGTCGCCAGTGGCCTGGTGATGCCGGCGGGGATGCTGATCATCACGCGCATGCTGATCGGCCACGGCGAGGCCGTGGTAGCCGGCTACAACGTCGCCTCCCGGGTCGAGACCCTTGCGCACATGATCCTCTGGTCGGCGTCGTCCTCGGTGGAACCGTTCGTGGGTCAGAACTGGGGCGCGCGGTTCTACGACCGGGTCAAGCAGGCGCTGTCCCTGACGCACCGCTTCTCGCTCGCCTGGGGCGTCGTCACCTTCGTGTTGATGGTGCTCGTCGGGAAATCCATCGTCGCGGTGATCGACGACAATCCGACGGTGATCGAGGTTTCGGTTTGGTTCTTCTACATCATCCCCTTGAGCATCGGCTTCATGGGGATGACCCAGATCGCGAGTTCCTGCTTCAACGCGCTCGGCAAGCCCACGCCGTCGCTGGTGATCTCGCTACTCCGCGCCCTGGTCATCATCGTTCCGCTGGCGATCCTCGGCAACTACCTCTTCGGCTACGTGGGAATCTTCATCGCCACCGCGATCACCAACGTCGTGGTCGGATTGCTGGCCTGGCAGTGGAACTGGCGTGTCGTTAACCGCATGAGCGCCTCCGGCGGCGGAACGGAGTAGTCTTGGCGCTTCGGTCGAGTCCAAGGGACCACAGATGAAAGTACCGCTCGCAGGCGTCACGGTCGCACTCGCAGCCGTCGGCGCGTTCGCACAAGCTGCGGAACCCGACGCCTGCGCGGACCTCGAGAACATGGCCTTGCCGGACCTTTCGATCAGCGCCGTCGAGTCACTCGAGGAACCCGTACCGCACTGCAAGCTCACGGGCTTGCTCGGTCGGGAGATCGGATTTTCGGTCTGGCTCCCCGCCGACTGGAACGGCAAGTTCGTGATGGGCGGCGGGGGCGGCTTCGTCGGCTCGATCCAAAACCAGGCGCTCGCCCTCGGCGCGTTGCAGCGCGGCTATGCCACGGCGGGCACGGACACCGGACACCAAGCGAACGGCATCGACGGATCCTGGGCGCTCAACAACCTGGAGCGGCTGGTCAACTACGGCCACGTCGCCATTCACCGCGTCACGGAGACAGCCAAGCACATCGTGGCGATACATTATGCGAAGCGACCCGAACGCGCCTACTTCGCGGGCTGCTCGAACGGCGGACGCCAAGCGATGGCCTTCTCGCAGCGCTACCCGGACGACTTCGACGCCATCCTCGCGGGCGCGCCGGCGTTCGACTTCGCCGGGGTCGCCGCGGCATTCCTGAACGTCACCAAGCACATGTACCCCGACATGGACGACCTCGCCGCGCCGCTCCTCACGCCCGATGACCGGGCCGCCCTCGCCAAGGCCGTGCTGGCGCAGTGCGACGCGAACGACGGCCTCGAGGACGGCATCATGAACGATCCGCGCGACTGCGACTTCGATCCGGGTACGTTTGGCCTTGGCCCCGAAAAGATCGCGGCGATCCAGTCCGTATACGATGGGCCACGCAACGGGGGTGGGCCCGTGCATGCCGGGTGGCCGTTCGGCGGCGAGGATGCGCAAGGCGGCTGGGGCGCGTGGCTCGCCGGCGCCGGCCAACAACCCGCCGGCGGACCACCATCGGCAGCGTTCGGTTTCGGGGTCGACATCATGCGCTACATGGTGCTGCACGACCCCGAATGGCGATACGAGGGCATGACGTTCGACGGCTTCCGGGAGCGTGCCGCCACGGCCGCGGCCACCTTGAGCGCGACCAGTCCCGATCTCGACGCCTTTCGCGCGGCCGGCGGCAAACTCCTGATCTACCACGGCTGGTCGGACGCCGCGCTGTCGGCGCTCGCCACGATCGGCTACGTGGACGAGGTCTACGCGCGCGACGCGAGCGCGCGTGACGACGTCCGCCTTTTCCTGATGCCCGGTGTGCTGCACTGCGCGGGCGGACCCGGCCCGTGGATGGTCGACTATCTCGACGTGGTCGAGCAGTGGGTGGCGAGCAATACGGCACCGGATCAACTCATTGCCGGCTTCGCCGACGGCAGCGGCGCCCGGCCGCTTTGCGCCCACCCCGAGACGGTCGTATACGTTGGCGGAAGCGGTCGGTCACCGGATAGCTTCGAATGCCGCTGAGCTTCGAGGCCGCCTTCGACGCGGCGGCGGCCAGATGCCAGGCCTTGACCCGGGACGAAGCCCGGCACTTCGTGGACAAGGGCTACGTCGTCGTGCACGGATCGTTCTCCGAAACGTTCGCCGCGGAGGTCTGCCAATCCGCCTGGGATGAAATGCGCTGCGAGCACGGCGTTGACGAGCATGATCCCGAGACATGGAGCAAGCCGTTCATGGGGGGCGGCAGGATCGGCTACATCCGGACCAAGGGTACCGATCGACGACTGGTGTTGAAGGCCGACGCGCCGCGAGCGTTCCAGGCGCAAGCCGACGCCATAGGCGGCGCCGACCGCCTGCCCGGGGACGGCGAGAACCTCGCCTGGCGGGACGCCGCGATCGGCAATCTCGGTCTGCCGGGCGGTCCCGAATGGTCGCCGCCGGGGCCGCGGCAGGCGGGCTGGCACAAGGACGGCTGGCACTTCCGCCACTTCCTCAACTCGCCGGAGCAGGGGCTCTTGACCGTGCCCATCTACTCCGACATCCAACCCAAGAGCGGCGGTACTTTCATCGCGTCCGATTCCATCCGCCCGGTGGCGGAGTTCCTCGCCGAACACCCGGCGGGGTTGCACCCGGACAGCGTGCAGGGGTCCGGCTACCTGATCCCGGGCTTGATCGAGCAGTGCACGGACTTTGAGGAACTCACGGGCGAACCAGGAGACATGGTGCTGCTGCACCCCTTCATGCTGCACCGGGTCAGCGTGAACCCCTCCCGGCGACCGCGCTTCATCGCCAACATGGCCCTGGTGCTCGCAGAGCCCATGCAGTTCAGCCGGCCCGCCGGCGAGACCTACTCCCTGGTCGAACTCGCAGTCCTCAAGGCATTGGGCACCGACGACTTCGACTACCGCGCGACGAGACCCGCGCTTGCCTTCAAGCCGTTTCCGTTCCGAGACGAGGCCGAGGCGGAGCAGCAGCACGGTCTGCTACGAGCGGAGATGGTCGCCATGGCCGATCGAGGCACCGTGACCCCAGGCTGGGCTCCGGACTTCGGATACATGACGAATCGAGGCGTCGGCGACTGAATGGTGCGCAGGCGCTTCCCGCTCCCTATGACTAGCCCGGCAATCGCTGCCTGAGTTCCGCGAGCTCCTTCTCGACCGCCGCGAGGCGCGCCTCGAGTTCACCCAGGGTCGAGCGTCGCGGGCTGGCTGCCGCCGGCTCCTCCGCCGGCGCCGATTCGATGTGCCCTGAGAACAGGTGCATGTATTCGTGGTCACGCCGGCCAGGGACGCGCGCGAGGCGGGCGGCCACGGCGCCGCCGCCCTCGCGGTCGACTGCCATCAACCCGCGCAAGGTGTCGGCGACGGCCATATTGTCTTCGAAGACGTGCAGGCGCGCCGTACGCGTGCGCAACTCGCCGGGCGTCTGCGCGCCGCGCAGGAGCAGCAGACACACGACGGCGTACTCCGCCTCGCTGAACTGGTAGTCGCTGAAGGCCGTGTTGCAGAACCGCTGGCTGTACTTGACCACGCCCGTCCTGAAGTTCTCCTCGCTCGTCACGAAACCCCGGTCTTCGAGCGCGCGAGCCGTCCGTTGCACCGCTCCATGATCAAGCGAGAGTACCGGGTCGCGGCTCGACTTCTGATTGCAGGCCGCGGCAAGCGCGTTGAGGGTCAAGGGGCATTGGTCGGGCGTCGTTACGGCCTTTTCCATCAGGCTGCCGACAATGCGGATCTCGTTCTGGGACAGTTCCATGGTCACGCGGGGCGGTCGAAGCATCGGACGGCTGGCGCCGTTGGCCCCGATCCGTATCGCCTTGTGCGACGCGCTTACGTCGTCGTGGCGACCCTCAGCGGCATCGAGTAGGACTTCAACTCGTGCACGAAGTCGCGCAGCGCCTGGATGCCGGTTTCCTCCGCCGACGCGCACCAGTCCCTGAACGCCTTGAGGAGGTCGTCGCCGTTGCCGCTGCGCTTCGCCCAGACCGCGTTCAGTTCCAGCCGCTTCTCGTAGATGGTCTTCAGGATCGGGCTCGATTCGACGATGGCGTTGATGTCGTGCCGGTCGCGTTCGCGGACGATGGTGTCGTCACGGCAGAGGACGCTCCGCGCGCGTCGCAGCAGACGCCGGGCCGACGCGTCGGCCCGACGCACTTCCTGCTTGGCAAGGGGTTTGACGACGCTCTCCGCGTAGCGGGACATGATGCGGAAGCGATCGTTGAGCGCGGCCCAGACGGTGTCCATGTCGATCTGCGCCTTGCCTTGCACGCGGGTCACCACCGGCCCCGTGGAACGGGCCTTGGCCCAGCCGCACAACTCGAAGAGGCGGATCCATGCCCAGCCGATGTCGAATTCCCAGCGCTTCACCGACAGCTTCGCGGAGTTCGGATAGGTGTGGTGGTTGTTGTGCAGTTCCTCGCCGCCGATGAGGATGCCCCAGGGCACGATGTTGGTGGCCGCGTCCGCGGTCTCGAAGTTGCGATAGCCGGTGTGGTGGCAAACGCCGTTGATCACGCCGGCTGCGAGGATCGGAATCCACAGCATCTGGATCCCCCAGATGATGATGCCGATGCTGCCGAACAGCGCGATGTCGACCATCGCCATGATGCCGATGCCGAGATACGGATGCGCTACCGCAACCTTGCGCTCGAACCAGTCGTCCGGTGTGCCCTTGCCGTACTTGGCAAGGGTCTCCGGCGTGCTGCCGGCGCGGTAGTACTCCGTGCCCTTCCAGAAGATCTCCTGCAAACCGTGAACCTGGGGACTGTGCGGATCGTCCTCGGTCTCCGTGGTGGCGTGGTGCTTGCGATGCACAGCCGTCCACTCCTTGGTGATCATGCCCGTCGTCAGCCACAGCCACACGCGGAACACCATGGCCAGCGCCGGGCTCAAGTCCAACGAACGGTGCGCGGAATGGCGGTGAAGGTACACGGTGACCGCGACGATCGTGCCGTGGGTGACGGCCAAGGTGTACGCCACTATCGCCCACGGAGAGAGCCCGATCGCGCCGTACCACCAGTCGATCACGTTCAAGAGTCGTCCCCCCTCACCGCTGCCGGAGCGGTCTACTGCAGCCGCGCATTCTGTCAATCGCGCGAGTGTCAACGCAAGCCAAGTGAAACGAGCTGTCTTGCCTTTGGCTTGAGACCGCTCGCTTCACGCCTTCCCACTGTTCCGGCTCGGCCTCCCTGCAAAGATCATGCGACGTGACCGCTACCGCCTCGCCGACACAGACTCTTGAGCCTTGGCCGCACCATAATGCGTCGTCATGGAAAATGCGAGCGCGAAATCCAAGCCGCCGCTGGCCACGCTGCAGACGGCCGACGTCGCCTTCGATGGCGAGCGCTGCGTATCGCAACGCTTCGGCGATATCTACTTCTCCGCCGATGGCCCCGACGAGGTCCGTCGCGTATTCCTCGCCCCGGCTGCAGTGGCCGAGCGGGCCCAGGCGAGCGACCGACGCTTCACGATCACGGAACTCGGGTTCGGCACGGGACTCAATCTCGTGGTCGCTGCCGGGGCCACGCGCGCACGCCTGCATTTCGTGTCGTTCGAACGCCACCCGCTGTCACACGCCGACCTGGCGCGCGCGCTCAGCCCCTGGCGGCACGACTACCCGCTCGTCGACCCCCTGATCGCGGCCTACCCGCCTCCCGTGCGGGGCTGGCATCGCCGGTTTTTCGACTCCGGCCGCGTTCAGCTCTCCGTGTTCTTCGGCGATGTCGGCGACGGATTGGCCGACCTCAGGCAACAGCAGCGGCGCGGTGTGGACGCGTGGTTCCTCGACGGCTTCGCGCCGAAGCGCAACCCCGACATGTGGCGCGTTGCGCTGTTCGCCGACATCGCCGCCTTGAGCGCGCCCGGCGCCACCGCGACGACTTTCTCCGCTGCCGGCGAAGTCCGCCGCCGCCTCGCTGCGCACGGCTTCACGGTGCGCCGGGTCGATCAGCGCCCCCACAAGCGGCACAGCACGGCTGCGGTCTTCTCGGGCACCGGCCGCACCTTCCGGGCGCCACGCGAGGCGGTCGTCGTCGGCGCAGGCTTGGCCGGCGCCGCGACCGCGCGCTGCCTTGTCGACAAAGGCATCGCGGCTACGCTTCTCGACAGGGGTGAAGGCGTGGCCAGCGGCGCTTCCGCGATCCCGGCCGCGGTCCTGCACCCGCGCCTGCTGCCCGCAGCTTCGGTCGAGGCCCTCTACCGGCTGCAGGCATTCCTCCACGCCGCGGCGTGGTTGCCCGACCGCGCCGGCGTCGCCGCGACGGGGGTCTTGCAGGTCGCCGGTAAGAGCGAGCACCCCTCGCGATTGCGCAGTGTCGCCGCGGTCACACCAGAAGAGATCGCGGCTTACACGGACCCCCATGCGGCGTCCGACCTTGCGGGTACGTCCGTTCGCGCGCCCGGTTTGTTCTTCCCCGGCGCATCGATGATCAACGGCAAGGCACTTGCCCTGGACCTCGCGAACGATCCGAACATCGCGGTCCTGCCGGACCTGGACCCACCACCGGGTACGACCGTCATTCGGGCCACCGGCGCAGATGTGACCGGATTCCCCCACCTCGAGGTGCGCGCGGTCGCAGGACAGCTCGATCGCTTCCCCTGCGACCGGTCGCCGCGGCTGCCGATCGTCGGGGACGGCGTCATTGTCCCGGATACGGCTTCGGTTTGGACCGGTGCGACCTACGAATACAGACCTTGGAACCCCGACCGCGCCAGCCAGGCAAACGCGGCGCGTTACGCGGGATTCTTCGGTACCGAGCCCGGCCCCCCGCTGAACCGCTTTCGCGGCACCCGGGCCGTGACATCGGACCGCCTGCCCGTCATCGGCGCCGATGGAGACGCTTGGTTCAACCTCGGCCACGGTTCCCACGGCACCATCACGGCGATCTTCGGTGCCGAGATCGTCGCCAGCGCCGTGAACGGCGAACTGGCACCGGCGACGTGCGACATCCGTGCGCTCCTCGAACCGGCGCGGTTCCGCGCGCGTCAGTTGCGCCGCCCGAACCCTTTCCGCTGAGCCCTCAGCCGGGGAGCGCGAGGGGGACCCCTCGCAAGAAAAGAGCCGCTCGCGTTAGCTCGGCGAGATCCGCAACATGTCGCGCAGCATGGCCGCGCGTTGCGTCACGACGCCAAGGTCCGGATCCTCGACCACGCCCGCGTTCCACACCGGCCCCGGCCAAGCCGCGTCCGTGGCATAGCGCCCGATGACGTGCACATGCAGTTGCGGCACCTGGTTGCCGAGGGCGGCGACGTTGATCTTCTCCGCGGCGAAGGCGTCCACCAATGCGCGTGACACGTGGCCTACCTCGTCGAACAGCGTGAGGGCCTCCTCCCGCGGCAGGTCGTGGAAATCCCGCGCACCCGCGATCCGCGGCACGAGAATCGTCCACGGGAAGCGGTGGTCGCGCATCAGCAGAATTCGGCACAGGGTCATGTCGCCTAGGACTTCGCAGTCCGCGGCGAGCTTTTCGTGCAGTGCGAACGTCATCGCCACTCCTGTCTCATCGGGGCGGATAGCCGCCGACCCAGACCGGGCTCGACCATGCGATCGCGTCGTTGGCCTGGACGACGCGGACATAGTAGTAGTCGCCCTGGGTTTGCCCCTGGTCTTCGACTTCGAAACTCATGTCGGTCTCGCCGTCCGCCACGATCCGGCGCAAGGCCACGGTGTCGGCATACCCGTCGAAGTCCAGGGTACGCGTGACTGCGCCTTGCTCAAGCTCGCGCAGCGGCAGCACGACTTCGGCAGCCGGGACGTTTCGGTGGTAGCGGAAGCGCGGCGGACCGCCGCCGAATTCCGGCGCCTCGCGCAAGCGAAGGGTCAGCGATGCCGGCCGGCGGACGTCCTCAAGCTTGAGCTTGATGGCGCTGGTGCCACCCCGGGTGTGGGTGCGGAAGGCGACGCTCGAACCGTCGGTCAAGTCCACGCCTTGCGTCTCCCTGTTGGCGAAATTCATGGCCTCCGCGCTCACCACCGTCGCGCCTTCGACGTCGATCTCGCCCCACCACCACCGCCAACCGCGCGGGTTGTCCTGGCGGTGGAAGGGAACGGACGGCGACTCGAACGTGAGCATGAACTCACCACCTGCCATGTTGCGGCCGGCGGTGTCGGTCAGGTAGTCGTGCTGCCAGATCGCAGCACCGTTCTTGATCACGGTGACGCTCGCGATCGGGGCCGTGCCGATGACGCGACCGGTGATGCGCCGCTCCTCGGCGAACGCCGTGCGCGTGCCCATCTCCGCATCGTTGACCGCGACATCAAGGATCATGCGCTCGCCGGTCGTGGCGTAGGTTGCCCGGTCGCGCATGGCGTCGAAGAGCGCATCGCGCGTCAGCGTGCTCGCGCGCAAGGCCCCCAGACCGCCGCGCTGGGCCAAGCCGCCGCGTCTCGGTGCGGTGTAGCCCGGCTGGCTCAAGTGATCGTCGCTGGCCGCGATGAAGCCGACCTGATGGCCCTGGGCCAGGTAGCGGCGGCCGAACCACTCGAAGGTGCCGTGCTGGGACATGATCTCCACCAAAGGTTCAAGGGCTGGGTCGCTCAAGCGGTAGTCGCCCGCCTGGTGGGCGTGGGGGATCACCACCACGTCTTCGGGTTCGTGGTGGGCCCGCAAGCCCTGGTAAAGCCCCGACAGCGTGCCGAACTCCTTGCCCGGAATCCGGCGGCGCCCGTCTGCGGTGCGAAAGAGCACGTTGTGGTGGCCGCCCTGGACGTTCTGGATCGTCCATTCGTAGCCGAGAAAGGCGACGAACTCCCCCTCACGCGAGAATCGACCTACGTTGTCGATGAGTACGTTCCATTCGTAGTCGTCCGTCCAGATGTCGTGTTCCGAGTGCACGACGTAATCGAGGCCCGCATCGTCCCGCGCCCATGTCATGAACCGCTCCGCGGTGCCGACGCCTTCGGCGAAACCCGAGTGACCATGCGTATCGCCCCAGTAGACGCGCCGCCGAGGCTCATCCTCGACCAGCACGGGATTCGCGGTCCCTGTCACGGCGCCATCCAACGACCGAATCGAGAAACGGTAGACGCCGGGCGCGTCGAAGCGGACGTTGGGCAGGGTGACCAGGTTGCCGCCGGGTGGAATCTCGGCCAGGAGTTCGCCATTGACCAGCACATGCCACCCGGGAATCGGACCCGTTGCGCGGTTGTAGAACCGGTCCTCCGCGCGCACCGTCAACGTGAACGCCTCGCCCGTCGCCACCACGGAGGGCGCGAAGCCGTGGACGCCGGCGACTTCGCCACCGACGACCACGATCGGCTGGATGGGGAGGCTCACGGGCAGGTCGGAACCGTCGAAGTCGACGTAGAGCGGCAACGGCATGCGATCGCTCGAGAAGTTGGGCATCAACAAGCCCCGCGAACCGCCGGTCGTATCCCCGTACGTGATCGTCACCGTGTCGCCCTCGGTCAACCTCCCCGAAGTGACCCGGAAAACCAGGGTATCGGTGGCTCCGCGGAAGCCGCCGTGCATGCCGGACATCGGCAACGCCGACCGGGAAAACCGCACATTCGCCTTGGACGACGCGACGGAGATGTAGTTATCCGCCGTCTCGTCGTCCGTCTGGAAGCCGCCGAAGCCGGTCATGAACTGGCGAGCGACGATGAAGCCGCCGCCCGGCTCGATGTCCTTCGTGCCGACCGTGTAGGTCTGGCGAATGGTCGCGAAGCTCCGCGCCTCGAACGGGCCGGTTTCGGCGACCAGCGTGCCGAGAGCATCGAGGTTGTCGTCGAGCAGTCTCAGTTCCGCGATCATCGCGTCGAGGCTTGCGATCCGGTTGGCGCGATCCGGGTAGGCCAAAACTCCCGACGCCACGGAGGTTGCGTTGACCGGCACATAGCGGCCGCTCAAGGAGTACGCATTCACCCAGTCCCAAAGGGTCGCGGCCCGAGCCTGGGCGTTCGCGCGATTGCTCGGAATCTGGGCTACGTCGGCCTTCAGCGCCTCCACGCGTGCGCGCAGGTCCTCGTCCAGGTAGTCCGCCGTCGCCGTCCACGCCAGGCATGCGGCCAGCGTGGCGAAGAGGCGCCGCTTGGCGCTCACGTACTCGATTCCACGAGGCGCTCGAAGTCGTCGACCCGCGGCGCGAGCGACTTGAGCGTTTCGCGCCAGAAGTCTGGCCGCGTGAGGTCCACGTCGAGGTGCTTGGCCGCCAGATCCTCGGTCGTCATGCGCCCCGTGTCACGCAAGAGCGCCCGGTACCGATCGAAGAAGCCGTCACCGAGTTGCGAGCGGCGCGCATAAAGCCCTTGGCTGAACAGGTAGCCGAAGAGATAGGGAAAGTTGTAGAAGCTCAAACCCGAGATGTAGAAGTGCAGCTTGTTGGCCCAGAACAGCGGATCCGGCTCGCTCAAGGCGTCGCCGTACCACTTCTCCCACGCCGCGCTCATCATGGCCTTCAACTCGTCCGGCCGGAGCGGCTTCTCAGTACGCGCCTCGTGGAAGTTGCGCTCGAACTCGAACCGGGTCGGGATGTTCAATACGAACGCAACGAGCGCGCTCGCCTCTTCCCAGGCGATCGGTAGCTCCTCTTGCGGGCCGTCCGCACGGTCACGCAGCGCGTCCCGGACGATCGTCTCGCCGAATGTGCTCGCCGTTTCCGCGATGGACATGCCGTAGCCGCGCTGACTTTCCGGCAGGTCGCGCATCACCCAGGCGTGGTAGGCATGGCCTAGTTCATGGGCCAGCGTGATGACGTCGCTCGCCCCGCCGGTGTAGGTCATGTACACGCGCGGCGTGCGCGACTTGCGAAACCCCGTGCAGTAGGCGCCGGGTCGTTTGCGCGGTCCGACCGTGCCCTCGATCCAGCGCTTCCTGGCCATCATGCGGACGAAGTCACCCATCTCCGGCGCGACGGAGGAATAGCTCTCGGCAATCAGGTCGATCGCCTCGTCGTAGGGAATCGGTGCCGCGTCCGTGCCCGGCAACGCGGGGGCGGGCGCTCGTTGATCCCAGGGTCCGTAGCGGGCCTTGCCGTATGCCTTGGCCTGCAGTTTCGCCGCTCGCCGGGCGAGCGGCACGCCTTCCTCCGCAACGCTGATAAGCGTGTCGATGGTCTCCCGGCGAACGCGGTTCGCGTGCGCGGGCGCATCGAGATAGTGCACGCCGTTCCCACGCCGTCGGCACATCGATAGCCGCCAGCCCGCGATGGCGTTGATGGCCGCCGCGCACGATTCGACGTGCTCGTCCCAGGTCGAATTGATCGCCCGCCAAGCCGTCTCGCGCAGATTGTCGTCCGGTCGGAGCATCAAGCCGCTCGCCGCCGCGATCCCCAAGGTCCGCGTCTCGTTGCCGAGCGCGACCTCGCATGCGAGTGAACCGGACAGTTGGTCGTAGAGTAGGCCCCAGGCGTTGATGCCGTCCTGGGCCAAGCTGTTCACCAACGTCTCCTGCTCCAAAGGCAGCAATTCATGGCGGCGCTTGCGTTGGTGTTCGACAGCGAACCGGCTCGGTGCGGTGGCGTCATGGTCGAGGTACGCCTCGACGACCTCGTCCGGTACGAGACTTAAGTATTGATCGCGCGGTTCGGTCGCATTCGCGAGGCGGCTTTCCACCGCCTGCAACCGCCCCTGCAAGTCCTGGGCAGCGGCGTCCTGGCTATCGACGCTCAAGCAACACGAGGCATACCCCGCCAAGTCGCCGGCGATGGTAGCCGCGCGTTCGATCAATCCGTGGATCGCACGTGCCGCCGAGACGGCGTCGGCGCTCGACTCGACCGATAACGTGGAGGCCCGGCCGAGGAGGGACGTCAGGGCGCCATTGTGGGTTTCGATGTCCGCGATCAGACCGGCCAAGATAGAGAGATCGTCTTCGACCGCGGCCGGATACTCGCTGCTGAGATCCCAGCTCTGCCCTTCCACGGCCAACGTGGCGCCAACTTCCGAATCGCTCATAGCCGTTTCCGCTGCTCGTGACCGACCATCGTACACCTGCGAATCACAACGCGGATCACAGGCCGAAACGGTAGCGCAGCTTGACCAACAGGCCTTCCTGTTCGGGTGTCGAGAAGCTCTCGCCGATTAGGCTTGTGAAACCGCCGCGCTGCTGCCCCGCGGGTAGACTCCCCCGTCGGTTGTAGACGATGAACAGGTCCGACAGCGGAGCGATCTGCCAGCGGTAGCGGGCCTGCAGGACGAGGTCGCTGATGGTGAACCTCGAGCCGTCTTCGCCAGCCGGGCGCGCCACTTCCTCGAGGTACGTCAGTCCCGGAATGACGTAACGTCGCGACTCGAACGCCTTCACCGCCACCCATTGCGCCTGCAACTCAAGGTGCTGCTCCGCCGTGAAGAAAACGCCCAGCCTCAAGTTCAGCGACCACCGCTCGGAGGCGAATGCCGTGAACCTGGTCTCGCCCTGCCAGACCAGCCAACTGTCGCCTTTCTGGTAGCTGACTCCGGCCATGAGCCGAAGCCGGTCGGCGGGACTGAAGTTGAGGAAGGTGTTCGCGCGCGCACTGCGTCCGCCCATCCGCTCGTGGCGCCAGCCGACCCCGACGCTGGTCGTCAACTTGCGGTCGCGGGGACTGCCCCAGAAAGCGTTCGCACCCCACATCGCAGGCTCCCGGAACACCCCGTGACCACGACTGTTGCGGTCGTCCCAGCGCGGCGGGTCGTAGAAGAAGTCCAAATCGACGCTGGTGTTGTCGTTGAAGCCCCAGCCGAAATGCGCGCCAGCCCCACCGCCTGTCATTTGGCCGTCGGTGTTGACGTCGGTTTGAACGTACACCCAGCTATTGGTGTCGCGGATGGTCTCGAAGTCCTGCCGGCGCCACCAGTACTCGTAGAACATGTGCGTATACCCGTTGCGCTGCAGATAGCCGACGTCGTTGAGATCGAGGGCGTCGTCGTAGGCGGCAACGTGGAAGTAGTGCTGATCGCCCGTGCGGGGCGCGCGGATCACGTTCAACAGGCCACCCCAGCCCCGCTCGCCCGCCACGTCGCTGGTCATGATCTGGGAGTCGACGCTCAAGGCGCCATTCGACGTGCGGTAATGGCCATCGACGGACTGCGTGATGGCACGGCGGCCCGGATGGTCCGCGACGGTCGCCAGCCACCCCACGGCCTTGCGTCCACCGTCAGCGGTGTCCTCGAACTGGTAACGGGCCACACCGAAATCCCGGCCCGGTGCCATGTCCGTGCCCGGGACGTCCGCAAAGGTGAGCTTCGTGTCATCCTCGGCGGCGACTAGCAGGCCATAGCGCGACCGCCCACGTTGCGCGACCGCCTTCGACGCGAGCAGGAGATCGACCGGTTTCGCGGTCTCGCCACTCCTGTACCGAACATCGCCGCCGAGGTCCGGCGCGCCCCGCCGTGAACCAACCGACGTACCGAAGCGGCGCGTATGCAGCATGCTCGTCCGGCTGCCGTAGCCATACTCGCCGGTGTTGAACACGTCCTGGTTCTCCAGGAAGAACAGGCGCTTCTCCGGGAAGAAGGTCTCGAAGGCGGACAGGTTCACCACCACGTTGTCGGCTTCCACCTGGCCGAAGTCGGGGTTCACCGCCGCGCTCAGGAAGAATGCCGGCGACGGCCGCCAGAACACGTCCAGCCCGGCCCTAGTACTGTCCTCGTCGCGGGCGATGTCGCGACCGCCCGCGACGTAGGGGAACAGGCTCACTTCCTGCTTGGGTGCGACCCCGCGGAGCGTAATCGGCTGGAACAACGAGATGAACTGCGGCTCGGTCGATGGCAGCGCCGGCCATGACCAGACTTCGTTGCGGCGGGCAAGGAAACGTGCGATCTCGATGGCCATGCGCCGCTCCCCGTCATCGTTGGTCGCCGCGGGCATGCTGAGCATCACCCACGGCAGGAACATCTCGACCGTCCAGCCGTCGTCGGTCTTGCGGGTCTTGGCGCGCCACGGTCCATCCCAGTTGCTCATGAACCGGCGCTCCGGCAACAGCGTGCCGTCCATCAGCGAATCGCCGAGCTTGACGCGGAACCAATAGCCGTAGAGCCCGTTGCCCGAACTGTCGATGACAATCTGGTAGGCGTCCGAGGTGTCGAACATGTCGCGGCCCGTCAGTCGGCTGACCAGGGTGTCCGGGGGCTGCTCGTTCCATGCGCCGACGTACAAGCCGCGCTCGGAGTAGAACAGGAACGTGTGGGTCCGGTAAGCGGCGGGCTCGTCGTTGTCGGGTGTGGTGACCATCATGTGGTCGTAGGCCGATATCCGCCGCCAAACGGCTTCGTCCAGGCGCCCGTCCAGCCTGATGTTGGCGACGTCGTCGTCGACGCGCAGGACGCTGATCGCCGCCTCGGTGGCATCGGGGCCACCCGTAGGGTTCAAGGGCGTGCCCAGGTAGGACAGCGAACCCTCGCCCGCCGCGGCAGCTACGCCACACGCGACCGCCACGGCCAAGCCCAGGCGCGTCGCTCGCGAGCGTCGGCGGGTCGCTCGAGAGCAACGCGAGTGCGACAACGGCATCAATGCACTCGCGGGCAGACGAAACCGGGCATTTTGCCACCGACGTCAACCAAGGCAATACGCCGTCGACGGCGTCTCGACTAGGGGCGGCGGTAGGGGACCGTCACCTCCCCACATCGACCGCCAGGGACGCTAGGAACGCCGCCACGGTCTGGATGATGATGCCGCGGGTTTGCTTCGGTCGATCCATGAATGGGCCGAAGTGTTTCAGATCACCGGTCAACAGGTGACTGGCTCTGCAGGCATGAGCCGCTTGGAAGATCGGCCGATCCTTCTCCGTCAGGCCTGTGGGGTACTCCAGATCAGGACGGTGCCGAACGACCTCCAGCCGCTCCACGACCGCGTCCAGCCGATCCAAGGCACCCGGAGCCTTCCGCTGCAGATTCCGCAGCGACTCTTCAAGGGCGTAGGTGCTAGTCGCCAATGCCCACTGGGCTCTCGGCTGCAGTTCAACGACCAACGCGGCCTTTCCGCTTGGGTTGTGAGCCGCCGTGAAAAGCACATTGGCGTCGAGGAAGAGCTTCACCTGGACCCGGTGACAGAATCGACGATGCGGTTGTGTCGGAATCTCCACGGGCTTAGAGCCGACAGCGCCTGGTCGCCAAAATCAGGGCTTGCCGCCAACGCAAGCCGCGTTATAGTTCCCTATTCACCCCACCGACCGTCCCGAGGACAGATCGCAATGAGCGAAGCCGTCGACACCGCCAACGACTACGAGTTGGATCTCGGCTGGATGGACCGCACCGGCCCGTGGAATACCCAGGCCTCGCAAGGTAAGAACGGCTTGACGCTGGCCGACATCCAGATCGGCGAATACGGCGACCCGCCGGTCGAGAGCGACAACCAGACCGGCCGCCCGCGTGGTGCTGCGTCCCGCGACTCGACCTACCGCATCGGGGCCTACGCGGTGCGCTCGAAGAGCGAAATCTGGCTGGACAACGCTTCGTTCCTCTATGAGGAAGCCCTGCAGCGGCAGTGGAGTTCGGCGACCGACGTCCCCTGGCACACGATCGAGCCGCTGCCCGACGACGTCGAGCAGGCCGAGTGCCAGCTCGCCACATTCCTCACCGAGGTCGAGTTCGTCGCCGGCGACGTCCCGGCGCGCTGGGTGTCGCTCACCACGCCGGACTTCCTGGAACCCCGTCAGGTGCTGCTCGCCCAGGTCATGGACGAGTCACGGCACATGGACGTGTTCCGCAAGCGGGCGCTGGCCAATGGCGGGGGCCTGATGCAGGCGACCGGTGCCACATCAGGCTTCGTCGGCAGCATCGACCTGTCCCGGGACTTCACCGAGATGTCCTCCCGACTGCACGTGTCCGGGGAGGGTGCCGTACTCACGCTGTTCCGCATGGGCGAATTGATGGCCCAGAACGAAGCCGAGAAGGTCATCTACCGGCTCTGCGCGCAGGACGAGGCGCGCCACGTCGCCTTCGGCGTCATGCACATGCGCTACATGTCCGAGGCGGCACCGGAACGGCGCGAGGAAATCCAGTGCTATCTCGACGAGGCCGAAGGCGGGCTGATCGGCGCGGCCAATCCGGTCGGCCAGTTGACGCCCACGTCGGAGTCCATGGCCATCATCCTCGGCGGTGGCAAGGAGAACTTCGACGACGGCATGAACAAGATCATCGCGATCCGCCAGCGGCAGTTGCGCGAGTACAAGAAGCGTGTCGTCTCGGCGGGCTTCGGCGACCGGTTCGAGAGCGGGCGCTCGAAAGTCGACGAGATGATCGAACGCGCCGCCGCTTGAAGGCGACTCCATCGAGGTGCGGGCCTTTGGCTCGCCGCGAACCTCTTTTTTCAGACCGGATTGCGGACGTGGACGTCCGCGCGCCATCTGCGTAAGGACCACCAATGAGTGAATCGAGCGCCAAGGAGCCGCCCGAACCGCCCAAGTTCCAGCCCAAGTACAACTGGATGAACAAGACGCGTTCCTGGGGGATGCGCGCCTTGCCCGGCAAGGCCGGGCTGAAACTCGGCGACCTGAACATGGGCATCTACGGCGAGATCCCCATGCACTGGGACGACCAGAGCCGCAACCCCAGGGGCGCGGTTCCACGCCGCGGGATGCCACCCGTGGGATACGCCATCCGCGACAAGGGCGGGCTGTGGGCCGACTGCGCGGCCGATCTCTACGAAGAGGCCATCCAGCGCCGCTGGGCACCCGCCACCGACGTCCCATGGGACTCCATCGAGCCGCTCCCGGACGATGTCGAGCACGCCGTCTGCCAGGTGTGCACGGAACTCACGCAGTACGCCAACGTCGACATCGAGACCATCACGGGCTGGCAGCACCAGATGTCGTACGGCTATCACGAGGTGAAGCAGTACCTCGCCACGGCGACCTTCGACGCCGCCCGCCACTACGAGTGCTTCCGCAAGCGCGCACTCGTCAACGGCGGCGGCTTGGGACTCGAAGGGCCGGGGCAGGTGAACCGCATGATCCTCGAGAGCCGCGGCGGCTGGACCGAGGCGGTGGTCTACCTGTTCCTGGTGCGTGGCGTGTTCACCATGACCATGTACCGGTACCTCGGCCGCTACGCCCACAACGACGCCGAACGCTTCATCTACGGCCACGCACTCGCGGACAAGGCGCGCCACGTCACCTACGCCCTCGATCACCTGAAGTTCGCCCTCGCCCATGTCGAGGACCAGCAGCTCGTGACCGCAACACTCCTCGCCATCGGCGACAACGGCTTGGCGCGCGACTTGCGCGATCCCGTCTTGAAGGAGGCCTTGGCGATCATCTTCGGGGGCGGTATCGACGGCGCACGTCGGCAAGGCATGGAGGTCTACCACGCCTTGATGCGCGACTACGTCGACACGCACCTCGCGTATTGCCGCTGGCTCGACATCCCCCGGAACACGGCCGGCTTCCCGCCGCCGCTCAATGAATATGTGGACCCACCCCGCGATGGCTAGGTTTCCGTCGGTCGACTGGTTCGACGAGGTACGCGGCGTATTCAACGCCGACGAAAGCTATCGCGGTGCCGGTGGCGGCACATGCAATTGCACGGCGGGCATGAAGATCGGCGAGGACATCTTCGTCCTGACCTTCGAAGGCATCGAGTGCTCGCGGGCGGTCGTCGCCGACGAGGCCGCGCTGGACGACGTCGACTTCTACCTGGACATGCCGAGGGGCGATTGGCTGGAGATGGTCAAGAACATCGCCGCCAACGGTAGCGCCGACCTGCACCACACGCTGAACACGCTCGACCTCGACCGCGACGACGGCTTGGCCACGTCGCATCACGGCGACCAGTACCGCGAAGACCTGTTCTTCCGCTACAACCAGACCTTGCAGTTCTTCTTCAATGCATCTGCAAGAGTCAAATCGGAATTCGCGTAGAGAGGACACATGGCGCAACTGGACTGGCTACCCGGCGCCCAGGCGGCGCTCAACGACGATCCGGCCTTCCGGAAACTCGGCTCGACCGACCTCGTGCTCGGACTGAAATCCGGCCGCGCGGTACGCCGCGTGGTGTTCGAGGCCTTCGAGATCGCCTCGGTCGACGAGACCGACGAGGCGGTCCTACGCGACTGCGAAATCGTGATCGAGATGACCCCCCGCGAGTGGACCAACTACCTGCGACGTCGTGCCAAGGGCACGGGGCCGACCCTGATGAGCCTCGACCTCGACCGCGACATCGTGCGCGCGGCCAATCCCCTGGATCAGCTCAAGTTCGACCGCTACCACCTGTCGCTGCAAGCGCTTGTCGACCAAGGCGCGCAGTTGGCCGTCTGACCGTATACGACAAGTGCCGATCTACGAGTATCGCTGCGAGAAGTGCGATGCCGTGACCGGCCATCTGGCGTCGATACGCGCGATCCCGTCGACCGTCGTATGCGAGCAATGCGGCGGCCAGGCCGCGCGCATCGTGTCGCGGCCATCCATCCAACTGTCGGCGAAGTCGAAGGTGGGGCGGCTCGATCCCAAGTACGACAAGATGGTGGACCGGGCCATGAGGAACACGACGAGCGCCGATCCCGACCGTCTGATCAACCGCCGCGGCGACATCGCGAAAGGGCGACCCGATTAGCTGGCTGATCGAGCACTGGTTCGCGGGCGTCCTGTTCGTCGTTTATACCGCCTTCCTCGTGGTCCATGCGCGGGCAGGCTTGCGGGTGGGCAAGACCGCATCGGGCTTCCTCGTCGGGGGCCGCAGCATGAGCGGCGCCGTCGTCGGGATCTCGTTCTACGCCACGTTCGCGAGCACCAACAGCTACATCGGCCACGCCGGCAAGGGGTACGAGTACGGATTGCCCTGGCTCACGATGGCCGTTTTGCTCGTCGTGTTCGCGTGGCTGTCCTGGCGACTGGTCGCGCCGCGCATGCGACGGTTCACGGCGGCGTGGGGTTCGCTCACCGTGCCGGACTTCCTCGCGGTGCGGTTCGCGTCCGAGCACGTGCGCGTCGCCGCCGGCGTCGTCATCGCCTTCGCCAGCGTCCTCTACCTGGTCGCCGTCTTCAAGGGGGCCGGGAATCTCCTGCAGGTCTTCCTCGGCATCCCTTACCGAACCGCGGTGCTGGCCACCTTGGTACTGATCGTCGCCTACACGTCTGTCGGCGGCTTCCTGTCCGTCGTGCGCACCGACGTCGTACAGGGCGTCTTGATGTTGATCGGGTCGGTGGTCCTGTTCGTCTTCATCACACAAGCCGCCGGCGGCGTCACCGCGATCAAGGATGTCGCGACCACGCCGGAAACGGCGTCCCTGTTCGAGTTGAACGCGGGCATTCCGTTCATCGTGCTGCTCGGCATCGCCTTCGCCGGGTCGTTGAAGCTCCTCGTCGATCCCCGGCAGGTCACGCGCTTCTACGGCCTGCGCGACGAGGCCAGTGTCCGGGTCGGCATCTGGGTCGCCGTCGGCGGCATTCTCGCCATCCAGTTCTGCCTGTTCCCCATCGGCTTGTACGCGCATCTCCTGCTGGATGGCATCAGCGACACCGACCTCGTGGTGCCGACTCTCGTCGGATCGAAGGACGTGTTCCCGACGCTGGTGAGCGACTTCCTGGTGATCGCCATCCTTGCCGCGGCGATGTCGTCGTTGGACAGCGTCCTTTTGGTGGCCGCGTCCGTGACCGCTCGCGACATCGTCGGATTCCGCCGCGCCTCCCGGGACCATGCGCGCGTCGTGCCCTGGACCCGCGTCGGCGTGGTCGCCTTCGCGCTGCTGTCGGCCCTCGTGGCGCTGGATCCCCCCGGCGGCATCGTCGAGTTGACGATCTTCTCCGGCAGCCTGTTCGCAGTCTGCTTCGTGCCGACGATCCTGCTCGGCCTGCACTGGCGGCGGGGCAACGCCGCCGCGGCCCTCGCGGCGTTTGGCATCGGCGTCGGCGTCTTGTTCGGCTGGCTGGCCGCCGGTCTCTCGGACGTCGTCCACGAGGTGTTCCCGGCGCTGCTTGCATCCACCACCGCGTACATGGTTATCTCGGTTTGCGGCAAGGCGGTTGCCGACCCGCAAGTGCTCAAAGCCTGGGAACCAACTCACGGGAGGCTCCCATGAAAATCACCCAAGCGTTGCTCGTGGTCGCCGTCGTACTAGGCACCGGCCCGATGTCGTCGGGTGCAGTCAACCCGACCACCGGCATTGGCTCGTCGCCCGGCGGCGGCGGGTTCACGTGGGGCGTCGGCGTCGGTTCGACATGTACCGACGTCGTCGACAAGATCCGGCGCAACTGGTTCGACGTCAGAGGCGTGCTCGCACCGAAGTCGAAGTCCATGCGGCCCCGGTCGCGCGACTTCTACTGCGTTTCGCCCTACTACACCCAGGATGCCCACCCTAAGGTGGTGTCCATGGCGACCGGTCTGAAGTGCTTCGACCTCAACGGCCAGGGCTTCTGCTGCGACGACCAACTGCGCGAGTGTGCGACGATGTAGCGGCGTTACGCCGTAGAGCGCCGATCAGGACATCGAACGGTGCGGACATGTGCCCGCACACGGTGCCTTGTTGCCAACAGCCAAAAACTAGGAGTCCGCCATGCCGGGACCTCTCGACGGCGTTCGCGTCGTCGATTTCACGACGATGATCGCAGGCCCATACGGCACGATGATCCTCGCCGACCAAGGCGCCGACGTCATCAAGGTCGAAGCGCCGCTGCGCAGCGATCACGTGCGCCGCGCCGGCTACGGCCAGCGGCACTTCTCGGCCGCATTCGTCAACAACAACCGCAACAAGCGCTCCATCACCGTGGATGCCAAGTCGCCAGCGGGCAAGCAGGTCATCCTCGACCTCGCCCGCAGCGCGGACGTCTTCGTGCAGAACTTCCGTCCCGGCGTGATGGCGCGCCTGGCGCTCGACTACGACGACCTCAAGGCCGTCAATCCCAAGATCATCTACCTTTCCATGAGCGGCTGGGGGGAATCCGGGCCGTTTGCCCACAAGCCGGTCTACGACCCCATCATCCAGGCCTTGTCCGGCCTTGCCAGCGTGCAGGCCGGCGCCGACGATGCACGCCCGCGGCTCATCCGGACCATCCTGCCCGACAAGCTCACCGGCATCACTGCCTCGCAAGCGGTCTCCGCGGCGTTGTTCGCCCGGGAACGCACAGGCGAGGGCCAGCACGTGCGCCTGTCCATGCTCGACTCCGTTGTCGCCTTCATGTGGTCGTCGGACATGGGCAGCCAGACTTTCGTCGGCAAGGAGGTCGATGTTGCTCGGGCCGCCACGTTCATCGACCTGATCTACGAGACCAAGAGCGGCTACATCAGCGTCTCGGTGATGAGCAACGATCAATGGCACGGCTTCTGCAACGCCGTTGGGCATGCCGAGTGGCTCGACGACGAGCGCTTCAAGACGCCGGGCGGTCGGGACCGCTACGCCGACGAACGCCTCGAACTCATGCAGTCGGCCCTGCACGACAGGACCGCCGCAGAGTGGCTCGACATTCTCGAGGAGGCCGGCGTCCCCTGCGCACCGGTACTGACGCGCAGTCAAATGGTCCGCCACGAGCAGGTGCAGGCGAGCGGCATCGTCGTCGAAACCGAGCATCCGCGCGCCGGTGTGCTGCGCCAGACGCGCAACGCCGCCCGGTTCGAGGCCACCGTGCCCGAGATTCGCTACGGGGCTCCGCATCTTGGCGAACACACAGAGGAAATCCTGAATGAACTCGGCTACGACAGCCGGCAACAAGCCGCCTTGCTGCGCGACGGCGTCGTGAGCGTCGCGAACGAGGCGATCGAGGAGGGTACCCACAATGGCTGACGGTTCCATGGAAAGCGCCTTCGCTCAGGCCGAACGCGACGCGTTAGCGTTGGGCAACCGTGGCCCCTTGCTCATCGACGCGGCCGGTCGCGTCGACAAGGCGATCCTCGACGCCTATTGGCGCACCGGGTTCTACGTCTTCGAGGACGTGCTCGAGCAAGCCGAAACGGCCGACCTCCAGCAAGAGTTCCGTGACCTGTCGGCCAGGGCACCCGCGGGGAGCGGCTGCGACACGGATCGCACCGGGCGCCCCGCCATCGGCGACGAGGACCTGCGCAAGCTGTTCCGGTTCGTCAAGCCGCTGACCGACCCTTACGGCGCCACCGACACGACCAACGGACGTTACCAGGTCCGGATGCGCGAGCCCGAGCGACCTGCCGACGCGCCCCGCGAAGTTCTCCTGCAGATCGGCGGCATCCTGCAGTTCTCCGACGCGGCGCTACGCATCTACGGGCACCCCAAGCTGATGGCGGTCACCGAAGCGGTGAACGGCCCGGACTTCACCCCGTTCACCGAGGTGATCTGGGTCAAGCAGGCGCGCCTCGGCGCCGCCGTGTCCTGGCACCAGGACGGCACGACGCACTGGGACAGCCCCGACCTCGACCAGGGCACGCACGGTTTCAACTACATGGTCAACCTGTACCCGACGAAGGCCGAGAACGCGCTCTGGGTGGTGCCCGGGACGCACAAAGGCGGCAAGGCCGACATTCGCGCCATGGTGGCCGCGAGCGGCTCAGACCGTCTGGACGGCGCTGTCCCGATGCTCTGCAAACCCGGCGATGTCGCGATCTGCAGTCGCCAGGTCGTCCACGGCTCGTTCCCCAACACGTCGGATACGCCGCGCGCGACCTACGTCTTCGGCTTCCACCGCCGTTCATCGGTGGACGGCGTCAAGGGTTGGGCGACCGAGGCCTATGACGACGACTCGATCCGCTCCTCGAGCCGCATCATTCCGCTCGCGATCGACGCCCGCCGTCAGCGCTACCCGGACGAGGAGTCGTACGTCTACCAGCCGTTCGCCGACGCACCGGTCGCGTTCAACGAGACCACGCGGCGCGAGGTGCTGCACAACTACCAGCAGCGCATGATCGGCATCTGAGATGGCAAGCGCCCTGACCGCCGCGCAGAAGCGCGACTTCGTCCGTGACGGATACGTCGTCATCAAGAACGCCGTACCGGACGCGCTCGTGGAAACGGCGCGGGACATCATCCGCACGGGCATGCCGGCGAGCGAGCGGCGGCTCCTCGCGCCCGCCGAACTCGCCACGCATCCGGACGTCATTCGGCTCTTCCGGGAGACCAAGCTCGCCGAGATCATGCGCAACGAGATGGGGCCGTTTCCCGACGTGGTGAGCTGCCAGATCGCGGTGACGCCACCGTTCGACCGCCTCGGCGGCATACCGGGGCCGCATGTCGACGGCAGTTGGGGCGGTGCGATCCCGGCGAGCGCCGACGAGATCGATCTGAACAAGGGCAGACCGATCGATGCGGCGCGGTACTTCGGCGAGAACGACGACCGGCGCGGCACCAACGACGGCACGCTTTGGCAGGATCCGGACAGGCGCATCTCGCTCGGCAGCTACACGGCCCTGGTCGGCGTCGCCCTCAACGACCAGCTCGAGCCCGGCCACGGCCAACTCGGCGTCCTCAAGGGCATGCACGAGGAAGTCGAAGCCGCGTTCCGCATGCAACGCGACAGTGGAGGCGTCATCGGGCCCGAAGGACCGGGCTGGCCACGCATCAAGATCCGCGAAAACGGGCGACCGTTCCTGAACGGTCTGCCGGAGACCGTGCGCGCCAAAGCCCAAGAGGCGGCCAAGGACCTCCCGACCATCGCGGGCTGGCCTTGGCGTGAAGTGACCCCCGTGCTGCTCGGCGCGGGCGACGCGGTCATCGCGCTTCACGCCTGCCCCCACACGGCGACGCCGAATCTCGGCCCGAATGCCCGCATGAACCTGTACTTCCGCATCCGCCGGTGGCGCGACGGGAATCCGCACGAGGGCACCCGACGGGTGGGACACGGCGTCAGCGACCACCCGGACCGCGGCTACTACGGACAGTTCCTGGACTACCCGCCGGAATACGACGCGTGGGGAACGTCGATCGCCAAGCTATGCGACCACTGGTCGGAGTGGGACTTCGTAACCTCCCCGTAGAGGCCGGATGGCGGAATACGATGCGATCGCTCGGGAGTACCGGGAGTCCAAGCGGCTGCCGTTTCGCGAGCACGTCGAGCGGCACACGCTGTTCGAACTCTTGGGCGATGTTCGCGGCGCCGTGGTGCTGGATCTCGCCTGCGGCGACGGTTTCTACACGCGCCTGCTCAAGGAGGCCGGTGCCCGGGAAATCACCGGGGTCGACGTCTCCGCGGCCATGATCGAGCTCGCGGAGAAGCGCGAGCGGGAGCATTCGCTCGGGTGCTGGTACGTGCATGCGGACGTCGCGGAGTTCGAGCCCGCCGAACCGGTGGACCTTGTGGTCGCGGCGTACATGCTCAACTACGCGCGGACGCCCGGACAGCTCCTACGCTTCTGTCGGGTCTGCTACAAGTCGCTCAAGCCCGGTGGGCGGCTCGTCGGCCTGAACAACAACGTGCGCAACGTCGCGGTTGCGTCCGGGTCGTTGAGGAAGTACGGCCTGGAGCGGACTTGGGATCGTCCGCTCGCCGAAGGGGACGCCATTCGCTATACGTTCAGCGCTGGCGGGCAGCGGTTCGGATTCGACAACTACTACCTGACGCCGAACACTCACACCGCGGCCTTTGAGCGTGCGGGGTTCCGCGGCTTCCGGTGGGTCGACGTGGCCTTGCACCCGTCCGAGGCCGATAACCCGTACTGGGACGAGTTCATGGCGAACCCGCCGATCGTCGCGTTCGAGGCGGAGCGCTGATGGATGCGGACATGGTCGGGCCTGACCGGGTGACCCCCGGGGGGAGACCACATCCCGTAACCCATGGCGGACGAGGAGGTCCGCGGTCCGTCCGCGGCGGACGCTTGTAAGGAGCGTCAGCGTGAAGTGCTTGCCCTTGGCAACCCAGACCACAGCGCGCCTAGGTGACGGGCGCTCCGTCGCGAAGCTGCTGCGATGGCATCGGCCACATCCTCGAAGGTTGCGACGCCGCACATGCCGGCAACGATGGCCCTCTGCTCCAACGTTGCGGCTCCTGGATCGAAGACGTCCGCGCAGGTCATTCGGAAGAAGCCGTCGAGGTTCCGCCACAATGCGGCCGAGTCGAGCAGATCCCGGGCACTATCGTCGTCCAGCACACCCCGCTCGCGCGCGCGTCCGAAGGTCTCGGCCAACGTGGCGACCCCGGTCTCCGGAGCGGCCCCAGCGAGTTGCAGGTATTCCGCGGCAAGTACTATGTCGGCGAGACCTCCTTCAAGCCCCGCCACGTCCCAAGGGCCGTTCGGGCGAGGTCTCGATTGCCTGACCACTGCGATGTCGGCCGTGATAGGGGCGATGTCGTTCGCGCGGGAGAGGACCGACTGTCTCAGCGCCTCGAATTCTTCCCCGAGGCCGTCTTCGGCTTCGATCACGCGGGCGTGGATGAGCATTCTCAAATCCGCGGAGGGTGCCGAGTCGGCGAAGTGCTGCCGGATTCGCGTCAGCGCGTGGGCCTGCTCAGCTTGACCTCCTTGCAGCGCGTAACCCGGCACTGCCTCGAAGAGAATGCCCTCGGGCGACAAGGCGCGGATCAGAACCACGAGCCGCCCGAACAGTTGCTGATGCCACGCGTCCGGGGTCAGGGGCATGACGCCGGGCGGCAGCGGATCGTGGTCGTATAGAAACAGCAGGCGCAGCGGCCGGCCGGTCGCGAACTCGCGCCGGCCAGCGGCGTCCAACGCGACCAGCGCGATTCGCGAATTCGGCACGGAGCCGTACTCGGCTGCGAACTCCCGCTTCGCTGCGTGCGCCAAGGCCCCGAGGGTCGTACAGAGAATGTCCGTCAGAGGACGCGCCGCATCGACTGCTGGCATGGTGCCCCGCGCCATGTGCACACCGAGCTGGAAGGTCCGCTGCTCCGCCCATGTCCTGGCCTCGCGAACGAGGTCGTCGGTGCGCGGCGCCTTGGCGGCGAGCGCGCCGAACTGCGCACGCATCTCTTCGGCGTCGAACTCCCGCTGGTAGTAGACGCGCACCAAGCCCTGCCGCGCGATCGCGGCCTCCTGCGGATCGAGGTCGAGATCCTCCGGCAGCTCGAGGTCCGTGAACTCCTGCGTGCGCAGGCTCTCCTGGACATAGGGGTAGCGGGACATCCACATCGACAGGCGCGGGGAACCGCCGAGCGAGCTGCCGACCAGGTCCGTCACGCGTCGGGTACGGCTCCCGATGTCGTTGACGACGAGCCAGAGCGCAGGAACAAACAGAAGTGCCGCGACCGAGGAGACCAGGATGCCGAAGGCCAGCGAAGTCGCCATCGGTACCAGCAGTTGAGCCTGGGTGCTGCCGCTGAACATCAGCGGCGCAAGGCCGGCGAAGGTGGTCACCGTGGTGATCAGGATCGGACGGAAACGCGATACGGCCGCGTTGACCAGCGCGTCGGACAAGGAGGCTCCGCCGGCTCGGAAGCGGTTCACCTCATGGGTCAGCACGAGCGTCGCGTTGACGACGACGCCCGACGCTGCGACGACGCCAAAGAGCGACGCCGCGGATAGACCGTAAACAAGCCCGAAGGTCTTGACCAGCGCATGGCCCCACAGGGCCCCTACCAGCGCGAATGGCAGCACGGACATGATGATCAGCGGCTGGGTATAAGAACGCAGCGGCAGCGCAAGCAGGGCATAGATCGCGAGCAGTACGAAAACGAACAACGGACCCAGCGAGGCGAAGAGTTCCGACTGCTGCTGGCTGCTTCGGAACCAGTAGTCGACGTCCGGGTAGGGCGCGGTCGCCTCTTGGAGAAAACCCGCATCGAGTCGGGAGAGCACGGCGGCGGCCGACGTGATGGTGGGGTCGACTTCGGCGGTCACCCAGGCGAAGCGCGTACCGTTGGTGCGCGCGATGGAGGAGAACCCGCGCCCGGATTCGACCTCGGCTACCGCTCTGAACGGCACCTCGCCGCCGTCGGGCGTACGCACGCGCAGCGCATAGAGGGACTCAAGCGACTGCCGTTCTTGCTCCGAGTAGCGCACCATGATGCGGACGTCGTCCGCCCCGCGCTGGATCCGTTGCGCCTCCTCGCCGTAGAAGGCTTGGCGGACCTGGCGACCGAGGTCCGCGAGGGATATGCCGAGCGCTTCGCCGGCGGGCGTAACCGACAGCTTGATTTCCGCCTTGCCCGTGTTGAGCGAGTCGGCCGCATCGTAGACACCGGGCATCGACGCAAGCTCCGAACGGATTGCGGTGGCGACAGCGCGCAGCTCATCCCAGTCGGTTCCCCCGATCCGGATGTCGATTGCTGGTTCGGCGGCGATGCGATCGGTGAGGAAGCTCAGTTCGACCGCGTCCGGGATCAGGCCAGCATGTTCGCGCCACCGTGCGGCGACCGCGTCGGTCGTCAGCACGCGCCCTTCACCGGGCGTGAGCTGCATGGTGACCTCGCCGAGGTGCGGACCCGTGCTGTCGACCACGACAGCGACCCGAGAGGCGCCCGCGACGTGGCCGCCCACCCCCTCGAGGATGTGCAGTACCAAGGGTTCTCCGTAGTCCAGCGCGAGTTGCCGCTGGATCTCGCGCGCCGAATCGGCCAATAGGCCGACCGCTCTCGCCATCGTGCTCTCGCTCGTCCCCATGGGCATCGTCAACCGAGCCGTGACGCTGTCGCCCTTCTGCGGGGTCCGAAGCGAGAACGGCAGGTGGCCGCCCATCACGAGGCTGCCCGCGGAGGCCAACGCGCCGAGCGCGACGATCAAAGTCACCAGCCGCCAATGAGCAGCGCCTTGGGCGCAACGGCGGAACGGATTGTCGATGACCCAGCGTAGACCTGACTCGAACAGAACCTGCAGCCGCGCAAATGCGGCACCCAGCTTGCGCAAGGCTCCGGCGAAGTGCGCAGCAAAGACCAAGCCGGCACCGGCCACCGCCAGCGCGGTACCGGATCGCACATCCGGCGTGGCAGCCATCGCCGCGACGACCACTATGGCCAATAAGGTCAGTCCGAAATCGCCGAGTGGCAGCCGCTCGCTGCCATGGCCGAGATGGGCGGGGAGCACCGTTTGGCACTCGATCAGCGAGAACACGAGGCAGCAGATGACCGTGGCGGCCATGACCCCGTATGCCTGGCCGATGGCGCCGGTGGCGAACATGACCGGCACAAACGCGACCACGGTCGTGATGACCCCGAAGGTCACTGGGACGAGCACATGCTGGGCGCCCTCGATGGCCCCCGCGAGCAGGCCGGAACCGCGCTGCTGGGCCGTGTACGCGGCCTCGCCCACGACGACGGCGTCGTCCACGAGCATGCCGAGCGCGAGGATGAAGCCCATGACCGAAACGGCATTGATGGACAGACCCGCCCAATAGATCAGGAAAATCGCGCCGAGGAATGCGATGGGAATGCCGAGGGCCACCCAGAGCGCCAGGTGCGGGCGGAGGAACAGGGCAAGCAGCACGAGGACGAGAAGCAGACCCTGGATGCCGCTGTCCACGAGCGCGCGCATGCGCACGGACAGGATGATGGAATCGTCGCGCCAGATGGTCAGTTCGACGCCTTCCCCGTAGCGCCCAGCGGCACGCGCCACGTACTGCCGCACCGACGCGCTGAGCTGTCGCACGTCCTGATCGCCAACCCGCGACACCTGGACGAGCACCGCCGGCTTGCCGTCGAAACGCTGCGACTGCCCCGTGTCCTCGAAACCGTCGACGACCCGGGCCACGTCTCGCACGAGCACCCGCGTGCCGTCCGGGCGCACCGTGACGACGAGGTCCTCCAGTTCGTGTCCCCAATAGGCCTGGCCTGTGGTGCGAAGCAGGATCTCCCCCTCAGCGGTCTTGACCGATCCGCCGGGGATGTCCAAAGACCGTGCGCGGAGCGCCGCCGCCACGTCGTCGAAGGTTAGGCTGTTGCGTGACAGCGACTCCTCCGAGACTTCAACCGAGATCTCGTACGGCCGCACGTTCGCGAGCTCGGCGTAGGTGATGCCGGGCAGCGCGAGGATGTCGTCGCGGACGCGCCGACCGAGTTCCTTGAGCGTCCGCTCGTCCGTCGGGCCCGTGATCGCGATTTCCGCGACCACGTTGTTCGCCATGGCGAGCTGGACGATGGGCTTCTCCGCCTCCTGGGGGAACGTGTCTATGGCGTTGATCTGGTTCTCGACCTCGCCGAGCGTCTGGCTGCGGTCGACATCGACCAGCAGTTCGAGGTGGACCGTGCACAGGCTCTCCGCCGCGACGGAACGGACCTCCTTGATTCCGGTGATGCCCTCGACGCGCTCCTCGATGCGGGCGCAGACGGCGGTCTCGACTTCCTCGGGTGCGGCGCCCAAGTACGGTACCGTGACGATGATGAGCGCCAGGTCGAAGTCCGGATACAGCTTGACCGGCACGCGGTCGAGCGATGCGAGGCCCGCAAGCACGGCGAAACCCATGACCAGGTTGGCCGCCACATGATTGGTGGCGAACCAGGCGATCATCCGTTTCATGGGCGACGCGACCGTTTCGTTGTCGCGGGTCGTGTCATGCGTCGCGTTCCGACCTCGCCGCCACGGGTCGGACCTGCTGTCCCTCGACGGCGTTGTCTAGCGTGGACAGGCAGATGGACTCCCCAGCGTCGATGGCGCCCCGGATGGTGTACTCGTCGCCAGTCGTGCGCAGCACGTCAACGTCGCGGAAAGACAGCCGGTTGTTGGCGTCGACGACGTAGATCCGATTGCCGCGCTGCAGCGCCGAACGCGGCACGACCAATGCTTCGTGCAACGGCTCGCCGTGGATCTCGGCCTCCACGAAGAGTCCGACGGTGAGCGGCGGCAAGCCGGCCGTCGGGTCGTACGGCCTCGGTACCTGGGCGACGAGGTTGACCATGCGCGTACGCGGGTCAAGCTCGCCTTCCGTGCGCACGATCCGCGCCTCCCAGGCGTGCTCCGCGCCGGCGAAACGCGCTTTCAAGACCACCCGCGGCAATTGCGACGCACTGGCTCCGACGCGCGCCAGGGACAGCGGCAGAAAGGCCAGATCCTCATCCCGTACCGGGAGGCGGACCTCGGCGAAGTCGACCGAGTAGAGCGTCGCGATGGATTCGCCGCGGTTGACGAACTGGCCGGCGTCGACGCGCTCGCTACGCACGCGGCCGTCGAACGGTGCGGTCATGCGCGTGCGTTCCAGGTCCCGCGCCGCCCGGGCGACCCGTGCCGTCGCTTCGCGGAGGGAGGCGCGCGCGATCGTGAGCCGGTTCAGTGCATCGTCGTGGCGCGACTCGCTGATGGACTGGGACTCACGCAACTCCTCGTGCCGCTCATACGCCTTCTCGGCGTTCGCGAGTTCGCTCTCCGTCGATGCCAGATGGGCGCGCGACCGTTCCAAGGCGACCTCGTAGTCGACCCGCTCGATCTCGACCAGGACATCGTCCTTCTCGAAGAACCCGCCCGAGACCATTGAATCGGCCACCGATACGACCCGACCGGCAACCTCCGAGACCAGGTTGCTTTCGGTCTTCGGTACGACGGCGCCGTGTGCGGCGACGGTCGTTTGCACGGTGTCCGGGTTCGCCGTCATCGTGCGCACCATCGGGATGCTCGGGGGCGGCGGGACTGGCTCGAGTTCCGGGCCGCTCACGAAGATGACCGCCGCCAGCCCCAGACCAGCGGCACCTGCGAGGACGGGTGCGAGGAATCGGCGGATCACGAGAGCCAGCGGCCGTGGCCGGCCGCCGCGGCTGCCTTCATGGGCCGAGCGAGTTGCGCATGCTGGACCATGCATCGAAGTTAGGCGTCTTTCGATGTGCGTTCAAGTCCGCGAGTCCGTGCGGCGAATCCCGCGCGTTGCGTCGTGGTACGGTCGCCGCACTGATGCCCAAGGTGCTGGCGTGGACAACGGACCCACGATCTGGGAGATCCCGCAGCCGCGATCGACTTTCACGGTGCGCCTCGACGACGGCGGCCTGACCACGGTACGGCGGCATGGCAACCCGACTGGCCCATGCCTCGTTCTCAGCCACGGCACCGGACTCGCAATCGACCTCTACGTGCCGTTCTGGTCGGCGCTGCTCGCCGACTTCGACGTCTACGTCCACGACATCAGGAACCACGGCTGGAATGCCGTCGGCGCATTGGCGAACCACACGATCCCGGCTTTCGCGCGCGATCACGCGCGAATCGTCGCGGCCATCAGCCGGCGTTGCGGGACGAAGCCGAAGATCGGGATCTACCACTCTCTCGCGGCGATGGCGGCACTCGTGTCGCTCACCGGGACCGGCCGAGCGACGAACGTCCCCGCTCAGGGTCCCGTCCTGGATGCACTCGTGCTGTTCGACCCGCCGCTTTTCATGCGCGGTGTCGCCGACGACGTCTTCTTCGGCCTCGCGGAGGTCGCGGCGGTGAAGACCCGCCGCAAACGGGCGCGATTCACGACCAGGGCCGAGTTCGCGGGGCGCGTGGCCCGCGCCGCCAGGTTCGCCCAGGTCGTGCCCGGCGTGTACCACCTGATGGCCCGGACGATGCTCCGCGAATGCGTTGACGGGCCGGGATACGAGCTAAGCTGTCCACCCGAGTACGAGGCCCGTGTCTTCGCGGACGCGCGCCGGTGGACGCCGCGGGTGGACTTCGCCGGCATCGGCTGTCCGGTGAAGGTCATCGCGTCAGATCCGAGCAACCCGACGGCCTACCTGCCGTCGCTGGACGACCACCAACTCGCAGTCGTCGAGTACGAGACCATTCCCGGGACCACGCACTTCCTGCAGCTTGAGGCTCCAGCCGCGTGCGTCCGCGCCGCGCTCGCTTACCTCCGCCGACGTGGCCAAATGGGCGACGTCGAAACCTGACCGCAATCCCGCTGCCATCGCCCGGCGGCGCGCAGATCCGCCCGAACCGTTAGGATGCCGACATCGTGGTATTGGCGATGCTCCACCGATGTCGCGAGCCCACGCAAGAGCCGCAGCGACAAGTCGTTCTCCGGCAGCGTAGCGACGTCCTTGTCGAGCACGGCCATCAGGTCGGCAACATTGTCGCCTTGCGCGTGGCTCACGAACTCGAGCACGGCGATACCTTCGTCCACGGCGGCGCTCAGGCGCAGTCGGCGAGGTGCAACCTCGTCCGCCGCGCCCTCGGCGAGCGTGGCCAGCGTCTCTTCACAGATCAGCCGTAGGCGGTTCGTCTGCGCCGCGTTCCAGCCGTGGCGTTCCGCCCATCGGTCGGCGAACGCCAAGACAGTGGGTAGCGCCGAGTCGTCGAACTCCGTGGCAAGACGGGTGCGACGGAGGCTGATGACGTCGCCCAACACCGTGAGCAGGATCGCCGTGCCGCCACCCGCCGTGATGCCACTCCCCAGTATGGAAGCCCAGAAGCCCGTGCCGGTGGGGATCATCCCGAACTCGAAGCCGACGCCGAGGAAGAACGACACGCCGACGACGAATACGTGGCGCTGCGACGACCCGCCTTGTGCGACGAGCGAGATGCCTTGCGCGAACATCATGGCGGCGAGGACCGTCAGGAAGGCACTCACCACGGGTTTGGGAATCGCGAAGAACAGCGCGGAGAGTTTCGGCAGGAACGCCATCGCCACGAACAAGGCGCCGGTGTACAACCCCACGCGGCGAGCGGCAACGCCCGTCAAGGCCGTCAGGGTCACGGTGCTCGGGTAGGTCAGCGAGGGCATGATCGCCGCCAAGCTGTAGAGGATGTTGCCCAAGCCGTCACCGGTAAGCACGTTCTGAACCGCGCGGTAGTCCACGGCTCGACGGCGGCGCCACGAAACCTGTTGGATCGTGACCGCCTGGCCGAGCGTGCCGATCACCGTGGACAATGTGACGACGACGTAGGCGGGCAGCAGGCTCCAGAAAGCCGGCCCGAAGTCGAGCCCGAACCCCGGCCAGCGGCCGGGAATGCCGATCCAATCGGCCCGGGCGATGGGCGAGAGGTCGAAGAACCCAAGCAGGGCGGCCGCCACGCAGCCCGCCACCGCGCCGACCAGGACCGCCCACATGCGCCAAGCCGCCGAGGGCTGGAAGATCACGGCGCCGACCGCCACCATCGTCAACGCCGCGACAGCGAGCGACTCCCCCGTCGACGTCCCGGCGGGCACGTCCTCGATCGTGCCGAAGATCACCGGCATGAGCGTGACGGGGATCAGCATGTAGAAGATGCCGGACACCGTCGGCGTGACGATGCGTCGCAGCCACGACAGTCGAAGTGCCATTAGGATCCGGACCAGCGACGTCGCGAGTCCGAGGGAGATCACGAGGGGCGGTCCGCCCTCCACCAGCGCCAAAGTGACCAGGGGAATGAACGCAAACGAGCTGCCAGCAGTGATCCGGTAGCCCGCGCCGACGCGCCACACCTGTACGGCCTGCAGGATCGTGCCGAGCCCGGCAAGCAGCATCGCCGCGAACACCGCCCATTGCGCGTATTCGTCGCTCATGTCCGCAGCCTGGGCCACGACCAGGGGCGACAGCGCAATCGGCCCTACCGTCAAGAGGCAGGTCTGGAACCCCATGCTCCAGGACACCAGTTGCGGCGGGGATTCGGGCGGTTCGTAACGAACCGTATCGTCACTCATCTCCTGCAAACCTCCCAACAGCAAGCGCCGGCTGATACGATCCGTTCACGCGCAGTCTACGCGAGATTCATGAACACACAGACCGACAGCGCCGTGCTGCGCTCTGCCGATTCGCACATCATCGAACCGGCCGACCTGTGGCAGACACGGGTACCGAAATCGCTGCGTGACCGCGCGCCCCACGTCGTCGACAGCGTCGACTCGCTGCGCGGCAAGGTCGAGGGCGAGTGGATGGTCTGCGAAGGCCTGGTGCCGCAACGCATCGCAGGCTTCGCCGCTGCGGATGTCGCCGACCCGAGAACGCGCGCCGACGCCGACCGACGCGGCTATGCGGAAATCCGACCCGGTGCCTGGAACCCGGTCGAGCGCCTCAAGGACCAGGACGTCGACGGGGTCGGATTCGAGGTCGTCTACCCATCGATGGGGCTGCCCATGTTCGGCATCCCCGACACCGACCTCCAGTACGCCGTGTTCGCCGCGTACAACGACTGGGTCGCCGAGTTCACCGCGTACGATCCGCGCCGAATGCTCGGCATCGGCATGATCTGCCTCGATACCATCGATCGAGCCGTTGCCGAACTCGAGCGCGTCGCCAAACTCGGCTTGCGCGGCGCCATGATCGCGGTGGACCCAGGCAAGCCCAACTACGGCAGCGCCCGCTACGACAAGGTGTGGGCCGCCGCGAGCGCCCTACGGTTGCCGCTCAGCATGCACATCTTGACGCGGCGGGAAGGCGCCGGCTACCACCGCCTGCCTTTCCTGATGACGTGGATGGGGCATTCGCATCCCGTGCAACTGTCCATCACGGCGATGCTCGTGAGCGGTGTCTTCCACCGTTTCCCGGACTTGAGGATCGTGTCCGTGGAGAACGACATCGGCTGGGTTCCGCACTACCTCTACAAGCTCGAGGACGCCTTCGAGCAGTTCCGGTACTTCCTCGGTTACGACCTGCCCGACTCACCCATTGAGTACTTCCACCGCAACGTCTGGTTCACGTTCCAGGACGACCCCATCGGTGTCCAGCACCTGGACATGATCGGGACACACCAAGTGATGTGGGGTTCGGACTATCCGCACGGGGATTCGACCTGGCCAAAGAGCCAGGAGACCGTCGCCCGGAACTTCGATGGCATGCCGGCCACGGTGGTTCGACAAGTCACCTTCGACAACGTCACCGCGTTGTACGGCTTGGACTCTTAAGCCGGTTGCCGGGCTTACGGGGGATGCGCAAGGCATCCCCCATGAGCGGACGCTACCCGGCGAGGCCCGCGACGACCTTGGCGAGCTTGCGCATGGTGTCCACCTCCGCCAGGTCTTCAGGCGGAATCTCGATGCCGAACTCCTTGTCCAGCAGCTTGATGAAGGCGACCGCGTCCATGGACGAGACGTCCGACTCCCCGAACGTGAGGTCCCAGTCCGGATCACGGCCCAGATCGAGGTTCTCCTGGGCGAGTTCAAAAATGCGTTCTTCGACAGTTGCCATGTGTTTATTTCCCGTGAATTGGTTCAGATGTTGGCGAGCCACACGCCCGCGAAGAGTGAGCGTAGCACAATGAACCACCAGCACATGGGCATGGGGTGCAACACCTCGTGATACGCTCGCGACTTGCGAGGGCGGGGGCTGGCTTCCCAATCTCGCGGTGACAACCGCATCCCCCGCGGGGGCTCAATCGTGACCAACGAAGCTCTCTGGAATGTCCCAGAGCCGAATTCGACCCGCGTGGTCCAACTGGACTACCGTGCTGTCGCTACGTTGCGTCGGCACGGTAACCCGGACGGACCGCGCCTCGTTCTAGGCCACGGCAACGGCTTGGCCATCGACGCCTACTACCCGTTCTGGTCGCTGCTCCGCGACGACTTCGACATCATCCTCCACGACCTGCGCAACCACGGCTGGAATAGCCGGACGGGTCTCGAACATCACGACATCCCGACCTTCATCGCCGACCACAACCGCGTGCTCAACGCCATCGATGCAAGCTTCGGCGCGAAGCCCAAGGTCGGCGTCTACCATTCGCTCTCGGCGCTGATCGCCCTGCTCTCCCTATCGTCGCTGATGGCACCCGACGAAGAGCGTCCCGCGGTCTCGGCGCTTGTGCTTTTCGACCCGCCTTTGTACAAGCCGGGCGCCTCGGAGGCGAGGTTCGACGAGTCGGCCGAACGTCTGGCCCGCGGCACGAGACGGCGCACGGAGCGGTTCGATTCGCCAGCGCAATTCGTCGAGCTGCTGCGCTACTCGCCCAGTTACTTTCGCGTCGTACCGGGGACGCTAGAGCTGATCGCGCGGACCACCCTGCGGGAGGACCGCGACGGCGAGGGGTTTGAACTGTGCTGCCCGGCGGAATACGAAGCGCGCATCGTCGAGTACGTCAGAAGCTACGCGGGCCTGGTCGACTTCGAACATCTTCCCTGCCCGATCAAGGTGGTCGGCGCCGATCCGACGGTGCCGTATTCGTACCTGCCGACGCTCGACCTCGCCGAGATGGGCACAGTCGACTACGACTTCCTCCCCGACGCCACGCACTTCCTGCAACTCGAGCAGCCGCAGGCGTGCGTGGAGGCGGTCCGATCGTTCCTCGAAGAGCTCGGCCGCTAGATCACGATCCAGTGCTTGCGGCGCTGGAACGGGTAGCTCGGCAGGGAGATTCGACGCCGTTCCTCGCCGGCGAACAGCCCTTTGAGCGAAACATCCAAGCCGGCATCAAAGGCCCGGGCAACCGTGCGGACGAACGCCTCCGCAAGGTCGCCGGTCGCGGTTTCCGCAGCGGTGAGCACCAACGGCGCCCCATCGCCGACCTCTGAGCCTGGCCGCGGCCCGATCTCGATAATCACGTCGACGCCCAATGCGGTGACTCCCTCGGCACGGTCGGGGGCCACATCCTCGCGCAACCCGCGCCAGTACTCGGCGTCCAATGCGTCGCCCGCCTCGCACACGGCACCGGCGCGAGGAACGGCAACGGTCAACGCCGCCGGTGACGTCGCGGTCTCCCCCAGCAGGGCATCGAAAGTCGCGGCATCGGGTGCCCGCGCGAGGCGCAACCCGCCTTCCAGGTCGAGGACACCGGCAGCCTGCGCTGCGGCGATCCCACCGACACCGTGGCCGAGAACGACGCTCGGGGAGATGCCGACGCTCGACCAGAGCATCGCGACCGCGCACTCGAGCGCGTAGGTTCCAGGCCCGAGCACGGCCGGATCGGTGGCCGTCCCATCACCGACCAGGACGTCGAGCAAAGAGGGACCACCAGCCCCCGTCAAGAGTTCGTCGCATCTGTCGAATACCGCGCGCACGGCAGGTTCCGTGGCATACAGCGCTTTCCCGGCCGTCGCCCAGTCGGCACCGCCGTCCGTGAACACGAACGCAAGGCGTGTCGGCACCGGGCGTTCTTCGCTCGCGCCCCCGTTCGCAACAGCCGTCAATCCGGCTTCGAGCGAATCGGCGTCGCGGAACACGACGGCGGCTCGACGATCGAACTGGCGTCGACCCACGCTCGCGGTCCAAGCCAAGTCCGCAAGTTGGCTCGACGACGCCTCGCCCTGTGCGTCGAGCCATGCAAGGTGGCTTTTCGCCAGTTCCTGCAGCGCCTCGTCGGACTGCGCGCTCACGGGGAGGATGCGCGTCGTGCGGTCAAGAGGTTCGGTGCCAGACCGTTCCTCGCCTGCGATGCCACCGTGACTCTCCAAGACGACGTGGGCATTGACCCCGGAGATCCCGAACGCGCTGACCGCGGCCCTGCGAGGGCGCTCATCGTGCACAGGCCACGCCATCTGTTCCGCAGTCACCTGCACCGGGAGGCGGTCCCAATCGACGTACGCGTTCGGTTCCCGGTAGTGCAAGTGCTTCGGGATGATGCCGTGACGCATCGCCAGCACCGTCTTGATCAACGACGCCACGCCCGCCGCCGACTCGAGGTGACCGATGTTGGTCTTCACCGACCCGATCCCGAGCGGCCGTGCGGGATCCCGTCCGCGTCCATAGACCGCGGCCGCCGCGTTCACCTCGATCGGGTCGCCGAGTTGCGAGCCCGCGCCGTGCGCCTCGAGGTAGTCGACCTCGGCGGGGGCCACTCCAGCGCGCTCCAGCGCAGTCTCGATCACCCGCTCCTGCGCCGACCCGTTGGGCACCGTGGGCCCGGCCGCGGCGCCGTTCTGGTTGACGGCGGAGCCGCGGATGACGCCCCAGATGCGGTCGCCGTCCGCTTCGGCCTCGGCAAGGCGTTTGAGGACGACCATGCCGCAGCCTTCGCCGCGCACAAACCCATCCGCGGCCGCATCGAAAGCGCTGCACCGGCCGTTCTTGGAGAGCAAGCCGAGCTCCGCCATCTCCCGGGTCACGCCCGGCGAGAGCACTGTGCTCACGCCGCCCACCAGGGCGAGGTCGACCTCGCCGTGGCTCAAGGCCGTGGCCGCATGGTGCACGGCGACCAGCGACGACGCGCAGTTGAGAGACACCGGCATGGTCGGACCTTCGAGCCCCAACTGGAACGAGACGCGGCCGAGCGCCATGCTGACGGCACTGCCCAGGTACGTGATGCTGGCGTCCTGGCGCATGATGAGGTCGCGGTATTCGCTGGTGCCGATGCCGGCGTAAACCCCGGTGCGGCTGCCGCGCAACGCGTCCGGGTCGATGGCGGCGTCTTCCAGCGCATGCCACGTGGTCTCCAGGAGCATGCGCTGCTGCGGATCCATGCTCCGCGCCTCGATCGGCTGGATTCTGAAGAAGCGGGCGTCGAACTGGTCCAGGCCATCGACGAATCCGACTCGGCGATACCCCGGCGCCAGCTTGGCCATGCCGCTGCCGGCCGCGCCAAGCGCGTCCGCGTTTGGCCGCGTGTCGACAACCGCGTCCTCCCCGGCCAGCAGGAGTTGCCAGAAGGCGTCGAGATCTTCGGCGCCGGGCAAGCGGCAGGCCATGCCGATGATGGCGATGCCGTCATCCGCGCTCGGCAACACCTGCGCGACCGGCGCCTTGTCGGCCGCCCCGCTCGCATCGGGCGCGCCGCCGATTTCGCTCGCCAGGAATCCTGCCAGCGCTTCAATGTCCGGGTAGTCGAATACGACGGTACTGGACGCCGTGTATTCGCCGCCGAAGGCGCGGTTGATCCGGTTGCGCAGTTCGACGGCCATCAGCGAATCCATGCCCAGTTCGAAGAAGCCGACGCTCGTCGGCGGCGGTGTCGGCAGCCGCAACACCGCTTGCACCGCACGCTGCAGGAAGGACGCCAGGATCTCGCCGTGGGTGCCGGCCGGCGCGCCATCGAGCAGTGCCAGCAGATCTTCCTCCGGTCCGGATCCGGAGTCGGTGACCGTCAGCAGATCGGTGAGCAGCGGTGGTCGCGCGCCCAGCGCCTCGCCATACGCCGTCCAGTCGGCCAGAACCACGACGGCCGAGGTCAGATCCTCGCGCACCAAGCGCTCGAATGCGCGCAGCCCGTGGGCGGGGCTGATCCAGCCCGTGCCCCGGGTCTCCAGGTGCTCGGCAATGCGTTCGCGCTGCTCTTCCGCTTCGCCGAGCCCCGACCACGCGCCCCAGGCGATGGCTTGCCCGGGCAGTCCCATGGCACGCCGGTGCGCCGCGAGTTGGTCCAGGAACGCATTGGCCGCGGCATGGTTCGCTTGTCCGGGATTGCCCAGGACGCCGGCAACGCTTGAGAACAGCACGAAGAAGTCGAGGTCGCGGTTCCGCGTCGCCCGGTGCAAGTGCCACGCGCCGACCACTTTGGGCCAGAGGACGTGCTCGAAGCGGTCCCAAGTCTGGTTGCCCAAGGCACCGTCGGACAAGGCGCCGACACTGTGAATCACGCCGGCGAGCGGCGGAAGCGTGGCGTCCATGCGCGCGATCATGGCGTCGAGGGCGTCCAAGTCAGTCACGTCGGCGATTTCCACCTTGACGTCGACGCCGCGCTCGGTAAGGGCTGCCACGGCGTCCGCCGCCTCCGGATCAGGTTCCCGCCGGCCGTTCAGCACGATCGTCCTCGCGCCGCGATCCGCGAGCCATTCGGCCACCGCCAAGCCGATGCCGCCGAGGCCGCCGGTGACCAGGTAGGCGCGGTCGTCGCGCAACGAACCATCGAGCAGTGGCGGCAGCGTGAGCACGATCTTGCCGAGATGGCGTCCATCGCGCATGAACTCGACGGCGGATTCCGCCTCCGCCATTGGCCACCGGGAGTGCGCCAGGGGGGATAGTTCGCCGGTTTCGGCCCGCGCCATCAACGACCGCAGATGGCCGCCGGGCAAAGCCGGGTAATCCTGCTTCAACGCATCGAGCTTGATGATGGCGTAGGTCGCGTCCGGGCGCCGGTCACGCATCTCCTCGTCGGTCAGGATGTCGCGTGCCGCCAATTCGATGAAAGCGCCGCCTTCGGCGAGGCAGGAGAGGCTCGCGTCGATGAAGCCTTCGGCCGTGAGGCTGTTGAGGATGACGTCGACGCCGGCACCACCAGTCGCGTCGAGGATTTCCTCGCCATAGGCCGTCGTCCGGCTATCGAAGACGTGCAGAACGCCTAGGCTCTTGAGGTAGGGCTGCTTCGGCGCGCTCGCGGTCGCGTAAACCTCGGCGCCGGCCGCTTGCGCCAACTGGATCGCCGCCAGGCCGACGCCGCCGGCGCCCGCGTGGACCAGCACGCGGTCGCCCTTCTTGAGTCCTCCTGCGGCCTCGTACGACAGCGCCGCGGACAGGAACACCGTGGGCATCGTCGCCAGCGCCGACCCCGAGACGCCTTCGGGAACGCGGGCGACGAGTTCCTCGTGCGTGACGATTTCCGGGGCGAAGGTACCGCTCTCGCCCCGGCGAACGCCGACCACGCGGTCGCCCACGGCCACCGACGACACGGCAGATCCGACCTCGATGATGCGGCCGCACATCTCCGTGCCCAGGAGCTTGTCGTCGATCAGGCGCAGCGTCGCGAACACGTCCCAGAAGTTGAGGCCCGACGCTTCAACGGCAAGGCGCACCTCGTCCGGCTCGAGCGCGACCGGCGCCAACGGCAAGCAGTCCAGCGCCTCTTCGCCGACGCCGACGACCCACCGGGAGCCTTCCGGCAGCGTCAGCCGGGCTCGCTCGCTGCCGGCGCGAACGAGACGCGCGGCCATGCGCCGGCCGCGGCGGTAGGCGATGTGGGTCTCGGCGTCCGGGTGCATCAACTCCCGCACCATGTCCAACGTGGGTGCCGCGTCGGCGGGGTCGAGGTCGAGCATGCGGACGTTGAATTGCGCCGCCTCCCGGGCGGCCACCTTGCCGAATCCCCACAAGGCGGCGCCGGCCAGTTGTCCCGCCCACTCGCGCTCGAGCACCTGCGCGCCGCGGGTGACCAGCCACAGACCCTTGGTCGGTGCCGCGTCGGCATCCAGCATGCCCTGCACCATGGCTAGCGCGCTGCTGCCGATGCGGCGGATGTCCGCGACCATCGCGTCCGTTGTCGCGTCCACGCCGGCACCGTCCAATGCCGCCATGTGCACCACGCCATGGAGCGGCAGTTCCGCAGGCAGACCCTCGATCAGCCGTCGCCACGAGTCCCGGTCGTCCATGACCGCGCCGGTATCGTCGCCAGCGACGACCACCGTCTGGTTGCTGGCGGCGAGCTCCGTCACGAAGGGCCCGTCCGCTGCGGCGCCCGCGACGATCCAGGCCCCGGCGCGTTCGCTGACCTGGGCGGGACCTTGGGCGAGGATGACGCCCCGATCCGGCGCCTCCGCGTCCGAGTCGCCAAGCCCGAGCACTTCGACCGCCGTGAAACCGGCGTTCAGCAAGGCGCGACGCCACACGTCCGGTCCAGCCACGGCGTAGCGCGGGCGGAAGTCGTCTTCGAATCGCCACCAGCCGTCAAGCTGCCCGAATGTGAGGTCGAGCCAGTCCTGACCGACGAGGTTCTCAAGGGCGAGCAGGTGGCCTGACGGGGCGAGGAGTTCCCGGCATTGGCCGAGGGTCTCTTCGAGGTGGCGCGTGGCGTGCAGGACGTTGGAGGCGATCAACAAGTCGTAGCCATGCGACTCGAAGCCCTGTTCCACCGGGTCGTTCTCGATGTCGAGTACGCGGTAGACGATCCCGCCGTCCGCGTCGCCGAACTGGGCCTCCGCTTCAGCGAAGAAGCCGGCGGAAATGTCCGTGTACACGTAGTCGAAGCGCCCTTCCGGGAGCTCCGGCAACACCGACGCCGTCGCCGAGCCGGTCCCTGCGCCGACTTCGATGATCCGCAGTCGACGGCCTTCCGGCAGTTCGGCGACCAGCGCCTTGACCGCATCGCCCAGCATCCTGTTCGCCGCGCGACCCACCGGTGCCTTGATGTAGAGGTCCCCCGCGCTCGGCTCACCGCTGCCGAAGAGCAGCGTCAACGGGTCCTCGTCGCCGCGCAGCACACCCGCGAGCGCACCGGCACAACGATGGAAAAGGCCGATCTCGTTCGATGCGTGCTCGTAGCGCGCAAGCAGTTCCGAGACGTACTGCTCGGGATCACTCGGGATCTCCGCCGGCAACGGGTCGTCGGCACCCACTGCGACGACGAAATCGCTTCCCGAGGTGCTCAGCACCCCGCCGGCCGCGAGGATGTCCAGCATGCGTCGGAAGAGCTGACTGTGCTCGGGAAGAACGCCCAAACGTTCCCGCAACGCGTCCGCTTCGACCACTTCGTCCGAGCCCCTGCGCCAGCCGAGTTGGTCCAAGGCATCGAGCGCAAATCGCCGCGCCAGCAGCGACAGGTCGTCGAACAGGTTCGGGCGTTCCCGCGCATCGACGTCCTCGGCGCCGAGGTACTCGGCAAAGCTTGGCCAGCCGTCGGCCACGACCGACGGTTGCGGCAGGAAATCGGCCGGGACGATGCCAACAGGCGTCCCGCTCTCGCGCCAAACCACCTCGTAGAGCAGTTCGTCGATTCCCTCGACTGCGGCAAGCAGTGTGGCCCGCGTCGCCCTTTTGACCGCGTAGCCCGCGAGTTCGCCGACAAGTCGGCCGTCGGGGTCGTAGATCTTGAGGTCGCCGCTGGCCACTTCCGGCACACTGCCGCCGCCATCGGATTCTCCGCCGGCCGCCGGTCGTTCGGGAATCCGAACGTGGCAGAAGAGCCGCTCCGGCAACCGCGACGCGAGCTGCATCCGGTCCCAGGCGAAGGGCAGGTAGGTTGTCTCGTCGTCGCCGCCTGAACCGGGATCGCGGGCGGCGCCGACCGCCTGGAAGCAGCCATCGAGAAGCAGCGGATGGATGTCCACTTGGGCTGCGTCCACGCCGGACGGTAGCGCGATCTCGGCGAGCGCTTCGCCCGGGCGCGACCACAACGCCTTGAGCGAACGGAACGACGGTCCGAGATCGATGCCGAGCGCCGCCTTGCCGCGGTAGTAGGCCGACACGTCGTCCACCGATAGCCCGGCCTTCAGGGCCTCGATGTCCACCGGCTGCGTGGCGGTGGGAAACACCGGCGCGGACGCCGCAAGCCGCGCCTCGGCGTGCAGGGTCCAGTCCGCTTCCGATGCATGCTTGCTCAAGACCTGGACCCGGCGCCACGCGCCCTCGGGGACGTCCACGAGCACCTGCATCTGGCGGCCCGCGTCGGCGGCGTCCGCATCGTCGGGGTCTCGTTCGGCCATTACGAGCGGGTTCTGGAGCTGGAAATCCTCGATCAGCACGGACTTCTCGCCGGTCTCCGCGGCTACGGAGGCCGCCATGGAACCGTAGAGCGCACCCGGCGCGACGAGGCGGCCGAAGACGCGGTGGTCGCCAAGCCACGCCGGCTCGGTGGGATGAATCTCGGTGTCGAAGGCCGTCTCGCCGCGGGCGGAGTCGTGCCGATTGCCGAGCAAGGGGTGGTCGGCGGTGACCCGGCGACGGCGTCTCGCCGCCCAGAAGCGTTCGCGTTGGAACGGATAGCCCGGCAAGGAAACGCGGCGTCGCGACTCGCCAGCGAAAAGCGCTTCGAGCTCAACGGGGATACCGGCGTCGTATGCCGCGCCGACGGCCGCGACGAACGCGTCCTCGGTATCGGCAGGCGGCGTCTCCGCGCGAGGACGCCAGAGGCTCGCCACCACCGCCGGGGGCTCGACGCCCGCTGAACCCGGCCAGGCAAGCGCGGTCATGGGGCCGAGGACCGCGTGGGGCCCGAGTTCGACCACGGCGTCCACCCCAAGGGAAGCCAGGGTCTCGACGCAGGACCGGAACTGCACGCGTTCGCGGGCATGTCGTCGCCAATATCCGGCATCGAGGATCGCATCCGGAGCGACGGCCGCGCCCGTGACGTTGCTCAGCAAGGTCACCGAAGGTGGCGCGAACGGTATGTCCCGAATGCTCGCCTCCAGTCCGTCCAATGCCGGCTCGATCATGGCGCTGTGGTAGGCAGGGCTCTTGCGCAGCCGCGCCACGCGGACCCCATCCGACTCGAAGCGTTCGAGGATCGTGTCGATGGCGTCGGCGGGGCCACTGATGACCTGCTGCGCCCCGTTGTCGACGGCAACACTCACGTCGATGCCCGCGCTTGCGGCATTGTGGTCGTCAACGACGGCCACGACCTCGTCGGCCGGCGCAAAGACCGCGGCCATGGCACCCGCGCCGGGCACGGCCCCGATGTGCTCGCCGCGGGCCGCGGCGAACCGAAGCCCGTCCTCGAGGCTGAAGACCCCCGCGGCCTGGGCCGCCGCGATCTCGCCGAGACTGTGGCCGAAGACCACGTCGGGCCGCACGCCCACGCTTTTCCACAGGGCCGTCAGGCCACACTCGAGCGTGTAGATCGACGGCTGCTTCCACGCCGGATCGTCGAGGTCTCCCGGGGAGTCACCGCGACCGAACATCGCATCGAGCAGCGAGGCGCCCCGATCGTCCCGGAGCAAGGCATCGCAGCGGTCGAGGACGGTGCGGAAGACGGGCTCCGTCTCGTAGAGCGCCTGCCCCATGCCGACCCACTGGCTGGCCTGGCCGGTGTACGCGAAGGCGATCTTGCGCCGCGGTACGGCCGCCTGGAACTGGCGCTCGTCCGGTGCCGCGACAGCAGCCAGGCGCTCCCGCAACGAATCGGCATCCCGGAACACGACGCCGGCCCGGAAATCGAAATGGCTGCGGCCGGTGCTCGCCGTCCACGCCATGTCCGCGAGCGAAGCGGGGTCGCCACGTCCGAGCCACGCCAAGTACGTTTCGGCCGATGCGCGCAACGCGTCCTCGGTCTTGGCGGACAGCGGCAACAACCGCGCCGGCCGCGTCGCCGCGTCCGCACCGTCGCGCGACACAACCGCAACTGTGGGACCCGGAAAGTTCTGGCCGCTCGCGGTCGGTTCGGTCGGTCCTTCGTAGCTCTCGAGAAGGACGTGCGCATTGGTCCCGGACCAGCCGAAGCCGCTGATGCCTGCGGTGGGCACATGGCCCGGGCGGCGCGGCCACTCCATCTCCGCCGCGGTGACCTCAAGAGGGAGCCGGTCCCAGTCCATGGCCGGATTCGGCGTCTCGAAGTTGAGATGCTTCGGAATCACGCCGTGCTTCAACGCCAGGGCGGCCTTCATGAAACCGGCAACGCCGGCGGCGGATTCCAGGTGCCCGATGTTGGTCTTCACCGAGCCGATGAGCAGCGGGCGATCCACCGGGCGTCCGGGTGCGTAGGCGGAGGCCGCCGCATTGGCCTCGATCGGGTCGCCGACCGGGGTTCCCGTGCCGTGGGCTTCCAGGTAGTCCACGTCCTGCGGCTGCATGCCGGCGCGCGCCAGGGCTGCCTGGATGACGCGCTCCTGGGCGTCGCCGCTCGGGACGGTGAGGCCCGGACTGGCGCCGTCCTGGTTGACCGCGGATCCGCGGACAACCGCCCAGATCCGGTCGCCGTCTCGTTCGGCCTCGCCCAGGCGCTTCAGGACGACGAGCCCGCAGCCCTCGCCGCGGACGTAGCCGTTGGCGCGGGCGTCGAAGGTCTTGCATTGCCCGTCCGGGGCCAGCATGCCGGCATTGCCGCGCAGTTCCAGGAGCCGACCCGAAAGGATGTTGTTCACACCCCCCGCCAAGGCCAGGTCGGCCTCGCCGCGCTGCAGCCCGGAGACGGCCTGGTGGATCGCCACCAAGGCCGACGAGCACGCCGTGTCGACGGCCATGGCGGGCCCCGCGAAGTCCAGCGCGAACGCGACCCGGCCGATCGCTGTGTTCAACGACGTGCCACTCACGGCGTAGAGGCTCGATGCCGGTTCCGCCGACTCGGCCACATCGAGGGCCAAGGACCGGTACTCGTTGTTGCTGATCCCGGCGTAGACGCCCGTTCTGCTGCCCCGCAGCCCCTCGGGATCGATGCCCGCGTCTTCGAGCGCCTGCCAGCTCGTCTCGAGCATGATGCGCTGCTGCGGATCGAGGAGTTCCGCCTCGACGGGCGAGATCCGGAAGAACGCGGCATCGAACTTGTCGATGTCGTCAATGAAGGCGCAGAAGCGGCACGCCTCGTTCTGGATGTCCGCCGTCGGAAACAGCTCGGCCATGCGGCCAACGCCGGACCCGGGAACACCTTCCTGGACCGCGTTGCCGCCACGGGCCAGCAACTGCCAGAACGCGCCAAGCGTAGGCGCGCCCGGGAAGCGGCACGCCATGCCGATAACGGCAATCGCCTCGTCCCGCGTTCCTGAGCGCGCGTCCTTGGATTGCGGCTGCTCGACTTGCCCCACCTGCCGCACCTCCCCGTCAGTCCCGTCCGTCAGTCTACGCGTTCCCTTGCAACCCCGACAGGGCTCGATGGGATCATGGCCGGTGCTGTAAGCGGTCGCTCAAGAGATCGACCACGGCGCCGTGGTTCATTTTCTCCGCCCAAGCCAGCGGCGTCGCCCACTGCGGCGCGTCCGCTTCGACGGGGTCGGCACCGCGATCGAGCAGCAACTCCACCAGTTCCATGCGCCCCCACCGGCAAGCCCAACCGAGCGGCGTGCTGGTAAGGAGTTGATCCCGCATGTCCAGCCGGGCGCCGGCATCGAGCAGCATTGTCGCGAACCCCAGACGCTCGTCGGGCGTGACGTGCTCGCGCGACCCGGCAACGCTGTGCAAGAGGGTGAGGCCGAAGGGCGGCCTATGCTCCAAGCGACCGCGGATATTCGGATCGCAGCGCTCGAGGACCAGGCCAAAACTCTTCGGGTATGTGGTGCGGTCCCAGTCGTGCCGTGCCCAGGGCCCGTTGCCATGGTTCCAGATCCGCAGCGGCTGTTCGAGGATGGCAAACCAGCGTGGATCGTCGCGCGGCCAGTCGACGTGCTCGAGCGCCAAGCGCACGATCTCGGGATCGCCTCCGGTTGCCGCCGCATCGAGGAGTTCCTCGGCGACGGTTGGCTTGTCGTCGGACGCGGTGAGCATGTCGCGGGCGAGGTCGGTCTGGCGGAAGTAGCCCGCGATGAACGGCTCGACTCGTCCGCCGTAGCGCCGCAGCAGTTCGACCAAGTTCCAGTCCGTGTGGCCGGAGTAGGCCATGAACATCGGCGTTCCACTGGCGTAGACATCGGCATTCGGGTCGGCCCCACGGTCGAGGAGCACCCCCGCCATGCCGTGCTTGCGGTTGCGCACGGCGTGCCATAGCGGCATGCCCCAGGTGTAGACGGCCTCGTCCCCGTCGAGGTCCGGCAAGCGAACGCGTTCGTCCGGGTCGAGACCGAAGTCGAGCAGGAGCCCGAGCATCTCGGCGCGATCATGCCTGACCGCTGCCGTCAGCAGGCCACCGTTGTCGTCGAGCGGGTTGGCCAGCGTGCCGTCCGCATGCGCCCGACGCAGCCACTCGGCGTCGCCGAGCGCCACCGCAGCCAAGGGCGTGCGGACCGCGCCGCGCGCCGCAAGGACTTGCGCCATGGCGGCGAAACTCTCTGGAGACCCGCGCACGGCCGCGTCGAGCGGCGTCATGTCCCGCGCTTCTGCGGCGAGATCGGCGCCGCGGTCGAGCAGCCACGCCGCGAGCGCATCCTGGCCTGTGTAAGCCGTGACATGGCGGGGCGTCAGGCCGGTACCCGGATGACGCGTGCGCGCAAGACCGGGGTCCGCAGTCACCAGCCCGCGTACGCGTTCGTCGTTCCGCGACTGCAGAGCTTCGAAGAGCGCGTCGGTCGAGCCCGCCTCGCGCACCGCCGACTGCCGAAGACGTTCCTCCTGCTCGCGAATGACGGCAACAACATCGTCGTAGCCGCGTTCCATGGCGATCGTGAACGGGCTCGTCGCATCGCGGTGTGGATAGACGCCGACGCGGGCGTTGGCGCCGTGCTCCATCAGGATCCGCACCAGCGCCGGTTCCCGCGCCAGAACGGCGGCGTGCAATACGCCGTCTCTGTTGGCGAGATCTGGGTTGGTCCCGACGATGGCGCGGACCGTCGCTTCGTCGCCAGCGCGCACGGCCGCCAGGAGCCGCTCGCTCACAATGCCGCTTGCTCCGCTTCGAGCGCCGTGTCGAAGTAGGTCTCGACGATCACGTCGTGAATGGCCGCAACGGCCTGTTGGCAGGTGTCGATGAAGGCATGCAGCGCGGCCCGGTTCTCCGATCCGGCAAGACGCTGCACGTCCGCCGCCTGCAGGGCGTCGACCGCGCGATCGCAGGCCTCGAGCGCTTCGTCGCTGCGCGGCAGTTCGCGCAAGCTTCGCTGTACGCCGCCGAGGCAGCGCAGGTACGAGCGCGGCAGCCGTTCATCCTTGAACAGGAACTCGAGCACCAGCGGCGGCTCGACCGCCTCGCGCACGGAGGCGTAGTACGACTGCATCGCGTAGAACGAACGCAGCACGGTGAACCACTGGATGTGCTGGAACGGCTCGAGTTCGTGGTGGCCCGCGAACAGGTCCGCCGAGCGCACGTCGATGATGCGCGTGGTCATGTCCGCACGTTCGATGTAGTTGCCGAGGCGCAGCATGTCCCAGTGCGCGTCGTGCAGCATGTTCTGGGACAGGAAGCCTTCGAGTTGCCGCGTGCGCTGGCTGATCCCCTCGAGCGCTTCGCTGCGGCGGCTGCGCGACTGCCCGGCGACCAGGGCCGAGCGGGCGAACAGGTAGAGCTCGTTGAAGTACTCGAACGTCACTCGCGGCATGGTCTCCCGCACATGGCGCGCGTTTTCGCGCACGCCGACGATGGAGTTGATGATCGAGCCCGGGTTCCGCACGTCGGTCGCGAGGAACCGACACACGTTGTGCTCGTTCGCCTCGGCCTCGGCACCGTAGAGTTGGTCGAACACGGCGCTCGATCCCGTGATGTCGATCAACGGCCGCCAGCCGAGCGGCACGCGCGCAGGCAGGTCCATGATCAGGTTCGCGTTGACTTCGATGAGCCGGGCCGTCGCGTCGGTCCGCTCCAGGTACCGCCCCAGCCAGTAGACCCGCTCCGCGACACGGGAAAGGACGGTGCCGTTCATTCGAGTTCGACCACCCAGGTGTCCTTGCTGCCGCCGCCCTGGGACGAGTTGACCACCGTCGACCCCTTGCGCAACGCAACCCGCGTCAAGCCGCCGGTGGTGACGTAGGTGGTCCTTCCGGAGAGGATGAACGGACGCAGGTCGAGGTGCCGGGGTTCCATCGTGTTGCCGGCCAACGTCGGCGCCGCCGACAACTTAAGCATCGGCTGCGCCATGTAGTTGCGCGGGTTGGCGCGGATGCTGCGCGTGAACTCGTCGCGCTGCTTGCGCGTCGACTGCGGTCCGATCAGCATCCCGTAGCCGCCGGACTCGTTGGCCGGTTTCACCACCAAGTCCTGAAGGTTGTCGAGCACGTAGTCGCGGTGGTCCTTCTCCGAGCAACGGTACGAGGGCACGTTGGCGAGAATCGGCTCCTCGCCCAGGAAGTAGCGGATCATGTCCGGCACGTAGGTATAGATCACCTTGTCGTCGGCGACGCCGCACCCCGGGGCGTTGGCAAGCGCCACGTTGCCGGCTTGCCAAGCCCGCATCAGACCGGGCACGCCGAGCATCGACTCCGGCTTGAACACGTTGGGATCGAGGAACAGGTCGTCGATGCGGCGATAGATCACATCCACGCGCACGAGCCCGTCGATGGTCTTCATGTATACGCAATCGTCATCGCCGACGACGAGGTCCGGACCTTCGACTAGGTCCGCGGCCATTTCCTGGGCTAGGTAGGCGTGCTCGAAGTACGCCGAGTTGTAGATTCCCGGCGTCAGCACGACGATGCGCGGCGAGCGCCCCTCGCGCGGCGAGATCGAGCGCAGCATCGCCGCGAGCCGCGCCGGATAGTCGTCAACGGGATGGATGACGTAGTGCTCGAAGAGTTCCGGGAAGACGCGCTTCATGACGGCGCGGTTTTCGAGCATGTAGGAGACGCCGCTCGGCACGCGCAGGTTGTCCTCCAAGACGTAGAGCTTCCCCTCGACGTCGCGGACGAGGTCGCTGCCGCAGACGTGCGCCCAGACGCCGTGGGGCGGGCTGATCCCGGCGCAGCGGGAGCGGTACTCGCGGGACTTCAGCACGTAGTCCGCCGGCACCACGCCGTCGCGGAGCGCGCGGCGGTGGTGATAGACGTCGTCGATGAAGGCGTTGAGCGCCCGCACGCGCTGCCTGAGGCCGCGCGCGACCTCGTCCCATTCGCGCTTGAGGATGAGGCGGGGGACGATGTCGAACGGCCACTCGCGGTCGATGTGCGCACCGTCGTCGTAGACGGTGAACGTGATGCCCATGGAACGGATGGCGAGTTCGGCAGCCGTCTTGCGTTCTCGGATTTCGTCGTCAGACAGTTCCGCCAGCGCCTTCAGCAGCCGGCCCGCGCCTGGCCTCGGCTGGCCTGCGGGGGTGACGAGTTCGTCCCACAGATCGTCGGCGCGGTAGGCCTGCCAGTCGATTGTCATCGCGGGATCAAGCCGGTGAGCGCATGTGGGAGAGGGGCACGACCATGGGGTTGATGTTTGGCCTAGGCGCCGTTCGATTGCAAGCGCGACGCCAGGTTTCAGTTGGTGGCAACGACCAACTCGGCCGCGAAACGGCCACGCCGACGATGGCAACCCCGGTTGCCACTCAGTAAGATCAAAGACAAATCAAACAGTTGCAGTCTTAGGAATCCCCGCCGGCAAGATGGCACATGCTTTGCTGCGCAGTGGCAGACCGCACACACGAGTCCGGAGACCAGCCGAATGACCCAAACGCACCGCAGGCGCGCGCGTCGAACCATCCAAGTTGGCGCCTTGCTGCTCAGTCTCTCCCTTGCCGCCATCGCCACGGCCTCGGAAGACCCGACCGAGGATCGCCTGGCCAACATGCCACCCTTGATCGACCGCAACGTCTTCTTCGGCGACCCGGAGATCTCCGGCGCGCAACTTTCCCCCGACGGGAAGTGGATTTCTTTCCGCAAGCCCTACCGTGGCGTCATGAATGTCTGGGTGAAGGCGATCGATGAATCGTTCGACGCCGCGCGTCCCCTCACGGCCGACTCCAAGCGCCCCTTGGCCGGGCACTTCTGGACGGAGGACAGCCGCTACGTGCTGTTCATCCAGGACGAAGGAGGAACCGAGGACTTCCACATCTACGCGGTCGATCCAGCGGGCGACCCGGAGGAGGAGTCAGGCGTACCGCCGGCACGCGATCTGACCCCCATGGAGGGAATCCGTGCCTTCATCTACGCCGTGCCAGAGGCCAACCCGTCCGAGATCGTCGTCGGCATCAACGACCGCGATCCGGCGTTGCACGACGTCTACCGCCTCGACATCGACACGGGCGAGCGCGAACTCCTGATCCAGAACGACACTAACGTCAGCCAGTGGGTGTCCGACCTCGCCGGCAATGTTCGCCTCGCCGAGCGCCAACGCCCGGATGGCGGCACCGACATCCTCGTGGTCGAGGACGGTGCGCTCGGCCGTGTGCTCTACGACTGCGGTTGGGAGGAAACTTGCTCCGCCAACCGGTTCCACAAGGACGGCGAGCGGGTCTACGTGGTGAGCAACAAGGGCGTGGACTTGATCCGCCTGCTGCTGGTCGACGTCGCCACCGGCGAGGAGGAACTCGTCGACGCCGACCCGGAAGGTGAAGTGGACCTCGGCGGCGCCTGGTTCTCCGACACGACCGAGGAACTCGTCGCCACCCTCTACGTCGGCGACCGCGTGCGCATCTACCCGCGCACCGAGCAACTCGAGACCGAGATCGCCTGGTTGCGCGAACGCCTGCCCGACGGCGAGTTCGGCTATCCGTCGTCCACCGAGGACGGGAAGCTCTTCATCGTCGCGGTTGCGAGCGACGTCAATCCGGGCACGGTCTACCTGTACAGCCGCGCCGAGCAGACGCTGGACAAGCTCTACGATTCGCGCCCCGAACTGCCGAGCGACCAGCTCGCCAACATGGAGCCGATCCGCTACCAAGCCCGCGACGGTCGCGAGATTCCGGGCTACCTGGTGACGCCCAAGGGCGTTGCAGCCGAAAACCTGCCGACGATGATCGTCCCCCACGGTGGGCCCTGGGGCCGCGATACCTGGGGCTACGATTCCATGGCGCAGTTCCTCGCCAACCGCGGCTACGCGGTGATGATGCCGAACTTCCGCAGCTCCACGGGCTACGGCAAGCAGTTCCTCAACGAGGGCAACGGCGAGTGGGGAACGGGGATCATGCAGCACGACATCACCGACGGCGTGCAATACCTGATCGACGAAGGCATCACCGACCCGGAGCAGGTCGGCATCCTGGGTGGCTCCTACGGCGGCTACGCGACGCTTGCGGGTGTCACGTTCACGCCCGACGTCTACGCCGCCGGCGTGTCCATCGTCGGACCGTCCAACATCATCACGCTGCTCAATTCGATCCCGCCGTACTGGGGGCCGATCAAGCAGATGTTCGTGCGCCGGGTCGGCGACCCGGACGACCCCGAGGATCGCGCGCGTCTCATGTCCCAGTCGCCGTTCTTCCACGCCGAGAACATCAAAGCACCGCTCCTCATCATCCAGGGCGCGAACGACCCGCGCGTGAAGAAAGCCGAGTCCGAACAGATCGTCGTGGCGTTGCGAGACCTCGAACGCCCCGTCGAGTACCTGCTCGCGCTCGACGAAGGCCACGGTTTCGCGGGCCGCGAAAACCGGCTCGCTATGTACGCGGAGATCGAGCGCTTCCTCGCGGGACATCTCGATGGCCGGTTCCAGGAAGACGTGGCGCCGGACGTGGCGGCGAAGCTCGACTCCTTGCGCGTCGACGTGGCCGACGTCGAACTGCCGGAAACCGTCGTCGCGCTCGTCGGCGCACCCAAGGTTGGCCTCGACGGGGCAACACTCGAGCCCGAGACCGCGACCTACGACGTCAAAATGGAGGCTGGCGGACAAGCGCTCGCCATGACCAGCACGATCGCACGCAGCCGCGCAACGCGTGACGATAAGGACGTCTGGCAGATCACGACGACACTGCAATCCCCGATGGGCAACGCCGTGGACACCGTTTTCCTTCGCGCAAGCGACCTCGCTCCCGTGCACCGCGCCATCGAGCAAGGCCCCGTTCGCGTCACGCTCGATTTCTCGGATACGTCCGTCACCGGCGAGATGCTGATGCCGGGCGCCGCCGCGACGCCAGTCAACGTGGCCTTGGAGGGCCCGGTCGTCGGCCACCTCGAAACCGCGCTGGCCGCGATGCCGTTAGCCGAGGGTTTCCAGACGCAGGTGCGCGCGTTTCAGCCGGGCACGGGTAGCGTGCAATTGCTGAACGTCGTGGTTGGCGCGTCTGAGCCGGTGGAGACGGCCGCGGGCAGCTTCGAGACCCTTCGCTTGGACTTGACCGGCGACGATGGCGCGACCGGCACAATGTGGGTCACGCAAGCCGCGCCCCACCGTGCGGTGAAGGTGGAACAGACTCAGCCGGCAATGGGCGGGGCAAAGGTGGCCTCGGTGCTGACAGCGGTCGAGTAACGCGCAGCAGGTTACGGCGGGCACCGCGTAGCGCGGCTGACGCTATTGGCGTCCGAGACCCGGAGGCTTTGACAGCTTGTCGGCCGCGAATTCGCCGAGGTCCGCCAGGCACTCGGCGACGAATCTTCCTGGCCACAGGACCAGTCTCAACGTGAACAGGAATCGATTGAACCCATCTGAGAACCGGAACGGGTTGTCGAACATGCCGGCGCCCCAACCCACGTTCGACGCCTCCGGCGCGGGATGCATGAAAAGGCCGACGACCAGATACATGACCGTCAGAAACGCGGCCAGCCCGTATGCGCCGAGGTCGAGCGACTGTGCGGACATGAACCAGATCCACGCACCCAGCATCGCAAGCCCGCCGAAGCCGCGCCAGATCACGCCGTTTCCAAGCGGTTTCTCCCGATGGCGCAGTCCGAAGTGGACTCGGCCAACGGGCCCCGGTTCGGCCGACGCACGCAACCACTCTCGCAAGGTCATTCAGGTCACCGCCATACACGGCCTAACGTAGCAGGGATGTTGATCTCGCGGGGCTGGAGAGCCCGCGGGCGTCAGTAGCGCAAGCTATCGCACCAACACCCGGTATTGGCGACGGGCAGTGTGTGGAGCCCGCGCGCGATGCTGGGTCAGCACGAAACCACAGGCCAACGGGTACGTTCAAAGATGCGCAGCGGGGCCAGTCCTTGCTCGACGAGCTGGACCGCGCCGGGCGACCGCCGCCACTACGGATCGTTACGTTCCTCGTCCACGGTCGGACAGGTTGGAACCCGTTTCGCTTTGCAATCCCGCGTCGGAGACGCGGCATAATGCCGGCATGGACACGCGCGAGGTGTTGCGAAGTCTCGGGGCACCGATCAGGGATCGCGCCGCCCCCGTTCACTTCGCCGGGCGGCGGGACGAACTCGATCACATCCTGGTCAACGCACGGCATCCAGCCGCTGGCAACACAATGGTGGTGCAAGGCGCACCCGGGGCGGGCAAGACCTCGCTGCTACGCGAAGCAGCAACGCGATTCCGAGAGGCCGGCGGACAAGCTCTGCTCTACGATGCCCCGTGGTCCAAGGACGGCGAGGACGATGTGATTCGCGACATCGCAGTTGCAGCGTTGGATCTCGATCCGGGTGTTTTCGCCACCACCGAGCAATCAGCCAAAACCGCCAAGGGCTCGGTCGCTGGCGTGAGCGGATCCGTGACAAAGACAGTGCGGACGCCACCGGTGGAGTTGACTCGGTGGACCGCGTTCGTGCGCCGTTACCGCGACATGGCAACGGCCAGCCGTTCCGTGCTGGTGCTCGTCGACGAAAGCCAGAACCTCGACGACGATGCTGGCGAACTAATTCATGCCCTGCATACGCAGTCGGATTTCCCGTTCACGCTGGTGTGCGGTGGGTTGAGCGACACGAAGGACAGGCTGCGCGACATCGGCGTCTCTCGGCTCGGCGGCGATGCCATCCTGCGAGTCGGGGCACTTACGCACGACGAGGCCCGCGACTCCGTCCGTGAAACACTGCACTGGACGCTGGATCGTTGCACGCAGCCGCCGGTCCGGCACGACGCGGACCACCTGGAGCGGTGGACCAACGAACTCGCGGAGGCTTCGCTGGGTTGGCCGCAGCACGTTGCGTCCTACCTCTCGGGCGCTTGGCGAGCGCTGGCCAGCGCCGAAAGCCTCGACCTTGATGACAAGCGGAACCTAGGCGCCGCGCTCGATCGCGGCCGCGCGTTGTGCCGTGACTACTACCAAGGCCGAATCGAAGCCTCCCAAACGGATCCCGCGGTCATCCTGGCCGCGCACAGCGCATTGTCGGCCGGTGGCGACGCGTTCGTTCGTGTCTGCGCCGCGATCGAAGCGACGGTGGACCGCCTCCCCGCTGCTCGTCAAGCGCTACATCAACGAAATCACCCCGACGGCACCCTCGAGTGCTACACGAAGATGCTCAAGGCTGGCGTCATCGAGGAACGTGACGGCGAGCGGTTGGGCATACCCATCCCGTCGATGACCAAGCATCTCGAAGACGTCGTCGCGCGCCGGTAAACGGGCAAGAACGAGTAGCACCCGAGCCCAGCCGATCTGATCGCAATCAGGCTGCAAGCGATGCTTCCGCGCAGCCCCACACGCCTCCAAGGTCCGAGAGGTGTCAGCCTGTTCTACGCCGACACGGGCGCCGACGGTCCCGAAAGTGGGCCGACGAACAGCGCTCGTTTCGTGGCAACGTGTTCGTCGTCTGGGCGCGCGAGGACGGATTGATGCCACCAACCCACGCCTCGGCCCAGTACCGCTGCTCGACCGAATCCCCCGGTTGCTTTGTGGATGCGCCCTTCGTAGACGACCTCATGCCCATCGCAAAGGAAAACCCTCTGCGCCTTCATCTCCTCGCGACTCAGGGTGGGTTTCGCCACCTCCTTCAACACCTTGTCGATGTTGTCTGGACGGACGCTAGTTTTCGGCATGGTTGACGTCCCTGCGTCCGTAGGTGACGCGACGACCATAAAACCGACAGGCCCAGACGCTCCGATTCTCCCCGCGCTGAGGACGGCAATCTAGTTCCGGTGACCAGCGGGGGAGTGAGGTATCTCTCCGGCGAGGCTGTGGACAAACCGGAGTTTCGCGGTCGTACCGTTCGACATGCTGAACGGATAGGCGTCGTCCAGCCCCAGGCTGTTGTTCAGGTCGTTCACCACTCCCGCCACCGCTTGCCAGTCCTCAAGCATTGAGCCAAACGTCGGCTTGTCGGCGAACGGATTGCGGATCCGTCGTGCACCGATAGCCAGTCCATCCTCCGAAGCCGTCTGCAACGTATCCGCCATGTGCAGGTAGTGCGCCCAGCACTCCGCGAAGTCCTCCAGGGGATGCGATGCCGCATAGGCGTTGATGAAACTTGCCTGCCAATCCGCTGGCGGACCGTCCCGGTAGTAGGTCTCCAGCGCTTCCCGGTATGGCTTGCGCTCATCGCCAAACACCTCGCGGAACTCGCTCGGGTCGTCCTTCACCAGCCGCTGCCAATAGTAGTGGCCCGACTCGTGGCGGAAATGCCCGAGGAGCGTTCGATAGGACTCGTTCATCGCCATCCGCATGCGTTCGCGCAGGTGCGGATCGGCTTCCAGTAGGTTGATCGTGATGAGGCCTTCCAAGTGCCCGGTGACGACCGCTTCGTCGGCTGCCGGATCCAGGTCGACGCCGTCTAGGCGTGCGTCGGCTAGGATGTGGAACGCGAGGCCGTCCTTGCGATCGTCACGGCCCTCCACGGGCAGCCCCAAAGCGAGCAAAGTGAACAGCAAGCGCCGCTTCGCTTTCTCCACTTCGTAGTAGAGCTTGATCCGCCGGCGGTCCGACAGGTCCGGGACGATCTCGTTCAGGGCGCACGCCTTGCAGAACGGATCACCCGGCGCAGACACCAGCCAGTTGCAGGTCTTCAGTGCAACGCGGTTGGTGCAATGCTGGTCCCCCGGGCGTACGGGCCGCAGCGCCAGTTGCTCGACATCGAACGCCAGCTCTCGCCCACAAGCGAGACAGCGGTCGTTCTCGAAGTAGATCCGGTTGCCGCAGGTGCAGCTAAACGACCGCACGGTGTGTGGGGTTCACGCTTGGGTCGGGGTTGGCGAGGTCAGGGGATGCGGACGGGGACGTCCGCGCACCCTGGTCACCCTCAGCCGCTACCGTTTCCGCCGTTGTCGATGGCTTCCAGCACCCGGGGCGGCGACAATGGCAGCTCCGTCATGCGGATGCCGATCGCGTGGCTGACCGCGTTGCCGACCGCCGCCAAGGGCGCGACGATGGGCGTTTCGCCGCAGCCGCGCACGCCGTACGGATGCGTGGGGTTCGCCACCTCGATGATCTCCGTGTCGATCATCGGCAGGTCCGAGGCCACCGGGACGCGGTAGTCCAGGAAGCCCGGGTTCTCGAGAACGCCGTCCGCGTCGTAGATGTACTCCTCGTTCAACGCCCAGCCGATGCCTTGTACCGCGCCGCCCTGCATCTGGCCTTCCACATAGTCCGGGTGGATGGCCTTGCCGGCGTCCTGGATGGCCGTGAAGCTGTTCACCGTGGCGCGGCCGGTTTCCCGGTCCACGTGCACGTCGGCCATGTTGACGGAGAACGCAGGGCCCGGGCCTTGCGCATTCAACGCCGCCCGTCCGGAGATAGGGCCGCCGGTGCGGGCTGAGTTGCGGGCGATCTCGGCGAGCGACAGGGGCTCGGCGTCCACGTTGACGCCCGGTGCGGGGCGCGCCTCGCCATCGGACCACTCCACCTGTTCCTCGTCGATGCCCCAGGTCAGCGCCGCGCGGGACTTGAGCTGGACGATCACGTCCTCGCAGGCGCGGATCACCGCCATGCCGGTGGCGAACGTGGTGCGGCTGCCGCCGGTCGTCGCGCAGTAGCCGGTGCTGTCGGTGTCGGCGACGCGGATACGGATGCGCTCGTAGGGCACGCCCAGGGTCTCCGCCGCCATGAGCGCCATCGACGCGCGGCTGCCGCCGATGTCGGGGCTGCCTTCGACGATCTTCACCATGCCCGTGTCGGCGATGTGTACCTCCGCACTCGACTGGTTGCCACCGTTGAACCAGAAACCGACGGCAATCCCTCGACCCTCGGCTTCGCCTAGCGGCCTCTTATAGTTCGGGTGCGCCTTGGCGGCGTTCAGGCAGTCGGTCAGGCCGATCGCGCCGAACGTGGGGCCGTAGGCGGCGTGCGTGCCTTTTTTGGCGGCATTCTTGAGCCGGAAGTCGATGGGGTCCATGCCCAGCTTCTCCGCGAGTTCGTCGAGTACGCATTCGCCGGCGAACATGGACTGCGGCGCGCCGGGCGCGCGGTAGGCGGCGACGCGCGGCCGGTTGACGACCACCTCGTAGCCCTCGATGAGCACGTCCGCCACGTCGTAGGGCGCGAACATGCACATGGCGCCGGCGCCGAGCGGGCTGCCCGGATAGGCGCCCGCTTCGTAGATGAGCTTGGCATACATGGCGACGATGGTGCCGTCGCGCTTGCAGCCGATCTTCGCGGTGTTGACCGTGCCGGACGCCGGGCCTGTGGCGCGGAACACGTCCTCGCGGGTCATCACCATCTTCACCGGGCGGCCGCTCTTCTGCGAAAGCTTGAGCGCGAGCGGTTCGAGGTAGATGGTGGTCTTGCCGCCGAAGCCGCCGCCGATTTCGCTCGCGATGACGCGGATGTCGCCCTCGTCCATGCCCATCGCCATCGCGGTCATGGAACGCACGCCGAAGTGGCCCTGCGTGGGACACCAAATGGTGGCTTGGCCGTCCTCGTTGAAGTTGCCGACGCAGGCATGGGGTTCGATGTAGCCCTGGTGCACCATGGGCGTCGTGAACGTGCGTTCCACGATCACATCGGCCTTGGCGAACGCGGCTTCCACGTCGCCCTTGGAGATGACCTGCTTCTTGACCAGGTTGGACGGCGACTCGGGGGTCTCGGGCAGTCCCTCCGTGAACAGGTCGTCGTGCAGGACCGGAGCGTCCGGCGCCATGGCAGCTAAGGCGTCCGTGACCGCATCGAGCACCTCGTAGTTGACCACGACAGCCGCGGCGGCTGCTTCCGCGGCTTGATTGGACGTTGCCGCGACCGCAGCGACCGCGTGGCCGTGGTAGAGGACCTTGTCGCTAGCCAGCAGGTTGTCGTTGAAGCCCTTTCGCCGCCAGCTCATCTGCTTGCGGTCCGGGAAATCGTCCGCGGTGACCACCGCAAGCACGCCAGGCATCGCCTCGGCCGCGCTGGTGTCGATGCTCACGATGCGCGCATGCGCATGCGGACTGCGGACGACCTTGCCGAAGAGCATGCCCGGCAGGGCGTGGTCGGCGCCGAAGTTGGCGCGGCCGGTGACTTTCTCCAACCCGTCCGGTCTGACGGGGCGGGTGCCGATGTACTTGAGTCCTGCGGCGGCGCTCATGCAAGCTTCTCCTTCCCTGCGCGGTCAAGCCGCTAACTATACGATGGAAAACTGCCACCTCGCGACGCGACGGGTTCGATGAGCTACGAAAGACTCCATAGCCGCTTCAAGCGGATCGGCGATCTCGAGCACGCCTTGGCGATGCTGTCCTGGGACGAAGCGGCCATGATGCCCACCGGGGGCGGCGCGGTCCGCGCCGAGTCCATGGCAACCTTGTCCGGTATGGTCCACGAAATGGTCGGTGCCGACGAGACCGCCGAACTGGCCGAAGCGGCTCTCGCGGAGGATCTCGACGAGTGGCAAGCCGCCAACGTGGAACTGATCCAGCGCGACTGGCAGAAGGCTCGCGCCGTGCCACGGGACCTCGTCGTCGCGTTGTCCGTGGCGACCTCCGCCTGCCAGCAGGCTTGGCGACCAGCGCGTCCGGCGAACGACTGGGCGGCCGTTACCGATTCGCTCGAAACCGTGCTCGCGCTCACGCGGCAGAAGGCCCAAGCCCTGGCCGACGCACTCGGCTGCGATCCCTACGATGCCCTGCTCGACGGCTACCAGCCCGGCCTGACGAAGGCCCAGGTGGATCCGTTGTTCGCGCAACTGCGCGACGTGCTGCCGCCGCTGATCGACAAGGCCCTGGATCGGCAAGACGAACCGCTGCCCATTACCGACTCATTCGGCGTCGAGAGGCAGGAGGCGCTCGGAAAGACGCTGATGGCCAAGCTCGGCTTCGACTTCGAGCGCGGCCTCTTGGGCGTCAGCCACCATCCGTTCTGCGGCGGCGAGCCGGACGACACCCGCATCACCACCCGGTACAACGAGGCCGACTTCCTGGAGTCGCTGTTCGCCGTGCTCCACGAAACCGGCCACGCGCTCTACCAGCAGGGCTTGCCGAAGGCCTGGCGCGGACAGCCGGTGGGCGATGCCAACGGCATGGCGTTGCACGAGAGCCAATCGCTGCTGATGGAGATGCAGGTCTGTCGCGGCGCCGGGTTCCTTGACTTTGCCGCCCCCGTCGTCCAGCAGTCGCTGCTCGGCGCACGGACCGATGCGCCCGAGTGGCAGCCGGACAACCTGCTGAAGCTGGCAAAGCGCGTCCGAAGGGGTTACATCCGCGTCGATTCCGACGAATTGACGTATCCGCTGCACGTCATCCTGCGCTACGAGCTTGAAACCGCCCTGCTGGACGGTAGCCTCACCATCGCCGACATCCCCGACGCCTGGCACGACAAGATGTCGCGCTATCTCGGCCTGTCGACGGCCGGCAACTTCCGCGACGGCTGCATGCAGGACACGCACTGGTTCATGGGCTTGATCGGATACTTCCCGTGCTACACGCTCGGTGCCGTGATCGCGGCCCAACTCTTCGCGACGATCCGGGAACGGGTGGTCGGCATCGATGAGGCCATCCGGCACGGCGAGTTCGACGTCCTGGTCGACTGGCTGCGCGCCAACATCCACGGTCGTGGACGACTCATGCCGGCCATGGACCTGATCGCCGAAGTGACCGGCGAGCCGCTCGGTTCCGACGCATTCCTCGACCACCTGAAGATCCGCTATCTCGACGCCGCCTGACAGCCCGCATGCGCTCGAGGCGTTCGTCCGCGACCACGCCCCGCTGTTCGTACTGACCGGCGCGGGCTTGAGCACCGCGTCGGGCATTGCCGACTACCGCGGTCGCGACGGTCGCTGGAAGCGCACGCAGCCGGTGCTGTACCGCGACTTCGTACGCTTTGAGCCCAGCCGCCAACGCTACTGGGCGCGCGGCTTCGCGGGCTGGCCATCGTTCCGCGATGCCGAACCGAACGCGGGTCACCACGCCTTGGCGGCGCTGGAGGAGGCCGGGTTCGTCAAGTCGGTGGTCACCCAGAACGTCGACGGATTGCATCAACGCGCTCGCCACCGCGCCGTCATCGACCTCCACGGCCGCCTCGACCGGGTGGTCTGCCTGGACTGCGGAGCGTCCGAAAGCCGCGACCGTGTCCAGGAACGGCTGGGGAGCGCCAACCCGTGGCTCCGCGACATTCGCGTCGACCGACAGGCGCTGCGCGCGGACGGCGACGCCGAACTGCCGGCACTCGATCTCAAGAGGATGCGCACGCCCCGCTGCCCGGTCTGCAACGGCGTCGTCAAACCGGATGTCGTCTTCTTCGGCGAGAACGTGCCCAAGAAGCGCGTCGACGACGCAATGACGGCGCTCGAACAGTGCCGCGGTGTGCTGATCGTCGGATCGTCCCTTGCGGTCTATTCCGGCTTCCGCTTCTGCCGGCGCGCACGGGAGTTGGAGTTGCCGATGGCCGCAATCAACGACGGAGTAACGCGTGCCGACGAGTTCCTGGTGGTCAAGGACAGCGGGCCTTGCGCGGACGTGCTGTCGCGACTGGCCGAGGAAGCGCGCTGCGCGGAGCCGACTCAGCCATGATCACAAAGCAGAATCTCGCGGACGGTTTCGCCACGTTTCGAGAGCCCTGGTCGCCTAGGGTGGCCGGCGACATCAACGACATGCAGATCAAGCTCGCCAAGCTCGAAGGCGCCTTCGTGTGGCACAGCCACGCCGCGGAAGATGAGCTTTTCCTGGTCGTGTCGGGCCGGCTCCGAATGGAGTTCCGCGACCAAGAGGCCCAGGTGCTCGAACCGGGAGAGTTCATCATCGTCCCGCACGGTACGGAGCACAGACCGTAGCCGAGAAGCCCTGCGAGGTCGTGCTATTGGAGCCGAAGACAACGCTCAACACCGGCGATGTCGTCAATGAACGAACCGTCAGGCGTCTGAAGCGAGTCTAGCGGACGCGAACGGCAAGCCGTTCGGGGACGTCCGCGGACCGTCAGGGGTCGTTCTCCAACTCCGACCCGTCGAAGTCCGCGAGGATCCGCTCGAAGCGTTCCCGGATGCGATGCTGCGAACTGGCATGGGTGAAGATGTACGCCTTGTTGCGGCGGATGCCGTTCAGCACCATCTCGCCGATGCCGTCGATGCTGATTCCGCGCGAGAAGAGTGCGGCGATCTCTTGCCCGCGGCGCACGGCCTCAGGGCCGCGGGGCTGGGGCTTTCCGTACCTGGCGGGGCGGTTGCGCCCGGATTGGAGGATGCGCGTGTCGACGATGTACGGGCATAGCGCCGAGACGCCGATGCTGAACGGCTCGAGTTCCGCGCGCGTCGTCTCCGAGATGGCCACCACGGCGTACTTCGATGCCCCGTACACCGAGCCGCCGGGATTCGTCCACAGACCCATCACCGACGCGGTGTTGACGATGTGCCCGTCGCCGCCGTCACGGATGGTGTCCTTGATGATCGGGACGTACGTGCGCATGCCGTTGACGACGCCGTAGAGGTTGACGCCGAGCACCCACTGCCAGTCCTGCTCCGTGGCCTCGTCGATCGGCCCGCCTGCGCCGACGCCCGCGTTGTTGCAGACGATGTGCACGCCGCCGAAGTCGTTGCGCACCCGGCCGGCAACGTCCTCGACTTGCGCGGCATCGCTCACATCGCACCGGTAGCGACGCACATCGACATTGGCGGTTTCGAACTCAGCGTGCGCCTTGGACAGCGCCTCGTCCTCGACGTCGAGCATCGCAACGTGCGCGCCGGCCCCGGTGAGCGCACGCGTCATACCAAGACCGATGCCCGAGGCCGCACCAGTCACCACGGCCACCTTGTTCTGAACGGTTTCCACCGGTCCCCCTCCACGTTGGCAAAGGCGTAGATGCTACGCTAGCGAGGTCATTGATCAACGCCAGACCAGGCCCATGCAAGAGTCGCTCACCCTCGAACAGAAACGCGCGCTGTACCGGGACGGCTACGTGATCGTCCGCAATGCGGTACCGGAACACCTGGTCGCCGCGGCCAAGCGGCGCATCGAAGGCGGGGAGGGCCTGCTGTCGAAGGCCACCGAGATGACCGATCTCGTCAGCAAGTCGAGCATCACGCCGATTGTCCACGAGGCGATGGGCTACTTCGACCCGCCGATCGCAGCCCAGGTGGGCGTACGCCCGGTGGGGAAGCCCGGGGACCACTTCAACAACCTCGGTTACCGCGAGCGCGACATGCCGTACTACGCGGCCGAGCCGCACGTCGACGGCAGCATGACCATCCGGATTCCGCAGGATGTCCAGGAGGGGTCGCCCGACGAGATCTACCGCCGCTACATCGCCACAGGGCCGAAGGGCGACTTAGGACGGAGCCCGGAGGTGATCGGTCACAATATGGTGCCGATGTTCGAGGACCCCCGCATGACGCTCGGGCTCGGCAGTTTCACCGCGTTCGTCTTCGTGTGCCTCAACGACCAGTCTGTCGAAGGCCGCGGGCAGACCGCGCTGCTACGCGGTGCCCACCATGCCGTCGAGCGGTTCTTCCGCTGGCAACGCGACACCAACAACCACCTGGGCGTCGAGGGTCCGGGGTGGCCGCGACTCGACCACGACGTGCCGAACCGGTGCGGCCTGATCTATCTCCCCCAGGCCGTCCAAGACCAGTTCATCGACGACGATTCCGAGTCCACGCCCGACGGCCGGCGCTGGCCCCGACCCACGCAGATCCTGATGGAGCCGGGCGATGCCTGCATTACCGTCTACCAGATTCCGCACTCCGGCACGCGAAACGAGGGGGTCGAGCCGCGGCAGAGCATCATCTTCCGGCTGCGCAACAAGAAGCGCCAACCGAACGTGCTGGTGAACGGGATCACGGACCACCCGGACCGCGGGCAGCGCGGCGAGTGGCTCGACTTCGAGAAGGGCAACGACCCCTGGCAGCGCTCGAAGTACGCGATGTGCAACATGTGGCACGAATGGGACGGCATGGGTGACGTGGTGGCACAAGCCGACCGCGAACGAGCGGCCGCCTAAGGCAAGGAGACGAATGTGAGAGCAACCGTAGTTGGGGTCCTGGCATTGCTGGGGGCGGTCGGCAGCGCGGCCGAGGCCGATTGGCAGATTCCCGCGCGAACGCTTTCATCGCCCCAAGGGGCAAGCTCGGCGTTGCAGGAAGCCGTGGCGCAGACGCCCGCGCCCCCGGTGACAGAGCGCAAAGCCTTCCAACCATCGTCCGCCGAGGAGTGGCGCGCCATGATCGCGCAGTTCCCCAACCAGACGGAATTAGAGGCGCTGGCCTCGCAAGCCAATGTCGCCATCGAGGCCGGCAAGATCGGCGGAGTCGCCAGCTATCGGGTCGCGCCGAACGGCGGCGCCCGGCCACCACACCAGGACCACGTGTTCCTCTACATTCACGGCGGCGCCTACGTGTTCGGTGGCGGGGACGCCGCGGTGCCCGAGGCGGCGGTCATTTCCGCATTCGCCGGAATCCCCTCGGTTGCCGTGGACTACCGCATGCCGCCGGATCACCCGTTCCCGGCCGCGGTCGACGACGTGGTGGCCGTTTACCGCGAGTTGCTTGAAGACCATGCGCCGGGCCAGATCGCCATCGGCGGCACGTCGGCGGGTGGCGGACTCTCGTTGGCGGCCATCCACCAGTTCAAGGCGCTGGAGTTGCCCGTCCCGGGCGCCGTCTACCTCGGAACGCCGTGGGCCGATCTCACCGACACCAGCGACTCCTTGCACACCCTCGAGGGCATCGACCGCATTCTCGTGACCTACGACGGGATGCTGGCCTCCGCTGCCAAACTGTACGCGGCTGGCACACCCTTGACCGATCCGCTGATCTCGCCGGTCTACGGCGACTTCACCGGCTTTCCGCCGACCTACCTGGTCACCGGCACCCGCGACATGCTGCTCAGCGACACCGCGCGCGTCCACCGGAAACTCAAGGCCGCCGGCGTCGTCGCCGACCTCAACGTCTACGAGGGGCTGTCGCACGCCGAATACATGATGCTCGTCGGCTCGCCGGAGAACCTGCAGACTTACGGCGAGCTGGCACAGTTCCTAGCCGCGCACTTGGAGTAGGTGGACCTCAGGGTGCGCCCGAGTACACCCGATGCTAGACAAGCCCCGTCTTCGCTCCCCCGTTGACCGCTTTCAAGCCGCAAGGTCGCCCTTGAAGCTAGCGCTGGTCGGTGTCGCCGTCGCCTGCGGCGCCGAACCGGCCATCGAACGTGTCGAGCCGCCGTCGTGGTGGGCCGGGATGAAGCACCCCGCGCTGCAGCTCATGGTTCGCGGCGAATCCGTGGCGCAACTCGAGCCAGAGCTCGACTGTCCGGGCGTAACGCATCTCGAGACGCGCCGCGTCGACAGTCCCAATTACCTCTTCATCGACCTGGGGTTGGCACCGGACCTCGCCCCCGGTTCCTGCGACATTCGATTCCGCACAGACGACGGACACGAATCCACCGTCGGCTACCGCTTCGAAGCGCGCCGGCCGGGTTCCGCCGCCCGCAAGGGCTTCTCAAGCGCTGACGTCATCTACCTGGTCATGCCGGACCGCTTCGCCAACGGCGATTCGGCCAACGACAGCGTGCCAGAGATGCTCGAACGCGCGGACCGTGCCAACCCCGACGGCCGCCACGGCGGCGACCTGAAGGGCGTGATCGATCATCTCGACTACATCGCCGACATGGGCTATACGCAGATCTGGCTCAACCCCGTCCTCGAGAACAACGAGCCGACCTTCTCCTATCACGGCTACGCCACGACGGACTACTACCGGGTCGATCCCCGCCTCGGCGACAACGCGCTATACCGGGAACTCGCCGCCCAGGCTCGACAACGCGGCGTCGGCATCATCATGGACCTCATTCCCAACCACAGCGGCATCAGCCACTGGTGGGTGGAGGACCCGCCGGCCGCTGACTGGATCAACCACGGTTCCTTCGTGCCGACCAGCCACGTCCGCGAGCCGCTGCAAGACCCGCACGGGGCCGACATCGACCGCGAGTCCTTCGTGCATGGCTGGTTCGTGCCCACCATGCCGGACCTCAACCAGCGCAATCCGCTGCTGGCGAACTACCTCATCCAGAACGCAATCTGGTGGGTTGAGTACGCCGACTTGAGCGGCATCCGCGTCGACACCTGGTCCTACGCCGACAAGGACTTCCTCTCCGCCTGGACCCGGCGGGTCATGGCCGAGTACCCCGACTTCAACGTCGTCGGCGAGGAGTGGAACGCGAACCCCGGCATCATCGCCTATTGGCAGCGGGGCAAGACGCGCGACGACGGCTACGAGTCCCATTTGCCGAGCCTGATGGACTTCCCCCTGCAGAGCACCATCGTCCCCAGCCTTCGGGACGACGAGACCTGGAACACCGGGATCGTGTCGTTCTATCGCGCACTGGTTGCCGACTTCCTTTACGCCGACCCCGACAACCTGGTGGTGTTCGCCGACAACCACGACATGCACCGCATCTACCATCAACTCAGCGCAGACGACGAGTTGTTCCGGCTGGCGATGGTGCTGGTGCTGACAACGCGCGGCATCCCCCAACTCCTGTTCGGCACGGAAATCCTGATGGACCATCCGCCCGACGCATCGCACGGCGTGATGCGGGCCGACTTCCCGGGCGGCTGGCCGGGAGACCGCGTCAACGGCTTCACGGGCGAGGGTCTGTCACCCAACGCGGCGGAAGCGCAGCAGTTCCTGAAGGCGCTGCTCACGTGGCGTAAATCGTCCACCGCCGTCAAGCATGGCCGTTTGACGCACTACGCCCCGGCGGACGGCATCTACGTCTATTTCCGACACACCGACGACGACCGCGTGATGGTTCTCATCAACAAGAACGCCGATGCCAAGGACGTCGCGGTGGACCGCTTCGCCGAGTCGCTGTACGGCGCGAACATCGGCGTCGACGTCCTGACCGGTCAAGTGCTCGGCTTGGACCCGGCCGTTAGGGTTCCCGGCCACGGATTCCTGATCCTGGGACTGCTGTGAGACACCGGTGTCTGTCCGACGCCGGTATGATCTTCCTCGACCCGGGAGGTTCCGTTGGCATCGATCACCGCCAAGGAAGCACGCGCCAATCTCGACCGGCTCATCGACGAGGCGGCCACCTCACATGAGCCCCTGCTGATAGTCGGCAAGGGGAACTCGGCGGTGCTTGTTGCCCAGGAGGATTGGGCAGCGATCCAAGAAACGCTGTTTCTACTTTCGATCCCGGGAATGCGCGAGTCGATTCGGGAAGGCTTGGCCACCCATGTCGCCGGCTGCGACGAGGCACTCAATTGGTGAGTGTGCGCCTTGTCTTCCCAGAGCAAGTGTTGGTACATCCCAGGCACCGGTTCGACAGCGGGCGGCGTTTCCGTCGATCTGAGCAGGTAGGACGTGGTCAATAGGAGAACGGCGCTTCGTCTGGGTATAGCCGCGCCCGCGCCTCGACGGCGCGGGCCGTCACGGCGCGGGCTTCGGCGAACCGGCGCTGCGGCCAGCGGTCGCCGGCGAGTTCAACGTCCAGTCGATGGTCGAAGTGGAAGTAGACCGTCCGCCGCAAGTCGTCGGAGCGGTTCCACGGGCTGCCGTGGATCACCGTGGTCGCGTGGAAGATGACGTCGCCGCGCTTCACGGGCACGGGGATCGCTACACGGGCGTCGCTCTCGTCGCTTCCATTGGTCCAGCTTCGGATGAATTCCGGATGCTCATCCGGGGCGTGGTGGCCCGTTAGGTGGCTGCCCGGAAAGACCCGCAGGCAACCGTTGTCGACGGTAGCTTCGTCGAGGTAGATGTCCATGTTGAACACGGGGAAGCGAAACACCTTGACGGGGTCTTGGTGCCAACGTGCGGGCACACCGTGCCGCGGCAGCTTGAACACCAACGCATGGACGGATGCCGCGAACTGGTCACCACCCACGAGTTGGGACACCGCCGCCAGCAAAGGCGGATAGGCGAGCAGGATCTGGAAGCTCGGCGGCATATCGGCCGCGGCGAGGTCGTTCACGCGGTAAAGGCAATGCGCCTTGCCCAACTCCGGATCCTCGCCGTAGCGCCAGCGGTCATCGCCGAAGGGACCACCGATACCGCGCTCGATGAGGGCCAGGCTGTCCCGATCAGGAGCCGCGAGTTCGCTTTCCGGGACCATGGACGGGACATGCAGGAAGCCATTGGCGGCGAAGTCTTGCAGTTGCCGGCGGGTCAGGGGCTGCGGGTGCATTTACGGACTAAACCACCTTCCCGGCCTCTCATCAAATCGAGGTGCGCAGGCCCCTCCGGCCGTATCGAAATGCACGCCGTCCTGTTGCAGGCACGGATCGCCGCTGATAGGTTGCGCGCAACTACTCGACCACAGGAGACGACCGATGGCACCTCGCACCCTTCTTGGAAACGGGAGCGCTTAAGGCCCGCGGTCGACTCTGCACGGTCCGAACCTCGGGCCGCGTTCTCCCAAATCTCATCTCACGCCGCGCTGATCACGCGGCTACGGAGAACGTATGTCTATCGAAAACGATCGTCGCGCGCTTGATGAGGAGTTCGAGCGTCTGCGCGAATCCGGTCGCGTCTTGCGCGACCCCGGCGGCATCGGCTACGACGTCGAGAGCCTGCCGGATTTCTTCAATGCCGTCGCCCACCTGTGGGATGCCAAGTTCGCCGGCGACTATGACAATCTGCACGGTGCCGTCGCCACGCAGTTTCCGGTGACAAGGGAGCCACTGAAGGTCCTCGATGTCGGCTGCGGCACCGGCTTGGAACTCGCCCACATCTTCGAGCGCGTGCCCAATGCCGAGATCACGGCCATGGACCAGGCACCGCGGATGCTTGCTGAGCTCGGTACCAAGTACGCGGCGCGGATGGGGCAGATCACGCTCCTCGAAGCGTCCTGCGTTGAGTGGCCGTCGGGCCTAGTCGACTTCGACTACGTCGTGTCCGTCCTCTGCGTGCACCACTTCCCGCCCGACACCAAGGTCGGCATCTACCGGAACTTCAGAGAAGCGTTGAAACCCGGTGGTGCCTACGTCGAAGGCGACCAGATGACCGACGGGCGGGCGGGCGCGGAAGACCACGGCGACTTCGAGAGGTCGATTGCGAAACTCCCCGGCGGGCGCACCGGCGAGTGGAACTACGACGTCACGCTCAATTACGAGACGAATCGGCAACTGCTGCGCGAAGCGGGGTTCGGCCAGGTCGAGCGGCGATGGCGGGGCGACGGGGAGGCGGTGTTGGTGGCACGGTGACCTCGCCGGTTGCGGACGTGGACGTCCGCGCACCACAAACGCGATGGGCCGCTCACGGAAGGCTAAACGCGAAGTATTCCGACCCCGACGGCGGTCCCATGCGGCCGCCGCCGGCGGCGATCGCCACGTACTGCTTGCCGTCGACGCTGTAGACGGCCGGCGTCGAGAACGCGGCGGCCGTCAACTCGGTCTCCCAGAGGATCGAGCCGTCGCGCGTGTCGTGGGCGCGGAACTTCATGTCGGGCGTTGCGCCGATGAAGATCAGCCCGGACTTGGTGACCACCGGGCCGCCGTAGTTGACGGCGCCGAAGCCGAGATCGGGATGGGTCGGGTAGTTGCCGAACGGCACTTGCCAGACGATCTCGCCGGTGGCGAGGTCGATGGAATTGAGCGTACCCCAGGGCGGTGCATTGCCGGGCAAGTCCTCGTGGTCGCGCAGGTACACGTAGCAGCAGTGGGTGTAGGTGACATCCGTGGTAGGCGCGTCCACCACCGGTTCGGGCTGCATGAGGTGCTGCATGATGCCGTTCCGCACGTACTCGTCGAGGTGCGCGAAACCGACCATGCGGCCCTTGCCCTCGTTGACGATCTTCAGCACTTCGCGGTAGCCCACGCGCTCGATGACACCGACCAAGGTCGGGCCGGCATCGGTCCCGCTGAAGTCCGGCGCGTGGCAACTCCCGCAGTGCAGGGCGTAGCTCCCCGCCTTGCTGAAGCCGACCGGTATCTCGTTGAGGGTGAGGTGGCCCGAGACATCGTTCGCATTCAGGATCAGCCGGTTGTTCGCCGGATCGAAGGCCGAGCCGCCCCACTCGGCACCGCCGTCATACCAAGGCGTTATCAGGATCGTGCCCACCTTCGGGGGTGTCCACGGGCGGATGTCGTAGTCCTTGATCTTCTCCAGTACCGCTTGGCGCGCCTCCTCGCTGCGATTCGTGACCTCGAAAACCTGACGGCTGAAGGCGATGCTCGATACGGGCTGCTTGGCGGCAGTCACCTCGCCCGGCATGGAGCTTTCCATTGCCGAGTCGACTTCATAGATGGGATGCAGCGGCTCGCCGGTTTCCCGGTCGAAGACGTACAGATGGCCGGACTTGGTGGTTAACGTCACGGCGTCGATCACCTTCCCGTCCCTCTCCAACTGCACGAGCGTCGGCGGCGCCGGGTTGTCCCGGTCCCACAGGTCGTGGCGCATCACCTGGTAGTGCCAGCGGTACTCGCCGGTGCGGGCGTCGAGGGCGACGATGCTGTTGGCGTACAGGTTGTCGCCGAGGCGCGCCGCACCCACGAAATCCGGCGTAGCCGAACCCGTGGGGACGAACAACAAGGCGCGTTCCTCGTCGAGGGTCAGGGCGGTCCAGGCGTTGGCGCCGCCGGCCTTCTCCAGGGAGCCCTCCGCCCAGGTTTCCGACCCGCGCTCGCCGGGAGCGGGAATCATGCTGAACTTCCAGACCAGTTCTCCGTCGATGGCGCTGAAGGCGCGAATCGAGCCCGGGAACGAATCGGCCCACTCCGTGGTGGTGAACCCGGTGATGATCGTGTCCTCGAACACGACGCCCGGCGCGGTGAGCCCGAAGTGCCCGCCGCGGTCGTTCTCCTTCGGCCGCATGTCGAGCCGACCACCTTCCCCGAAGGTCGGCACCAACTGGCCATCGTCCGCGTTCAAGGCGATAAGTTCCGCGCCGGCCGCGAACAGGATCCGCCGGTCGTCGCCCTTCTCCCACCACATCAGGCCGCGTTGGGCCGCCCCGGGCAGTTCGAGATCGGTACGCCATATCTCTTCGCCGGTCGCGGCGTTGAGCGCGAAGGGGACCAGCTTCGGGGATAGGGCATAGAAGACGCCGTCGACCACGAGCGGGCTGGTGTACATCGTGCCGCTCGGCTCGCCGGAGTTGTAGACCCACGCCTGCTGAAGTTGGCCGACGTTGTCGCGGTTGATCTGGTCGAGCTCGGAGTAGTGCTGCCTGCCCTCGTCGCCCATGTACACCGGCCAATCCACGTCGCTTCTCTCAGGCGGGGCGCACGAAACCAACGCCACGGAGAGGATTAGTAGGGATGTTGCAGCGGGTCTCACGACAGTCATACGCACCAATCCTCGAGGCATGAAAAGGCCCGAACGGGCTCTCAACCTAGCACAAACACCAGCGACGGCGTGCGGACGCGTCAGCCTCCCTCGGCGAACCGCGCAAAGTCGTTGTACACGTCGAGGTCGTCGACCTCGCCCGGATACGGATGCGGCAATCCGTCCGCGAGCAGGAACTGTTCGACGGTGATCCCCTTGACGTGGGGCGTCTCGAACTCGTCGGCGCCGATCACCAGGAGCTAAGCTCCCGGGAACGTCCTCGGAAACCAGGCGAAGTCCAAGGGACCAGTCCGTCCCACCTTCACCTGGTAGAGCCTTCGCCCATGGTCGACGAAGTCCAGTTCGTGCTCCCGCGACGCTTGACGAGGCGAGGCCAGAGGTCGTCCCGGTCGATCCGACCCTGGGCCAAAGCTCGTTTCGCGCAACGGTACGCGGACGTCCACGTCCGCATCGAGTAGCGCTCTTTGCGGGCCCGGAGGCCCGCGTACCGCCTGAAGCTCCCGCCTGTTACAGGTCCCGCGCGACGCGGCGCACGATGCGCTTGAAGTCCGCGCCAAGGTCTTCCCGGCGCATCGCGTAGTGGAACAGTGCCTCCAGGTAGTTGACCGGATCACCGGTGGTGAGCCAGCGGCCGTCGTCCACCGGACAGGCGTACACGGGCCCGCCGCGCTGCATGTAGGCCTCGATCGCGTCCATCAGCCACAGTTCATCGCCTTTCCCAGTCGGCGTTTCGGCCAGGATGTCGGCGATCTCGGGCGGGAGGATGTAGCGGCCGAAGCCCACCAAGTCGGACGTGACCTGGGTTGGGGTGGGCTTTTCCACGATGCGGGTGACGCGCATGACCTCGTCGGTTTCGATCATGCCGTACTTGGGAACCTGGTCCTTCTCAACGCGTTGCGCGCCCAGGATGACGCCCGGCGTCTTCCGATACTGGTCGATGAGTTGCCGCGTGAACGGCACGGTGGAACTGACCAGATCGTCCGCGAAGGCGTAGACGAACGGCGCATCCCCCACAAGCGGTGCCGCGTTCAGGGCCGGCGTCCCGTTGCCGTAGGGACCCCGTTGGCGAATGAACGCGGCATTGACCAACTCGTTGGCGCGACGGACTTCGGCGAGATATTGAGCCTTGCCATCCGCCGCGAGAGCGTCCTCCAAAGTCGGGTGGCGGTCGAAGTGGTCCTCCAGCACTTTCTTGTCCCAGCGGGTCACAAAGATGACATCGCCAATGCCGCTGTCCGCCAATTCCTCGACGATGTACTGGACAATCGGGCGGTCGATGAGCGGGATCATCTCCTTGGGCACCGCCTTGGTGGCAGGCAGGAAGCGCGTTCCGCTGCCAGCGGCGGCAATGACCGCCTTCGTAATCGGGGCGCTTGGATCCGGGGGAACAATGGTCGTCGTCGGCATCGCTAGGCCCATTCCGCCGTGTGCAACTCCTATAATGCTTGACCCTCACGCGGGACGGGAACACCCATGGCTCTCGAAGTCGTCGTGCTCGCTGCCGGCGCGGGAACGCGGATGCGGTCCAGAACGCCCAAAGTCCTGCATCCGCTTGCCGGGCGGCCCCTGCTCGCGCACGTGCTCGACACGGCGTTCCGCCTCGAACCCGACCAGTGCCACGTGGTGGTCGGGCACCCGGCCAACGAAGTGAAGGCTCACTTCCAAGACGAGTCACGGATTTCCTGGGTTCTCCAAGAGCCTCGCCTCGGCAGCGGTGATGCCGCAGCGCAAGCCCTGCCGGCTGTTGCGGACGACGCGACGGTGCTCGTCCTGCTCGGCGACGTGCCCTTGGTGCGTGCCGAAACGCTTAGCCGATGCGTCGCCGCCGCAGGCGACGGCATCGCCCTGGTCACCATCGACCTGCCTGATCCCAGCGGCCTCGGACGCATCCTGCGCCGGGATTCGCGCATCACAGGCATCGTCGAAGACGCCGATGCGACGGCGGAACAACGGGCGATCACGGAGATCAACACCGGCATTCTCGCGGCGCCGAAGGCGGTCCTTGGCACGCTCCTTGAGACCCTCGATCGCAACAACAACCAAGGCGAGTACTACCTGACGGACATCGTCGGCAAAGCGGAGGCTCGCGGCATCGCGGTGACGGGCATCGACGGCCATGTGCCCGAGGAGGTCATGGGCGTCAACGACCGTGTGCAGTTGGCGCACCTCGAGCGTTACTACCAGCGTGGCCTTGCTGACGAACTCATGCGCCAAGGCGTCGCGGTCATGGACCCGTCCCGGCTCGACATTCGCGGCCGTCTGAAGGCGGGACGGGACTGCGTCGTCGATGTCGACGTCGTCTTCGAGGGCGACGTGATCCTGGGCGAAGGCGTTCAGGTCGGGCCCGGATGCGTCATCCGGAACTCGACTCTCGGCGACGCTGTCGAAGTTCAACCCATGAGCTGCATCGACGGAGCCGTGATCGCGGCCGGTTGTCGGATCGGTCCCTACGCGCGTCTGCGTCCCGGGACCGAACTCGCGGAGTCCGTCCACATCGGCAATTTCGTAGAGACCAAGAAGGCAAGCCTCGGCGCGGGCGCCAAGGCCAACCACCTGGCCTACCTGGGCGATGCCGCCGTCGGCGCCGGTACCAACGTCGGTGCCGGCGCGATCACCTGCAACTACGACGGCGTCGACAAGCACCGCACCGAGATCGGCGAGAACGTGTTCATCGGCACCAACGCCACCTTGGTGGCACCGCTGACCATCGACGACGAAGCCTACGTCGGCGCCGGTTCCACGATCACCAAGACCGTCGAACGCGAAGACCTGGCCATCGGCCGGGGCCGCCAGCGCAACATCCAAGGCTGGACCCCGCCAGCGAAGCGCCGGACCGACGAGGGCCGATAGCCATGTGTGGAATCGTTGGCGCTGTTGCCAGCCGGAACGTGCCGGCAATCCTGCTCGCCGGCCTCCAGCGGTTGGAATACCGGGGCTACGACTCCGCCGGGATCGCCGTTCTCGACGGCGCCAACCCCGAGATCCAACGACGCCGCACGGTGGGCGGCGTCAAGGAACTGGTGCAGAGCTTGAGCGGTGCGCCAATCCACGGCATCACCGGCATCGCCCATACGCGCTGGGCAACGCACGGCGCGCCCGCGGTCGAGAACGCCCATCCGCACATCTCCCGGGGCCGCGTCTGCCTGGTCCACAACGGCATCATCGAGAACTACGAGGAGTTGCGCGACGAACTCCTCGGTGCGGGCTTCGAGCTCGAATCCGACACCGATTCCGAACTCGTCGCGCACCTGATCCACCAATGTCTCGATGACACGGGCGACCTGCTCGAAGCTGTCGCCAATGCCGCAAAGCGCCTGGAGGGAGCCTACGCGTTGGGCGTGATGTCCCGCGACGAGCCGGGTCGGCTGGTCGCCGCCCGGGCCGGGAGCCCGCTCGTCGTCGGCATTGGCATCGGCGAGAACTTCATCGCTTCCGACACGCTTGCGCTGCGGCCCGTGACCGACCAGTTCATCTACCTCGAACAGGGCGACCTGGTGGATCTCACCGCCAGCGATTTCACGGTCTGGAACGCCGACAACCGCGCGGTGGTACGCACCACGGTGCGCGTCGAGCACAGTGCCGACGCAACCGACAAGGGCAACTACCACCATTACATGGAAAAGGAGATCCACGAACAGCCACGGGCGATTCGGGACACCTTGGAGACCCGGCTCGGCCGCCGTCGCGTGCTCGAACCGGCCTTCGGTATCGGCACCAAGCAGGTCCTTGACGACACGCGTGCCGTCACCATCGCCTCCTGCGGCACGTCCTACTACGCCGGCTGTGTTGCCCGCTACTGGATCGAGGAACTGGCGCAGATCCCCTGCAACGTGGAGATCGCCTCCGAGTTCCGCTACCGCAAGTTCGTCACGCCCCCCGGCAGCCTTTTCGTCAGCATCACGCAGTCCGGCGAGACCGCCGACACCCTAGCCGCGCACCGGATCGCTGAAGCCGCCGGTTTCGACCACACGCTCACGGTGTGCAACGTGCCGAACAGTTCACAGGTGCGCGAGGCAGAGCTTGCGTTCATGACGGAGGCCGGGCCGGAAATCTGCGTCGCGTCGACCAAGGCGTTCACCACCCAACTCGCCGTGCTGATGATGCTGGCGATTCTGCTCGGCCGGCGGGCGGGCCTCGACGCCGACAAGGAGGCCGAACTGGTCGAGGCGCTCAAGGGCCTGCCCGACGTGATCGACGAGGCGCTCGCACTCGATGCCCGAATCCGCCGCCTAGCGGTCGACTTCATGCACCGCCACCACGCCCTTTTCCTCGGCCGCGGCGCGCACTATCCGGTTGCTCTGGAAGGCGCACTGAAACTCAAGGAGATTTCCTACATCCACGCCGAGGGCTATCCGGCGGGCGAACTCAAGCACGGGCCGCTCGCGCTCGTGGACCAGGACATGCCGGTGATCGCGGTTGCGCCGGGGGGCGAGTTGGTGCG
>JAPOYV010000133.1 GCA_026706385.1 Gammaproteobacteria bacterium
GCCCCTCGCATGGAAGAGCCCTCAGCCGGGGAGCGCGAGGGGCCTGCCCCTCGCAAGAAAGAGCCCTCAGCCGGGGAGCGCCCCGCCGCGCAAGCGGCGGGCAGGGGCACTGCCCCTCGCAAGAAAGAGCCCTCAGCCGGGGAGCGCCCCGCCGCGCAAGCGGCGGGCAGGGGCACTGCCCCTCGCAAGAAAGAGCCCTCAGCCGGGGAGCGCCCCGCCGCGCAAGCGGCGGGCAGGGGCACTGCCCCTCGCAAGAAAGAGCCCTCAGCCGGGGAGCGCCCCGCCGCGCAAGCGGCGGGCAGGGGCATTGCCCCTCACATGGAAGAGCCCGTGACGCACGGCGACTTCCCAGGCGACATCGACGACGAGATCATCGTCACCGCCGAGAGGCCCGAACGCGGCGAGATGCCGTCACCCACCTACATCGTGCAGACCTACAGCGTCGTCAATCGCGGCAGCCGGCTGTATCGCGAGGGCAAGTACGCCGAAGCGCTGCCGTACCTGGTCACGGCCGCAAAGCGCGGCTTCAAGTGGGCCCAGGCACGCGCCGGCGACGTCTACCTGCACGGCCGCGGCGGCGTGACGCGCGACATAGAGGCCGGCATCGGTTGGCTGGGTGTCGCCGCCATGCCGGAGACGGATCCCGCGATCCGCAACTACTTCCGGGACGCGATGGCCGAGGTGCGGCCGGAGCACATCCTCCACTTCGCCACGATCGTCGCCGACTATCGCCGGCAATGGGGCAGCGACGGCTATCGCGTGACGTGCGAGCGCGCGCCCAAGACGGACGGCATCCACGGTAGCCAGAGCCTCAGGCTGAAGCGCCTACGGTGCACCTTCATGGACGAGATTCCGCTTTGCCGCACGCCTTATGGCGACCCGTCCGGCGGCATGGAGTGGATCTGCGACAGACCACGGGAATAGCCTTTCACGGATTCGTTGCCGGACTCGACCGGGCCTCGACGCCAGTCCGAGGCCGGATGTCACGCGCGGCCAGAATCAGCGGCAGAATCAGGGTTACGAAGATGCCGAAGCTGGCCGCGGCGAGCAGGAGCAGCGTCATCTTCAGTCCCCAGAGATCCAAGGCACCGCCGACGAGCGGCGCCGTCAACGCGAACGCCGCGCGGAAGCCGAAGCTCGCCAGCGAGTTGGCCGTGGCCCGGAACCGACTGCTGACGCGCCGGTTCAGCGCATCGCGCAGGATCACGGCGCCGAACCCCCGGCACGCGAAGAAGACCGAGCACATGGCGATACTGGCCATGGCGCCAAGGAGCCCCATGGCCAAATAGCCGAACACGGGGCCGGCGCCGATCACGAGGAGCATCGTCGTCGTACCGAGGCGTTCTTCAAGCCACTGTGCATAACGGCCCGCTACGGCCGAGAGCAGCGTCAAGGCACCCCACAAGTAGCCGAAGTGGACCACTTCGATGCCCTCGGCTTGCCAGTGCGCCTGCAGGAGCCACACCGCATACATGGTGGTGAGGCCCCAAATCGCCAGCGCCAGGAAGGTCAAGCGCAGGATCCGGCTGTCGAGCAGCACGGCACGAAGGATGCCCGCGAAGTTGCGCCCGTGTCCCGTCTTCGCGAGCCGTTCGCGAGGCGGTTCGACCACGGTGAACGCGACCAGGAACGGAATCCATCCGCACACCGCCTGGACCCACACCACCCCGTCCAGAACCGTCACGACGAGCAGCGCGCTGCACGCCACCGCCGCGACCGCCTCGGCAAGGTCGCTCACGAAGAACAGCCGGCGAACCGCCTTCTGCTTCTGCTCCGCACTTTCGGCCAACGCCAGCTCGGTGTCGTAGAGGAGCGCCAGGTCCGCCCCCGAGATGAGGCTGAACGCCACGGCCAGGCACGCCTCGAAAGCCGCGAGCTGCCAGAACCCATGCGCGAACACGAGCCAGGTGCTGCCGATGCCGAGAAAGACGCCGCCGATCAGCATCGCGCCGCGCCGACCGAAGAGGTCGGCGACGTAGCCGGAGGGCACTTCGAGGATCACGATCAACGCCGCGAACCAAGCCTGCAGCAGTAGAACGTCTGCCAGCGGCACGCCCTTGGACTCGAAGAGGATCACGATGATCGGCATCACCAGCATGAAGTGCTGGAAGAACGACAACATCAGCGCGCGGCTGAGATTGCGCTGCAGTTGGTGCCGGGACGGCGTATCCATGGCTGCTCCTTGCTTAGGCGAAATAAGTTCAAACGCCACAACGAAAAACCCCGAAGGGCTTGCGGCGCTTCGGGGTTCTAGAAAACGGACGGGTGTCTAAGGTGGTCCGCTAGAGCCTGGGTCGAGGCCGCACGACGGCAACAACGGCGCGGAGCCCTCAGCAGGGGAGCGCCCCGCCGCGCAAGCGGCCGGCTGGGGCACTGCCCCTCGCATGAGAGAGTCGCGCGACGTGCCGTGTTGCATGTTCGTGTGCGGCATGTTCATGAGTGTCGAGACCGCGACGAGGCGGGACGCGCACCATAGTGCGCGAACAGCGAAAGTCAAGGCGCGCCCTTCGGGCGCGTGCGAGAACGCTTCGCGTTCTCAGTCGCGCAGCACAGTTCGTTCAAGTGCCAAGTCTGGAACTCCTCAAACGCCAGGACGCTCGTAGAGGTCGCGTCCATACGGTTCGGCGTCACCGTGGTAGCGCGGATTCAAGGCCCGGACCATCTCCCTGGCCGCGACCGGCCAATCCGCAGGCGTCGGCTGCGTCTTCTTCACCATCTGCGCCTTGACGCGGTCCGGCAGACTCGCGAAATCCGGCTGGAACCATAGCGTGATAACGGTCCGCCTCTCGTCGCTCGCGTTGGCGTGGGCGGCGTGCAGCATGCGCGCATCGCCAACGACGAGATCGCCCGCACGCACGGGCACGTCGACCTCGTCGGGCTGCGTCGAGAACGCCGGGTCGTCTAGATCCAGCGCCCGGGACAGTTTTTCGTTGTGGGGGTTGCCGATCAGATCGCGAAGGGGATGGTGGTGCCGATGGGATCCCGGCAAGACGCGCAGACACCCGTTCTCAACCGTCGTGTCTGTCAGGTAATACATGAAAAACACCTGCTGCGGGCGCACGTCGAGAGCATCCGGATCACGCCATGCGAACCAGTCGTAGTGCCAGAAGAGCCGCGGGCTGTGGGGCGGTTTGCTGATGACGTAGCCGTCCGTGAAAGTCGGCTCTGTGAACCCCATCGCACCGAGACACTCGATTGCCGGTTGCCAGGCGATCAGGTCGGCAAAGGCCGCGTCGGACATGATGCTGAGCATCGTGCCTTGGGAGCGCCGGCGTGCGAGTTCTTCAGGTGTCCGCGCTTCGCACAGGACGTCCGTGACCGTGCGAAGCGTCGATAGCAAAGGGTCGCGCAGTACGTCCTCGAAGACCGCGAAACCGCGCTCGGTCAGGTCGGCGTATGGATTCGTCGTGATCAGGGCGTCCCTCCGGCCCGTCCGTTGAGAACCCCACTGTACCCCGCCATGCGCGGCGCTGTGGTTAGACCCGAGTTTTTTGCGCCATTACGGGCTGGTACAAGGTCATCAGCGCATCGCCGCCTTCTGCGACACGGCGGGTTGCGGGCCGGGAGGCCCGCGCACCGGACCGCTTGCGGTCCGCCTCGATCTGGGGCGCAGCCCCGCTACTTGTCTCTACCGTGGCGCATCCGCACTGCCGCAGCCGGGGCCGCGGAAGAGGCCGACGTTGTCGATGATTACGTCGACGTCGCTTTGCGCGAGATTGAAGTTCAGGTGCGCAGTGCTGTCCGTTACCGAACTGGTGAAGCGGTGGTGGTACCTGTGCCAGTGCTTCGAGAGGCTGGCACCCGCAGACCGCGTCCCGGCGCCGACCTCGGGCGTGAACGGCGTCCCCATGACCGTCTGGTAGTCCGGATCGCCGGTGTGCACATTGGCCTCCAGGTACCGGACGTCTGCGCCTTTGGCGTAGTAGCACAGTGAGTAGTCGACGCCCTCTTCGACGGCGACCCGATGGCCAAGCTGGACGCGCCACGGCTGTGCGGACGGTGCTTCGATCGTGAACACGGCCTGACCGTCCCAAGACACCGACCCGTTCTGGGTCTGCGCGGACCACGAGCCCTGGCCGTTGAACCGCCCGCCGCTCGAGATGAGGTTCCGGCTCCTGGCCCGCGGTCGTTGGTCGAGTACATGGAAGACGAAGTCGTTGCTGTACAAGCCCTCCGGGTTCTGCACCTGCAGCAGGTACATGCCCGCGCGCGTCGGCAACTCGTCGAGCCGGATCAAGACGACGTCGTCGCGGCAGTTCGGCAGCCGGCCAACTTCGCAACGGACACTCCCGGACACGCGCCGGCCATTCACCAGCACGTAGGCGCCCTCCTGGATGTGCTCGCCGCGGATGTGGATAGGCTTGTTGACGACGAGTTCCGGGAATTCCGCCGGCCGTCCTCCCGGGAACATCGGCCGAATCGGGAGCTCGAACGGCCGTAGCGTCGGCTGCGGGTCGTCGTAGCTCGTGTTGAATCCCAAACGCGCGGTCACCGTCACGAACGCTTCCCCCGCGGCGGCCAACCCGATCAACCGGCCGCGCGTATACACGGCCCGACCGCCATTGCGGTCCCGGTATCGCCGCTCGCCGTACTGCAGCGCGAGGTCTAGGGTCTTGCCGTTCTTTCGGAAGCGCACGCCATCGGCTTGCAGGACCACGCCGCCAGCGCTGGCGGAGATCTCCAAGGCGCGCAGCAGGTCGGTGGTACCGGCCAACTCGGCTGTCGCCGCGTTGAGCGTAACCTGTCGCCCGAGCGCGCCGGAGAAGCCCATGCTGCCTTCGACGATCATCTGGAACATGTCCGGGTCGTTCGTGAAGCCCGTCCTCTCTGGGAAGCCCTGCGTGTCGTTGCGCACGAGGTCGGCGAAGAAGAACCTGTTCTGCGGCGCATTCTTCCAGCGGTCGTTGGCGCCCCGCCACGACGGCACGTCCATGCCGCTGCCGCCCATGTTGGTCATGGTCCAGAACGGCATGCGATGGCAGTTGCCGCATTGCTTCTCGACGTGGAACTTGTGCACGCCTTTCCGGGCCGAGGGGGTCATGACGTTGGTATAGGGGCGCTGCGGCGCCGGCGGATACGGGACGCTCAGGAGGTACTTGGCCATCGCATCGCGTTCGGCGCCGGTCAACGGACCGGCCTTACCCTCGTCGTTGGTCTCGCAGTCGGAGAGGTCGCACATCGTCGTGGCCATCGAGCCGTCTATCAGGTGGCGCGTGCAGGTCTCCTCGACCTCGCCGTCGCAATTCGGCGGGAGGTACCGGTCGATGTTGGCGGTGTTGACGCCGCCGAACGGATCGCCGGGGATGCCGTCCCAGTGGTACGGCGCGCTGCCGCGCAGGCCGCGGATGTCCTGCACGAGCCGTGGCTGGATCTGGTCGCATCCCGGGTCGCACAACGGCGTATCCAGCACCCAAAGGAGCTGGTCGGTGTGACCGTCGGGATGACAGCTCGCGCAGGAGAACGTGCCGGTGCTCGACGCATGCGCGCTGTTGAACACGATGCGACCGAGCTTGAGGTCCGCCTCGGTGGGGTCGTCGAGCGGGATCTCACCGGTGACAGTTGGCGCCGCAACGTCCGTGAGATCGACGGCCCACACCGAGTTGGCCAGCGAGTTGTGCACCCAGGCGCGGGCGGGGGCACCACCCGCGTCGCTCTCGAGGGCCACGCCGCGCGGAATCCAGTCCACATCCACCATGCCGAGCACTTCGCCGCTGGCCGCGTCCATGGTGAAGAGCCGGTTCGATGCCGCCGCGGTCACCACCAGCGTCGAGTCGTCATCGCTGACCGCGATGCCGAACGGCGTCGCAAGCGCTTCGTTGAACAGCGGGTTCTGCGGCGGCACGGGCTCAAGTTCCAGGTCTTCGCCGTCCCGGCACGTGCCGCGGCAGTCGACCCTAGTGATGCGGTTCAGGAAGGCACGGTTTTCCAACTCGGCCATGCCGTGGCCCGCCGTGCCCGCCTTGCCGTTGGCGTCGTTACGGGCGTCGGCCTGGGTGATGAAGACGCGCTGCTCGGAGTCCACGGCGATGCCGTACAGCAGCGTGCCGAGGGTGTCGACGATCTGCAGCCGGGCGTCTGTGCGGGTATCGAAGACGTACAAGTCGCGATCCGGGATGTCCGGGTGCTTCACGATGTCCGCAACGTAGCCCCTGGAGACGCTCTGGTCGCTACCGTCGGCGGCCTCCGTGACGTGCTCGCGGGCATCGAAGGTACACAGCACGCCATCGATGTTCTCCGGCCAACAGCCGGAGAGCTGCGTCTGGTTGTTGGACTCGAACGGAATCACGTAGAGCCGATTGCCGCGCACGGCGAGTGCGCGCGGATCCTGGGCCGTGATCGCGAGGTATCTGCGGATGGCACGCGAAGCGACGTCCACAACGGCGATTCGGTTCGAGGACGAGAGAGCAACGTAGGCCTTCGCGTTCCCCGCGAACGCAATCCCCACCGGCTCGTCGAACACGGTCGCCCTGGCCGTGTTGAAAGCGGTGATGGTGTGCAGGACTTCGTGACGGGTCGCGCTCGCTGGATCCGAGTCGATGACGCTCACCGAGTCCGAGATGTGGTTGCTGACCCAGACTTCCTTGCCGTCGGGCCGGACGGCAATGCCGACCGGGTCGATGCCGACGCTGATCCGCGCGACGACCTCAAGGGTGTCGGGGTCGATGACATCGACGGTGTCCGCCGGCGTATTCACCGCGTAGACGAGCGAGGCGTCCGGCAACAGCGCGATCGGATTGGCGTGCGGGCTCTCGTAGTTGTAGTAGCCGACGCCGGTGACGGAAACGTCCCACTCGGCACCCGCTGCGCCGACCCCGGTGGCCAGGACGCCCGCCACAGCGAGCGCCTTAGAGACGCCGATAGGACCCCCGCTCCCGCTCATCACGCCTCCCGAAGCAGGCACGGCTGAGGTAACCCTTCTCCCTACCGCACCAACTCCCCCTCTGTCAATATGCACGCTGGGGATTCGTAGCGGGGAGGCTGCATGGTTGCCTGGAACAGGCTCAGGACGCTCACGGCCGTGACCGCCGCCGCTGTGCTCACCGCGCCGTGCGGCGCAGCCACCGACGACAACGCGTTCGTGCCGGTCACCGACGCCATGCTCGCCGAACCGGCACCGGGGGATTGGCTCAGTTGGCGGCGCACGGCCGCGGGCCTCGGCTACAGCCCGCTCGACGCCATCACCACCGGGAACGTGGCCGACTTGCGCATGGTGTGGTCGCGGGCGCTGCGGGACGGCAGCCAGACCGCGACACCGCTGGCCTACGACGGCGTGCTCTACATGCCGAACCCGAACGACGTCATCCAGGCGCTCGACGGCGCGAGCGGCGATCTCATCTGGGAGCACGTTCGGCCCATCCCCGAGGACGCGGCGGGTTTCGTGGGCGGGCTGCTCGCCAGCAACAACCGCAACATCGCGATCTACGACAAGCTGATCATCGACACGAGCGTAGATGACCACGTCTTCGCACTCGATGCGACGACGGGCCAACAGGTGTGGGAAACGCGGGTCCTCGACTACCGCACGCACCCGGCCATCCAGGGCGCGGGACCGATCATCGCGAACGGCAAGGCGGTCTCGGGACGCAGTTGCTCGCCGCTTGCCGGCCCGGACGCTTGCGTGGTGACCGCGCACGACGCCAAAACGGGCGCCGAAGTCTGGCGGCGACGCACGATCCCTGCGCCCGGCGAGCCGGGAGATGAGAGTTGGGGCGACGTGCCATTCGAAGATCGCCGCCACGTCGGCGCCTGGATGCCGCCCAGCTACGACCCGGATCTTGACCTCGTCCTGATCGGCACCTCGGTCACGTCCCCGGCACCCAAGTTCATGCTCGACGGCTCAGACAAGCGCTACCTGTACCACAACTCGACGCTCGCACTGGACGGCGCAACGGGCGAGATCCGCTGGCACTACCAGCACGTGAACGATCACTGGGACCTCGACCATCCGTTCGAACGCATGCTGCTCACCACCGCGGTCGCACCCGACGCCAGCTCCGTGCCTTGGATCAACCCGCGGCTCACCGCTGGCGAGACGCGCAAGGTGGTCACCGGCATTCCGGGCAAGACCGGCTTGGTCTACACGCTGGACCGGGAAACGGGCGAGTTCCTCTGGGCGCGGCCCACCGTCGAGCAGAACGTCATCGCCGACATCGACGGCGCCACCGGCACCGTGACCGAGAACGAAGAGCTCGTCTTCACCGCACTCGGCCAGGTGCTGCTGGTGTGCCCGTCCATGCACGGCGGCAGAGATTGGGAGGCGGGCGCATACAGCCCGTTGACCCACACGATGTACTTCCCGCTGCGCAACGCCTGCATGCCGACGCTGACCACGACGGCCCCCGAGGCATCGCACAGGGAGTACGCGCTCTCGGTCCGCTTCCAACTGTCCTCCGGCAAGGACGCGCTGGGTTCCATCCACGCCATCTCCGCCGCCACCGGACGGACCGAGTGGCTCTACGAGCAACGGGCGTCGACGACGTCGCTACTCGCCACGGGCGGCCGCCTCCTGTTCGGAGGCGACACGGCCGGGCGATTCAAGGCACTCGATCAGGACACCGGAGAGGTGCTCTGGGAGGTCAATCTCGGCTCGCCGGTGACCGGCTTCCCGATCACCTACGCGGTCGATGGCCGGCAGTACGTCGCTGTCAGCACCGGCAGTTCAGCGACGACGGGCAGTTTCCTGCACATGACGCCGGAGATCCGGCCGAGTTTCGGCAACAACCTGTTCGTGTTCGCTCTGCCGGACTAGGCGCATTGGCGTACCCCGCCCAAGAACTTAAGCTAGACCGAATTCATCGGGAGGATTGGGAATGAGCGATTTCCTGGAACGACGTCCGATCGGACGCACCGGCTTGTCGTCGAGCCGGCTTGGCATCGGGTCCACCTTCAACGCCGCGACGAGCGTCATCGAAGACGCGTTCCACCGCGGGATCAACTACCTGTACTGGGGCACGGTGCGACAGCCGGACTTCGCGCGCGCCATGGTCAACCTCGCCAAGCAGCACCGCGACGACATGATCCTGACCATCCAATCCTATTCCAACGACCCGGCGACCATCGAGGGCGAAGTCGAGGAGGCACTCACGGCCGCCGGCCTCGAGAGCTTCGACTTCCTGCTGCTCGGCAACCGCAACGAGGTGCCGGGCGACGGCTACCCGGAAGTGTTCGAACGCCTGCGAGAACGCGGCAAGGTTCGTTTCCTGTCCTTGAGCAGCCACAACCGGCCGATGCTGCCCAAGCTGCTCAAGGCCTACACCGAGGGGAAGAGCCCCTATGAGCTCCTGATGCTGCGCTACAACGGCGTGCACCGCGGCGCCGAGAAGGACGTCTTTCCCTACGTACCGGAAACCGGTGGCCCGTTCATCTGCACGTACACGGCGACTCGTTGGGGCCACCTGCTCGACCCGGCGAAGATGCCGCCCGGCGAGGCGCCGCCGAGCGCCCGCGACTGCTACCGGTATTCGCTTTCGCAACCCGCGATCGACATGGTGCTGTGCGGCCCGGCCAACGCCGAACAGATGGATCTCGCCATCGAGGCGCTCGAACGCGGTCCATTGGAGCGGGAGGAGCGCGAACGGATCGAGCGGATCGGCGCCTACCAGTATGCCCAGTACGCCCCGGCCTACCCCGATGCCGGCGACGCGGAGGACGTCACCGCCGGGCTAGCGGCCACGTAGCCGCTCCGGCGGGAGCCGTTGCATTCGTGCGCCCGCCCACGCTAGGGCAACGACCCCAAAAATCGGACGCCCACCTTTTGGCAACGGTACAGATCAGCGCGTTCGTGGACCAAAACCTGTTGGCGGCGGTTGAGCGCTACTGCAAATCGCACGATATGGTCATCAACCAATTCGTCCAGGAAGCCCTATTCGACCGGCTGGAGGAACTCGAAGACGTCGAGCACCTGGACCAGATTCGCCATGAGCCGACACGACCTTTGGACGAGGTGCGGAAGGAACTCAAGCTGGATGACCAGGGATGATCTAGATTTCGTGAATAGGCGCCACGCTACTCCGACAGCCACGTCAAACGGACATCGTGATCAGCGCGCTGGCGGCACGTAGTCCTCGATCGGTCCGCTCCACCAGTCGCACGGTCGCCCGTCGGCGTACACGGTGGGAATCTGGGCCTTGAAACGGGCCACGCGCGCCGCCTTGTCGGTCTCCTTGCCGTAGATGGCCTGCATGCGCACCTCGATGGTGTAGCGCATGGGCGCGTCCTGCGGCGACGTCGGATCCTCGACCGCGGTGTGGAACACGGTGCGCAGGTTCAGCTTCTCCTGGCGCGTGTCGTACTGCCGGAACAGCAGCACTTCGTCGGGCGCCATGTCGGAGAAGTAGTACCAGCGCTGGTGCGGCCCGTGGATCAGGCGCTGGTCGACGACCTTCGTGTACTGCTTGATGTTGCCGGTGTTCTGGCCGTCGCCGAAGACGATGTCATCCGGCCTCACCGAGCGCATATCGCACACCGCGAGCGGCATCATGCGTACGGTTTTCCGGTCCGCGCTGCGCCAGATGTTGATGCTCTCGAAATGGCGCTCGTCCGGGATGAGGGTCAGGAACCGGTCCTCGACGGCTGCGCACATGTCCGCGTGGATGCCTTGCGCGTAGGCACCGCCGCTGCCGTTCGGCGTCGGCTTGACACCTCGCGGGCCAGTCTGGCCACCGAAGCCGTTGCGGTACTCATGCCCGCCGCCACGGACCTCGCCGCACCCGGTCACCCGGGCCAAGAGCGCGCGGCATTCCTCGAAGAAGGGCCCGCGGACGACGTCGTTGTCCATGAGGTCGAGGTCGGTGGGCGCGACCACCAACTGAAAGCCGTGACTGTCGAGCGTCGGCGCCGGATCGAGATAGCGCGCATTGGAGACGACGATGTCCTCGCGTACGCCGAGCGTCTTGAGCTCCTCCGGGTCTATCGCGGAGTACCGGTTCGGCACGCGGAAGCCGCGGTGGCGGCTGTGCGCGAAGTTGGCGCTCGTGGCAAACCGCTCCGGGGGCTTGTCGGGAATCTCCCGTAGGCTCATCGATGTCGCCGTCGGCCGATCGATTCGAAGCATAGCCGACCGCCGCAGGGTTTGGAGACGGGCTAGTGAATGACCCCCTTGAGCCGCGGGTCGAGAATGTCGCGCATGGCATCGCCGACGAAGTTGAAGGCCAACACCAGCACGAAGATGGCAAGGCCGGGCACGACACTCAGCAGCGGTTGCTGGTCCAGCATGGGGAACGCCTGCTGGAGCATGTTGCCCCAAGTGGGCGTCGGGGGCTGGATGCCGACGCCGATGAAGCCGAGCGCGGCTTCGGTCAGAACCGCGTAGCCCATGCTCAGCGTGCTCTGCACGATCACCGGGGCCACGCCGTTCGGCAGGATGTGCTTCGCGATGATGCGCAGGTGGCCCATGCCGCCGGCCTGGGCCGCAGCAACGTAGTCGAGTTCCCGGATCATCAACCCCTGGCTGCGGATCACCCGCGCCATCCAGGGCACGTTGGCAAGCCCGATGGCGAGGATTACCGTCGCGAGCGAACCGCCCATGGCGGCTGCGAGACCGACGGCGATGAGCAGGCTGGGGAAGACCACCAGCGCGTCCATCAGCCGCATGATGACGTCGTCCACGAAACCCCGGAAGTAGACCGAGATCAGTCCCAGCGGGACGCCGATCGCAACGCCTAGACCCACCGCGCCCACGCTCACCATCAACGCGACCTGCGCGCCGACGATCAGGCGCGCGAGCGTGTCGCGTCCCATCTGGTCGGATCCGAGCCAATGTTCGGACGAGATTCCCGACAGGAGATTGGCGAAGTCCATCTCCTCGGGGTCGACGGGGACGATCCACGGCGCCAACACCGCCGCGAGCACCGTCGCGACGATCACGACCACGCCGAACACCGCCTGCGGGATGCGCGAGAGCTTGCGCAGAGTGGCCAGGGCCGGATGGTGGCCGAACCGTTGCCAAGCGCCCCCCGAAGGCAAGGCCGCGCTGTCACTCACCGTACTTGATCCTCGGGTCGAGCCAGGCGTAGACGATGTCCGTGACGAGGTTCGCGAACAGCACGGCCAGCGCCATCAGCAGCACGGCGCCTTGGACGGCCATGAAGTCGCGCGCGAAGATGGCCTGCACCATGTAGTTGCCCATGCCGGGAATGCCGAACAAGGTCTCGATGACCACGGCACCCGCGAAAATGCGTCCCGTCTGCAGGCCGAACACCGTCACCACCGGCAGGAGCGCGTTGCGCAGCGCGTGGACCCAGATCACCGTGCGCTCGCGCAAGCCCTTGGCCCGCGCCGTGCGCATGTAGTCCTGCGCGAGCACCTCGAGCATGGCTGACCGGGATTGGCGCATGATGAGCGCCCAACTGGTGATGCCGAGCGCGAACGCCGGCAGGATCATGTGCCGCAAGCCTTGGACCGGATCCTCGGTGATGTCGACGTACCCTTGTGTCGGCAGCCAGCCGAGGATCACGCCGAACAGCAGGATGGCCATGATGCCGAGCCAGAAGTTGGGGATGGCGACGCCGCCGATGGACACGATCGTGGTGATGAAATCCACCGGTTTGCCGCGGTAGACGGCAGAGACCATGCCTGCAGGCACGCCGATCACCATGGCGAGGATCCAGGCGACGATGCCGAACTGCAACGTCACGAGCGCACGCGTGCCGAGTTCCTCCGCGACCGGCCGCTGATTCTGTGTCGAGCGCCCCAAGTCGCCACGGAGCGCCTTGCCGAGCCAGATGCCGTACTGGACCACTGCCGGCTTGTCGAGGTTGTGTTCCTTGCGGATGAGTTCGAGCTGCTCCTCGTCGAGGGACTCGCCCGGGCCAATCAAGGCACGCGCCGGATCGCCGGGAATGGCCAGCATGAGCGCATAGACCATGAACGTGATGATGCCGAGCACCGGCAGCATCTGCGCCAGGCGGCGAACGACGTACTGCCACATGCGTTAGTCCCTAGCGCCCATCACTCGTCGAGCCAGATTTCCGTGAGGTTCATCTTTCCGTCCCAGCCCATGAGGCGATCCAGGTTGCGCACCTTGCCCGGGGCGGCTGCATAGGTGACCCCGTACAGGAACGGCACGAACCAGGCCTCGCGCAGGATCAGGGCGTTGAGTTCGCGATAGACGCGCCGGCGGTCCTCCGGGGCGTAGAGCGAAGCGCCCTGCTCGACGAGCGCGTCGACGTCCGGGCGCGGCAAGTTCGCCGCGTTGTAGAAGCCGTCGCTCTTGAACGCCAGCGAGGCGATCCAGTCCGGCTCGGGATAGCGGCTCCACCCGGTGATGTAGACCGGATGGACCCGGCCGTGGAAGAAGTTCTCGGTGGCCACGCCGACGCTGAACACTTCGATGTTCATGACGACGCCGATCTTCTTCAGCATCGCGCGGATGATCTCCGCGGTCGGGATGAGCACCGGGCTGGTCCAGGTCAGGGCGGTGAACTCGAACCCGTCCGGCTTGCCAGCCTTCGCCAGGTATTCGCGGGCCTTGTCGAGGTCGTAGCGCGGCCGTGGCACGCCCGGATCGTGCGCCATGGCACCGACGGGCCACATCCCGGAGTCGGCCACCAGGACCTTGTCGAAGTAGATGGCCTTGTTGATCACCACGGGGTCGATCGCGTGGGCGACCGCGAGGCGCAGGTTCACGTCGTCGAGTGGCGGACTGCCGACGTTGAAGGCCAACAGCATCGCCACGGTGCCGCCGTCCATGGTCTCGATGCGGAACCGGTCGTCGCGCCGAAACGCGGCGACATCCTTGTACGGCAGGTAGGCCACATCGATCTCGCCGGTGCGCAATGCCGACGCGAGGACCGTTTCATCCCGGATGACCCGTATGGTCACCTCGTCGAGATAGGGCAGACGACGCCCGTCGGCATCGACGCCCCAGTACGCCTCGTTGCGCACCAGTCGCACCATCGTGCCGGTGATCACCTTATCGACCCGGAACGGTCCCGTACCCGCCGGTTGCCAGCCGTAGTCGGCACCGAGGCGCAGCACTTCGGCGGGCGAGTTCATGACGCCGCCGCGATCCGCCAGCATATTGAGTCCGGCCCCCCACGGGCGCGACAGGTTGAAGCGCACCACGTGTTCGTCGACGACGTCCACCGAGTCGATGACCGTCATCGAGGCGCGGGGCGTGGCCTTGGTGGCCGGATCGAGGATCCGCTCGACGTTGAACTTCACCGCCGCGGCATCGAACGGCGTGCCGTCGTGGAAGACGACGCCTTCGCGCAGGTGGAAAGTGATGGCATCCGGGTCCTCGGAGATCTCCCAGGACGTCGCCAGGGACGTCGATGGGCGCGGGTTCAGGTCCCGATCCGCGTCCACCAGTTGATCGTAGATTTGTCGCCAGTAGTAGGCATCGCCGCCGGACCGGCCCAGTACCGCGTCCAACGACGTCGGTTCCAGGGCGTAGCCCACGCGCAGATGGCCACCATGGACCGGCTCGGTTCGTGCCGGTCGCTGCTGGCCACGTTCAGTCTCCTCGCCAGGCCCCGTGCAGGCGCCCAGGCCAATGAGCAGGGCGCCCCCAAGCAGGACTGGCCTCAACGCAGATGACATGCGACCTCGTGACCTTCGGCAATGGCTTTAAGACGGGGCTCCTCAGCGCGGCACTGCGCCGTCGCGTAGGGGCACCTCGTGTGGAAGTGACAACCCGACGGGCGGTTCACAGGACTGGGGACGTCGCCCTCGAGGTGGCGCTTGCGGCGGGCACGGCTCGGATCGGGAACAGGCACCGCAGCAAGGAGGCTCTCGGTGTAGGGATGCTGCGGATTCTCGAACAACGTCTGCCTGTCGGCGAACTCGACGATCCGGCCGAGATACATCACCGCGACGCGGTCGCTCAAGTGTTCCACTACGGCGAGATCGTGGGCGATGAACAGGTACGACAAGCCGAACTCGGCCTGCAAGTCCATCAACAGATTGATGACCTGCGCCTGGATGGACACGTCAAGCGCCGACACCGGTTCGTCGCATACGATCAGCTCCGGATTCAGCGACAGCGCCCGGGCGATGCTCAGACGCTGGCGTTGGCCACCGGAGAACTCGTGCGGATAGTTGTCGAGTTGGTCGGCGCGCAAGCCCACGCGCTCGAACAGCGCAGCCACCCGTTCGCGACGCTCCGTGCCCTTGGCAACCCCGTGCACCCCGAGCAGTTCGCCGACGATGTCAGCGGCGGACATGCGCGGGTCGAGCGACGAGAACGGATCCTGGAAGATGATCTGCATGCGTCGGCGGTACGGTCGCAACTCGCGGTTGCCTAGCCTCGTGATGTCGTCGCCGTCTACCCGGATGCTGCCGGCCGTCGGCGCGAGGAGGCGGAGCACCGTCCGGCCGACCGTGGTCTTGCCGCATCCGGACTCGCCGACGAGGCCCAGGGTCTCCCCGGCATCGATGGTGAAACTGACGCCGTCGACCGCATGCACGTGCCCGGTCACCCGCCCGAACAAACCCTTGCGCACGGGGAAGTGCTTCTCGAGGTCCATGACCTCGAGCATTGGCGGCGTGCTCACGGGCGGCACTCGTCAGGCGTTCCAGCAGGCGACGCGGTGACCGGCTTCCCCGCGCGCCTCGAACGCTGGAACGTCCGCCCTGCAGCGGTCATCGGCCAGCGGACAACGCGGTGCGAACGCGCAGCCCCGGGGCATCGCGGTCAACGCCGGCACGACACCGGCGATCTCGGCCAACCGCGTCGCGGACGCGTCGGACCGGGTCCCCAGACGCGAGCCCTCAGCCGGGGAGCGCGAGGGGCCTGCCCCTCGCAAACGAGGCACCGATGCCAAGAGCCCTTGCGTATAGGGGTGCATCGGGGCGGCGAACAAGTCGTGGACATCCGCCTCCTCGACCTTGCGGCCCGCGTACATGACGATCACGCGGTGCGCCGACTCCGCGATCACCCCGAGATCGTGGGTGATGAGGATGACGGCCGTGCCCAGGCGCGCTTGCAGATCGCTGATCAGATCCAGTACCTGCGCTTGAATGGTCACGTCCAGCGCCGTGGTCGGCTCGTCGGCGATCAACACCTTCGGGTTGCAGGCCAACGCCATGGCGATCATGGCCCGCTGGCGCATCCCCCCCGACAACTGGTGCGGGTATTCGTCGAGGCGGCGAACAGGTTCCGGAATGCGCACCAGTTCCAAGAGCCCCGCGGCCCTGGCGCGTGCCGCGCGCCGGGACACATTCTCGTGTCGGCGCAGCGCCTCGCCAATCTGGTAGCCGACGGTGAGCACGGGGTTCAGGGACGTCATCGGTTCCTGGAAGATCATGGCGATCTCGTTGCCCCGGACGTCCTTGAGCTCGCGTTCCGGCATGGTCAGGAGATCCCGTCCCTCAAGCAGCGCGCGACCCCCGACCACGTGCCCGGGCGGACTCGGCACGAGCCCTAGGATGGACAGCGCCGTCACGCTCTTTCCGCAGCCGGATTCACCGACGACGCCCAAGGTCTCGCCCGCGCGCACGTCGAACGAGACGCCGTTGACGGCGCGGCCCGCGCCGTCCGGCGTCCGGAACTCGGTCACCAGGTCCGCGACCTCGAGCACGGGGTCGGCGGCGGGCTGCACGGGCGTTTCCGTGACGTTATCTCGACATCCGCATGCGGCCAAGCGTAGCCGACTTCGACAACGGACGCCGGGCGACACCCGACGTATACTCGCGTGGCTACTTTTCCGCCCACGGGAGCAGGCAGCCGAATGCTCGAACCCCAGGATCCCCAACTCGCCGACAACCCGCTCTACGTCCGCCGGGCCGAGCGCGCCAACGCCGACAAGCCGCCGTCGCGGTCGACACCGATCGGCGCGGTGGCCCAGGTCCGCGCCCCCGGCGTTGCCAGCCGTCAGGCGATGATGGAAAGCATCCGCGCCCAGGACGACCTGGTCGCGGGCGATTTCGGCACGGTCCACTACAAACCCGTCAACGTGTGCGGCATCGATCTCAAGCTCGAACCCGTGCAGCCGAGCATCGGGACCGTCGTCCACGGCCTCGACCTCGCCAACGACCTCGACGACCCCGAGATGGTGGCCTTCCTCCGCAACCTATGGCTCGAACGCAAAGTGTTGATGTTCCGGGGTCAAACGCATCTCACCCGCCCACAGATGGTCGAATTCGCGCAACGCTTTGGCGAGGTCGGCGCACCCTTCGGCGAACGGGAGCACGTCCCGAACTCCCCGCACGATCTGAATCAGCAGATCAAGGCTCCCGGCATTCCCGACATGCTGATCCTGCCCTCGGACGAGACCGTGCCCAACGCCGCGTCGGGCTGGCATGCGGATGCAACCTGGCAACAACGCCCGCCGATGGGGTCGATCCTGATGTGCCGCGAGGCACCCCCGGTCGGCGGCGACACGTGCTTCTGCGACTGCTACGGCATGTGGGAGGGGCTTAGCCTCGAGACCAAGGAGCGCGTTCGCCACTTGAAGGCCGTGCACGTCGGCACGGTGGGCCACCAGATGGACGGCAAGACGCCGGTCGCCGTGCACCCCGTCGCCCGGACGCACCCAGAGACGGGCGGCACGACGTTGTACGTGCAGCAGGGCTTCGTGCGGCGCTTCGCCGAGGAGCACGGCATCCCCGAGGACGAAGAACGGGCGTTGCTGTGGCAGATGAAGCTCCAGGAAGGCCGTCCCGAGTACACCTGCCGGGTGCGCTGGGAAGTCGGCTCGATGGCGATGTGGGACAACCGCTGCGTGCTGCACAGCGCGAGCGGCGACTTCTGGCCGCATCGGCGCCTCATGGAACGCCTGACGATTCTCGATTTCGACGAGTCACGCAGAACGCCGTACTACGCGCCCAGCGACTGAGCCCATTGGTTCGGCGGCCGGTGCGGCTTTCAGGCTCCCGCCGCCGCCTCGAAGCGGTCCACCAAGTCTCTTGCGGCGCGTCGACTCCAAGTCTCATTGACGGTAACCCAGAAACTCGTCCCGCGGGGTGGCGGAAGCACGATGCCCTCGGCCATGAGGCGGCGCCGGAACGCCGGGAGATCGTCCGCCTCCACCTGCAGACGGGCGATGTTGGTGCCGTGCGGAATCCGTTCGACCTCGAACGCACCACGTCTCGAAAGCTCGGCGAAGAATGCCTCGGAGACGGCAACGGCTTGCCCGAACCGGTCGATGAAACCCTCGGCGTAGTGGCTTGCGATGACCGCGAGCGGCCAGGCCGCCGGCAATCCGGAACCGAACATCCGGCGAGTATCTACCATGCCGTCGAGCAGCGACTTCGGCCCGGCCAGAATCGCGCCGGAAGGCGTGTTGAAGGACTTGTAGAGGGAGATGTAGACGGTGTCGAAGAGCGCCGCGTAATCGGCCACGGGTCGATTCTCGTAAGCCGCTTGGATGTGTAACCGGGCACCGTCGAGATGCAGGCCTATGCCGCGGTCCCTGGCGTACGCCGTGACGTTCTTGAGCTCTCCCGCATCGAACGTCTCACCGTAGCGGCGACGGACAGGCGTCTCGATCGAGATCACCGACACCGGCGCCGCGACGCGCCGGGTTGCCGTTTGGTCCATGACTCGCTGGACCTGTGTCAGTGTGAAATCGCGCCGGCCGACGCCGAGCGGGACCAGCGGGATGCCGCTCAAGCGCTGTACGCAGTCGCCGGCGTCGTTGTAGAGGTGGCTCTCGGCCTGCACGATCGCCCGGCCGTGTCCCGCGGCAAGCGCCCGCACGGCGAGGTGGTTGGCAAGCGTGCCGGTGGGCATGAAGATCGCCTGGTCCTTGCCGAGCTCCTGTGCGAACTGGCGCTCCAAGTGATCCACGGCGCCGCCGACGGAATACCAGTCCGGCGTGATCGCCTGCCCTGTGGCCAAGCGTTCCAGGACCGCGGCGGTTTGCCTAGGCGTCAAGCCCAGGCCATCGCCGACCATGCGCACCGTTGAGTCCGTCAAAGTGACCCCCGAAGTGGCGTCCTCGGCCGCAGTCTCCTGAGCCAGCATTCCAATGGCAGTCGCGACCGAACTAGCTTTGAGCAACTGCCGACGGTTGACGTGGTCCATCCCTCCCTCCCGGAATAAGGGCTGCGATCATAGCCGCATGCGGTCCGGTACCGCGCCCCAGGGAAGCCATCGACCTTGCACGCGGTCGGCGTGCGTACAGTGGACGTACACGCACCCCCGCATTGAACCAACCCGACGAACCGTGGGTCATAACGCCCTGTCTGTGGGGAGCGGAGCGCCATGCGCGGTCTAGTTTGGTTCATGGCGCTCGCAGCGGGGCTCCTGTCCGGCCCAGCTTCAGCGGAGCTTACGTACTCGAGCTACCTAGTCGACGTCGGCGAGTCCGACGGACTCGTCCTGCACGGCAATCTGACCGGTAGCGAGGTCGACAACCTCGTGGTCTTCGCCGACGGCGGGGAAACCCGCGACCGCCGAATGGCCATGTACGCGTTCGACGGCACCACCTGGAACTTGGCGCATGCCGCCGACGTCCCCGACGACGTGATCTTCGTCGACATGCTGGAGTCGGCGGACCGGGACCGGTTGCTGATGTTCCGCCGGGATCACGTCGACTGGCTCAACCCCGACGGTTGGACCCGGACCACGCTGGTCTCGGCGCCGTCGGTCTACAACGTGCCGCCGCTCGATGTGCCGCAGGTCGGAATCGTCCGCGACGTCAACGGGGACGCCTTGGGCGACCTCGTCCTCGCCGACTTCGACGGCTACTGGGTCTGGCTGCAGGACGAAACGCCGAACGCCGACTGGATCGGACCCGTGAAGCTCAAAGCCACGCCGACCGCGATCGCCCGCTTCCGGTCGGCCAGCTACCGTCCGCGAGAAATCTACGAACTCGACCACGACGGCGACGGACGCAACGATCTGGGGTTCTGGGAGGACGAACAGTTCCTAGTCTACCGGTCGAACGACGCGAGCTTCGACACCGATCACGTGGAGCTCGAACTGCCCATCGAGTTCATTTCCGACGACATCACGATCTCCATCGGCGTCGGCAACCGCGACGAATCCGACGCGGAGCGGGTCACGCTCTACGATGTTGGCGACTACAACGGCGACGACGTCGGCGACCTGGTCGCCACCACGTTGACGATCAACGGCTTCCTCGACCAGTCGACGCGCTACGACTTCTACTTCGGCGAACGTGTCGACGGCGGCACGCGGTTTGCCAAGGCGCCGGCGACGGCGATCGAATCGGACGGGATCCAGGGCCCCTTCGAGACCGGCGATTTCGACAACGACGGTCGCCAAGACTTCGCCATGGCATCGATCGAGATCGGCATCGGCAAAATCATCGCGGCCTTGTTGACCGGTTCGGTGCGCTTCGACGTCGAGTTCTACGTCATGCGCGACAACGGCTACCCCGAGGAACCCAATGTCACCAAGCCGATCCGGTTCCGCTTCAGCCTGCGAAGCGGCTCTCTGCTCTCCGGGTACTGGCTGGACACCGGGGACTTGACCGGCGACGGCCTGACGGATCTGCTGGTGCCAGTCGAAGGTGCGATCGAAGTCTATGCCGGGACCGGCGACGACAAGCTGTTCCGGGACCGCCCGACCGCGATTCCCGTCGACTTCCCAGACACCACCATGCCAGGTGGCGTCACCATCGCCGACCTCAACGACGACGGCCGGGATGACATCGTGATGCGATTCCCGCCGACGGAAGAGGACGAACCCAACCGCATCGGGGTCGTCCTGAGTCGCTAATCGTCCTTGAGCCGCTCTCGGTGCATTGAACGGTTTCCGGGGGCTCAGCGCGGGCCGCGAGGCCCGCGCACCTCCTCAACCCCTCGCACCGGCCGACGCAAGAGATCGAGCAGTTCCTCCGTGCTCAAGGGCCCCGTGGCGTCCGTACCTTCCAGCAACTGCTCGGCCAGATGCCTCTTGTGCCGGTGCAGGTCGACGATCTGTTCCTCGATCGTCCCCTCGGCAACGAGCCGGTAGATGGTCACCGGCCGGGTCTGGCCGATCCGGTGCGCGCGGTCGGACGCCTGATCCTCGACCGCGGGATTCCACCACGGGTCCATGTGGATGACGTAGTCGGCGGCGGTCAGGTTGAGGCCAACACCGCCCGCCTTGAGGGAGATCAGGAACACGTCGCCTTCGCCGGACTGGAATGCCGCGATGCGCTCCCTGCGCGCCTTCGCGGGCGTGCTGCCATCGAGGTACTGATAGGAGACGCCGGCGTCGTCCAAGTACTCCGCGACGAGCTTGAGATGCTGCACGAACTGCGAGAACACCAGCACCTTGTGTCGGTTCTGCAGCAGTTCGTCCAGCGTCGCGGCGAAGGTCTCGAGCTTCGCGCTTGACGGGACGTCCACGGCCGTGTCGAGCACGAGCCTGGGGTTGCAGCACGCCAAGCGCAGGCGCGTCAGGTGGGCGAGCAGCGCGAAGCCCCGTTCGCCCCGGCTCATGTCGGCCTTCTCCGCATTCGCCATTTCGTCGACAGCGCGCTGTCGCAGGGTCTCGTACAGGCCCGCCTCCTCCGGCGACAGCGTGACATGCAAGGTGATCTCCGTGCGCTCCGGCAGGTCGTCCAGGACCTCCGTTTTCAGGCGGCGCAGGATGAACGGCGCGATGATGCGCCGCAGTCGGGCCTGGGCATCGAAGTCGCCGTCGCGTTCGACCGGCTCGGCGAAATTGGCGCGGAATCGGTCCTGCGATCCCAAGAGGCCCGGGTTCAGAAAGCCGAATAGCGAATGCAGGTCCACCAGGTTGTTCTGAATCGGCGTGCCGGTGGTGACGATGCGGAAATCCGCATGCAGCCGCTTCGCGGCACGGGCGCGCTTGGCGGTCGGATTCTTGATCGCCTGGGCCTCGTCGAGCACAGCGCTGTGCCAGTGCACCTCCGCCAATTCCTCGACGTCGTTCTGCAGCAAACCGTAGGTGGTGATGTAGAGGTCGAACGGCTGCGGGTCGGCGAGGAGCGGCGCGCGGGACCCGGCCTGGCCGGTATAGACCTTGACGTTCAGGGTGGGCGCGAAGCGGCGCGCCTCGTCGACCCAGTTCGCGACCACCGAGGTGGGCGCGACGACGAGCGCCGGACCGTCCGGCGCCCGTTCGAGCAAGACAGCGAGCGACTGCACCGTCTTGCCGAGGCCCATGTCGTCGGCGAGGCAGGCCCCCGCGCCCCAGCGGCCCAAACGGGCAAGCCAACGGTAGCCGTCGACCTGGTACGGACGCAGTTCCGCCTGCAGCGTATTGGGCAGGGCAGGCTCGAAGTCGCGGGCCGCGGCGACTCGCGCTCGCAGATCCCGCAAGCCCTGGTCGAGGTTCGCCTCGGCTTCGGTGAGCAGATCCTCAAGCGAAGACGCCGCGAACGCATGGACGCGCACCGCGTCGTCGGCCGCCGGGGCCGACAAGCTCTTGAGATCCTCGAGTTGGCGGCGGAACGCGCTCGTCAACGCGAGGAATTCACCGCTGTCGAGTTCGAGGAAGCGGGACCCGGGATTCGCGTCGAGCATTGCGAAGAGGCGTTTCAGGTCGAGCACAGTGTCATCGTCGACGACGAGCCGGGCTGAAGCCTCGAGCCACTGCTCGGCGGACTTGATGGACAGCGTCAAGGCGGCTGCCGACCGCCGCGCGACAATCCGGAACGGCTCTCCCTTGGGCCACTTGCAGCGCGCACCCGCGGCCTCGAGCTGCTCTAGAAGTTCGAGGCAAGGGATCGGTTCCGGCAACAGCAGTGGCGCGTACTCGGTCGGTCGGGACGTCAGCAAAGGACACGCGTCGATCAGCGCCGCCACGGCTTGCCGCTCGGCCGCGAGGTCACGGCGCGCCTGGACGTTCTCGCCCTCCCGGTTGGCGAAAACCGTTCCGCCGCCGCGGCCGGGCTCGAAGAAGATGCCCGAGTCCGCGATGGGTTCGACCACGAGCGCCACAGTCAAGCCAGCTTCGAACGGCTCCAGACGCACCCATGGCCCCGCATCCGCCGCGACCTCCGCGATGGCGTGAACGGAACCTGCCGCGCTCTGCACGCGGACCTGGCCGACGAGTCCCGACACCGCCTCGAGAAGGCGGGACTTGCCGTGTGGCGGGACAACCAGTCCCTGGGGTGGGATGACGTCGAACAAGCGTCGATGACTCGCCGTGAAACGGCTGACTTCGTAGCGGCTATCCGATACCCGTGCCACGCCGTATTCGTCCTCGCTGTCCCATCCATGCGGCTCGAGGACGACGACCGCGCGACCGCCGTCGCCCTCGTCGATCCGCAACTCGGGATCACGGCGGACGATGTCCACCGGGTCGCCAGCGGCGTTGAAGACATGCGGATGGCCGGCCAGGGCGTACAGCCCGCGCAGACCGAGGACGTATTCGGGGTTGCCCCAGTAGCGTTGGACAGTGATCGCCGCCGCAGCCGCCAGATCCTCTTCGCGGAGGAAGTCCATGGTCTCGGCCTCGGCGGAGAGCCGTTTCAGGGCGACCCGGCGGCCCTTGCTCCAGCCTCCGCCCCGGGTCTCGCGCTGTTCCCGCGGGCTGAGCTGGATGCCGCGCTCCACCTCAACGATGTCCCAAGACAGACGCTTGCGCGGTTCGGCGTCACCCGAGGGTTTCTGGTCCTTCTCGCTCTGCGCATCGTAGGCAAACTGCTCCAAGGCCCGCAGCGAACGCTCCCATACCGGGACCGGGGCCGCCAGGTCGACGAGTGTCCTCGTCCCGAGCGCGGCGTGGAGCGGGGCCGGATCCGGTCCGGCGCCCGGATCGCCCGCCTGTTCGGCGACCCGATGCTGGACCGCCGCGCACTCGGCCGCGAGCCACGCGTAGCCGTTGACTTGCGCTCGCTCGCGGAACGCCGCCATCAGCGACCGCCATTCGTCGAGACCGTGTTGACGGTGCCCGCCAATCCAGCAGTAGCGCAGGCCGTCGCGAAGTACCTCTAGGTGCGGGGTCTCCGCACCGCGGGCATAGACCGCCCTACCGGTCTTCGCGCACATCGCGTCGACCACGAGTGCGATCTCGTCGTGCCGCGTGCTGGCGTGCCGCTCCGCCGTGCGCAGCAACTGGGTCAGGAGCGCATGCGGCTCCGGCGCGTCGAGTCGCACCAGGGACAGGAGCGCCCACGCGAACGGGGTGTGGTCCGGGAATACATGGCGCCGGCGCGTACCGATCTTCTCCGCGACAAGGCAGGCATCGACCGAGCGCCGCGCGGCGAGGTCGTCGCCGCGCAGCGTCGCGATCAGGGCCCTCGTGGCGAAGCGCCCCGTCGTCGCGGGCTTGCGTTCACGGGCGGCCTCCGGCAAGGCGTCGAATACCTCTTCGGCGGCCTTGAACCGCCCCTTGAGAATCTCGATAAAGGCGATCTCGGCCGCATGGGCCACCGGCGTCGTCGCCAAGTGCCGACAGGCTTCGATCACCGGTTCCGCGGCGCCCGCGGTCTCGGTCACGTGGCGCAGACACCCGGCCAGGGCGCTGTCGACGTGACTCTTGGGCAGCCGGGCCAGAAGGTCGACCGCAAGCGGCTCGGCGAGGAAGCGCCAGTCATCCGGGTGCCGCTCGCGGCCGATCAACTCGTCGAGGTTGTCGAAATCGCCGGCGACCACGTAGCAGCGAAACAGCGTCTCGTACATGAACGGGTCCGATCGGGGACTGGGACGGGTCGCCTCGAACGCAGCAAGGATCGGGTCTAGGCGCCTTCCCTGCGCCGCTTCGCAGGTCAACGACACCGCCCACTCCGGACGCGCGCAAACCCCTGCGTTGGCGGGCCGCGGGGGCCTGAAACCGATACCGGCATCGACGATTTCCTGGCTGCAACGCCGGACTTCGGCCTCCGTCAGAGGCCGTCGCAGCAGGCTGATCCCGGTGCGCGCGAGCACCTTCGTGATCCGCGGTACGCCCACCGTGTGCGGCGCGACCACGCCGTAGACCTGGGCGACCAGGCGCGCCGGCGGCGAGAGGACGGCATAGGCATCCACCGGGCTCGTCGTTCGGCGCTTGTCCATCACCGCCCCGATCGGGCGGCCGCGATCGCGAATGGGTATTCCCCTAATGGGCGGCACGGCCCGCCGTTCGCGCCACGATAGCCCGGCATTGCGCTGGCGACAATGGCCCACGATCAGGACGTGCGCTAAAAGTCGGCCGCGATCCTGATCGCCCTCAGCGCATCAGCGTCGGCGACCAGCATGGCGTCGCCGCTCGGATAACCGTTTTCGGCCAGGATGTAGGCCAGCACGTCCACGTAGGCCGCGTCGCTCAAGCCGCCCGGCGCGCTTTGCGGCATGGTGGCACGCATGCCGGCGAGATAGTCGTAGAGAGTCTTCTCGTTCCACCGAAAAGCGAACGAGACGCCCACCAGGGAGGGCGTCATCTGCTCGCCGCGCAGGTCGGCCTTGTGGCATGCCTCGCATTGGGCGACATACACCGTACGGCCACGTTCGGCCTGCGCAGCCGTGTAGACGCCGTCACGTACCGAACGCGTCGCGGCGTCCTCCGCGAACACCACGCCGGCGGCAAGTAGCGCCGCGCAGGACATGGCGACGAGCGCTTCCGACGGCGTCCCGATCAACCCAAGCCTGGTCACCAACTAGATCGCAACTCCCGCGCCACTTAGCCGCGCCCGTCGTCGAAGTAGGGGTGGCCGGCCACCGGCGGGCGCGGGATGTTCTCCGAGGGTTTGCGCAGGGTCAGCTCTTCGAACAAGAGATCGGGAATGGAGATCGTGATGCGAGGCGTCCCGGGGCCCGGCACGCCCGAGAAGGAGAACGCCGGGAAGTCGGATGCGTCGTAGCTCATCGTGTACACGGTCGGCTTCTCGGAGACAGCCACGATGTCCTTGAACGTAGCCTCGCTCAATGCCGTGAACTCGGCGTTGCGGATCAGTTCGCGACGACCGTCGGGGAACACCTTGTAGGCCAAGGTCACGCCCTCCACCGATGTTTCCGGCGATGCACCCAAGACGATCACGCGTGTCGTGGATGCGCCGTCCTGGCTGACCGACGGGTTCCCCAAGCGGTGAACCACGACGCCGTACTCGGTCCCCCAATCCGCCACGAGTTGCGCGAACTCCTCATTGAGATCCGCAGGCGCCAAACCACGCGCCGAGGTGACGAGAAGATTGCTCGGCAGCGGTCCGGGACCGCGCCGGTTGCCTGTGCTCGCATCCACGCCCGGCACGGGGTTGCGCGTACTCAGCAGCGTCCTGAGGATGCCTCGCTCGACCAACGTCGTGGGCGACGCCGGGACGCCGTCGTCGTCGACCGGGAAGCCGCCGAGAAACCCATCCGTGGCGTTCGTCGGGTCGTCGACGACGGTGAGCAGCCGCGGCAGCACGCGCCCGCCAAGCTTGTCGAGGAACGGATTCCTGGACGCGCCGAAACGGCGGAACTGCGCGGCCATGTCCGGAGCGCGTTTGCCGAGAAGGCGCGGCATGAACGCCTGCGCGAAGAGTTCGGCGGCGGCCTGCCCGGTGACCAGAACGGGGCCCGTGTAGCGCACTAGGTCGGTGGCCGCCCGACGCGCCGCGACGGTCTCTCCCACTTCACGGGCCGCGGCAACCAGGCCCTCTCGGTCGACTTCGTCCCAGCGTTGGCCGTGCACGGCGGTGAAGTCGTCAACGACCGCACCATCTTCGGCCTGCGTCTGCGCCCTCAACCAGACCGTGGCATGAGGGTCGGACCGAGTGAACGCCGTGCCTTCGCTGTTGACGTAGGTGATGCGCCGGTTGCCAAGCGTCGCATCGACGGTCGAGTTGTGTACGAGAGGCATGTCCACGAAGACCGAGGACACCTCGCGCACCAAGTCGCGCGCTTCGCCAACCGGGAGCGCCGTGGTGACTGCCTCCTCGAAATAGCTCGACGGCTCCTGGGCGTGAAAGTCGGCCACGTCCTCGCTGCGGGTCTCGTTTTGCAGAACGGCACGCTTCTTCGCGAGCATCTCCAGCGCTTCCTTGTACGCTGCGTCCGTGGCGAGCCAGGTCTGCCGCCTGATCTCCTGGTAGTCGTCGGCGAGGGGAAGCGTCCGGGTCTGCGTGCGCGTCGGCAGGAACGATCGGTCGCGGTAATTGGTGTTGTCGAACGCCGGTTCGCCAACGCGCAGTTCCACATGCAGACGCCGCGAACGCGACTCGGTGGTCGGCAACGAAGCACCGAAACTCGCACCCGTCTCGACGGTCTCGGCGTCCACGACCGTGTAGGCGATGAAGTAGGGGGCGGGCATGCCGTCCATGCGCAGTTCCGCCATCGAGCGCGCCAATTCGTCGCGCAGCGCCTGCATGGTCGCGCCTTCGGGCTCCGCGCCGAACGCTGGGACCAGGCCGACAACGGCGCCCAACGCAACCGCGAGGAAACGACCGTGGTGGACCTCAGATACGGTCATGGGTCTGCCCTCCGATCGGTGCCCGCAGGAGCGGCAGCCGATCCTGTGATTTCGACTTCTTCTGCACCTCGATCTGCGAGACGAGGATTGCCGGCGATGCCGCGGCCACGGGTACGCCGCCCGACTCGGCACCGCAGATGCCGTTGAACACCGCGATCTGGTCGTCGCCAGCGACGATTCTGCTGAATGTCGTCAGGGGCGTGCCGATCAGATCCACCCCGCGCACCAGTTCTTCGCGACCGTCGGGATAGACCCGATAGACCAACAGCGGTGTCACGTTGAACGAGTTGGGGATCGTCCGGCCCGTGATGGTGAAGCCGCCCTGGATCTCCACGAAGCGCAGGCCGAAAGGCTTGCCCTCAGCCTGGATCGAGCTGATCAGCCGCGCCTTCAGCGCGTCGCTCGTGAGCGGATTCTCGACGTGCACGATCAGGTTCGATTGCCGTGCCACAGGCTTGTAGCCCATCTGCTTGCGACCGTGGCCGTTGGAGTTCGGGAAGCCGTCGATCGGCATGCGCGACATGAGGAAGTTCTTGAGCACTCCCTTGTCGATCACCGCAACGCGCCGTCCGGCCACGCCTTGGTTGTCGTAGCGGTAGCTGCCGACGAGGTCGAACGACGCGAGGCGCTTCTGCGTCGGGTCGAAGAACACCGAGAAGTTCTCCGGCAGTACGCGTTCGTCGCGCATCTTCTTGAAGGTCTGGCCCTCGTCTTCGAGCTTCTGCCGGTGCCCTTCGACGCGATGGCCGAGGATCTCGTGGAAGAACACGCCGCTCGCCGTGCCGGAGAGGATGGCCGGCCCCGTGTACGGCTCCACCACTGGCGCTTCACGCAGAGCGAGCAACGTGTCGATCATCGTCCGGACATCGCCGGCCACCGTTTCGTCGTCCGGCAAGCCGTCGAGAGTGAACGACCCGTAGTCTCGATACAGGGGCAACTCCATGCCGTCCTCGGCCTTGGTGCTTGCGGAGATGAACAACCGGTAGATCGTCTCGGCCGTCTGGATCGCGGCGCCATCGCTGTTGACGAACCAACGCGTTTCCGTGAAAGCGCTCAGCCGTGCCGACGCGTCGAGAATCTCCCCGTAGGCCGAGAACGGTGCCGAGTAGCGCTCGACCTTGGCTTCCCAGTCCGCGCGAGCGACATCGATCGGTGCGGCCTCCTCGATCGCCTGGTGTCCCGGTTCGCGGCTGAAGTCCCCGGCCTGATCCTCGGCCTCCACCTTGACCTGGACGTTGGTCACGACATTCGTGAACTGCTCTAGGGCGCGCTTGTATTGGCGATCGGTCTCGCGCCAAAGCACGCTGCGTATGGCGTCGACGTCGTTTTCGACGGGCACGGCCACGAGGCTCCAGAGGGACGACGGAAAGGCGTTTCTCGCGCCCCTGATCTGGCGCGTGTTGTCGAGCTTGTGGCCGCCGACGCGCAGGTCGACATCGAGCCCGCGGCTGCGACTGTCGCCGCTTCTCGTCAGGGCGCCGAACGAGGCCGAAACGCCGACGTTGCGCAGCTCCGTGATCTCGTAGCTCAGGAAGTAGGGCGGCACCTCCTCGCCGGCAAGCGCCTCCATCGAGCGGTCCAACTCCGCCTGCATCGCCTGCAAGACCACGGGCATCTCGCTCGCATACGCGTCCAATACAAACAGCGCCGTCAACCAGGGGACCGTCCGGCACGCCAGCTTGCGCCACGGCCGACCAAACTTCGGATGTAACATGGCTTCCAACAACCCGCAGCTAGGATGCTATGTTTTTAGCACGGCCGTTCGGGGCCACGCAATCGCCGCGTTCGACGCGTATTGACACCCATGGCAGCGCCAACGCTCAAGGGAGAGACGATGACTGAGTTCGCCGATCTGCGCCTTCGCGTCCAGCGCGCCTTCGGCAAGAGGGTGGATTGCGACGGCCCGCTCGCTGCCAGCGGTGCCGGCGTCCGGTTGATCGGGCTCGACTTGGGCGGCCGCCTCGATCCGGACCAGGTCTCAGTCCTTCTCGACGCGCTCAGCCTCTACCGGATCGTCACCATCCCGGGACAGGATCTCGCGACGTTCACGCTCGCCGCCTTCGAACGGTTCGCCAACCACTGGGGGGCACCCGTTCCGCACCCGAGCAATTTCACGCGAGGCGGCAAGCCCGCGCAGTCGGACAGCCCGAGCGACGGCTCGATCGCCATGATCCCCCCGGCCAAGCGCGCAGCGACAGCCGTGAACGCAGCGTTTCCGGGTCGCTTGCAGTGTCTGTCGCACGACTCGCCCGCGGTACTCGTGGTCAGCAACTTCCGCGGTGGCCGGGGCGAGCCGCGCGTCGGCGGCGGCGGATCGTGGCACACGGACATCGAGTACGAACCGTTGCCGATCTACGTGTCCATGTTCCTGGTGCACGCCGTGCCGACCCGGCGTAGCGCACCCGGTGACACCTGGGTGACGGGGAACGGGAAGCATCCCTATTTCGAGGGCGCCGACGCCGAGCTCATGCGCCGACGCCTGCAACTGCCGCGCAACGGCGAGACGGCCTACGCCGACACCGCGGCGGCTTTCGCCGCATTGCCCGCGGCGGAGCGGGACCGGTTGCGCACGGTCCGGGTGCGGCGGCGGCTGAATGCCGGCGACCCCGGTTGGCTTGCGCCCCTGGTCCGCACCAACCCGCGCTCGGGCATTGAGTCGCTGCACAGCCCCGTATGGGCATCGCGCCCGCGCGTACGGCCCCCGATCGCGGTCGACGGCCTGTCCGAGACCGAGTCGCGGCGGTTTCTCGACGCGCTCGAAGCCCATGTCCTCGACGCCCGGTTCCGCTACGACCATGCCCACGAACCGGGTGACGTGACGATCTGGGACAACACCATGACCCTGCACAATTCGCCGCCGATGAAGGTCAACGTCGACGACGTCGAGGACGCGCGGTTGTTGTACCGCCTAAGCTGCAAGGGCGAGCCGGCCTTGACCTTGCCGCGCACGGACCCCGCCGAGTGGCTGGCCGCGCACGTCCCGGGAAGCTACCGGAGCCCCGAATCCATCATCCGCGGAAAGCGGTGACGAACGGCGTCAGGTCGCCTTCCGGCGTCGACGCAACGAGACAACGCCTAAGCCGACCGCCGCGATCGCAAGCACGCTCAGCAACGGCGCGTTCAGGAACCGCGCGAACGGCGTGGACCCCGATGTAGCTTGAACGATGCCGGTGAGTACGCCCTGCTCGAACTGCGGCAGTTCCGCGACGACGACGCCGCGGTCGTCGATGACAGCCGTGACGCCGTTGTTCGTCGCGCGCAGCACGTACTTGCCGTTCTCGAGCGCCCGCATGCGCGCCATCTGCGCATGCTGCAACGGCCCGATCGACGAGCCGAACCAGGTGTCGTTGCTAACCGTGACCAGCACATCGGCGCCCCGGCCATGCTCGGCGACGGCTTTCGGATAGGCAATCTCGTAGCAGATCGCCATGGCGAGGTCCCAGCCGGACGCCTTGAGATGCGGTTGCGGTTCCGCCCCCGGCGTGCCACGCGACATCGGCAGATCGAAGAAGCCGATCAACCCGCGTAGGGCCGACTCGAACGGGACGTAGTCGCCGAACGGGACGAGCCTGCGCTTCCTGTAGATCCCGCCCGAGGTCGAGACCGCGGCGTTGTAGACCGTGAACGTTCCGCCTTCGTCCACCTCGGCCAGCACCGTGCCCTGCACCAGGTCGCCGCTCAGGGTCTGCACGGTGTCGTCGATGAAGGGCTTGGCGAGATGGTAGTAGTCCGGAATCGCGGCCTCGGGCCAGACCACGATGTCGCGGTCGCTCGCACGTGCGGTCAGGTCCCCGTAGCGCGCCTTCCACTCCGGCAGGCGATCCCGGTCCCACTTGGCATCCTGGGGAACGTTGGCTTGTACCAGCGCGACGCTGCGAGAGGCGCCGCGTTCCGTCCACGCTACGGACTGTAGCGACCACGCCGCGACCCAGAGTGTCGCGGGCGCGGCCAGCACGAGGATGCGCCGGCGCGTCGAGTCCTGCGCGGGGAGGATGACCAGGCAGGCGGCTGTGAGTACGGCGACGAAGGACATCCCCAGAACACCCGTGACGGGCGCCAGCCCAGTGAGCGGCGTGTCGATGAAGGCGTACCCGGCAAACAGCCACGGGAAGCCGGTCAGGAACCAAGTGAGTACCCACTCCAGCGCCGTCCAAAGCGCCGCGAACGCAAGTGCTTCCGCCATGCCAGCGCCAGCTCGACTGCCTGCGGCCACACGGTGGAACACCAATCCCAGAACACCGGTGAACAGCGCCATCCCCGCAACGAACAGCGCCACGAGAGCAATGGCCAAGGCGGGCGGTGCCGCGCCGAAGACGTGGATGCTGACGTAGATCCACGACGCGCCGACGCCGTACTTGCCAACGCCAAACCACCACCCGGCCCAGAACGCCCCAACGCCAGTCCGAGTGCGGCCCAAGATCCAGAACAAGGCCCCCGCCGACACCAGCATGAGTGGGAAGATGCCGAACGGCGCCAGCGCGAACGGGAGCATGGCGCCGGCCGCGAGTACGGCCAAGGTCCGCAGGATTGCAGACACCGTCTCTCGGTCGGCTCGGGTCGTCGCGACCGTTATGGCGCCGGATGCGTGACGTGCAGGAGCGGCGGCTGCTCCAGGTAGGGATCGGCAATCCCAAGGCTCTGAAGGAGCCTGGTCTCTTGCGCCTCCATGGCGACAGCGTCTGCTTCCGTCTGGTGGTCCAGTCCCTTCAGATGCAGCACGCCGTGGATGACCAAGTGGGCAAAGTGGTCCGCCAGGCGCTTGCCCTGCTCGCGCGCTTCCTCTGACGCGATCGGGGCGCAAATGGCGATGTCGCCGAGTAGGTTCGACTCGCCTGCGGGAAAGGCGAGCACGTTGGTCGGATCGGTTCGGCCGCGGAAGCGACCGTTGAGTTCCGCGCCCTCCGCGGCGTCGACGACGCGGATGCACAACGCGCGGTCATCACCGGCGAGCGCCGATTCCGCCCAAGCCGCGACGTCCGCCGCGGACGGGGTGTCGCCCGTGCAGGCGATCTGTACGACGACGTTCACTTAAGAGGGCGGTTCGTTCCCTACGCCGCGTAGCGCCGCCGGCGCGGCGACGGTCTCCGTGTTCTGTTCCACCCGGGCGTACGCGTCCACGATCCGCTGCACCAGCGGATGACGCACGACGTCCTTGCTGTTGAAGTGGGTAAAGGAGATGCCTTCGACGCCCTCGAGGACGCGAAGCACGTGGATCAGGCCCGAGCGCTGCCCGCCGGGCAGGTCGATCTGCGTGATGTCCCCGGTGACGACGGCCGTCGAACCGAATCCGATGCGCGTCAGGAACATCTTCATCTGCTCGACGGTGGTGTTCTGGCTCTCGTCGAGAATGATGAAAGAACCGTTGAGCGTACGGCCGCGCATGAACGCCAATGGCGCGACTTCGATGACGTTGCGCTCGATGTACTTGCCGACCCGATCCGTGCCCAGCATCTCGTAGAGAGCGTCGTACAACGGACGCAGGTAAGGATCGATCTTCTGAGCGAGGTCCCCGGGCAGAAAGCCGAGCTTCTCGCCCGCTTCCACGGCCGGCCTCACCAGCAGGATGCGGTTCACCGCGTTGGCCTCGAGTGCCTCCACGGCACAGGCGACGGCCAGGTAGGTCTTGCCGGTCCCGGCGGGACCCACACCGAAGTTGAGGTCGTGGCCGCGGATGGCGGCCACGTAGCCCTTCTGGTTCGCGCCGCGCGCCTTGACCGTCTTCTTGCGCGTCCTGACGACCGTCGGGCTGTCTTCGGAGTCGCTGCCGTCCTGGCCCTCGCCACCCTCGCGAGCCAGCAAGTCGATGACGCCGGACTCCTGCAGCAACAAGTGCACTGTCTCGACCGCCAAGGTCTCCTGTTCGCGGGTTTCCACGTATAGCTGGGACAGCACCGCCCCCGCGGCGTGCACGCGTTGGGCCGGCCCGGCGATCCGGAAGGCGTGCCCGCGATAGCTGATGCGCACGCCGAGGCGCTGCTCAAGGTGCTTCAGGTTCTGATCGAGTGGGCCGCAAAGCGCGGCCAATCGGCGGGGGTCGTCGGGTTGGAGGTTGACGGTCGTGGTGAGTGCCACCACGCGCGACGAGTCGTCTGTCAAGTTGTTTGGAGAGGAATTCCGTTGGGTGTGCAGAATAGCACGGGCAACGCGAATGGGAAGCACCGGAGTGACGTCAGCGCCTGTCCGCTAAGACACGTCGTGCATCCCGCCTCGACACAGCCCGTCGTTCGTCGACCGATCCCACGGCTCGGCGTCCTCGCGCCACTCTAGCCAAGCCGAGGCGTAGTCGTCGGCCAGCCGCCTAAGCTCCCGCCGCCGGTTCGTTGGCCGCGAAGTCGAATCGCAACCCCTACAGTCGGCCACGCAACGAGTTCGGCAACGCCTCGGTGACTTCGATATCCGCGAAGCCACCAATGAGCGATGCGTCGGCGCGGAAGTTCACCACCCGGTTGTTCTCGGTGCGCCCGGCCAGTTCGCCCGGGTCGCGCTTCGCATGGCCCGTCACGAGCACCCGCTGCCGCGTCCCGACCATGGCTTCCGCGTGGTTCGCAGCCTGCCGGCGCAACTGGGCCTGCAACGCCGCCAGCCGTTCCTTCTTGACCGCCATCGGCGTGTCGTCGGGTAGCGACGCGGCTGGCGTACCCGGTCGCGGGCTGTAGATGAAGCTGAACGAGATGTCGTAATCGAGTTCGCGGACAAGCGCCATCGTCGCCTCGAAATCCCGGTCGGTCTCGCCGGGGAAACCGACGATGAAATCCGACGACAGGCTCAAGTCGGGCCGGACCTGGCGCAGGGCGCGGATCTTCGCCTTGTACTCGAGCACCGTGTGGCCACGCTTCATCATGGCCAGAACCCGGTCGGAGCCTGACTGCACGGGCAGGTGCAGGTGGCTGACGAGCTCCGGAATGTCGCGGTACGCGTCGCGGAGATTGGCACCGAACTCCACCGGATGGGAGGTGGTGAAGCGGATCCGGTCGATGCCGTTGACATCCGCCGCGTAGTGGATCAGCTCCGCGAGATCCGCCTCGCCGTCGTCGATGGTCCCACGGTAGGCGTTGACGTTCTGGCCGAGGAAGTTGATCTCGCGCACGCCGGCCACCGCCAATTGCACGACCTCGCGCATGACGCTCGGCACCGGCCTCGAGACTTCCTCGCCCCGGGTATAGGGCACGACGCAGAACGTGCAGTACTTGCTGCAGCCCTCCATGACCGAAACGAAAGCCGAGGGTCCCTCGGCGCTAGGTTCCGGGAGCCGGTCGAACTTCTCGATCTCCGGAAAACTGACGTCCACCACCGGTCGCCGCAACCGGCGCACATCGTCGAGCATGGCGGGTAGCCGATGCAGGGTCTGCGGACCGAACACCATGTCGACGTACGGGGCGCGGGCTGTGATCGCCGCGCCTTCCTGGCTGGCGACACAGCCGCCCACGCCGATGACCACCTCGGCGTTCGCCCGTTTCAGGTGCCGCCAGCGGCCGAGTTGACTGAAGACCTTCTCGGCCGCTTTCTCGCGGATCGAGCAGGTGTTGAGCAGCAGCACGTCGGCGTCCGCCGGGTCCGTTACCACCGCCGCGTCATGGCTCGCGCGCAGCACGTCGGCCATCTTGGACGAGTCGTACTCGTTCATCTGGCAGCCGTGGGTTTCGACGTAGAGCTTCACGGTGTCGCGAGGTGGCGAGGGGGCACGGATTATAGGTCTGGCGGCGTTGGATTGGTGTCCTGCGAGTGCGTCGGCGCACCGCGGCATGACCAGCGCCGGCGCCGATATCCCTTGAAATCGCGTCCGCGATGCCTATTAAATGCCGCGAAACGGTGGCACGGCCTGTCCTAATGCCCGACGACAAGTCCCACATCTACCGCATCTATTTCCATAGCCACGGCCAGATCTACGAGGTCTACGCCCATTCGATAGACCAAGGCGAGTTGTACGGCTTCGTGGAAATCGAGGACTACATCTTCGGCGAGAAGTCGCAGATGGTGATCGACCCGAGCGAGGACAAGCTCCGCCAGGAGTTCGCGAGCGTCCAGCGCAGCTACGTGCCGATGCACGCGATCATCCGCATCGATGAAGTCGAGAAGGAAGGCACCGCCAAGATCACCGACAGTTCCGGGACGAACGTCACGCCGTTCCCGATGCCGATTCCCGGCAAGAAGGGTCAGTAGCAGCCCTGGTCGCCTCTGGCCCCCCGTCGCAAATCGTCCCGCGGTGGTGAATCCGGCGACGTCTCAAGGTACGCTTCCCCCACGGCATCGAGACGCGAACACGCTCGAGGAGGACCTGGGTGGAGGGACACGGCCGTGGCGTCCTGGGCATGACGCCGGAGGCGATGCGGCGACTGGCCGGCAAGGCCACGGACGCACTCATCGACCGCATTGACGGCTTGAGCGACGAGAGACCCTGGGACGGGGATTTCCGCGAAGCACTTGAGGCACAGCTCGGCGGGCCGCCTCCCGAAAACGGTCGGCCCGCGGAGGAGGTCCTGGAGCAGATCCTGCGCGACGTGCTCCCCTACGCCGCACGCCTCGATCATCCCCGGTTCTTCGGATTCGTCCCCTCGGCGCCGACCTGGCCCAGCGTCGTGGCGGATTACCTTGCCGCCGGCTTCAACATCAACTCCTGCACGTGGCTCGTGTCGAGCGGCACCGGCCAGCTCGAACTCGTCGTGGTGGACTGGATGCGGGCCTGGATCGGCTACCCGGAGACCGCAGGCGGACTGCTCACGAGCGGTGGCTCGGCGGCGAGCGTTGAGGCGTTGGTGGCGGCACGGGAAGCGGCGGGGCATCCCGAGCGCCCCGCCGTCTACATGAGCGATCAGAGTCATGGTGCCCTGAAACGGGCGGCCCTGATCGCCGGCGTCCGTCGGGAGAACATCCGGTTGGTGCCCTCCGACGACGGCTTCCGCATGGACATGGCCGAGTTGCGTCAGTGCGTCGCCGACGACCGGGCCAACGGCCTGCAACCCGTCGCGGTGTGCGCGAATGCGGGCAGCGCCGGCACGGGTGCTATCGACCCCTTGGTGCCGCTGGCGGATTTCTGCAGCCGCGAAGGCGTCTGGCTGCACTTGGATGCCGCCTACGGCGGATTCGCGTTGGTGACGCCGCAGGGCAAGGAACGGTTGGCTGGCATCGAGAGGGCGGATTCCGTGGGGCTGGACGCGCACAAGGCGTTTTTCCAGCCCTACGAGGCGGGTGCGCTCATGGTCAAGGACGCCAAGCGCCTCGAAGACGCGTTCGCCATCGGCAACGACGTCCTGCAGGACACCGTGTGGGGCGCGAACCACCCGAACTTCGCGGATCGGGGGCTGCAGCTAAGCCGAGCGGCGCGGGCGTTGAAGCTCTGGATGTCCGTGCAGATGTTTGGAATGGCCGATCTGCGCGCGGCGGTGCAGAACGGACTCGACCTGGCGCGCCGCGCCGAAGCCTACGTCGAGGCTAGTCCGGTCCTGGAGCTAATGACCCCGGTGTCGCTGGGCATCGTATGCTTCCGGGTGAACCCCGGCGACGGACGCGACGAGCACACCCTGGACGACGTCAATCGGCACGTACTGGCACAGGTGTTCTGGGACGAGCTGGCGTTCTTCTCGTCGACGTCGTTGAAAGGCGTGTTCTCGCTGCGCATGTGCATCGTGAACCACACCACGACCTGGGAGGACGTGCGCCTGACGCTCGAACTGGTGGAACGGCTCGGGCGGGAGACGTTGGCGGGTAGGTGAGATAGGCCGAGCCGAAGGCCACACATTCTGCTGTCTGGCGACGGACTCCAAACGTCGGTACTCTGTGTCGACGTCTCGACGCGCCAAGCCGGATGTGGGAAAGAGCACTGATGACCGAACAACATTGCCGTAGCCACTCGCGACTTCAACCGGCCAGAGACCCTCAGTCCACCACCGCCAAGAACGCACAATGACCGTCGTCATCGTCGGCGGCGGCCACGCCGGTGGCCAAGCCGCGGCCAGCCTGCGTCAGGAAGGCTACGTTGGCGAAGTCATCATCGTCGCGGACGAGCCGCACATCCCTTACCAGCGACCACCGCTGTCGAAGCAGTACCTGGCCGGCGAATACGGCCTCGAGCGCGTCTACCTGCGGCCGGGGAAGTTCTACGAGGATAGGGGAATCGCCGTACGCAAAGGTGTTCGCGCGTTGAGGATCAATCCCGATGCGCGAACTCTGGAGTGCGACAACGACGAGACCTTGGCCTACGACAAGCTGTTGCTCGCGACCGGATCGCGGCCCCGGAAACTCGTCACTGCCGGCGACGACCTGGCCGGCGTCCACTACCTGCGCACCATCGCGGACGTCGACGCCATTCGCCGCGATCTCAAGCCCGGACGCCGCATCGCCATCGTCGGCGGCGGCTACATCGGCCTCGAGGTCGCGGCGGTCGCCGTGGAAATGGGCTTGGCCGTGACCGTGTTGGAGATGGAGGACCGCATCCTCGGACGCGTTACCACTCCTGAGATGTCGGCGTTCTACCACGACCTGCACACGGGCAAGGGGGTCGTCATTCGCACCGGGCTGCGGGCGGAGTCGTTCGCGGGCGCCGAGGGCCGCCTCACGCAAGTCATCTGCGCGGGCGGTGAAGTCGTGGCGGCCGACCTCGCCGTGGTGGGGATCGGCATCGTGCCGAACGTGGAACTCGCCGCTGGGGCGGGCCTCGATTGCGACAACGGCGTCATCGTCGACGAAACGACGCGCACGACCGATCCGAACATCCACGCCGTCGGCGACTGCACCAACCACCCGAATCCGTTACTTGGGCGACGCTTGCGCCTCGAATCGGTGCCGAACGCCATGGAGCAGTCGCGCGTCGCGGCCGCCAATCTCGCGGGCGGCGACAAGGTCTACGCCGCCGTGCCCTGGTTCTGGTCCGATCAGTACGATCTGAAGCTGCAGATGGTCGGCTTTTCTGCGGGTGCGGATGGCCAGGTGACGCGCGGCGATCCGACGACCCATCAGTTCGCAACTTTCCACCTGTCCGGCGACACGGTGATCGCCGCCGACGCCGTCAACAGCGCCCGCGAGTTCATGGCAGCCCGGCAGTTGGTCGGCAAGAAGGTCGATGTCGGCAGTCTTGGCGACCCGGGCGTCGATCTAAGGGCCGTGCTGAAGGCGGCATCCTGACCCCGGGCATGGAAGCGCGGCATGAGGGCGTGGAGCCCTTGCACGCCGCTCGGAGTTGGTGGATCGTTGCATCGTGCAACGTCTACAGACGTAGGAAAGGAGGCTGCGCATGAGCGATGAATCCGAAGGCGTCGGCGTCGTCGAGCGCGAGACCCTGGATCCCAAACTCAAGGACGTGGTCGAAGACGACACCCGACCCAAGGAAGGCTTCCTGTTCTGCACAGCCTGCTCGCACGTCATCGGCCACGTGCAGGACCGCATCGAGGTCAACGGCTCGTTCCAGCACACCTGCACCAACCCGTACGGCTACGTACACCAATTCGGATGCCACAGCGACGCGCATGGCTGTGCGATCAGCGGCGGCACCCATTCCGCCGACAGCTGGTTCAAGGGCTACGTCTGGCAGCTCGCCAACTGCGGCAACTGCGATCAGCACATGGGCTGGCTCTTCGAGCGGCCCGGCGAGCACTTCTACGGGTTGATCCTCGACCGCGTCCAAGCGGGTTGACCGCCCACGCCAAATCCAACCAAGAAACCGAATGCCCAATCCCAACGCGAACGACTACGACGCGCTCACCTTCGACTGTTACGGAACGTTGATCGACTGGGGAGCCGGCCTCGTCAACCACCTGCAGCCCCTGTTGCTGGAACGCGATGCCCATGTGATCGACGACTTCCTGCTCGACTTCTTTGCCGACGTCGAGCCGGAGATTCAAGCCGACGGCGTCCTGTATGCGGACGTGCTGCGCGAGGTGCTCCGCCGGCTTGGGTCGAGACTCGGCTTCACGCCGGACGACGAGGTGCTCGACGCTTTCGCCGCTAGTGTCGCCGACTGGCCCGCGTTTGCCGACACCGTGCCCGCCCTCGAACGGCTGGGCGAGCACTTCGACCTCGTCGTCGTGTCCAACGTCGACAACGCCCTCTTCGCCGGCAGTGCCGAGCGTCTCGGCGTCGACTTCAAGCACGTCATCACGGCCGAGGATGTCGGGGCCTACAAGCCGGACCGGCGCATGTTCGATCAAGCCCGGCAGGTGCTGGGCGACGCCCGCGTCCTGCACGTCGCGCAGAGCGTCTACCACGACATCGAACCGGCCACCGCCCTGGGGCTCCCCACGGTGTGGATTCGGCGCGACCGGAACGCGGCGAGGCCCGGTGAACACGCGAAGGCGGAGCCCACATGGTCATTCGACTCACTGGGCGAGTTCGCCGATGCGGTACTGGGCGACCCATGAGCGACCAACGGCGGACCCGCATCGAAATCGCCAAGGAGGACATGCATTTCGCCGCCGCCCACTTCACCGTGTTCTCGGCGACCCGGCGCGAGAACCTGCACGGCCACAACTTCCTCGTAACGGCCACGCTCGACGGACCCATCGACGACGGCGGCCTGTGCTTCGACTACAACATCGTGAAGTCGAAGCTTCGCGAACTGTGTGACTCGCTCGACGAGGTCGTGCTGCTGCCGACCGAGTCCCCCTACCTCGACATCGAAGAGGGCGACGACTATGTCACGGTCGCCTTCGGCGATGAACGATTGCCCTTCCTGCGCCGCGACGTGAAGCTCTTACCCGTGCGCAACGTCACCGTCGAAGAGCTCGCGCACTGGTTCGTCGCCCAACTGACGACCAGCGCGGACTTCGCGGAACTCCCCGTCGACGCCCTGGAATTGCGCGTCTCGTCCGGCCCCGGACAATGGGCCCGCTCGGCATGGCGGCCACGTTGAAACTCGCCATCGTCACCGGTGCGAGCGCCGGAATCGGGCTCGCCGCCGCCGAGACGTTCCTGGAACACGGCTATTCGGTCGTCAACCTGTCGAGGCGCGTCTGCCCGCTCTCCGACGTCACGCACATCCGCTGCGACCTTGCGACTGATTTCGCCGACGAGGTCGCGGACGCGCTCGCGCCCATCCTCGAAGAGGCGGATGAGATCGCGCTGGTGCACAACGCCTCCCGGCTCGCCAACGACACGGCCACCGAGACGGCAAGCAACGACCTCAAGACCGTGCTCGACATCAACGTGGTCGCCATCAACACGCTGAACCGCCTTGTGCTGCCACACATGGGCGAGGGCTCGTGCGTGCTGTTCGTCGGCTCCACGCTGTCGGAGAAAGCCGTACCGGGCAGTTTCTCGTACGTGATCAGCAAGCATGCCCAGATCGGCATGATGCGCGCCTGCTGCCAGGACCTCGCCGGATCGGGCGTCCACACCGCCTGCATCTGCCCGGGATTCACGGACACCGAAATGCTCCGCGAGCACGTCCCCGCAGACGCCATGGACGCGGTTCGCGGCATGTCGGCCTTCAACCGGCTCATCGAGCCCGCCGAGATCGCCGATGCGCTGCTCTGGGCCGCCTCCTCGCCGGTGATCAACGGGAGCGTCATCCACGCCAATCTAGGTCAGGTCGAGCGTTGACCCCAACGACGATGGACTACAAGCGGCGTCGCGAGCGCGTCTTCCTCGTGCTCGCCGGCATTTTCCTCGGCACGCTGTCGCTCTTGAACATCCTCGGCATCAGCCGGTTCATCGACCTGTCGTTCGAGGTGTTCGGGTTGAGCATCCCCATGGTCGTGGCGGTGGGCGTGCTGCCGTATCCCATCACGTTCATCTGCACGGACCTGATCAGCGAACTCTATGGCCGCAAGCGGGCCACAGAGGTCGTCTGGGTGGGCCTCCTGCTCAACGTGTGGGTGGTCTTCCTGCTGTGGATCGGCGGGGCGTTGCCCGGCTTCGAGGCGATCGATCCCGAGACCGGTGGGCTCCTGGCCGACGACGCGGGCCGGTTGCCGGTGTTCTTCGAGATTCGAACACTAGCGTTCGGAGCGGTGGCTGCGTCCATGATCGCCTACCTGGTCGCACAATGGTGCGACGTCCAACTCTTCCACTTCTGGAAGTGGCTCACCAACGGCCGCCACTTGTGGCTGCGCAACAACGGCTCGACGCTCATCAGCCAGTTGGTGGACACCGTCGCCGTGATCCTCATCACGCACTTCTGGGCCCGTGCCCTACCCATCGACGAGAACGCGGCACTCGGCGCGCAACTCGTGATGTTCATCGCCTCGGGCTACGCCTTCAAGCTGACCGTCGCCGTGGTCGACACCGGGCCGATCTATGGCCTCGTCGCGGTGCTACGCCCGTTCCTCGGCATTCGAAAGGGAGAAGAGATCGGTCCGGGCAGCGAGCCCCACCAAGTCGCCCGCGAGGAAACGCTAGCCGAGGACCTCGGCCGCCAGGCGAACTGAGCGCTCCAGCGCTTCCGGTTCCAGGCGGCCAATACGCAGACGCGTGACCACGAGGTGCGTCACGCCGAGCTGCTCCACGTATGCGGCCACCTTGTCCTTCACCTCGCTGCGTCCGCCGACGATCGCCCAGTCGTCGGGTTCGAGCGACAACCCGCGCCGAAGTCCGCTCGAGGCGACTTCGCGGACGCCGATCTCCAACTGTTCGCGCACCCGCGCCACAAGGTCCGCATCGTCCGACACGAACACCGTGCGCATCACCGGCACTTCCGGCGGAACGACCACCCCCGCTTCCGCGCAGGCCGCAGTGTGGCGTTGGTAGTTCGCGTGCAGGCGCTCGACCGGCTCCATCGGGGAAGCGAGGTACGGCATCCCCAGGCGCCCCGCTTGGGCCAATGCCTTGGGGCCGAAGGCCGCCACCCAGATCGGCGGATGCGGCTGTTGCACCGGCAGCGGCGCGAGAGTGACCTGCTCGCCTTCGCCGACCGGGATCGGCTCGCCGCGCCACGCCGAGATCATGTTGCTCAAGCACCACTCGAAGATGCGCCGCTTGTCCTTGCGCGACACCGAGAAGGCGTCGAACATCGCCGGCTGATAGCCGCGGCCCACGCCGAGGATGACCCGGCCGCCCGAGAGCTGATCGAGGACGGCGACCTGTTCGGCGGCCTGCAGAGGATGCCGCAGAGGCAGGAGATAAGACGTCGTGCCCAAGCGAATCGTCGACGTGTTCGCGGCCACGGCCGCGAGCAGCATGAGCGGATCGGGAATCGCCGCGCTGCCGCCGAAGTGGTTCTCCGGTAGCCAGAACGACTCGTAACCCCAGCTTTCGGCCAGGGCGCCTTGCCGGGCCAGTTCGCGCGCGTCGACGCGGCCGGAGATGTGCCAGGGGGTGAGCCCGAGATGCACTCTAAAGGGGCCCGGACGGCGGCGAGGTGTTCTCCGGGGGGGCCGTCAGGGCCGCAACGGCCTGGAACTGCTCCTGGACAATCGCGATCGCGGCTATGGTCGCCTTCACGGCGTCCAGGTGCCGGTCGCGCGCGTACTCCGCATAGATCGGATCGCGTGCGAGCAGAACGCACTGCCGGCTCTCGTCCTCGGTACAGTCGAACTTCGCGTCGCGTCCGAAATTGTTGCCGGCGTCGCCGTAGCGCCCGAACTCACCGAGATCGTTGTCGAGTTCCCAAAACGCCTCCCACGTCGACGGCATGCCGCGGATCGGCTCGACGATGGAGTCCAGCGTGCGATCCGCCGTGTCGACCAGGAGGGTCGCCAATGTGCCGTCGGAGCCCCTTATCGCCGTGCAGTCGTCGGCGAGGGCGCGTTGCACCGCGCCGGTGTTGACAGGGTAGGTGCTGAACCGGTCGGCGACGCTGAAGCGCCACCAGCGCATGGCGAACACCGGGGCGACCTGGGAAGGCGTCGTGACGTCCTGAACGTGGTTCACGACCCGTCCCAAGTTGGTGAAGCGTCGGCTCAAGTCGCGCGCCTCGTTGAGGCGCCGGATCGCACTGTCGTAGCGGTCGTGCATACGCGTCTCGAATAGCCACATCACGCGGCCAGCGGACTGGTCGCCGCGATCGTAGTAGTCCCAGCGAAACATCCGCTGCCACCAGGGCGACTCCGCCTGGTTGGCGTTGGCAAGGGCCACGTAGCGCACCTGCAACGAGGTCAGCCGCGCCAGATGGGTATCTTCCGCGCACCGGTTGTACTGCCGCGCCGCGATGAAGGTGAGTTGCTGATGAACGTCACCCTCGTACGCCCACAACGGTCCTGCGGGCAGCGCCATCGCCAAGCCGAGGGCCACTGCGGAGAATCTGCTTGCCATCGCCCTGAGGCGCCGCCTTTACTCGAGCACGACCGATAAGCATGGCGGGCATCGGTAACGAGTGCAAGCTGACATCTATCCAAGGCCACCCAAGCGATGCAACGAGAAGGGTGACTCGGGGTGCACGCCAATGAACCGGCACCGTGGTGCCCGTGTCACGCAACCCACCGCCAACGTCGGACCAGTGGCCCATTGAGGCATCCCTCCAGTCTCCCCTTTTCCAAGTCAAGCAACGGTTGGGAAACGACGTCGCCGACCACATATCCCGGTTCAAACGCTGGCCAGAGGATGCATCGATGCCGGACACTGTTTGGGCCCTCGACGAACAGACGGAAGGTAAACACCTGCTCCTTCGCGCCTACCTCGACGGGTGGTTCGCCATCCTAGGGAGCTTCAGCGGTCGGCTGCTCTTTGTCGATGGCTTCGCCGGTCCCGGTGAGTATGCCGACGGTGAAATGGGCTCTCCTCTAGTTGCCATTGAGTCCGTGAGGCGGCACAAGAGTCAAGGACGGCTGCGCTCAGTCGAGGTGGTGTTTTTGTTCATTGAGGAGGACGAGGGACGAGTCGAACACCTTGAGGCGCTGTTGGATCGTCAGCGGCCTTTGCCGAGGACGAGCACGCACGTTCTCGCTGGCACGTTTGATGACCACATGGCGAGTCTGCTCGACCAACTCGACGCGCAAAGCCAAACCTTGGCTCCGGCATTCGTGATGATCGACCCGTTTGGCGTCAAAGGAAGTCCGATGCAGCTAATCGGGCGGATCCTTCGCAACCCCAAGAGCGAGTGCCTCATCTCGTTCATGTACGAGCCAATCCGGCGATTCCATCGCCAACCCGAGTTCGGCGGGCACTTGGATGATCTGTTCGGCACGCCAGCCTGGCGGGACTGTTTCGAAATCGAAGACGAGGCGGACCGCAAGCAATTCCTGCACGGTCTGTTCGCCGACCAGCTCAGGCGACACGGAGCGGAACACGTACTTTCCTTTGAACTCTGGAAAGGCGGTCGCCACCTCTACACCCTGTATTTCACAACGGGGAACATCAGAGGATGCGACCTCATGAAGTCCTGTATCTGGAAGTTCGACCCCTCAGGGAGTTTCTCTTTTCGCGGCTACGCTGCCGGCCAGCTAACGCTCTTCGGTCCACATACCGACCGACTAGCTCAACAACTCCGCGAGACGTTCGGGACCCAGTGGACCCCGATCGAGCAGATCGAGAGGTTCGTCATGGGCGACGGCACGCCATTTCACAAAGGCCACCTGCGACGGTATACCCTGCAACCTATGGAGCGTGTCGGAGCGATCGACGTTCAACGCCCGCAAGGCGGCAGAGGTTTCGCCCTTCGTAAAGGCATCAAGATACGCTTCAAACAAGCGCCTGAAGCCGAGTAGTCGCCTTCGTCGACAGGCTCGCAGAAGCCCACGCCACGCGGCCTAAAGCAACCCGCCAAAGGGGGCATCATGTACGACGTTGAAGCGACGCATCTAGCCGAACGCGCGGAGCGAATGTTCGCTGAGCTCCGCCACCGCGCTTCTTGTCCGGGCAAACGTGTTGGCATGCTGATATCTATACTGTACATTTCACCAGTATACGCCAACCTCCAAGGTGGCCCGTTGCCAAGGAAGAGGGTGCATGGCACGTGACTCACGGATCGAGTGGACGGATCACACGTTCAACCCTTGGTGGGGATGCACGAAAGTGTCGCCTGCGTGCGACCACTGCTACGCAGAAAGCTGGGCGAGACGCGTCGGCTTCGATGTCTGGACTACTGGCAAGCCGCGACGCTTCCTGAGCGACGCCTACTGGCGACAGCCGGTTCAGTGGAATGCCCTGGCCGAGCGCGATGGCAAACGCGCCCGTGTGTTCTGCGCATCGATGGCTGACGTCTTTGAGTGGAAGAAGGGGCTGTCGTCATGGCGTCACCGGCTGTGGACGCTCATCGAAGAAACGCCGGCCTTGGACTGGCTCCTCCTGACCAAACGGCCACATTTGGTGAAGCGGCTTGCGCCTTGGGGTGAGGATTGGCCGGCCAACGTCTGGGTCGGCACGACCGTGGAGAACCAACGTTGGGTCGACAAGCGCCTACCGTACCTCGCCGACGTGCCCGCGCGCGTTCGGTTTCTCTCCTGTGAACCGCTTCTTGACGAGGTCGCGCTAGCGTGCTGGCTCGAACGCGGCGCAGTCGACTGGGTGATAGCCGGCGGGGAAAGCGGCCCGCATGCCAGACCCAGCGACCCCTTCTGGTTCTATGCCATCCGGGATGATTGCTCGGAGCACGCGACACCGTTCCACTTCAAGCAATGGGGCGAGTGGGCACCCGTGCAGTCCATGGACGGCGTGTTGCCACGTGCACTTGTCGACGACGGGTCCTTTTCGACGGCGATGGGACGATTCGGCAAGAAGGCAAGCGGTCGAGAGTTGGACGGACGCACGTGGGATGAGCTTCCGCAACCCGTCATGATCCGAGGCGAATTGGCGACGTCGGTGGCGACAGCCGCGTAGTCGGCAAACGAAAATGAGGTCGGGCCGCGGGCGCCAAACGGGGCGGAATCCCGGGTTCGCACAAACGGCTCACCACCACCATTGCCTGACGGCCGCAAAAGCGTATAAGCAAAGGCAGCGTTTGGGTGGTCGAAGCCAATGAATGCGAAGAATGCCTGCATCGCCCCCGCATAGCCGCAACGGACCCTGGACCGCCATCGCCGCAGCCGGGGCCGAAGACGAGACTGACGCGGTCCGTGCGCGGCTCGCCGACGTCCCGTTCAGCTACGCCGAGCGGCGCCGAGTCCTCGACCGCGCCCGGGAGCTGGTCGCGGGATGCCGTCGGCGTGCCGACGAACGGTCCCTTCTCGACCTCTTCCTGCAGGAGTTCGGGCTCTCCAACGAGGAGGGCATCGCGCTCATGTGCATCAGCGAGGCGCTGTTGCGCATTCCGGACGACCATACCGCCGAGGCGCTCATCGCGGAGAAGATCGCCACGGCCAACTGGGCCGAACACGTCGGCCAATCGGACTCGGTGTTCCTGAACGCCTCGACCTGGGCACTGATGCTGACCGGCAGCGTCATCGGACTCGGCGAGAGCATCACGGCCGATGTGCGGGGCTGGATCAACCGCCTTGCGGGTCGCCTCGGCGAGTCCGTCGCCCGCGCGGCGATGTCGAGAGCCGTACGCATCCTGGGAGCCGAATTCGTCCAAGGCCGGACGATCGAGGAGGCCTTGGTCCGCGCCGGCGGCCACCTCGCGTCCTTCGACATGCTCGGCGAGGGCGCCCGCACCTACGCCGATGCCGAACGCCACCGGGACGCCTACCTGCACGCGATCCACGCCATCGGCGACGCGTTTCCAGACGCCACGCCAAGCGGCGCTTCCGGGATCTCGATCAAGCTGTCCGCGCTGCACCCGCGATACGAGCCGCTGCAGGAGAAGCGCGTATTGGCCGAACTGAACGAAACCGCACGGCACCTCGCCGCCCTGGCCGCCTCGCGCAACCTCCACCTCACCATCGACGCCGAGGAGGCCGAGAGGCTCGAGTTGTCCCTTGCGCTCTTCGAGATGCTCGCCAACGAACCCGGGTTGGAGGACTGGCGAGGTCTGGGGCTTGCGGTGCAGGCCTATTCGAAGCGCGCCGCCGCGGTAATCGATTGGCTCGCTGATCTCGGGCGGCCGGTCATGGTCCGCCTAGTCAAGGGCGCCTACTGGGACCACGAGATCAAGCGGGCACAGGTCGAAGGACTCGCCGGTTACCCGGTCTACACCCGCAAGCCGTCCACGGACCTGGGCTACATCGCCTGCGCGGCCCGGCTGTTCGCGAACCCGTCGCTCTACCCGCAGTTCGCCACCCACAACGCCTACACCGTCAGCGCGATCCTCCAGATCGCGTCCGGCACGGGCCGCGACTACGAATTCCAACGCCTGCACGGCATGGGCGAACTGCTCTACGACGAGGCGCGCCGACAGTTCGAGGACTTCCCACCGGTGCGCATCTACGCACCGGTCGGCCCCCACAAGGATCTCTTGGCGTACCTCGTGCGACGGCTGCTCGAGAACGGCGCCAACTCGTCCTTCGTCAACCGTTTCCTGGACGATCAGATCCCCGTCGCCGAACTGGTCCGCGACCCCATGACGGTCGTGACCGCCTACGACGCGGTCCCCCACCCCAAGATCCCGCTGCCTCGCGACCTCTTTGGTGGGGAACGCAAGAACTCCGCCGGCCTGGATCTGGGCGATGGCGCCACGGTCCGCACATTGCTAGCGAGCGCGCATCGCGGCGGCGACAAACTGGTGGACGCCGGAGAACGCGATGTGCCGGCTGCAGTTGCCCGCGCCGAGGCGGCCTTTCCCGCTTGGGAAGCGCGGCCGTCCAACGAACGGCGACTGTGCCTCGACCGGCTGGCGGACCTGATCGAGGCCGACCGACCCCGCTTTGTCGACCTGCTTGCTCGGGAAGCCGGGAAGACGCTGACGGATGCCGTGGCCGAGGTTCGCGAGGCCGCCGACTTCTGTCGCTACTACGGGAGCGAGTGCGAACGACTGTTCGGGCCGGGGGCCGCGCTTCCCGGGCCCACCGGCGAGGACAACCGGCTGACACTTCGTGGTCGCGGCGTCTTCGCCTGCATCTCCCCCTGGAATTTCCCGCTGGCCATCTTCACCGGCCAAGCGGTCGCCGCCCTAGCCGCGGGAAACACTGTCGTCGCCAAACCGGCACCGCAGACCCCTGCCGTCGCCGGACATGTCGTGCGCTTGATGCACCAGGCCGGCGTCCCGCCCGACGCGGTCTGTCTCGCCGCGGCCGACTCGGCGATCGGTGCCCAGATCGTGGCCCACGAGCGCATCAATGGTGTGGCCTTCACCGGCTCCACGGCGACCGCCAAGACCATCCAGCGTGCGCTAGCCGACAAGGACGGGCCGATCGTCCCGCTGATCGCCGAAACCGGTGGCCAGAATGCGATGATCGTCGATTCCACGGCGTTGCTCGAACAGGTGGTCGACGACGTGGTGGCGTCCGCGTTCCACTCCGCGGGGCAGCGCTGCTCCGCGCTGCGCGTGCTCTATATCCAGGACGACGTCGCCGAGCCGCTCATCGCGATGCTCGCCGGGGCCATGGACACGCTCATCCTCGGCGACCCGGCGGATCCTGCGACGGATGTCGGCCCCGTGATCGACGCCGACGCGCTTCGGCGACTCAACGCACATGTCGAGCACCTCAGCCACCGCATCCTGCACCGCTGCCATGTGCCCGACCAACTCGACGGCGCCTTTTGCCCACCCACCATGATCGAGATCGGTTCGATCGCCGATCTCGACGCCGAGCACTTCGGACCGATCCTGCACGTGGTGCGCTTCACATCGGCCGGCGTTCGCGCCGTGCTCGCCGACATCGCGGCGGTCGGTTTCGGGCTTACGCTCGGTGTCCACTCACGCATACAACGGCGCGCCGAGGACGTCATGGCCGCGGTCCATGCCGGCAACACGTACATCAACAGGGACATGGTCGGCGCCGTTGTCGGCGTGCAACCCTTCGGCGGCGAAGGCCTGTCCGGCACAGGACCGAAGGCCGGTGGACCCCACTACCTCCCCCGCTTCGCCGTCGAACGAACCGTCACCTGGAACACGGTCGCCACGGGCGGCAACGCTAAGTTGCTGAGCCTCGACGATTGACACCAGTCGTGGCGCCGGACTGACGTACACTGCAACCTGATCGAACGCTTGAGAGGCTCCCATGAAAGCAGCCGTTCTACGCGAGGTGAACCAACCGCTGTCCATCGAAGACGTCAGCACCGCAGACCCGGGCCCGCGCGAAGTGCTCGTGCGCACGGCCGCTGCCGGGGTCTGCCACTCCGACCTGCATTTCCAGAACGGCTCGTACCCCTACCCGCTGCCGTCGGTGCTCGGGCACGAGTCAGCCGGCGTGGTCGAGCGGGTCGGCGCCGACGTGCACTACGTCAAACCCGGCGACCACGTCATCACCTGCCTGTCCGCGTTCTGCGGCCATTGTGAATACTGCCTGACGGGACGCATGGTGCTGTGCAACGAGCCCGAACTGTCCCGGCGTCCCAACGAGACGCCGCGCCTCTCCGCCGGCGGCGAGACGATCAACCAGTTCCTCAACCTGTCGTCGTTCGCGGAAACCATGCTGGTGCATGAACATGCCATCGCCAAGATTCGCGAGGACATGCCGCTCGACCGCGCTGCGCTGATCGGCTGCGGGGTCACCACCGGGGTCGGCGCGGTCATCCACACCGCCGCCATCGAGCCCGGCAGCACGGTCGCTGTGATCGGCTGCGGCGGCGTTGGCCTGTCCTGCGTGAACGGCGCGGAGATCGCAGGCGCATCGCGCATCATCGCCATCGATACGGTCTCGTCGAAACTGGAACTGGCGCGCAAGTTCGGCGCCACTGACACCGTCAATGCCGCGGAAGTGGATGTCGTCGAAGCGATCCGGGAGATGACCGACGGCGGGGTGCACTACTCCTTCGAGGCGATCGGCCTCAAGGCCACCACCGAACAGGCCTTCAAGATCATCAAGAACGGCGGCACGGCGACCGTGATCGGCATGATCCCGGTGGGCACCATGGTCGAGATCCACGGGCCGGAGTTCCTGCGCGAGAAGACCTTGCAGGGGTCGAGCATGGGATCCAACCGTTTCCGCGTCGACATGCCGCGATTCGTCGACTTCTATCTCGACGGCCGGCTGCACCTGGACGACATGATCTCCGGCCGCATCGGGCTCGGCGACGTCAACGACGCGCTGCAGGCGTTGGAGACCGGGGAAGTGGCGCGCCAAGTGATCATGTTCGACTGACGGCGGGCCTGCGGTGCGCGCTTGGAGCGGGCGATGGGAGTCGAACCCACGTCACCAGCTTGGGAAGCTGGGGTAATGACCGTTATACGACGCCCGCTTCGACGCGAGATTATGGCTACGCTCCGACGCCGCCTCAACCGCCTGTCCGGAACGACAGATCGAGCTCCCGCGCCGCCTTGACGTCGTCCAAGCGGGTCACGGGCAGCGTGTGTGGCGCGGTCCTGACCAACTCCGGCTCGCGCTCCACCTCGTCGCGAATCCGGATCAGGGCTTCGACGAAGCGATCGAGTTCCTCGGGCGTCTCGGTCTCGGTGGGTTCGATCAGGAAGCACTCCGGCACCAGCAGCGGGAAATACGTCGTCGGCGCATGGCAGCCGTAGTCGAGCAATCGCTTGGCGATATCCATGGCCGTGACGCCCTGGGTCTTGGCCTCCTCGCGGAACGTGACGATGAATTCGTGGCTCGCCCGGCGCGTGGGATAGGCCAGTTCGAGGCCGGCCTCGCGCAACCGCTCCATCAGGTAGTTGGCGTTGAGCGTCGCGTACTCGCCCACGCGACGCATGCCCTCGCGACCGAGCATTTGCGCGTACGCGAGTGCGCGCAGCAGGATCCCGGCGTTGCCCATGAACGCCGACAGGCGACCGATGCTCTGCGGGCGGTCGTCCACCGTGAGCCAGCGGTAGACGTCGTGCCCCGACCCGTCCGTGTCACGTGCCACGTACGGCGTGGGCAGGAACGGCAACAGCCGCTCGCCGGCGGCGACGGGACCCGAACCCGGCCCGCCGCCACCGTGGGGTGTCGCGAACGTCTTGTGCAGGTTCATGTGCAGCACGTCGAATCCCATGTCCCCGGGGCGCGCCTTGCCGAGGATCGCGTTCAGGTTGGCGCCGTCGTAGTACAGGAGCCCGCCGGCGTCGTGCACGATGGCGGCGATCTCGACGATGCGCCGTTCGAAGACGCCGCAGGTCGACGGGTTGGTGAGCATGATGCCGGCCGTATGCGGACCGACGACGGCCTTCAGCGCCTCGATGTCGACATCGCCGTCGGCGCCGACGGCCACTTCGCGGGCCTGGTAGCCGCACATAACGGCCGTCGCCGGGTTCGTGCCGTGGGCCGCCGTAGGCACTAGGATCTCGCTACGCTCATCGTCGTGTCGGGCGTCGTGGTAGGCGCGGATCATGGCGACACCGGCGAACTCGCCCTGCGCGCCCGCCATCGGCGTCAACGACACGGCCGCCATGCCGGTGACCACCTTCAGCGTCTCCTGGAGTTCGTATAGGCACGCGAGGAATCCCTGGCTCAGGGCGTCGGGTGCGAGGGGATGCCGTTCGAGGAATCCGGGGAGGCTCGCCGCCCGGTGCGCACCGCGCGGGTTGTACTTCATCGTGCACGAACCGAGGGGGTAGAACTGGTTGTCGATCGAGAAGTTGCATCGCGACAGGTTGGTGTAGTGGCGCACGGCCTGCAGCTCCGAGACCGCCGGCAACGCCGGACCACTGGCGCGCAGGCAGTCGGCTGGCAAGTCGCTGACATCGCCATCCGGCGCGAGTTGAGCATGCGCGCGACGACCCGGCGCACCGATATCGAAGATCGTCGTCGTTCCGACGGCCGGCGCGCGCTCGCTCATCGCGCAAGCGCCTCCGCAAGCGCCTGCCGGAACGCGGCGATATCCGCATCCGTGCGCTTTTCGGTCGCGCACACCAAGAGACAGTGGTCGAGTTCCGGGTGGAGTTGGCCTAGCGGAAGCCCTCCCACCACACCCGACGCCGCAAGCGTCTCGGCAACCGGGCCGGCGGGCCGACCGATGTCGATCACGGCCTCGTGGAAGAACGGACCCGAAAACCGCGACGTCACCGACTCCATGCTCGTCAAGGCGTCCACGAGGTCGCGCGTCCGGGCGTGGCAACGGGCGGCTGTCCGACGCAAGCCCTCGGCGCCCATCAAAGCGAGGTAGACCGTCGCCGCCGTCACCAGCAGGCCTTGGTTGGTGCAGATATTCGACGTCGCCTTGGCGCGTCGAATGTGCTGCTCGCGCGCTTGCAGCGTCAAGGTGAAACCGGGGCGACCGAGACTGTCCACCGTGCGGCCGACGATCCGACCCGGCAACTGCCGCACAAGCCGCTGGCGGGTACAAAGGAAGCCGAACGAAGGCCCTCCGGAGGCCATCGGGATGCCGAGCGGCTGGCCATCGCCGCAGACAATGTCGGCCCCGTCGTCGCCCCACTCGCCCGGTGGCTTGAGCAGGGCCAAGGCCGTGGGGTTGACCACGCCGATCAGTAGCGCCCCGTGGCTCGCCGCCCACGCCGTGACCTCGTCGACCCGCTCGATCAAACCCAAGAAATTCGGCTGCTGGACGACGACGGCCGCGGGGGCGGGTCCGGCCGCCAGGGCGTCGAGGTCCGTGCGCCCGTCGGCGGCGATCAAAGGCTCGCCGATCTCGATGCCCTGGTTGCGGGTGATCGTCCGCGCCGCATCGAGGTACAAAGGGTGGCACGCACCCGCGACGGCGATGTGCACCGGGGCGCTGTCGCGAGCGCCGCCTTGCCGCTGCCGTCGACGGCTGGCGCGCACGGCCATCAGCACGGACTCGCCCAGGGCCGATCCGCCGTCGTAGACCGAGGCGTTGGTGACGTCCATGGCGGTGAGCGCGGTCATCATCGACTGGTATTCGTAGATGACTTGCAACGTGCCTTGGCTGGCCTCCGCCTGGTACGGCGTGTACGCCGTCATGAACTCGCCGCGGCTGGCGATATCCCACACCGCAGCGGGGATGTGATGGTCGTAGCACCCGGCGCCGGTGAAGCAAGGGCCGGTCTGATCGCGTCTGGCGCGCCCGGACATCGCCGCGAGCATGTCCATTTCCCCGACGCCATCGGCCAATGGACCGAAGTCGGCGCGCATCAGGTCCGTGTCGATCTCGTCGAACAGCTCGTCGATCGACGCGGCACCGATCCGCGCAAGCATCGTCCGCGTGTCCTCGGCCGTATGCGGGATGAATGGCATGGAAGGAAGGCTCGCCCTGCTTAGGACTCGCGCGCCTCGCCCGTCTCGCAGTGGTCCTGGTAGGCGTCGGCAGCCATCAGGTTGTCGAGTTCGCCCGAGTCGAGCGGCTCGAGCTTGAAGAACCAGCCATCCCCGTAAGGATCCTGGTTGACGCGCTCCGGCGCGTCCTCGAGGCCGTCGTTGATGGCCACGACTGTCCCCGACACCGGTGCGTAGATGTCCGAGGCCGCCTTGACCGACTCCACAACCGCGATTTCGGCACCGGCGGCGACCTCCTGGTCGAGCTCAGGCAACTCGACATACACGACGTCCCCCAAGGCGTCCTGGGCGAAGTCGCTGATCCCGACGGTCACTACCCCGTCCCGGAGTTGCGCCCATTCGTGGGTCGCGGCGTAACGCAATTCGGCTGGCGTCTCACTCATCGCTGGTCTCTTATTGGAAAGCCCGTTTACCGTCCCGCACGAACGGTGGTCGAACGATGCGCGCGGGCACGGATGCGGCGCGAATCTTGACGGTGCAGTCTCCCGCGGCCCCCCGCGGCAGGCGCGCAAGGGCGATACTGTACCCCAAGGTCGGCGAGAACACGCCGCTGGTGACGACACCGTCACCGGCGTTGGTCGCCACCTCGTAGCCGTGGCGCATCACGCCCTTGGCGCTGAGTACGACACCCCTGAGAACGCGGGCTGGCTTCTCGGCACGTTGCCGTGCCAGCGTCGCACGACCGATGAAATCGCGATCCTCGGGCGCCCAGGCAACGGTCCAAGCGAGGTTGGACTCAAGCGGCGTCACGTGTTCGCCCATGTCCTGGCCATACAGGTTTAGACCGGCTTCCAGGCGCAAAGTGTCGCGCGCCGCCAGCCCCGCCGGTGTCACGCCGGCCGCCTTCAGCCGACGCCAAAGCGCCACCGCCTCCGCGGCTGGCAGCAGGACCTCGACGCCGTCCTCGCCCGTGTAGCCGGTGCGCGCGACCATCCACGCGTCTCGTTCCAGGAACGAGAACGAGTCCAAGTCATCGGTGTCGATGCCAGTCGCCGCGGCGAATCGTGCGCGTGCCTGCGGACCTTGCACGGCGACCATGGCGATGTCCGTGCGTTCGCGCATCTCGACATCCATCGCGTTCGCACGGCCGCGCAGCCAGTTCAGCACCTTGTCGCGGGTCGAGGCGTTGACGACGGCGCGGTAGCCCGCGTCACGACCGTACACGATGAGGTCGTCGATGATGCCCCCGTCCGCATTCAGGAGTACTCCGTAGACCGCTTTGCCGGGAACTGCCTTCGCGGGGTCGTTGGCCATCGTGAGGCGCAACAACCGCAAGGCGTCGGCACCGGCGACGTCGATTACCGTCATGTGCGACACGTCGAACATCCCAGCGGCGCCGCGTACCGCGTGGTGCTCCGCGATCTGCGAGCCGTAGTGCAGCGGCATCGCCCAGCCGGCGAAAGGGGCCATGCGGGCGTCGGCCCCGACGTGTTCGCCGTATAGCGGGGTTTTCCTTTCGCTCACGCTTAACTTCCCTTCGCGGACTTGGGGCCTTCGCCGAAATCGGCCAATGGCCCCAGGCCAAAAGCTTCGCGAATGAGGTGCGCCTTGACGTTGGGCGAAGCGTCGATGCGGCGGATGGTGGCGTTGCGGGCCAGCCGCATCCACGGGTTCGCCGCGTTTGCGCCGCAGTAGGCGGTCAGCAGGGCCCGCATGGCGGCGATCATGACCTTCGAGCGGACCCGGCGGGCGCGGGCGAAGTCGCCCCATCGGCCCGCGGCACCGAGGTCGCCGCCTGCGGCGGCCTGTGCAGCAAGCGCGCGCACGTCCTCCAAGCCGACGTTGACCCCCTGACCGGCAAGAGGATGCAGGGTCCGCGCGGCATCCCCGATGATGAGCGTGCGCGGCGACGGGTTGAGGTCCGCGGCCAAGGTCTGTTGCAGCGGGAAGGAGACCCGGCGATCGACCGCTTCGAAACCGTCCGTGACGCCTTCGGTTTCCTCGGCAAGCGCAGCGATGAATGCCGCGTCGTCGAGCGCAGCCAGGCGCGTGCTAACCGACTCGGACGCGCTCCAGATCACGGCGACGTGGTGCTCGTCGGTCAACGGCAGCAAGGCCACCGGGCCCGTTGCGCCGAAGCGTTGCCAAGCCGTGTCGCCGTGGGGGCGCCGGGTCTTGGCGATCGTCGCGAGGGCGCGTTGCATGCCGTGCCTGGGCGTCGGCTCACGGCGGACGGCGACCCCGGAGAGCGCCCTGACAACGCTGCTCTCGCCGTCCGCCGCGACCAGCAACCGTGCGGAGACGGTGCTCCCGCGCTCGCCAGCAGGCACGTCCTCAAGGGCCAAGGTCATGTGGCCCGGGCTCGCATCGACTCCCACGACGGAAGTCGGCGCGAAAAGGGTCAAGCGCCGCTCCGCGGCGCCCCACAACGCCGCGGTGATGTCGCTGTTTTCCGCGACCCGGGCGAGGGCACCCGGGTGCTCGAAGGTCAGCGACGACGTCCCGTCGAATTCCCAGACGTGCATCGCACGGATCGGCGCCATGACGTCCAGATCGGCTCCCAGATCGCAGACGAACGCCGCCGCGTCAGGCGTCAGGGCCAACGTGCGGATGTCGAAGCCCAAGGCGCCGCGCTGCCGAGTGGGCGGGGTCCTCTCCACCAACGCCACGCGGTGACCGGCCGACGCCAACGCCAGCGCGGCGGCCAGCCCGACGATGCCGCCGCCGACGATGGCGGCATCATGGATGTTCTCTGTCGCAGCCATGGCGGGAGTCTAAGCGCGTCGCGGGCACGAGGCGAACAGGCGAAGCGTCCCGTCACCGACAATAGGTCGGCCGCAGCCCTTCACAGCATTGTGGATCAAGGGCACAATGACTCGGACGAGGGCGCATGCGTTCTTGGCTTAAGAAACTTGTTTGAGTGGTCATGGAAGAGACGACTACCGCGGCTTTGACATCCCGCATTGACGACCTCATAGCCCTCTGCGCAACCCTTGCCCGAGAGAACCAGGCACTGCAAAAGGAGCAGGCTGCCTGGCGGGCGGAACGGGCAAGGCTCATCGAACGCAACGAACTGGCAAAGAGCAAGATCGACGCGATGATCGGCCGGCTGCGCAGCCTCGATGAGCCTGATGCGGCGGGCGGGCAGACCAACATGGCCGTGGGGGATGGGTCCGCTCCCGACGCCGTCACCGAGCGTGGGCCGACCGAGCACGGGCGCTGACCAAGCGGGTTAGGAGAACGACGTGTCGAAAACCACGATTGCGGTAGAGATCCTCGACCACGAGTACCAAGTCCGCTGCGACGAGATCGAGGTCAACGATCTGATCGCATCCGCCCATCATCTCGATGCGCGCATGCGCGATGTGCACGACGACGGCAAGGTGTTCGGCCTGGACCGGATCGCGGTCATCGCGGCCCTCAACATCGCCCACGACAACTTGCGCTTGCGCAATCAGCTCGAGGCGTTGAACGGCGATGTCGCCAAGATGACCGACCGTGTCGAAAGCGCCCTAGCCAAACTGCAACCCACCCAATCCTAGGCCCGCCGCCTTTTTTCATCGCCACGACCGGGCAAGCTATACTTGGGGCGTCTCCTGGGGTGTTGGCCAGCTGGCGTCATCCTTGAGCCGTTATAGAAACGAAAGGGTGTTCGGCACCGATTACGGTGTGCAGACCTAAAGCGTTAAGCGATGCGCACGCTGCCGCTGCGGGGAGCCTTAGGAACCGGGCACGGACTCCCGCCTTGAACCGGACGGTTCAGGGTTACCAAGCAGCCGCATCGCCGGGAGACAAGACGCGACCGCATTGCGGTCGCCCGACGCTTGGCAACAGGCCGGCGTCTGTTCTATGACGCGACGTAACCCGACCGGTGGTTTGGCGGCGCGCAAGCAATCCCTGCGCGAGCAGATGCGTGAGAGACGCAGGGCCTTGTCGGCGTCCGAACAGGCGTCGCACGCCAACGCTGTCGCCAAAACAGTGGTCGCTCGCCTCCAAGACGGCGATACCGTCGGCGTCTACCTCGTGCGCGACGGCGAGCTGGATCTCACGCCACTGATCGAGATCTGCTGGCAGCGCGGAATCGCCGTCGCCGTGCCAGTCATCGACGGCCAGCAACTGCGCTTCGCCGCCTACCGGCGCAACGAGCCCATGCGCCGCAACCGTTTCGGGATCGCCGAACCGGCCGAGCCAGCCTGGCGTACACCCACCCTCCTGCTGGCACCGCTCGTCGCTTTCGACGCCACCGGCCAACGGCTTGGCATGGGGGGCGGCTACTACGACCGCTACTTGAGCGCGCATCCCGACCTCCGCCGCGTCGGCGCAGCCCACGAGTGTCAGCGCGTCGCTGCAGTTCCCGCGGCTGACGACGACGTGCCCCTGCCGGCTGTCGTCACGGAGCGCGGCTGGCAATCCTTCACCCCGTTGGCCGATACTCGATAGGCCGCTCCGCATAGGTCCCGCCCGAGACGAATTCATGGCCGTCCGCAAGATCATCCGCATGGGCCACCCCGCACTGCGTCGACCCGCCCGGCCCGTGAACGAGGAAGACATCGGCTCGGACGCCATGCATCGCCTGGTCGCCGACATGATCGACACCCTGCACGACTACGGCGGCATCGGGCTTGCGGCGCCGCAGATCAACGAAGGCATTCGCCTCGCCATCGTCGAGATCCCCGGCGGCGCCACGCGATACGGCGAGTTGGCAGCCCGGGAGTTGACGATCTGCGTCAACCCCGAGATCGAAATCGTCAAGCCCGACACCGCGGGCTTTTGGGAGGGTTGCCTGTCCGTGCCCGGCCTGCGCGGCTTCGTGGAACGTCCGCAGCACATCCGTGTTCACTTCACCACCCTCAAGCGCGAACGCCAGACCATCTCGGCCGACGGCTTCCTCGCCACGGTCTTCCAGCACGAGTTCGATCATCTCGACGGCAGGCTGTACGTCGATCACATCACCGACCCCCACAAGCTCGTTTTCGAGGAGGAATACGTCCGCTACGTGGTGCCTGCCGAGGAGGCCTCTGCGGCCAAGCCCGCATAGGTTTTCTGATCTGACACCCCAGGATCAACAGAAGCGCGACGTCGCCGAGGCGGCCATCGCCCGGATCGAGCCGCTGCTGCACGCCGACTGCGTCCTCGGCGTCGGCACCGGGACCACCGCCAACTTCTTCATCGATGCCCTGGCGGGTTTGCGGGACCGCTTTCACGCCGCCGTGTCGAGCAGTGCCGCAAGCACGGCCCGCCTCGAAGGTTGCGGCATACGCGTCCTGGATCTGAACGACGTGGACACGATTGCCGTCTACGTCGATGGCGCCGACGAAGTGGACCCGGGCCGGGCGCTCACCAAGGGCGGCGGCGGGGCGCTTACGCGGGAGAAGATCGTCGCATCGGCCGCGGCGCGGTTCCTTTGCATCGTCGACGACACCAAAATGGTGGACGTGCTCGGCACCTTTCCGTTGCCAGTCGAGGTCATCCCGATGGCCCGCCGCGTGGTCGAGCGCACGCTTACCCGGCTCGGTGGCCAACCGCGCCATCGGAGCGGCTTCGTCACCGACAACGGCAACGACATCGTCGATGTCCACGGCCTTGCGATACCCGACCCTTCGCGCCTCGAAGCCGAGATCAACGCCATCCCCGGCGTGGTCGAGAACGGGCTATTCGCGCGGGAAACACGCCCAGAGGCGGTCTTGGTCGGCACGCCGAACGGCGTCGAACTACGCGAGTAGCTTGCCCGGGTTCATCACCCCGTTCGGATCCAGGACGGCTTTGACGGCGCGCATGACGTCGATCTCCACGGCGCTACGGGAGTAGCTTAAGAAATCGCGCTTGAGCAGGCCGACACCATGTTCCGCGGAGATGCTGCCGCCGCGCTCCCGGACCAGTTCGAATAGCTTCGGGCTAATGGCATGGCAGCGCGCGTAGAAGTCGGCCATGGCGAGGTCGGGGGGCTTGAGCACGTTGAGGTGCAGGTTGCCGTCGCCGATGTGGCCAAACCAGCAGATCTCCCAGTCCGGGTAGTTCGCAGCGACCACCCGATCGACGTCGCTCAGGAATCCGGGCACCTCGGAGATGCGCACGGCGAGGTCGTTCTTGTAGGGCGTGTAGGGCGCGATGCTCTCCGTGATGCCGTCGCGCAAGGCCCAGAGCGCCCGGGCCTGCGCATCGGATTGGCTGATGACGCCGTCTGCGACCCAACCCCGGTCCAGCACCGCCTCGAAGGCGGCGAGCGCCTCCGCTTCATCAGCGCGGTCGAATTCAAGCAGCGCGTAGAACGCCGCGGGCGCCGCCAGCGGCGCCGCCAGCCCGCGATGCGCCACCACCTTGCCGAGTGCGAGCTCGGAGAAGAACTCGAACGCCGACAGCTTCAGGCGAGCCTGGAACGCCGGCAGGACCTTGAGCACATCGGCGAATCGGTCGAGGCCCAGCACCATGACCCGGCTCGGGGCTGGGGGATCGGCGAGCCGGACGTCGACCTCGACGATGAAGCCGAGCGTGCCTTCCGACCCGATGAACAGGTGACGCAGGTCATAGCCCGTGGCGTTCTTGACCAACCCCCGATTGAGCTTCAGGACGTCGCCCGTGCCGGTCACCACCGTCAACCCCGCAACCCAATCCCGCGTCATGCCATAGCGGATGACCTTGATGCCACCTGCATTGGTCGCGACATTGCCCCCGATCTGACTGGAACCGGCCGACGCGAAGTCGACCGGGTAGCTCAGATCCTGTTCCTCCGCGAAGGCTTGCAGGGCCTGGGTGACGACGCCCGCCTGGCAGCGCACGAGCCGGTCCGCCGGTTCGAAACCCAGGATGCGGTTCATGCGGTCGAAGGACACCACCACTTCGCCGCGACTCGCCACGGCCCCACCCGACAGACCCGTTCGGCCGCCGGACGGCACCAGCGCGAACCCTTCGCGATTGGCAAGCTTCGTGACGCCGACGACGTCCTCAAGGCTCTCGGGGAATACGATGGCCGACGGCGCGACGTCGTAGCTGCGGGTCCAGTCGCATCCCCAGACGGCGAGGTCGTCCGGCGCACACTTGATGCGCGACGCCGGGAACACTTGGCGCAGCAACGCCTCCATGGGGTCAGGAGTTTGCCACGACGCGGGAGGGCTCAAGTTCCGACACCGTCGAGAAACCGCCACATGCGCCCGCGTATGCTGGGCGCCTCATTGACCAAATGGTGGCGTGCCTCCGGCATGGCCAGCAGGGTGAGTTCGTACCGGCGCTTGAGAACCTTGACGTTGTAGCGCCCGTCAACGGTGGCGTCGCGCCCTCCCTGCAGGACGAACACGGGTCGGCCTGACGGCTCGCGCCGCTCGAACCGGCTCTTCCAGTCAATCATTGCGGTCACCCATTCCACAGGTAGCGTACGTGCCTGCAACGGGTCGGCCTGAACCAGGGCCGCGAACTCGGCGTTCTCGGCATTCATGGCGAATTTGCGTGGCACCTCCTCGACAACATGCCGGCCAACGGCGTAGGTGATGCGGCTCAACGGCCACGATGCCGGCCGCACCAACGGCGCGAACAAAACCACGTGCTCGAAGGCGTTCGCTTGGCCGGCCTGCCGCGTGTCGAGCATTTCGAGGATCACCGAGGCGCCCATGCTCTGGCCGACCAACCAGCACGGCTTCGCCAAGGTGCGGGCGTGCGCACCCGCGAAAGCGCCGAGATCGTCGGTGTAGCGGTCGAAGGAGTCGATCGTGACCCGCCGGCCCGTCGACAGGCCGTGCCCTTGCTGGTCGTAGGCGAAAACGCGCAGGCCCCGCCCGAGCAGGTAACGGATCAGGTGGCCGTAAAGGCCGACGTGGTCGTAGTAGCCATGCACGACGATCGCGGATCCCTCGACGGGGCCTGTCGGCTCGAATCGCTGCGCGGCGAGCCGCTGCCCGTCATGCTCGAACCAGTGGAAGGACTGCCCGAGATCGAGATCGAAGAAGCGGCGATAGGCCGCCCCGAAGCCTTCGCCAGGCCGAAACGTGCCTTGTCCCCGCAGTGCCACGAGCCGTCGCCGACTCGCCTAAGCCTTGAGCGCGCGGCGTAACGCATCCAGCGCCGGCAATGTCCTGCCTTCCAGGAACTCGAGGAACGCGCCGCCGCCCGTCGACAGGTAGGAGATGTCCTCGCGGACGCCGTACTTGTCGATGGCAGCGAGCGTGTCGCCACCACCCGCGACCGAGAAAGCGGCGGACGCCGCGATCATCTCGGCGAGTTGACGCGTCCCTTCCCCGAACTGGTCGAACTCGAACATGCCGAGCGGCCCGTTCCAGACGATGGTGCCCGCGTCCTCGAGCAACGGCTGCAGGCGGCGGCACGTCTCGGGCCCGACATCGAGGATGATCTCGCCGCTGCCGACATCCTCGCAGAGTCGCAGTCGCGCCGGCTCACCCGCATCCACCGCGGTCGTGGTCATCAGGTCGACGGGCAACGGCACGTCCGACGCCGCCATGACCCGCCGGGCGACGTCGACCAGATCCGGTTCACACAGCGATGCTCCTACCGGGTGGCCTCTCGCGAGCAGGAACGTGTTGGCGATACCGCCCCCGACGATGACGGCATCGGCCCGTGCGGACAACGACTCCAGGATGGCGAGCTTGTTGGACACCTTCGCACCACCCACGACCGCCACCAAAGGGCGCACCGGGTTCGCAACGATTCGCCCCAGTGCTTCGAGTTCCGCCTCGAGCAATGGCCCCGCGCAAGCGCATGCCGCAGCCTCGACGACGCCGTAGGTCGACGCGTGAGCACGGTGCGCCGTGCCGAAGGCGTCCATCACGAAGATGTCGCACAGCGCCGCGAGGTCCGCCGCCAAGGCCGGATCGTTGGCGGTCTCGCCAGCTTCGAAGCGCAGGTTCTCGAGCAGCGCCACCTCGCCTGGTTCCAGGGCCACGCCGGCGCGCCAGCGCTCGACCAAGCGCACGGGCCGACCAAGGCTTGTGCCGAGCGTGTCGGCGATCGGCTTCAGCGAGAGGTCAGGATCCCGATGGCCGGGGTCCGGTCGCCCCAAGTGCGATGCGAGGAGCACGGCCGCACCCTCGGCCAGGCACCGTTCGATTGTCGGCAGGGCCGCGTCGATCCGCGCCGCATTGGCCACGACACCGCCGTCGAGCGGCACGTTCAGATCTTCGCGAATCAGCACGCGCTTGCCGGCCAAGTCGAGGTCCGCAAGCGACGGGACCGCGAACGGAGCCGCCCTAGTCACATCATCCATACCGAGGTTTCGGCGCGCCGTTGGGCCAACACGGAGGTAGCGTACAATGCGCGCCCTTTCCACCAAAAGGCCCGTTTGCTGATGAGCGATTATTCGGTCTTCACCTCGGAGTCGGTGTCGGAAGGCCACCCGGACAAGATGGCCGACCAGATCTCCGACGCCGTCCTCGACGCCATGTTGGCGCAGGACGCCGATTCCCACGTCGCTTGCGAAACCTTGCTCAAGGGATCGCTGGTCGTCGTCGCGGGCGAGATTCTCTCGCGCGCCGAGGTGGACATCGACAAGCTCGCGCGTGGGGTCATCCGCGACATCGGGTACGGTGACCCGAAGAGCGGCTACGACCTCGAGGCCGTCGCCGTGGTCAACGCGCTCGGCCAGCAGTCGCCCGAGATCCGTGTAGCCGTGGACGAGACCCACGATCACGAACAGGGCGCCGGCGACCAAGGCCTGATGTTCGGATATGCCACCGACGAGACCGACGTGCTGATGCCAGCACCGATCCACTACGCCCACCGTCTCATGCAGCGGCACGCCGAAGTCCGCCGCTCCCGCCTGTCCTTTCTGCGACCCGACGCCAAGAGCCAACTCTCCATCCGCTACGACTCCGCCGGCAAGCCTGCGGCCATAGATGCCATCGTCCTGTCCACGCAGCACACGCCGGACGTCGACAACGCCACTCTCGAAGAAGCTGTCCGGGAGGAGATCATCAAGCCGGAGTTGCCCGGCAACTGGCTGACGTCGGACACCAAGTGGCATATCAACCCGTCCGGACGGTTCGAAGTAGGCGGACCGGTCGCCGACTGCGGGCTCACCGGCCGCAAGATCATCGTCGACACCTACGGCGGCATGGCACGCCACGGCGGTGGCGCGTTCTCCGGCAAGGATCCGTCCAAGGTCGATCGTTCCGCCGCCTACGCCGGGCGTTACGTCGCGAAGAACATCGTCGCCGCCGACCTCGCCAAACGCTGCGAGATCCAGGTCAGCTACGCCATCGGCAAGGCCGAGCCCACTTCGATCAGCGTCAACACGTTCGGGACCGGCGCCGTCCCCGACGCGAGAATCGCGCAACTCATCCGTGAGTTCTTCGACTTGAAACCGCGCGGACTGATCGAGATGCTGGATCTGATTCGACCGATCTACCAAGCCACAGCGGCGTATGGGCATTTCGGTCGCGAAGACGAAGCATTCTCATGGGAACGAACGGACAAGGCCGAAGCGCTCCGCGCCGCGGTGAATGGCGTCCAAGCGAGGGCGGGCTAGCCGGAAGCTCTGCCGGATCGTGCGGACGGCACGCTCGGGGGCGATAGCGGCATGGTGTCGTTGAGCTTCGAGTTCTTCCCACCACAGACCCCGCGCGGCCGAGCGGCCCTGATTCGAACGGCCCGCCAGCTCGGCGAATACAACCCCGCGTTCTACTCGGTCACCTACGGCGCCGGCGGGTCGACGCGAGACCGCACATTCGCCGCCGTCAGCGAACTGCGCGGGGCCGGTATCGAAGCCGTGCCGCACCTGTCGTGGGGCAGCGACAGCGCCGAACAGGTGCTCGACCTGGTCGCGGCGTACCAGCGCCAGGGCGTCGACCGCCTGGTCGTGCTGCGCGGCGACGTGCCATCCGGCGTCGGTACCACCAGGCAAGTTCGCCATGCGGAGCAACTGGTGCGGCTGATCCGCGACCGAATCCACGCGCCCCTGGTATTGGAGGTGGCCGCCTACCCCGAAGTCCACCCGGAGGCGCCCTCCGCGGACGCGGACATCGAATACCTCAAGCGCAAGGTGGACGCCGGCGCCGACGGCTGCATCACCCAGTACTTCTACAATCCCGACGCCTACTTCTACTTCCTCGACCGTTGCGCCGCGGCGGGCATCGCCGTGCCCATCGTGCCGGGCATCATGCCGATCTCGAACTACGAGAACCTGGTCCGCTTCTCGGACAAGGCCGGCGCTGAGATCCCGCGTTGGATTCGAACTCGCCTGAAGGACTCGAGCTCGGACGCCGACGCGCTCGGCCGTTTCGGGGCCGACGTGGTGACCGCGCTGTGCGAGCGTCTCGTTGCGGGCGGCGCACCGGGGCTGCACTTCTATACGCTCAACAGGGCCGCGCCCACCGTCGCGGTCGTAACGCGCCTTCTACCGGCTGCCGCTTAGCAGAGCTGCGCTCTCCTTCGACCATTTGGCCAGTGCGTCCTTGAGATCCTGCAACTCACGCACCGTCTCCGACATCTCGTCCAGTGTCCGTTGCGCCTCGCTGTCGGAGCGTGCACGAGCGGTCTCTAGCTGACGCGCCAAGCGAAGAACCGCCGCGTCCATGCCCTCGACGATCGCGCCCACCGTTCGTGGTTCGTCACGCGTCGCCGCGGGTGTTCCGGCCGACGGCTCGTCGAAGTGCCCCAACTCGACCCGGGAACCGTCTTCTCGTTCGGTGAGGACCGGCGGCTCGGCAGCCGATGACGCGGGCGCGTAGCTGTCCAAGTCAACGTCCGTGACACCGGAAGCCATGAGGTCTAGGCGCTCGATCAGATCCAGATGGCGATCAGGCCCACCGGCGGCACGGAGGCCTGCGGCCGACTCGGCGACAAGCTCCATCGCCGGCTCGACCGGCGACACGCTCCCGGCAAGAACGCCGTCGAGCAGGTTTTCCACGGCCCGCAGGAGTGGCGCGGATGTTTCATCCGCGCCGGCAATCTGTGCCAGCCGGTCTTCCAGCTCTCGGACCGCCGCGGACCGATCAGCGCTCGTGACGCAGGCCGCGATCAGCGCGTTGAGGTCAGGCGCGTCTCCAGACCCGGCACAGGCATCCATGTGCAGCGTCTTACCAAAACCAGGCCACCTTGTCGCGCTGACGCAACCCGGCTACCTTTGATTCAGACCTTGTCGCAATCCCATCAAAGGCAGGCCGCGATGGTTCATGTCGCGTTCGTGATCGACCCGATCACGACGTTCAACGTCAAGAAGGACTCCACCCTGGCCATGATCCGCGCGGCGCAGGCGCGCGGCTGGCGGACAACGGTTCTGGGGCCGCACGACCTGGCCCTGCAGCATGGCCAGGTCATGGCCTGGTCGCGGGACATCGCCCTTGACCCGGACGCCATGCGCTCGCTCGACGCGATCGACGGGCCCGACTACTACCGCCTCGGACCGGAGGCGCGTCTGCCGCTTGCCGTGATCGACCTGGTGATGATGCGCAAGGATCCGCCGTTCGACATGGAATACGTCTACGCCACGTACCTGCTCGAGCGCGCCCAACGGGAGGGTGCCACGGTGGTCAATGCGCCGAAGAGCCTGCGCGACTGCAACGAGAAGTTCTTCGCGACGGACTTCCCGTCGTGCACGCCGCCGTTGATCGTGGCGGCAAGGCAGGATCTCCTGCTGGACTTCCACGCGGAACACCGGGACGTCGTTTTCAAGAAGCTCGACGGCATGGGCGGGATGAGCATCTTCCGCATCCGCGAGGACGATCCCAACCTGCGCGTCGTGATCGAGACCCTCACCGACAACGGCCGGCGCCCGATCATGGCGCAGAAGTTCATCCCCGAGATCAGCGCGGGCGACAAGCGCATCCTGCTCATCGACGGCGAAGCCGTTCCCTACGCGCTCGCACGCGTACCGATGCGCGGCGAGAGTCGCGGCAATCTCGCGGCCGGCGGCGCCGGCGTCGGCCAACCCCTGTCCGATCGCGACCAGGCCATCGCCGAGGCCTTAAGCGGCACATTGCGCGAGCGAGGGCTGCGCTTCGTGGGCATCGACGTGATCGGTGACTACCTCACCGAAATCAACGTCACCTGTCCGACCTGCATCCGCGAGTTGGACCGCCAGTTCGACCTGGACATCGCGGGATCGCTGCTCGACAGTTTGCAGGCCACGATGAGCGACGGCCCCTCGGTGCGTTGACGCAACGGGGTCCTATGTACCGCCTGTCGGACAATTCGCGCTTCATAGCAGCGCTGGCCGTCGCCGTAGCGGCGCATGCGGCTTTGCTCGTGAGCATCGACTTCCCCGGGTTCGCTCCGCCCGAGATGGCCCCTTCGATCACGATCACCCTGGCCGGCTATCAGCAGCCGACAACCCCGGCGGTCACGCCCGATCCCGTCGAGCCACCCGCTACGCCGGCAGCACCAGCACCCCAACCCGAGGTACCACCGCCGCCGCTGACCGTCGAGCCGCAAAGTCCTGCCCCGGCTCCTCTCAGTCGACCCTTCGCAGGCAAGACCGCCGTGGACCTCGCCCGCGACATCGCCGCGCTCGACAGGACCGAATCGCCCAGCGCCGATCCGACACAACGCGTGCGCCGTCTGCTCGCTGGAGCCAGCACCACGCCGGAGTTCGCCTTTTATCTGGAGGCATGGCGACGCAAAGTCGAACGGATCGGTAACCTCAACTACCCGCGCGAGGCACGGTCGCGGGGTTTGAGCGGCAGTCTCCGACTCCTCGTGACGATCACGGCCGACGGTGCATTGCGCGATGTGCGCGTGCTTGAGACAAGCGGCCACCGGACGCTCGACGAGGCGGCCGTGCACATCGTTCGACTAGCCGCCCCCTATGCACCGTTTTCGCCGAAAATGCGTGCCAGCACCGACCTGCTTGAGATCGAGCGGACGTGGCATTTCCGCAACAGTCGCTACTCTTCTTGAAGGGCCGAGCAAAGTGAAATCCCTGACCGGACAGTTCCTCATCAGCATGCCCAAGCTTCGCGGTAGCCTATTCGCCGATTCGGTGATCTACCTGTGGGCACACGACGAACAGGGCGCGCAAGGCCTGATCGTCAACCATGCCTACGATCTAACGCTCGCAAAGCTATTGGACCAGCTTGAGATTCCATCCCAGGGCGGTCTCGATGTGCAGGTGGCCGCAGGCGGCCCAGTCGAACCCCAACGCGGCTTCATCCTGCACAGCGACGAGGTGAGCATCGACTCCAGCGAGCCGGCCGGCGACGGACTGGCGATCTCCTACAGCCGCGAGATCCTCGACCTGATCGGCGCCCATCGCGGTCCCGCGCAGTATCTGGTCGCGTTGGGGTATTCCGGCTGGGGGCCCGGGCAGTTGGAACACGAGCTTGCCGACTCCGCCTGGCTGACCGCACCGAGTTCCCTCGAGGCGCTTTTCGAGCTCCCGTTCGAGAAGCGCCTCGACCACGTCGCCAACGTCCTGGGCATCGACCTGCGGCTCCTCGGTGCCGACGCCGGGCACGCATGAGCCAAGGCCACGGCGCGGGTCAACGCACCGGCTTACCCGCATCCGCACTGGTGTTCGACTTCGGCCTCAAGCACATCGGTGTGGCCGTTGCCCTATCCGAGCAGAACCTTGCTCGCGGCATTGCGACGGTGGCGGCCCGCGACGGCAAGCCGCATTGGCCGGCTCTCGACGCCCTGCTCGACGAATGGCGCCCGGACTGCCTGGTCGTCGGCGACCCGTTGAACATGGACGGCACTGCGAGCTCGATGGCCGCACACGCACGTAATTTCGCGCGACAGATCGCCGAGCGATATGGACTCGACCTCGACCTCGTCGACGAGCGGTTGAGTACCTTCGAGGCCTTGTCCAGGGGAGCCGACGAGCGCGACTCCCACGCCTTGGCCGCCGAGACGATCGCAGAGACCTGGCTCGGGCGGGCTCGACCGCTCGCCTGACAGCCTACCGGCACGTCGGAACCGCAGCTGCTGTTTCGGTAATCCCTTATACCCATCCTCATGTGGCGTTAATGCAATGCCACTGTAGCTGCGACGTTTTGCCGGAAAAGCCAGTCCCGGCTTGCGATGCGAGGCCTTTGACGAGGTTCCGGCTCGCCCATGCGTCGCGGCGTCAAGGGTCCACAGTCACAAATCGGGGCGTTGGTGGCAGATCCCAATCGTCAGGGCGGGCAGGACGTGACACGGGTCGCTTTGAATCCAAGCCCGTCGGTGGCCTAGGTGTCTACATCGTCGACCGGCGCGCCACATAGCCCAGCCCTCTCTACGCTCGCGCAAGCCATCATGGACACGGCGGTCGACAGCATTGTCGTGGTGGATGAACACGGCATCATCCTGTACTACAACGGAGCCGCGGAACGCCTGTTCGGCTACACGGCCAAGGAAGCGGTGGGCAACGCGCTCGGGATCCTGATGCGCGAGCCGGAGCGGAGCCATCACGGCGAGTACATCAGTCGCTACCTTGCCACCCGCGAGAAGCACATCGTCGGAACCGGGCGGCCCGTCGAAGCCCAGCACAAGGACGGGACGCCGCTGACGGTCTACCTGGCGGTCAGCGAGGTCGAGACGGCGAGCGGTCTGTGCTTCGCCGGCGTCATGCACGACCTGTCACCCGAGCTCGAGGCCCGTGAACTCCGCGGTCGCCTCGAACGTACCGGCCGCTTGAGCGCCATGGCCGAGACGGCCGCAGCGATCGTCCACGAGGTGAGCCAGCCGCTCGCCGCCATTGCCATCTATGCGCAGACGGCCCGTGACCTCGCCGAAGGGAAGCATCCGGATGACAGCATGGCCGCCGCCCTCGACAAGGTGATCGAGCAGGCCCTGCACGCGGGCCTGGTCATGGAGCGCGTGCAAAGCCTGATCCGCGGCGACGAGGGGCAATACGAGATCGCCAACATCAACGCGCTGGCAGCCGACGTGGTGGAGATCGCACGTCTGGACGCACGAGGCCACAACATCGCCGTGGAACTCAGCCTGGAGGACGATCTGCCGGGTGTCGAGTGCGATGCGGTGCAGATCCAGCAGGTAGTGTTGAATCTCCTTCGCAATGCGATCGAGGCCATGTCCGAGCCCGACCGCCGGCACGGCGATACGATCACGGTCCGAACGCGGGCCGAAGGACGACGGAATGTCAGCATCGACGTGATCGATCGCGGACCGGGCTTGGCCGACGACATCGAGGGCGACTTGCTCACCACAACCCAAACCGTCGGCAAGCGCGGCCTCGGCGTCGGGCTCGCGATCTGTCGAACGGTCGTGCTCAATCACAACGGGCGCCTCGACTACGCCAACAACGCGGCCGCCGGGGGCGCGACTTTCAGCGTTACACTGCCGTTCATCCACGAAAGCGGCCTCGAATGAGCAAGGACCGTCGATCACGGCAGACCGTGTTCGTCGTCGAGGACGACGAACCCATGCGCGATGCACTCGCCCTGGCACTCGGCAAGGCCGGCTACGCCTGCGAGACCTTCCCCGACGCGACTGGGTTTCTGAACGCCTTAACCCGATGGCCGCAGGACCGCAGCGGTTGCCTGGTGCTGGACATCTTCCTGCCCGACATCAGCGGTCTCGACCTTCAAGACCACCTGAGCGCCAACGCCGACGCCTTGCCGATCATCTTCATCACCGGCCGCGGCGACATACCCATGACGGTGCGGGCGATGAAAGGCGGCGCCGTCGACGTCCTCCCGAAGCCCTTCAGGGCCGAAGACCTGCTTGAGCGGACGGCCGCCGCCCTGTGCGCGGACGCGAAGCGGCGTCGCAAACGCCGGGCCCGGAAGGAGTTGCGGGATCGCCTGGTGCGACTGACGCCGCGCGAAAAGCAGGTCTTCGAACGAATCGCGGGGGGACAAGCCAACAAGGCGGTCGCCATCGACTTCGGTATCAGCGAACGCACCGTGGAGATCCACCGCAGCCGCGTGATGAAGAAGATGCAGGCCCGCAACCTGGCCGACCTCGTGCGCATGAAGTTCTGTCTGGACGGGCCGCAAGACTGACGCGGCCCTGCTCGGGCCATCGCGCTAGGCTCGCCCGGCGCGTCAAGGGAAGCGAACCTTAGCCCGCGCCGTATCCGCGCTGACCGCCCCGGTTTCGACGAGTGCCTTCAAGCTCTGGTCGAGAGTCCGCATGCCGGCGGCGGCGGACGTCTGGATCGTGGAGTAGAGCTGCGCCACCTTGTGCTCGCGGATCAGGCTGCGCACTGCCGGTGTGGCGAGCATGATCTCGTGCGCGGCCACCCGGCCACCGTCCACCCGCTTGACGAGCGTCTGTGCGACAACGGCCTGCAGGCAGTCCGACAACAGGGCCCGGACCGCGTCCTTCTCCGTGCCCGGGAAGACATCGACGATGCGGTCGACGGCACTCGGGGCGGACGGCGCGTGCAGGGTCGCCAACACGAGGTGACCCGTCTCCGCGGCGGTCAGGGTGAGCCGGATCGCCTCGCGATCGCGCATCTCGCCGATCAGGATGACGTCCGGGTCCTGCCGCAACGCCGCGCGTAGCGCGCCCGCGAAGTCGGCGCAGTCGCGGCCGACCTCGCGTTGGGTGACCAGACACCCGCTTGGTTCGTGAACGAACTCGATCGGATCCTCGATGGTCAGGATGTGCTGGTGTCGCGAGGCGTTGATGTAGTCCACGAGGGCTGCCAGCGTCGTGCTTTTCCCCGACCCGGTCGCCCCGGTCACGATCACCAAGCCGTGCGGCACGTCCGCGATGCCTCGGAACACCGCACCCATGTCGAGTTCGGCCATTGTCGGCACGGCCGCCGGCACCACGCGGAATACCGCGGCCGGACCCCGCGACTGCTGGAAGAGGTTGACGCGGAATCTCGCTACTCCCGGCAGTTCGACGACGAAATCCGCACCGTTCGGTTCCCCGTTCGCCTTGCCCGGCGCAACCTGGTCGACCGCGGCGCGGATCTCGGTCGCGGAAATCGCCGGTTGCGATGCCGCTTCGAGGTCGCCGTCGATCCGCACCATCGCTGGCACGCCGCAGGACAAGTGCAGGTCCGATGCACCGCGCGCGACGCACGTTGCGAGCAACTCAAGGATGTCCATATCTCCGCCTTGTTGGTCAACGAGCGGCACCGTAGTCGCTCGGCTTCAGCCGTGTCTTTGGCGAATCGCTAATCCGGCTGTAGGAAATCGGCTTGTCGACCCGACCGCGTTATGATCGCGGACATGGCTGCCAATGACGTCTTCGAAGAACGCGCCGTCCGGTTCACCGAGCCTGCCTCGCGCCACGCCATGGCCCTCGCCCAGGACGGACGCTTCCTCGCGGTCGACGAATCCGGCGTCTTGTCGATCGCCGACGAGGTCTCCGACGCCGCGATGTGGCGCCACGAGAATGGACGGCTCGAGCACGCCGTCCACCCTGTCGCCCTGGCGGTGACCAACACCGAAGACGGTCGTTGCCGGCTCTCGCCGGCCGATGGTTCGACCCGCATGGCCGGCGACTTCGCGACGTCCTACGCCATCGTTCCCGGACCCGAGTTGCTGCCATCGGAGTACCTGGTGCACTTCAAGGCCCACGGTTGGGTGTGCTTGGCGGCCATCCTCGATCCCGAGATCGTCGACGCCTTGCAGCGCATCGCGTGCACGGATGGCCATGCCCATCGGTCGCCGGACCGGTCCCGGCGGCAGATCTGCCAAGGCAGCGCGCTCGCCAAGACCGCCCTGGAACCCGTCTCCGTCTGGCTCGCCCGCCAATACATGCAAACGGACGACATCCGCCTCGCCCACTCGCCCGGGATCGGGGTCATGACCCCCGACGACGGCAAGCGAACCGTGCAGGGCTGGCACTCCGACTACCCGTACCACTGGGGCATCAACGCGGAAGGCAAGGTGCCGACGCCGAGCGGCCAGACGGTCATGGGCGTGCAGCGCATCGTCTGCGTGTCGGAGTTCACCAAGTACCGCGGCGCCACGGCGTTCAAGCTCGGCTCGCATGCGCTCGACCGGGGTCCGCCGAAGGACTGGGGTGTCGCCAGCGCCGTCTACGACCCGGACTACCGCGCCGCCCACGGTCTGCCCTACAACGGCACCGACGCGGACGTGATCGAGGCGCCACCCGGCAGCATGATCCTGTTCGACACCCGAACGTGGCACCGGGCAGGCATCAACCGAAGCCCCGAGAACCGCGCCGCGATCCTGATGGACATCACGCCGGCCTACATCGTTCCGTACTCGGACACGACCGCCGACTACCGCGCGCTGGTCGAAAGCGCGGCCTACGATGAACTCAACGACCGCGAGAAGCAGGAGTTCCAGCGCTTGATGGTGCACCGCTTCCTGGGCCCGGCCGGGTCACGGGCCGTCATCGGCACCGATGCGGAACTGACCGAAAAGCTGCCCGCCGCGCGCAGGCCCTCACGCCGCTACTAGCGCGGCGTAGATCGCCACCGTCGGGCGGTCGAAGCAGACGAAGCGGACCAATTCAACACTGTCCGGGGCCGACTCGCGGACGGTGGCGACGGCGATCTCCGCGGCCGCGTTCGGTGGGTAGCCGTATACGCCGGTCGAAATCGCTGGGAACGCAACGCTCTTCAACTGGTTCTCCGCCGCGACCTCGCGGCTGCGCCTATAGCACGAGGCGAGCAGTTCCGCTTCTCCCTCGGCGCCGCCTCGCCACACCGGACCGACCGTGTGGATGACATGCCGGGCCGGCAAGTCGAAGCCGGGCGTGATCTTGGCATCTCCCGTTGCACAGCCGTTCAAACGTCGACACGCCTCCAGAAGCCGCGGTCCCGCGGCCCGATGGATTGCCCCGTCGACGCCACCACCGCCCAACAACCGCGAGTTCGCGGCGTTCACGATGGCATCGAGCGGCTCCTGCACGATGTCGCCTAGGACGCTCTCGATCAACGCCAAGGCTCCCTCCGGATGCGTTACGCACCGATTGCGAGTGTGCCACTTCGGGAGCCAACGGTTGCCATGCATCGCGGTAGACTGCTCGGCGTGCCCGACGCCGTTACAGCCCTTGCGAAGCCGAGCATCGACGCCGTCCGCGCCGCCATCCGCAAAGCCGAGGGGGGCGCCCGGCGACCGCCCGGCAGCGTGCATCTGCTTGCCGTATCCAAGGCGAGAACCGCGGCCGAGGTCCGCGCCGCCCACAGGCACGGCCTGCGGGATTTCGGCGAGAACTACGCCCAAGAAGCGATCGCGAAGGTCCAGGCGCTTGCCGATCTCGACATCACCTGGCACTTCATCGGCGCCATCCAATCCAACAAGACGCGGGACCTGGCCCGGCACTTCCAGTGGATCCACACCGTGGACCGCGCCAAGGTCGCCAAGCGCCTGAGCGCCGCGGCCGAGCGCGACCTCGACATTTGCATCCAGGTGAACATCGACGCCGAGCCGCAAAAAGCCGGGGTCGATCCCGACGGGTTGCCCGCGCTCGTTAGCTGTGTCGCGGACCTGCCGCGACTCAAGCTCCGCGGCCTGATGGTGATCCCCGAGCCCGGCGATCCACGGGACAGCTTCCGACGCACACGGCAACTGTTCGACGGGCTTGCGCCGAGCGCGGGCGACCATTGGGACACTCTGTCCATGGGCATGTCGGACGACTTCACCGACGCCATCGCCGAAGGCGCCACCCTGGTGCGCATCGGTACCGCGATCTTCGGGCCGCGACTTTAGGCGTAGCGGCGGCCCGTCGCTGGCCGCTAAGCTTCGGTTCTTGTGGGCAATCCCGCGACAGCACGAGGAGCAGGACAATGAGCACGCGGATCGCCTTCGTCGGCGGTGGCAACATGGCGCATGCTTTGGCCACACGCCTCTCGGGCTCGTGGCAAGGCGGGATCACCGTTGCGGACCCGGTGGCCGCCCAGCGGGCGCGTTTTGAAGACCCGATCACCACCACCGACGACAACCTGGCCGCGGTGGCCGACGCCGCGATCATCGTCCTCGCCGTGAAGCCGCAGATCCTGGAGGCGGTGGCCCGGCAGATCGCGCCGGCGCTCGGAGACCAGCTTGTGATTTCGATCGCGGCGGGCGTGCCCATCCGCGCGCTCGAAACGTGGCTGGGCGCGAACCGCTCCATCGTGCGGTGCATGCCCAACACGCCCGCGCTCATCGGTGCGGGCATCACCGGGCTCGTCGCAAACCCGTCGGTGTCCGCCAACCAGCGCGCGAGCGCAACGGAACTGCTCGCCGCCGCGGGCGAAGTCGTGTGGTTCGAGTCGGATGCAGAACTCGATGCCGTCACCGCGTTGTCCGGGAGCGGGCCGGCGTACTTCTTCTACGTCATCGAAGCGCTCGCCGAAGCCGGGGCGCGGCTCGGTTTGCGTCCCGATGTCGCCACGCGCCTGACGATCGCCACGGCGGCTGGCGCGGCAGCGATGGCCGTCGACGATGATCCGGCCACGTTGCGCGAGCGCGTCACGTCGCCCGGTGGGACGACCGAACGGGCGCTGGCTATACTTGCCGAACAGTCGCTACCGGCGACCCTCGATGCCGCCGTGCGCGCGGCGTTCCATCGGTCTCGGGAATTGGCAGAGGAGTTCGGCAAGTAAATGACGGATCCGTTCACTTTCGTCGTCACGCTGGCCCTGCGCGTCGCCGCCCTGATCTTCCTGTTCCGGTTCATCCTCCAGGCCGCGCGGGCCAGTTTCTACAACCCGTTCTGCGAGGGCATCGTGCGCATCACGGACCCCGTGCTCAATCCGCTGCGCCAGGTGTTGCGGCCCTACCGCAACCTCGATTTCGCGTCTTTCGCCACCGCTTGGGTCGCGCATATGGCGGCCGCGGCCATCTACGCGGTCTCCGTCGGCGCGCCGCTGAACGTGCTCTACATCCTCAATGACAGTCTGCATTCGACGCTGAGCCTCGTCGTGTGGATCTTCCTGATCGCCATCTTCCTGTCGATCGTCATGAGTTGGATCGCGCCCAACGTCTATTCGCCGGCGGCGAACGTGGCACGCGAGGTGGCTGAACCACTGCTTTCACCCGCGCGGCGTATCCTGCCGCCGCTCGGCGGTCTGGACCTGTCGCCGATGATCACCGTCGCCGTTCTGCTGGTGATCGAGTCGTTCGTGCTGGGCACGCTGCTGCCCATTCGGGTGTGGGCCGGTTGAGCGGTCCTCGTCCCGCCGACGCGCCCGAGACCGCGCCGGTATCGACAGCGGCGCCCCCGACGGACTCCGTGGGCATCGTTGCGCCGTGCCGCGCGCACTTCGACGACTGCCTGACGCTGCAGTGCGGAGTGACGCTTGGCGGCTTCGACCTGGTCTACGAGACCTACGGCACGTTGAATGCGGAGCGCAGCAACGCCGTGTTGATCTGCCACGCCCTGTCCGGGAACCACCATGCCGCCGGATTCCACACGCCCGATGACGCCAAGCCGGGCTGGTGGGACACCTGCATCGGACCGGGCAAACCCATCGACACCGAGAGGTTCTTCGTCGTCGGCGTCAACAATCTCGGCGGATGCGACGGCAGTACCGGCCCGGTTTCGGCGAACCCGGCAACCGGCGAGCCCTGGGGTGCCGCTTTCCCCACCGTGACGGTCAAGGACTGGGTGCGGACGCAGGCCATGCTCGCCGACCGGCTTGGCGTACACCGCTTCGCCGCGGTCATCGGCGGCAGCCTCGGCGGCATGCAGGCCATGCAGTGGGCGATCGACTACCCCGACCGGATCGCCAACGCCATCGTCATCGCCGCGCCACCGAAACTGTCGGCGCAGAACATCGCGTTCAACGAGATCGCCCGCCATGCCATCCAATCGGATCCGGACTTCCTCGGCGGGCGCTACTACGAAGCCGATAAACGCCCGCGGCGGGGACTGATGCTGGCGCGCATGATCGGGCACGTCACGTACCTCTCCGACGACGGCATGGGCACGCGGTTCGGCCGCGAACTCAAGTCCGGCGACATCGGCTCCGCCCAGGATGTCCAGTTCCAGGTCGAGAGCTACCTGCACTATCAGGGCACGTCGTTCTCGGAGAAGTTCGATGCCAATACCTACATCCTGATGACGCGCGCCCTCGACTACTTCGACCCGGCGCTGGAATTCGACGGCGACCTGGTGAGCGCCGTCGCTGAAACGAACGCCCGTTTCCTGATCCTGGCGTTCTCGTCGGACTGGCGCTTCTCGCCGGCACGGTCCGGGGAAATCGTCGATGCGCTGATTGCGGCGCGCAAGGACGTGGTGAGCGCGGTGATCGACTCGCCGCACGGGCACGACTCGTTCCTGATCTACAACGAGCGCTACTTCGAGGTGCTCGGCGGCTATCTGGACGAAGCGTTGCGGCGGCTGGATACGTAGGCCGACCCCGCCATGCGCAGAGACCTCGAGATTATCGCCGCGCTTATCAAGCCCGGTGCCCGTGTGCTGGACCTTGGCTGCGGCAGCGGCGAGTTGCTGCATCACCTCGCCCAGGAGAAGGGCGTCAACGGCTACGGCGTCGAGAAGGACGCGGCGGCCATCAGCGCCTGCGTCGCGGCAGGCGTCAACGTGATCGAGCACGACCTCGACGACGGCCTCGCCCGTTTCCCGGACTCGAGCTTCGACATGGTGGTGATGACCGAGACGCTGCAGGCGGTTGCCGAGCCGTCACGCCTAATCGACGAGATGTTGCGCATCGGCGACGAGTGCGTCGTGACCTTTCCCAACTTCGGGCACTGGCGCTGCCGGGCGCAACTTGCCACGAGCGGACGCATGCCCGTTGCGCGCCATCTCCCGCATGACTGGTACAGCACGCCCAACATCCACCTGTGCACGTTTCGCGACTTCGAACTGCTCGTGAACGAGAAGGGCCTGCCCATCATCGAGCGCTTCGTGGTCAACGGCGACCACGAGTTCCAGGCCCACATCAATCGCTTTCCAAACCTGTTCGGCACGACCGCGTTCTACCGCCTCGGGCGCGCCCCGCTTTGAAGACGCTTGCCCGCACATCTGTCGTCACCCTGCTGGCGTTGGCCGCCGGCTTGGCCAGCGCCGAGCAGTTCAAGCGCTACGGTCCATGGCGCGTTCACTACATCGCGTTCAACGCGTCGCTCCTGTCGGCCACCATCGCCGAGCGCTACGATATCGTCCGCGGGCGCAACAAGGGGCTGGTCAACATCACCGCCGTTGGCACCGCCGGCCGCGGCGAGCGCGCGGGCGTAACGGGCCGCTACCGGAATCTGCTCGGCCAGACGTACGAGCTCGATTTCCGGGAGATCGACGACGGCGACGCGGTCTACTACCTGGCCGCGTTCGACTTCGACAACGCAGAGACGCTCCGTTTCGAGGTGGTCCTCGAACTGCCGGATCACGGCGTCGAGACGCTGCGTTTCCAGCAGCCCCTGTACTACGCCGATTGAGCGCAATGCGCCGAAAGGTCGTGGTCGCAACCGCCAACCCCGGCAAGGTGCGCGAACTGTCCGAGTCCCTGGCGCCGCTTGGCCTCGAACTCCTCGTGCAAGGCGAGCTTGGCATCACGAGCCTTCCTGAAGTCGGCTGTACCTTCGTCGAAAACGCGCTGGCCAAGGCTCGGCACGCGGCACGCGAGTCCGGGCTGCCAGCGATCGGCGACGACTCCGGACTCGTCGTGCCGTCCCTAGGCGGCGCCCCCGGCATCCGCTCCGCCCGGTACGGGGGCGAACCGTCCGACGACGAGCGCAACAACGCCAAGCTGCGCCGTGCCTTGGGCGCGCACGCGAACGCCGGTGGCCGTGGCCACCGGGACGCGTTCTTCACCTGCACGCTGGTCTACCTCGGTGCGCCCGACGACCCTGCCCCGCTGATCGCGACCGGGCGGTGGCAAGGCACGATCATCGACTCGCCCCGCGGCGACAACGGTTTCGGCTACGACCCCCTGTTTCTCGTTGCAGAACTCGGCAAGACCGCGGCGGAACTCACCCTCGCCGAGAAAAACCGGCTGTCGCACCGCGGGCGCGCCTGCCGGCGTCTCGCCGCGCTCCTCGAGTCCGCGTGACCCCGCCGCCGCTCGGCCTGTACATCCACTTCCCGTGGTGCGTGCGGAAGTGTCCGTACTGCGACTTCAACTCGCATCCCCTCGGCGGCGAACTCCGCGACGACGACTACCTGGCCGTCCTGCTCGACGACCTCGGCGGAGAGCGCGAGCGATTCGACGATCGGGCCGTGCACACGGTGTACTTCGGTGGCGGCACGCCAAGCCTCTTTCCCGCGGAGGCGTTCCAGGCACTCCTTCGCGGTGTACCGGAAGCGACCGAGATCACGCTGGAGGCCAATCCCGGAACCGTCGAACACGGTGACTTCCGGGGTTATCGACGTGCCGGCGTGACGCGCGTTTCCCTCGGCGCGCAGTCCTTCGACGCCGCGCAACTCAAACGCCTAGGCCGAATTCACAGCGCCGAAGAGACACTCCGCGCAGCCAAAGCCGTCGAATCGGCCGGCTTCGACAGTTTCAATATCGACCTGATGTACGGCCTCCCGGGACAGACAGTTGCCCAAGCCCTCGAAGACTTGGAGTTCGCGGCGCGCTTGGAGCCGCCCCACATCTCCTGGTACCAACTGACCATCGAACCCAAGACCGCCTTCGCGCAGCGTCCGCCCGCTGGACTCCCGGACGACGACCAGGCAACCGAGATCGAGGAGGCCGGCGTCGACTTCCTGGCCCGGCACGGCTATGGTCGCTACGAGGTCTCGGCATTCGCCCGCGACGGCCACCAATGCGGCCACAACCTGAACTACTGGCGCTTTGGCGATTACATCGGCATCGGCGCCGGCGGACACGGGAAGCTGACGACACCGGACGGGGAGATCGTCCGCACCGCGAAGGCTCACCAGCCCCGCCTCTACATGCGCGGCGCGCCGACCACGGCCAACCCGGTCGACGCGGATGACCTTCCCGGCGAGTTCATGATGAACGCCCTGCGGCTTGCCGACGGCGTAGACCGGGCGTCCTTCGAGGCTTGCACCGGGCTAGCCGATGCAACGATCGCGGGAACCGTCGCGGAACTCACCGACTGGGGCCTGATGCGCGCCGATCGTTTAGCGTTGACCGCACATGGCTATCGGCATCTCGATGCCGTCGTCGCGCGATTCCTGAAGCGCGGACGCTAGCCGACACGCCGATAGGTCAGGTCAACGACTGTGCGTCCGGCCGCGGTCCCCTTGGCTTCGAACGCCGTCAATGGGCGCGACTCCGGACGCCCGGTCTGGCCGCCGTCAAGCGTCGGCACGGCGGCGAGGACCTCAACCATCTGCTCGGCATAGGGTTCCCAGTCGGTCGCCAGGGACAGCGTTCCACCCAGTTCCAGACAGCCCGCCACCACGCTCGCAAAACCCGCATTCACCAAGCGCCGCTTGTGATGCCGCGCCTTGGGCCACGGATCGGGGAAAAAGACGTTGACGAGACGCACCGACGCCGGCGCGAGGCGCTTGAGCAACGACAACGCTTCGTTCTCGACGATGCGGACGTTGCCGAGGCCGTCCTTTTGGCAGGCGAGCATCAACGCGCCGATTCCCGGGCGGTAGACGTCGACGCCGACGCAATTCCAGTCGGCGTGCGCAAGCGCCAGATGCGCAAGCGCCGCACCGTTGCCGAACCCGATCTCGATGGCGAGCGGCGCGGTGCGGTTGAACGCGGCTGCCCACAGCGACGACCCGATGGGGCCTTCGGGAAGGGTCAGCAGGTACTCGTCGGAGAGGGTGTCGAGAGCGCGGGCCTGGGCCGCCGTCATCCGACCCCGTCGTCGGACGTAGACGCGCGTCGGCGCTGGTTGGTCGGAAGAAACCCGCTTAGGCGTCCGCGCCGCCGTACGCGGCGGCGTCGATGTGCTTTCTCAGCTTCTTCATGGCGTTGCGCTCCAACTGCCGAATCCGCTCGGCGGAGACGCCGTAGCGTTCGGCCAACTCCATGAGGGTCAGCTTGTCATCGCGCAGCCAGCGCGACTCGAGGATGTCGCGCGCCCGGTCGTCCAATGTCCTGATGGCCTCGGCGAGTTGCCGCGATGCGGTCCTGGCGGAGTCGGCGTCGGCGACCAGGTCCACCGGGTTCGCACTGGTGTCCTCGAGATAGTAGGCCGGTGCCGGCGGCGCCTCGTCGGCATCGTCGTCGGCGTGGCCGTCAAAGGCCACGTCGCGCGACGACAAGCGGCCTTCCATCTGGGTGACCGCCGCCGGCGTGACGCCGAGGTCATGGGCGATCGCGCGGGTCTCGGCGTCGTTCAGCCAGCCGAGCTTTTTCTTGTTGCTGCGCAGGTTGAAGAACAGTTTGCGCTGCGCCTTGGTGGTGGCGACCTTGACGATGCGCCAGTTGCGGAGGATGAATTCATGCATCTCGGCCCGGATCCAGTGCACGGCGAAGGATACGAGGCGGACGCCCACGTTCGGATCGAAGCGCTTGATGGCCTTCATCAAGCCGACGTTGCCTTCCTGGATCAGATCCGCCTGGGCCAATCCGTAGCCGGAATAACTGCGTGCGAGGTGGACGACGAAGCGCAGGTGGCTCAAGACGAGCTCGCGGGCCGCATCGAGGTCGTCTTCGTTGTAGAAGCGTTCAGCCAAGGCGCGCTCCTCCTCGGGCTTGAGGATCGGGAACGCGTTGATGGTCTGAATGTAGGTCTCCAAGTCGCGGCCAGGCGAGAGACTCGCGACCGACAGGACATTGGTGTTCATCCTTCATACTCCCTCAAGCGCGGACCGTACTCGCGCCTGTTGCTACCTGCGGTAACACTTCGACCAGATTCTAGCACTCTAGTTCCTTCGCTGCTAACCGCCGATCATGGTGGCCGGTCGGATTGTGCCGCAGCGAGGCGCGCACCGAGCGCGCCCAGCACGGCACCGCAGCCCAGCAGCACACCCAGGAACATGGGGTCGAATCCCGACAAATGCAAGTCCGCGCCGTAACTCGAGAACAACCTCGCCAACGGCGCTTCGAGGGCCATCAGCGCAGCGGCCAGCAGCGCCGCCGCCACAACAGCGCCGCCGATCCCGTAGAGAACGCCGAGATAGAGGAACGGTCGGCGGATGAAACGGGCGTCGGCACCGACCAGCGCCAGCACCTCCCGTTCGGCAAGGCGTGCCGCAATGGCGAGACGCACCGACGCGGCGGAGATCAACACCGCACTCACCCCCAGGAGCGCCGCGACAATCACGCCAATCCGGCGGGTCACGTCGCGGATCGCCGCGAGGCGCTCGAGCCACGTCTTCTCGATGACGACCTCGGCGACACCGGGGATCAACCCCGCCGACTCGGCGATCTCCTGGAGTCGGTCGGGCGAGCGTCCGAGGACCAAGGTGGCGCGGATGGTGACCGGCAACGGATTGTGCTCCAGTCCATCGAAGATCTCGACGGCGTCGCGCAGGGCCGTCTGGCCGCGCAATTCGGCCAGCGCCTGCTCCGGCGTGATCAGCCGCACGTCGCCGACGTGTGGTTCCGCACGCAACCGAGTCGCCAAGCCGGACGACACGGACGCGTCCAAGCCGGGCTCGAAGTACACCGTGAATCCGGGCCGGCCCTGCCACTCCCCCGCGGCGCGGGACAGGTTGGTCTCCACCATGTAGAGGGCCGCGGGAAGTGCCAGTGCAGCCCCGATGAGCAACCATACGACGACGGTCGTGGGCCACCGCTGTCCGACGTAGGCAATGCTCTCCCCGGCCACGCGCGCCCGCTCCCGCCAGACGCTCCGAAGCGCCCCGGAGGCCGCCGGCCACACTTCCTTGGGGCGGCGTGTGGCCGCAGGACCCGACCGGCCGCGCTGCGCATCCATGGTCATCGGCAACTACGCGGCGCTGTCGCCGACCAGTCGCCCGTCGGCGAGCTCGACGACGCGTTCGCCCATGCCGGAAATGAGCGCGGTGTCGTGGCTGGCGACGATCACGGTTGCCCCGAGGCTCCTGAAGATGCGGAACAGGCTCATCACGTTGCGCGACAGCGCAGGGTCGAGATTGCCCGTCGGCTCGTCCGCCAGGAGCACCTTGGGACGGTTGACGACCGCGCGGGCGATGCCGACACGCTGCCGCTCGCCCGCCGACAGAGCACCCGGGAGCACGCGGTCCTTGTCGAGCAACTCCACGGTGGACAAGGCGGCCCGCACGCGGCGGCCGATCTCGCGCTCGCGCATCCGGGCAACCCGGAGGGGCAACGCCACGTTGTCGTACACACTACGCATCGGCAGCAGTTGGTGGTCCTGGAAGACGACGCCCAGGTGGCGTCGATACGCCGGAATATGCCGGCGAGCCAACCGCGAGATGTCCACGTCGTTGATCAGGATCCGGCCGCGGGTCAGTGACTCGAGGCGCAGCACCAGTCTGAGGAAGGTACTCTTGCCCGCACCGGAATGGCCGCTCAAGAACACCATCGAACCCTCTGGAATCACTACGCTGACATCCCGCAGTGCTTCGGTGCCGTTGTCGTAACGCATCACGACATGACTGAATTCGATGCCCGGCACGGCGAGAACCTACGGCGCTGCCAGCAACGCGTCCACGAAACGCCGCGGCTCAAAGACCGCGAGGTCGTCTATGCCTTCGCCTACTCCTAAGAAACGCACCGGCAGCCCGGACGCCCCGGCTACGGCCACGAGGACGCCGGCCTTGGCGGTGCCGTCAAGCTTGGTCACCGCGAGCGAGGTCACGCCGACGGCTTTGTCGAATTCCGCCACTTGCTTGAGCGCGTTCTGCCCGACGCCGGCGTCGAGCACGAGGAGGACTTCATGCGGAGCCCCGCTGTCCAGCCGCCCCACGACCCGTTTGATCTTGTTGAGTTCCGCCATCAAGCCAACCTTGGCTTGGAGACGCCCCGCGGTATCCGCCAAAACGACGTCGACGTCGCGTGCCTTGGCCGCCTGGATCGCGTCGTAGATCACCGAGGCGCTGTCCGCACCTTGGCGTTGCGCGATCACGGGCACCGCGTTGCGCTCGCCCCACGCCGTCAACTGTTCGATCGCCGCCGCCCGGAACGTGTCGCCGGCAGCGAGCAGAACGGAGAAGCCCCGCTCACCGAGCTTCGCCGCCAGCTTGCCGATGAGCGTGGTCTTGCCCGCGCCGTTGACGCCGACGACGAGCACCACGAACGGTCGCTCCGCGCCGACCGTGAACGGTTCCGCCACCGGGTTGAGCACGTCCGTCAACTCGTCCGCGAGGGCGGCATGCAAGGCCTGCGTATCGCCGAGTTCGCGGCGGCTGACCCGGGCTTTCAGGGACGCCATGATGCGTCCCGTGGCGTCCACGCCGACATCCGCGACCAAGAGACTGGTTTCCAACTCGTCGAGCACTTCGGCGTCGATCTCGCGGGCACCGAGCAAGAGATCGCCGACACCGGTCGCGATCTGGTTGCGCGTCTTGGCAAGCGAGCGGTTGAGGCGCGACCACAGCGAAGCCGCAGGGGCGGGGGCCTGGGCGCGCTGACCATCCTCGGCGTTTGCTTTTGGCGCCCGTTTCCACATGATCGACGTATGCCTCGCGCTAGTGTGCTTGACCGCAGTTCATCATTGCCGCGTTCCTCACCGGCCTCGTTTGGCACTTCCTGATGGGGCGCAGCCCCGCTGGCAGACCGACCAATCGCGTCCGCATTATCGGCGGTAAGTGGAGAGGGCGAAAGCTCGCCGTCGCCAACGTGGCGATCCGGCCGACGCCGGACCGGGCACGCGTCACGGTGTTCAACTGGCTGGCCGCCGATCTTCCCGGGGCACGGATCCTCGACTTGTTCGCGGGCACGGGCGTCCTGGGTTTCGAGGCGTTGTCGCGGGGTGCGTCGCACGCGGTCCTGGTCGACAACGACGCTTCTGCGTGCCGGCTGCTCCGGCGCCACCGAGACGAACTCGAAGCCGACGCCGACGTCCACCGCGCGGATGGCATACGCTGGCTGCGCCGCCGACCGCAGGACGAGCGCTGGGACGTGGTGTTCCTCGATCCGCCTTTCGGGACGCCGTTGCTCGATGCTGCGCTACCCGAAGCCGCCGCCAGGTTGGCCGCTGATGGCGCGATCTACGTCGAGGCCGACGGGCATTTCGACCCGGCCCGGATCGACCGCGGGACAGGCTTGGTGACGACGCGTCAGTCGCACGCGGGCGCTTCCCACTATTGCCTGCTGCGGCGTCACCGGTAGCCTTGACGACTATGAAATGACTGAATTTGTACAAATTCCGTATTGACGACGGACGGAATTTACGATAATTCGATCTGTTTGTGACAGACTACATCCCCCAAGCGCAGTTGGCGAGGCTCCGGCGGGTCCTTGCGCCAAACAAGGTGGTCGTCCTTTATGGACCGCGGCGGGTCGGAAAGACCACGTTGGTGCAGAGATTCGTGCACGAAGACGATCCCCAGGCACTGGTCGTATCCGGCGAAGACATCAGCGCCCGCGAGTTTCTCGCTAGCCAATCGGTCACGGCACTCCGCGCAATGGTCGGCAAGCACCGCACGCTCATCGTCGACGAGGCGCAACACGTCCCCCAGATTGGGCTGAATCTGAAGCTGCTTGCGGATCACGTCGAGGGCTTGCGCATCGTCGCGACGGGGTCGTCCTCGTTTGAGGCGCAGCAGATCGGTGAACCGCTGACAGGCCGCAAGGTCACGCTCCTGCTGTTGCCGTTGGCTCAACTCGAGCTTGAGCCCCGCGAGGCCGCGCACGAGACTCGGGCGCAACTCGACGCGCGGATGATCTACGGCTCCTACCCCGAGGTCGTCCTAGCATCCGGTACCGAGGACCGGGAGGTCTACCTGAAGGAATTGGCTGGCGCTTACCTTTTCAAGGACATCCTCGCACTCGAAGGCATCCGCCACCCCGACAAGCTGCTCCGCCTACTGCAACTGCTCGCCTTCCAGATCGGTCGTGACAGTTCCGTATCGGAACTCGGCAATCAGCTCAGCATGGGTAAGAACACGGTCCAGCGCTACCTCGACCTCCTAGAGAAGGCCTTCGTGATCTTCAGCCGGATGGGTTTCAGCCGCAACCAGCGCAAGGAAGTCGTCAAGAGCCGTCGCTACTACTTCTACGACAACGGCATCCGCAACGCCGTGATCAACAACTTCAATCCGCTTGCTCTGCGCGATGACGTCGGTGCCTTGTGGGAGAACTACATCCAGGTGGAACGCCTGAAGTACAACCTCTACACGGGCCGCCGAGCCGAGGGCTATTTCTGGCGCACTTACGACCAGCAGGAAGTCGATCTCGTCGAAGAGCACGGTGGCGCGCTGCACGGCTTCGAGATCAAGTGGTCGCCGAAGGCCAATGCGCGTGCCCCGAGGGCCTGGGCAAAAGGCTACCCACACAGTACGTTCGACGTGGTGAGCCCCGCCAACTACCTCGAGTACATCGTCGGCCCGTCATAGTTCTGTTGGCCCGAACTCGCTCCCCAGGCGCGAGACGGGACAAGGCGGACTTGTACGGGCTAACATCCCGAGCACCTCAGGCCCGCCATGGAAGCGCGATGACGAGCGTCGTCTACCCCGGCAGTTTCAACCCCATCACCTACGGCCACCAGGACATCGTCGAGCGCGCCCTAGGCCTCTTCGACAAGGTGATCGTCGCCGTCGGCACATCGTCCGACAAGGATCCGTCGACCTATCTGGCGGACCGCATCCAACTGTGCCGGGCAGCGCTCGCGGAATTCGGCGACCGCGTCGAGGTGGATGGCTTCAACGTCCTGCTCGTCGACTACGTCCGCTCCAAGGACACCCGCTTCATCGTCCGCGGCCTGCGCACGATTTCGGATTTCGACTACGAATACCAGATGATCACGATGAACCGTGAGATGGTCCCCGAACTCGAATACGTCCTGCTGCCCACGTCAAGGCAATGGTCGTTCCTGTCCTCCTCACGGGTTCGCGAGATCGCGGGCCTCGGTGGCAACATCGACGAGTTCGTCCATCCAGCCGTGGCCGAGTACTACCGGGACGGCGGCCGGTAGCGCGCCTAGCGCTGACAGCGGGGACAGTAGACCGTCGCTCGCCCGCTGATGCGGACCTCCTTCAATGTCGTGTCGCAGCGTCGGCACGGTTCTCCGCCGCGCCCATAGACGCTCAGTTCGTGCACGAAGTAGCCCGGTCGACCATCGCTTCCGACGAAGTCCCTGAGCGTCGTCCCGCCGCTTTGGATGGCGCTGTTGAGCGTCACCTTGATGGCGTCGGCAAGTGCCGCCAGCCGCAGCCGGGACAGCCGGCCCGCGGCGATCCGCGGCCGGATGCCCGCGATGAACAGCGCCTCGTTGGCGTAGATGTTGCCGACGCCCACCACCACGCGGGAGTCCATGAGGAACGACTTGACGGCGACTCGGCGTCCCCGGGCGCGCACGGCGAGATAGTCGCCGTCGAAGACCACGGACAACGGCTCGACGCCAAGATCGCGCAGCAGCCAGTGGTCATCGACGGGAAGGGGTTGCCAATGCAGGCTGCCGAAGCGACGCGGGTCGGTCAGGCGCACGGTATGCGCGTCGTCGAGTTCGAAATCGACATGATCGTGCTTGGCGGGAGGCGTACCGGTCGGCACCACCGACAGGTGTCCGGACATGCCGAGGTGGACGATCAATCCGCCCGTGTCGAGATGCACCAGGAGATACTTGGCGCGTCGCTCGACGGCGTTTATGCGCTGATTTCGAATGGAGTCCGGGAGCTTGACCGGCCAGCGCAGCGCCGCGTTGCGGACAACGACCCGGTGCAAGTGGCGCCCGCGCAGCACGGGTTCGAGACCGCGCCGCGTGGTTTCGACTTCCGGTAGTTCGGGCAGGCGTGCCCTCGCGAATCTACTTGATCTTCTCTTCCCGGTAGACCACGTGCTTGCGCACCACCGGGTCGTACTTGCGCAACTCGAGCTTGCCTTCCATCGTGCGCTTGTTCTTGGTCGTGGTGTAGTAGTGGCCGGTACCGGCACTGGAGACGAGCTTGATCTTGTCGCGCATGGCTACCCCGCTGATCCGCTTATCGCGTCGCCGCTTGGCGACGCGCGTCGATGTCCTTGAGCACAGCCTCGATGCCCTTCTTGTCGATGATCCGCATGCCCGCGGCCGACACGCGCAGCCTCACGAAGCGGTTCTCGGACGGGACCCAGAACCGATGGTAGTGGAGGTTGGGCGCGAAACGGCGCCGCGTCTTGTTGTGCGCATGGGAGACGTTGTTGCCGCTCACCGTGCGCTTGCCCGTGACTTGGCAGACCTTCGACATCGGTTCGAGAACCCTTAGGCTGGCACCCTTGAGGGCCGCGCTTTATACCAGACGCCGCACCGCTAGCCAAGTGCGAACGCTGTCGGTAGCACATGATCACATGATCTGTCCGGTCTTGTAGCACATAGATTGTCCGCTTTTGTCGAGTCTGCAAGGAGGCTTGGTGAGGCGGACGGAACGGCTGCAGGAGACGAGGATGACGAGGTTCGAGGAGGCGTTCGGCGGTTGGACGGAGAAGCGGCTGACGCAGGAGGAGGCGGCGCGGATGCTGGGGGGGTGTGCGCGCGGACGTTCCGGCGCTACGTCGACCGGTTCGAGGAGTCGGGCCTCGACGGCCTGGCGGACAAGCGTCTGTCGCAGGTTTCGGCGCGTCGTGCGCCGACGGACGAGGTGCTGCGACTGGAGGCGCTGTACCGGGAGAGCCACCAGGGGTGGTCGGTGGCGCACTTCCACGACGTCTACCGGGAGCGCCACGCCGGCGAGCGCTCGTACACGTGGGTGAGGAACCGGCTGCAGGAGGCGGGACTGGCGGCGCAGCGGAAGCGCCGCGGAACGCCGCGCCGGCGCCGCGAGCGGGCGCCGATCCCGGGGCTTCTGGTGCACCAGGACGGCTCGTCGCACGAGTGGGTGCCAGCTACCGGCTGCGCCCAGCGGGTCCGGCAGCGCATTGCGGCAGTGATGAAAGCGTCGATCGCGGACGGTCACCGGCTGGACAACCCCGCCGGGGACGCGTTGACGGCGGTGCTGCCGAAAGGCGGCCGGAAGCAACGGCATCAGCGCGCGCTGCCGCACCGGGAAGTGGGAGCGGCGCTCGAGATGGTGCGCCGGTCGAACGCGCAGACCTCGACGAAGCTCGCGTTCGAGTTCCTCGTGCTGACGGCGGCCCGGTCGGGCGAGGTCAGGTTGATGACCTGAGACGAGGTGCACGCCGAGGACGGGCTCTGGACGATTCCCGCGTCGCGCATGAAGGCAGGGCGTGAGCATCGCGTTCCGCTCAGCGGTCGGGCGGTCGAGGTCCTGGCCGGGGGCGCGGAACTGCGGGAGAACGAGCTTGTGTTCCCGTCGGCAAGGGAGCGGCGAATGAGCGACAACACGATCTCGAAACTGCTTCGCGATCTCGGCACCGACGCCGTTCCACACGGATTCCGATCGAGCTTCCGTGATTGGTGTGGCGAGAGCGGGCAATCCCGCGAACTCGCCGAGGTCGCGCTGGCCCACACGATCCGGAACAAGGCAGAGGCCGCCTACGCGAGGACTGACTTGCTTGAGAGGCGTCGGGAGCTGATGGAAGCGTGCACCGGCTATTTGGCAAGCGCTGGGGGCGAGCCGCGACCCGCGAGGTGAGGCGAACCTGCGTGGCGGTTTTGGGGGTGTCGACCTGTAGTCCCCGTCTAATCGCTTCGTGGGAATCCCAAGTTCACGGAGCTTTCGGCGGGATCCGGCCACCGGGAAGTGACGACCTTCGGCCGCGTGAAGAAGCGGACGCCCTCGGGTCCGTACATGGTCGTGTCGCCGAACAGCGAGTCGTTCCAGCCGCCGAAACTGTGATACCCCACGGGCACCGGAATGGGCACGTTGATGCCCACCATGCCTGCCTCCACATCGTCCTGGAATGCCCGGGCCGTGCCGCCGTCCCGGGTGAAGATCGCAGCACCGTTGCCCCAACGATTGTTTCTGATGAGTCGGACAGCCTCATCGAAGGAGTCGGTCCGAACGACGCTTAACACCGGACCGAAAATCTCGTCGGTGTACACCGACATGTCCGTCGTGACGTTGTCGATCAGCGTCGGGGCAAGGAAGTAACCATTGCTGTTGAACGCCTGATCCCGACCGTCGACCGCAACTGAAGCACCCGCAGCTGCGCCCTGAGCGATGTAGTCAACAACCCGACCTCGATGCTCCGCGGTGACCAGCGGGCCCATCTCCGAATCCGGATCCGTGCCGTCGCCGACGATGAGCCGTGACATGCGCTCCCTTATGGCGTCGATCAAGGGGTCGGCGATGTCCCCCACTGTGACGAGCACCGAAACAGCCATGCACCGCTCTCCGGCCGAACCGAACGCGGCCGATACCGCGGCATCGGCGGCAATGTCGAGCTCCGCGTCCGGCATAACGACCATGTGGTTCTTGGCACCGGCAAGGGCTTGTACGCGTTTACCGTTTCTGGTGCCTGTCTCGTAGACGTACTTTGCGATAGGCGTCGAACCAACGAAGGAAACCGCCTGCACGTCCCGATGTTCGAGCAGGCCGTCGACGGCCACCTTGTCTCCCTGCAGGACGTTGAGCACGCCGTCGGGAAAGCCTGCCTCTTGAAACAGTTCTGCCAGCAGCAACGGCGCGGAAGGATCGCGCTCTGATGGCTTCAACACGTAGGTGTTGCCGGCAGCGATGGCGTTGGGAATGGTCCAGAGCGGAACCATTGCCGGAAAATTGAATGGTGTGATGCCGGCAACGACACCGAGCGGTTGCCGAATCGTGTAGACGTTGATGCCGGCCGACGCGCCCTCGTTGTAAGAACCCTTCAAAAGCTCGGCGATCCCGCATGCGAACTCGATGTTCTCGAGGCCGCGTTCCACCTCCCCGACTGCATCGCTCAGAACCTTGCCATGCTCCGCCGTCAGCGCTCGCGCAATCGAATCCGTGTTCTCTTCAACGAGGTTCCGAAATCGGAACATGAGCTTGCTCCGGGCTGCGATGCTGGTTCGGCGCCAAGTGTGGTACGCGGCCCTCGCTGCGGCCACAGCCGCATTGACGTCGTCAAGAGACGCGAGGCCCAGGTCTGCGGTGTGGTCCCCGGTAGCGGGATTGAACACCGGACTGGTTCGGCCTGAGGTCGCGGCCACGCTGGAGCCATCGATGTAGTGCTTGATGTCGTGTTTCATCGGCTCGGAATCATGGTCGGTGGGCCTGGCGACCCGACATCGGGAGGAGAAACCACGAGTTCATGGCGAAACGAGCTCGTTGTAGTTGTCGGGTCTCCGATCACGGTAAAACTGCCAAGTGGACCGAACTTCTTCGATCAATTCGAGGTCAAGGTCGGCAACGAGGAGCTCATCACGATCTTCCGCAGCCTGGGCTATTATCTTGCCGTGCGGGTCCACGAAATAGCTTAGGCCGTAGAACTCGCCGAGGTTCCATGGCAACTCTACTCCCACACGATTGACACATCCCATGAAATAGCCATTGGCGACGGCATGGGCCGGTTGTTCGAGTTCCCAGAGATGACCGGATAGACCTTTCACTGTGGCTGAGGGGTTGTAGACTATCTCGGCGCCATTGAGGCCGAGAGCGCGAGCTCCTTCGGGAAAGTGTCGATCGTAACAAATGTAGACGCCGACCTTGGCGTAGGCGGTGTCAAACACCGGGTAGCCCAAGTTTCCAGGGCGAAAGAAGAATTTCTCCCAGAAGCCAGATGTGTGTGGAATGTGGGTCTTGCGGTACTTGCCCAGGTATGTGCCGTCGGCATCAAGGATTGCGGCCGTATTATAAAGGATGCCGGGTGCCTCCTTCTCGTAAAGTGGTACGACTATTACCATTTGAAACTCCCGCGCGAACTCGGCAAGGCGGTCGGTCGTGGGACCGGGTACGGGTTCCGCAGTTTCGTACCAGGACGCATCTTGGCTCGGGCAGAAATACGGTGTGCTGAAGATCTCCTGCAGACAGAGAACTTGGACACCGCGCCTTCCGGCTTCCCGGATGAACGGTACGTGCTTGGCAATCATCGCTTCGACGATTTTCCGCATAGATAGGGGCTCGCTAGATTCGGGTAAAGACAGTTGAATCAATCCTGTCCTAAGGGTTCGGGACATGTCGTTCCTCAGTGGCTTGGCGGGAGCGGTTGGCGACGGAGTACCTTGTCACGTCTGGTGATCATTGGGGATTCCGAAAAAGCGAGCGCTTGATGAATTGGCCCCGGCCAGCGTGGCCGTACCACTCGTTGCCAGCCACGATGACCTTGCCCCGGCTAATCACCGTCTCACTGAATCCTTGCGTTTCGATGCCCTCGTACGCGTTGTAGTCCACGCGCATGTGATGGGTGCAGGGATTGTCGACACTGATCGTTTCGCGGCGCTCGGGATCGAAGATGACGATGTCGGCATCGGAGCCGACCGCAATGGTGCCTTTCCTGGGAAACAGGCCGAACAGCTTCGCCGCCGCCGTGGACGTAAACTCGACGAACCGGTTCACGGATATGCGTCCACCGGCTACGCCGCCGTTGTATACCAGACTCATCCGATTCTCCACCCCTGGCGCGCCGTTCGGAATCTTGCTGAAATCGTCGATTCCCAGTGTCTTCTGATCCTTGAAGCAAAATGGGCAGTGGTCGGTGGAGATGCTCTGCAGATCACCGAATTTCAGACCCCTCCACAGTTCGTCCTGGTTCCAGCGTTCCCGTAGTGGCGGCGTCATGACGTACTTCGCGCCCTCGAAACCCTCGCTGTCGTAGTGGTCCATGTCCAGGAAAAGGTATTGGGGACAGGTCTCCGCGAACACGAGGGCACCGCGTCTCCGTGCAAGGTTGACCTGTTCGAGCGCATCGGCGCTGCTCAGGTGGACGATGTAGACCGGCACGCCGGCCACCTCCGCGATGGCAATCGAGCGATGCACCCCCTCGGCCTCCATCCGGGTCGGTCGAGTCAATGCATGGTACTTTGGCGAGGTCTTGCCCTCCTTCAGCGCCAACTTCACGATCTCGTCGATTACGATACCGTTCTCGGCGTGCATGCAAACAAGCGTTCCGTCGTCGCCCGCCTTGCGCATGGCGCGGAACAGCGTGCCGTCATCGACATAGAGCACTCCCGGGTAGGCCATGAACATCTTGTACGACGTGACCCCTTCGTCCGCCAAGCGCCTCATCTCCCAAAGCCTTGGCTCTTCCATATCGGTAACGATCATGTGAAAACCGTAGTCTATGGACGCCTTGCCGCCGGCTTTGCCATGCCAAGTTTCGAGCGCCTCCAGAGTGGAGTGCCCTTTCGGCTGGATGGCGAAGTCGATGACCGTTGTCGTTCCGCCGAACGCCGCCGCCCGCGTGCCGGACTCGAAGTCGTCAGCGCTGGTTGTGCCGCCGAACGGCATGTCCATGTGTGTGTGCGGATCCACGCCACCTGGAATGACCAGTTTGTCCGAGGCGTCTATGAGGTGGTCGGCCTCGACATCCAGACTCTCCCCAATGAGAGATACCTTGTCATCGTCAACATAGATGTCGGCGTGATAATCATCTGCCGCCGTGACGATGCGGCCGTTACGAATCAGCAGTGACATGAGTTCTCCAGCGCCCGTTTTGCTGCGTTTAACGAAAGTACGATGTAAAGCGTCGACGAAACAATGAACCCGGAGAACCAAGATGCGATATAGAGCCACTCTAACGAAGGGATGAAGTAACCCACGAGTGCAGTAGCGACACCCGCGGCCAACGCGACCATGGCCGCAGGGTTGAAGCCCGTTCGATAGCGGTAAGCGCCATGGGGATCAAACAAACCCCCGAGAGATATCCGGGTGCGTCTGACGTAATAGTAGTCGGCTAACATCACGCCCAACACAGGACCCAAAAGGCCGCTCACGAAAACGAGGAGTTCGCTGATGCGATCGAAGAGTAGCCAGGGCGCGATTACGATGCCGATCAACCCGGTGATCAGGCCACCGGTTCTAAGACTGATGGCCTTGGGGCAGAGATTGGCAAACGCGTTTGCGGGAGCGATAACGTTCGCTGCGATATTGGTCGTGAGCGTTGCAACGAAAAGCAACAGCTGTGTTGCTATTACGATCGCAGGGCTTTGGAACTGGGCGACCAAACTCACGGGATCCCACGGTGCGTCTTCAGCCACTATGACATCTTCGAAAGCCGTCAGGGCGGCGCAGGTGACGAACACGCTCACGAAGCTGTACAGGAGCATCGTGGTCGGGAGCCCAAGAAACTGACCAGTAACTTGTGCACGTTGGCTCTTGCCATAGCGGGTGATGTCAGCAATGCTTATCGACATGGTGGCCCAGAAACCCACCATTGCGGTGATCCAAAACAGCCATGTGGCTGATCTGTTTTGGGTGGGGGACGCGGGCGATACCGGAATCGGGGTCGATACCGACCGTTCGTGCCGGAACTGCAGCACGAGGCCATCTTCGGATTTCGGGTTTGCAGCGCTATCGCGTAAAGTGGCTACCATCGAGGGCGTCATCTCCAATGAACCGATCGGCGCAGCTCGCCAATCCGCCTGCTCCAACCCTGAGCGGACAGCGATTCGGTAGTGGTCGGCCTTCCAATCGCCGCCGAGGCCCCTCAGAGGAGAGACGGACACCCCGCCGTCGGTGCGATATTGGGCGGTCGGACGTTCGAGCTGTGCGCTTTGTGCGAGAACGCGCGCAAATCCCCCGCCTTGATTGCTGGCCCAAATCAGCAGCAACAGCCCGACACCAATCAAGACAGGCGCGGCGAGGGTTTCCAGACGTCGGATCGACTCGGTTCCGCGCCAAATGAAGTACAAAGTAATTGCCCAAGAGAACGCGAATGCGACGAACTTTCCAGTGGTGAGTGCACCGGTGACCGGTTGCCCAAGTAACGTGCAAACGATGGCGTGGATTGCCAATCCGCCGATCCAGGCTTGCACGCCGAACCAGCCACACCCAACAAGCGCTCTCGCGAGTGCTGGGACATGCACTCCGACCGTCCCGAAAGGAGCGCGGCCCAAGACCGCGAAAGGTACGCCATACTTGGTGCCAGCGTGCCCATTCAATGTCATGGGCACCGTGACGATGATGTTGGCAACGAGGATTATCGTCAGCGTTTCCCACCATAGGAGCCCACTTCTGATCATGTAGCTGGCTAGCAGATAGGTTGGTATGCATGCGGCCATACCGACCCACACGGCAGCGAAGCTGAGCGTATTCCAAGTACGCCGGCTTGTGGTGACCGGAGCTAGATCAGGTGAGTAGAGCGGTGTCTCCTCAATACTCAGCTGGGGGGCTGCCGATTGCCGGGTCATTGTCGGCTCCACTTAACCGTGGACGGGGTAAGAACTGCGAAATTCGATAATCCGCTCAGAGAGACTTGTGCTCTAGTCGTTCGTAGGCTCATTTGTCGGACAAGCGTAGGTGGCACAGGGATCATTGTCCTGAGCCTTGCAGTAATTGATTGCAGTCTGCCAGTCGATCGCCTTGTCGAAACATTCATTGCTGTCGATTCGGGCCAATGCGCAGAATGTGAGGTCGTCCGCTGGCGAACGCGCCGTAACCCACTTACTGTTGCAAGCCTTTAGCGTGGTCGTGGGGTCGGCATCAGGATTCGCCGCCATCGCCCGCGCCCAACATGCGATTTGTACATCGATCTGTTCACTTGCGATTAGGTTGTGAGAATCGCATCGGGAGCTAGTATCTCCAGGGCAGCACTGGTACGTGGTCACATCGGGGTGATTGCCCAATATGTATGGGGTAGGCTTAGTGCCGCCCGGAATCGTCGCCGTTCCAGTGGTTAGGATGCCAGTTCCACTATTGGTGATGCTGTTCCATGTCTCACGCGCAGGTGTGCCTAAAACCACGAGGGGCAGCGTGTGGTCCTGGCTATTGGAATCTGGGACAGGATCGAGCATAAGAGCGAGCTGCGGGCTAATGTAGTAGCCGCCGATCCTTCCTGTGGGGTCGTTGAAATATGTTTGAGCATCGGGAAGGTTTTGAGAACTTCCGCTGCCCGGTGCCGCGATTGGCCTGATGTCGACTATTGTCTCGAACAGAACGGGATTCGAGATTCCGATACGCGTGAGCACCCGAGTCCACCGATTCATCGTGAACGTGCCCAGGTAGTCCTTCTGCATCAATGCGGTCGCCGGCGGGTAGTTCAGCATCAGAACGGATTGCTGCATTGCCATAGGGAGTCCTAGTTGTGCAAAGAACGCCCACGGTTCGTCCTTATGAGTATTATTCTTGTTCCAACAACCTGAGGTGGCCTTGCAATTGGTGATTCCCTGGTTCGCGGAGATGTAATTCTGAATGAATTGGGGGTGAACGACAGCATATCGGGAGGCGTTGGAATCGCTGGTTTCGATTGTGACGTCGTATCCTGTGATATCCGGGTTGAACTTTATGCCGATTGAACTGAAGCTAATACCATCGCGCTTGAGGGAATCCGCTGTAAAGTGCTCGAAGACGTCTTCGAGAGACTCGCCCTCATAGTACTTCTTGTAAGGATCCGGCAGACAATTCGTGCTAGGATAGATATCAGGTGTTGGATCCGGCAGCGTATAGGTCACGGGCCCTTTCGGCTCGTCTGTAATGTCCTGCGCCAAAACCTGCTGATAATATGCGACAGAAAGCAAGAGAAAGGCAACTGCTCGTAGTCTCATCTAAAAACGCACTCCTCATTCGTTATATTGAATCGTGTGGTCAGGGATGGGTTGGGCTTCAGGGTGACGGGTAACCTTGGGTACGGGCCAAGCTGATTTCGCCCCAAAAGTCGTACCGAATAGTCACGCCGACCTCGCGACGGTCAGTGTTCCAGATTGCGAAGCCTAGGAATCCGGGGAAGTAGTTGCGAACACGGGTGTAGGTTTCGTCCGCGAGATTGATCCCGTAAAGCGCGACCGCCCAGTCGCGATTCGCCGTACGATACTCAACGCGAGCGTTAATCAAACCGTAGCCGTCCTCACGCTCGAACGGCGAGTTGGCGATCTGCCCGAAAAAGTCATCTCGATAGGCGTAGTCAGCACGCGTCAAGACGCTCGCGCCACTGGGCAAACCGAACTGGAGTTGGGGGGAAAGACTAAATGTGTACTTGCTCACGTACGGCAGTCGATGGCCGCCCGAGAAGTTGGCCTCAAGGGATGGATGAAGGTCAACTTTGGTTATCCGGGCGTCGGTGTAGGCGAAGGTCGCATCGATACGGAAGACGGTGGAGAGCAAAGCAGTCATCTCAATCTCCACGCCATCGATTTCGGCCTCGGCGGCGTTTAGCACACGCGTGTCGAAGCGGTTTCCGACGCGGTTGACCTGGGCCTGATAATCCTCGTAGTCGTTGCGGTAGACAGCCGCATTCAATCGCAGCCGGTCGTCGAGCACCAGTGTCTTCAGCCCGACCTCAATCATGTTTACGTACTCGGGATCGTACGCGCCGACACTCGACAGGGCGGACGGCCTCGCAGCGTAGCCACCGCTTCGAAAGCCTCGGGAATACGTCGCGTACGCCATGACGCCGTCGGCGAGCGTGTAGCTCAGGTTAACGGTGCCGGAGACCGCACCCCAGGTGTCGTCGAGGACGGTTGGCGGAACAACGTACAGTGGTTGCCCCGAGTCGTCGAATGCTTGCGCTCCGCTGGAGTCGAGGGAACGGAACACGAGGTCGTAGTCCTTGCTCTCGTCGGTGTATCGCAGGCCGGCCGTGATGGCGATGTCCTCGGTGAACTCTATCGTTGTCTGGCCGAAGACCGCGTAGCTCTTGGTCTCCACTTGGGTGAGGCGGTGCCCCAGCGCACCGAACTGATCGTTGTCCTGGTCGTTGTCGCCCTCTTCGGTGAAGTAGTAGAGTCCGGCAATCCAGTCCACATTCGTGCCGTTGGGCCCCGAGAACTGGAATTCTTGCGAGAACTGGTCGGAAGCGCCTGTTTCCCGGTAATAGACGATCCGCTGGGGGGCACCGTCGAATTCTAGGCTGCCAAGGTAGTCCATATCGCGATAAGCGGTGATCGATTTGAACGCGAGGCTCTCGGACAGATCCCACGCCAGCGTGGCCGAGAGGCCGAAAAGGTCTTGTGCCGTGTCCAGATCGTCAAGGGAATAGCTGTCGAAGGGATCTGATTCCGTCCCGGCCGGGCACGGGACGAATGCGTCACCGGAGCGCTGGTAGCAGGGGGCGACGCCGAGCCAACTGGCCTGCTCGTAGAAGCTGTGGGGCATCGCCGCCTGCCGTGCGCGGCTCGCATCCACGGCCAGGGAGAAGTCGACCGCCTGCCCGGCCCAATAGAGCTGGGCCCGGCCGCTAATGCTGTCTTCGTCGCCAGTTTCGGTGCCCTTGAAGATCTGCTCGCCGACGCCATCGCGCTGCTTGCTGAGCAGGCTGACGGATGCGCCGGCCTGATCGCCGAGCGGAATCTCACCCGAGACAGATGCGTTGAGTCGGCCGTCCTGACCGGCGGTGAGGCTCACGTGCCCACCCGAAGTACCGGAGGGCTTGCGACTGACGACATTCACGGCCCCGCCGATGGTGTTCTTGCCGAACAGAGTGCCCTGCGGCCCTCGAAGCACCTCCACCCGCTCAAGGTCGAGCAGATCCAGGGCAGCGCCCTGGTTGCGACCGACGTAGACGCCGTCGATGTATAGGCCGACGCCGGGGTCGGTGGTGACCATGTGGTCGGATTGCCCGATTCCCCGGAGGAAGATAGCCCCCGCTTCATTGCTCCCCATGCCGTACGAGGTGAAGGACATGCCCGGCGTGTACTTGCCGATGTCGCGAAGGTCAATCATGTTGGCATCGCTGAGCGTCGAGCTGGAGAAAGCGGTGACGGAAATCGGCGTGTCCTGTAACGACTCCTCTCGTTTTCGGGCGGTGACGACTACTTCCTCCAGCGCCGCTGGCTCCGCTCCGAAGTCGTCCCGTGGTTGAGCCTGAGCGGGAACTGCGGCGAGCAGAAGCAGAACCGCGCAAACGGGTGCGGGTAGCATGAATCGGCGACAACGCGCGTCGGCTCTCGCCGACGCTTGCAGCGCATTTGAGCGTCGTTCTGGCGTGAACATGTGATCGTCACCTCTTGTGTCCGGGGCCGACGTTGGCCGTCCAAGCTCTCCTATAGACAGATTTGACGTTTTTGTCAATCGAATGAGTCAAACATACGTGTCAAATTCGCTACACTCGCATTCGAGACGATTTCGTCCAGCGGGAGGCCCTCTTGTCTGATCTGCAAGGCTGGTCTTGGGTTCTGCTGATCGCGTACCTCGGTGCCATGATCGCGGTTGGCTTCGTAGCGCGGGCAAGGGTGACGAGCGGGGATGACTTCGCGACAGCGAGGCGAAGCTACTCGCCGCTCTTCCTCGCTTTCGCCTTCGCCGCGACGGTGGCGAGCGGCGGCACGTTCATCGGCTTTCCGGCCATTGCCTACGATGCGGGGACGGCTGCGACTTGGGCAATCGCGCTTTATCCCGCCGGGGTCTATCTGGGAGTGCTGGCTTGCCTGCGGCTGGTGACCGAGACGGGGCACCGCTTCGGCAGCCGCTCGATCCCCGAGTTCCTGGGCGAGCGCTACGGGTCCGAGGCCGTACGCATTCTGGTCTCGCTGTTCTCGTTGATGCTGTTCTTCTACCTCGCGGGGCAGCTTGTGTCGGGTATCGTGATGTTCGAGGTCATGCTAGGTCTTGACGAGAACTGGGCTCTGGTGCTGACGACACTGGTACTGCTCGTCTACATCGTTCTGGGAGGGGCGCACGCGGACATCATGACAGACGGTGTGCAGGGCGCCGTGATGGTGGCGCTTGGGCTCGTCGTACTTGCCCTTTTTCTCGTTGGCGGCGGCGTGGACGGTGGGCTGCCAGGGCTGTTGTCCAACCTGCGTGAACAGGATTCCAACCTGGTCGGCTGGATCAATCCCGCGTACCCCATGTACCACTCGGCATGGTCGCTGGTGGCCGTGCTGCTGGCGCATGTTCCACTCGGCATGCTCCCGCACATCGGCAACAAGCTTTGGGCTCTGGACTCGTCCCGGTCCCGGCACCGGTTCATAGGCTACGCGGCGGGCATGAGTCTGGCGCTTGCGATGCTCGGGCTCGGCGGGCTGCTCGCCCGCGGCTTGCTGCCGGAAACCTTGGCCGACGGCAATATGGCCCTGCCGGGCCTGTTTATCGAAGTATTTCCGGGATGGCTCGCGGCGCTCGTCGGCGTGGGTGTACTTGCTGCGGTAATGTCGACAGCGGACGGCCTTGTTGTTTCTTCGTCGCAGATCATCGCAAACGACCTGTACCGCCTGTCATACGCGCCTCGTTTTCGACCATACCTGTCTGCGGCAGAACTCGACAGACGCACACTGAACCTGTCGCGGGTGAGCACGGCTGGGGTCGTGGCGGTGACGGCACTCATGGCTTGGGCGTTGCGCGATATGAATGTCACGCTGCTTGTTTGGGCAGGAACGGGGGGCATGATGGCCGCCTTCGCCGGCCCGCTAGTACTCGGCTCGCTATGGAAGGGTGTCACGCGCGCGGGTTGTTTCGCCGGTCTTGGCGGAGGGGCCGGTGTTTTCATCTTGACGCATTCGGGCGTCGTCTCGCCAGAATGGTTCGAAGCCGAGCCATTACGCATCGCGGCAGTGTGGCTGAAGGGCGAAGCTCCGAATCCGTTCTCGTGTGCGGCGATAGGCGAAGTCGTGTCCGTGATGCTGACCTGGGGCGTTTCCCTCGTCACCCCGAAGCTCCCAAATGGGCATCTTGCGCAGATGTTTCCTAGATCGAAGGAGTCATTCAATGAATAGACGTTTGCAGCTTGTCCCTATCGTGGGGACCGGCGCGGCGGCGGCGATGATTTTCAATATCCTGCCCGTCTTTGTTGGGAGGGCGGCGGAGACCTTCGGGCTGAGCGATAGCGCGGCGGGCTGGATGGCAACGACCTACTTAGCGGGATTCGGCGTCTCCTCCGTTTCCGCAACCCTATGGCTGCATCGATTCGGTAGAAAAGCGCTCGCGTACGCGCTTTTTCTGTCGGCGGCGGTGCTCCTTGCAGCGGGAGCGACGGTGGAATCACACGCCGTTGTCTGGGGATTGCTTTTCGTCGTCGGCCTGGTCCTTGGGGGACTCTACACGATGTCGTTCATGCTAGCGGGCGAGTATCCAGACGCCACGCGAGCCGTCGGAGTCAAGCTCGGCGGTGAAGTCGTACTCGGCGCGATGCTTTTGTCGTTGACTACCACCCTCGTTTATCCGGCGTTCGGTTTTGCGGGCATCCTTGCCACACTGGCAATTGTCCTCATTGCCGTATCGCCTTGCGCACGTTTCGTCCACACAGGCACTGGGCAACTGGAAGCGGCATCAACGGAAAAAAGTGGGATGGCGGTACCCACGCGCGCTCGGTTCATGCTCGGCGCGCTGCTGCTATTCACGGTCGCGCAGGCGGCGGTCTGGTCCTTTGTCGAGCGCGCGGGGGCGAGGGCGGAGTTCGATGGCAGTGCGACTGGCGCCGTATTGTCGGTGGCGGTGCTGTTCGGCGGGGCTGGATCGTTCGCGGCGGGCGCGTTGTCGGATCGACTGGGCAAGTCTATACCGTTGATCGGTGTCGTGTTGCTCTACCTGGCCGCCATGGTACTCCTTTTCCTCGGC
>JAPOYV010000071.1 GCA_026706385.1 Gammaproteobacteria bacterium
ACTTCGAGCCTGTGGAAGCGGCCGGAAGGCAGCGGCCTCCGGCCGGTGGATCTCCCTCAAAGTGCATGCCGACGATGACGAACGCGGGTACGTTGATCCAGTGTAGCCGTGGGTGCCGGTGCAATCGAGTCGCTGTGGTGAACCTGGACATCAGTCCCGGCGTTGGAGGCCGTGGTGCCCGGCTGATTCGCGGGCGCCTTGACGCGGGGGTGGCGGCCGGCTTCCGGCCGGCCGGGACAGCGATCACGCCGTGATGGCGCCGGCGCTGCCGGTGCGATCATGCGCGCGCCGCAGCGCTCGCACGTCCAGACGTCGAAGCACAACCCGCGCGCCCATCGATGCGGCGGCATCTAGCAATCCTTCCCACCTCGGTTGCCGTGGCGCGTGCCGGAACGGGCTCGTCACACGTCCCGGCGATGAGCGTTCCGTGGCGCCCGGCGCCGCCCATCGGAAGCGCCGCGGCTTGCACCTGCGGCGCTTCGCCCGTACGGCGCGCTCCGAGGCTCAGCGTACCAGAACCGACCTGACCGACACGGTGGGGCACGATGCCCGGGTCGCGTCAGAGATCTGCCGGAGCGGATCCACATCGATGCCGAGACGACCGTCGGGGGCGTGGGCCACCATGACAACTACCTGTCGAGCCGGCCGGCACCGAAGCGTGGCCGCGTCTTGATGTAGTGCTGCACCTCGTCCTCGTACCAGGCCGAGGCCCTGGGTCCGATCTTGATCGACTGCGGGAAGATCCCCTGTTTCTGCCGCGCGAAGATCGTCGAGCGCGACAGCCCGGTCTGGGCCATGACCTCCTTGAGCCGGATCACGCGTCTGGCCATGCACACCTCCCTGTGATGCCTGCCGGTCCGCAACTGAGCCGGCGGCGGAGCAAGTATGCAGACCCGTGGTCGCCGGGACGCGTGCTCCAGCGTTCGTGCCGGCGGCCCCGGTACCCGACACTTACTGTCCCGTGGGTCAGTAATTCGCGAGAGGCTCGAGGATCGTCCCGCGTTCGGCAACAGCGTGGTGCTGCGCGGTATCGATCGCCGTCAGCCGCCGGGCGCACGCAGGAGCCGGTGGCGGGAGGCACGCGCTCGAAACGTCCCGGGTCCAGGCGATCGGTCCGCTCCGTCGGGGTTGGCGTCAGACTGGCAAGCTCGCGTTCGACCGGGGCGTGTGTCCTCGCTGGCGGACGCCCTGATCGCCACCGGGTGACAACGGTGCGGCAGTGCTCGTCCCCTGGTGTCGGGACCGGCGTGGTGCTTCCGTGGACAAGCACGCCGCATGTTTGCTTCGTAGCGCGGCCGTCATCGACGTGCAAGGGCGTGGCACGGGCGAACGTCGCCGCGTGCATGCTGGTTCTCGGCCTGCTCGCTTCGACCGGTTGCCGGCAGCATCGGCCTCCGGCGGCGCCCGGCGCGCTCGACACTGCGGTCGCCGTCACGCCGCACGGGGCGACGTCGAGCGGCGTGCGCTCGGGGACCGTGGTGGTGTCGAACGCACCGGGAAGCTGGGGCGACGACGATTACGTGCTCGACGCCGCGGCGATCGCCGGCGACGCGCTGACGCTGAACGTGTCGTACGGCGGCGGATGCGCGACGCACCGCTTCGCCCTCGTCGCCTGCGAGGCCTTCATGGAGTCGTTCCGGTGCAACTGGCGGTGCTGCTCGCCCACGACGCGAACGGCGACGCGTGCGAGGCGTGGCTGACCGAAGACTACCGCTTCGATCTGCGTGTCATCCGGGACCGGTATCGTGAGGCGTACGGCCGGGGGCCGGGCGAAGTCGTGCTGCTGCTCGATGACGCTCCCTCGGGACGGCTCGTCTACGCCTTCGAATAGCCGGCACGGCATGGCGCCGCCGTGGGCAGGCGCAGGGCTTTCAACTCGAACGCGCGCACGACGCGATGAACGGGTGCGAGACTGACAGCGACAAGAGTGTCAGTTACGCTCCCTGGAATCGGGCCACCTTCCGTGCCCGCCGGTCGACCCGAACGGATGAGGAAAAGCGCATCGCAGCCACGGAGAGCAAGGGACTCGGCCTCCCGCCGCCCGGGCGGCCGAAGGACCGCGAAGACGTGTGCGACAGGTGGCCCCTGCTACAACGGCAGCGCCGGCACGACTTGCTCGAAGCCGGGAGGCCGGAGCGTTCCACCAGTCAACGTCGGAGAACGAAGATGCCAGTGAGCGCAATCGTCGAGGACA
>JAPOYV010000001.1 GCA_026706385.1 Gammaproteobacteria bacterium
CGATCATCACCGAATGGTGCGCCGGACATCCGCTTCACCCTCACTTCGCGTTGGACAGTACGCCCGCGTGTTTTTGCCGGTGTTTTTCATTATGCTTCGCCGCCGTTCGAGACACGGGAGTTAAAGCGCCGTGCCCATCTACGAGTACGCCTGCGGCAGTTGCGAGCATCGGTTCGAGACCATCCAACGCGCCAGCGAGGAGCCGCTGAAGGACTGCCCGGCCTGCGGCGCGTCCGCTCTGAAGAAGCTCCTCTCGGCCCCGGTATTCCGGCTCAAGGGCGGCGGCTGGTACGAGACGGATTTCAAGACCGGCAACAAGAAGAACATCTCCGGGTCGGACGAGAGCAACGGCAAGGCCAATGGCCAGGACAAAGGCGATGGCTCGGGCAAGACGGGCTCCTCGGAAGGGGGCAAGGCCGGCGACTCGGCTGCCAAGGGATCGTCCACCGAAAAGACGGCAACAACGGCCGGTGCGTGAGTGCCGACATGCGCACGCACTATTGCGGTGACCTGACCGCAAAGAACCTTGGCGACTGCGTAGCGCTCACCGGCTGGGTGCATCGTCGCCGCGACCACGGCGGCGTTATTTTCCTCGACGTCCGCGATCGCACCGGCATCGTTCAGGTGGTCTACGACCCCGACACGCCGGAGAGCTTCGCGACGGCCGACCGGGTGCGCAACGAGTACGTCCTTGAGATCGCCGGACGAGTCCGGCCGCGCCCGGAGGGCACCGTCAACCCGGACATGCCCACCGGCGAGGTGGAGGTCCTCGGCAGCGCGCTCGAGGTGCTCAATACTTCGGCCACGCCACCGATCCGACTCGACGAGTACTCGGATGCGGGCGAGGACGTGCGGCTCAAGTACCGGTTCCTGGATCTGCGCCGTCCGGAAATGCTCGAGCGCCTGCATCTGCGCGCCCGCGCCACGAGCGAAGTCCGGCGATTCCTCGAAGGCGAGGGCTTCTGGGACATCGAGACCCCGACCCTGACGCGGACGACGCCGGAGGGTGCGCGCGACTACCTGGTGCCGAGCCGTACCCATCCGGGCCAGTTCTTCGCGCTTCCGCAGTCGCCGCAGTTGTTCAAGCAGCTACTGATGGCCGCGTCGGTGGACAAGTACTACCAGATCGCGCGCTGCTATCGGGACGAGGACTTGCGCGCCGACCGCCAGCCGGAGTTCACGCAGATCGATATCGAGGCGTCGTTCGTCGACGAAGCCGACGTGATGGACATCGGCGAACGGCTGATCAAGTCGGTGTTCAGCGCCGTGGCCGGTGTCGAGTTGCCGGACTTTCCCGTCATCACCCACGCCGAAGCGCTCAGGCGCTTCGGGTCGGATGCCCCGGACTTGCGCAACCCTCTTGAACTGGTGGACATCGCCGACCTGGTCGCGGACTCGGGCTTCAAGGTCTTCAGCGCACCCGCGAACGACGTAAACGGTCGCGTCGTGGCGCTCAAGGGTCCCGGCGCCAACGATCAGCTCACCCGGCGCCAGCTCGACGACTACATCGGCTTCGTTGGCCGTTACGGGGCCAAGGGCCTCGCCTACATCAAGGTGAACGACCGCGCGGCCGGCCTCGACGGGCTGCAGTCGCCGATTCTCAAGTTCCTTGACGCCGCTACGGTGGCGGCCGTGCTCGATCGCGTGCAGGCCGAGACCGGCGACATCGTCTTCTTCGGTGCCGACGACGCGCGCACCGTGTGTGCCGCCATGGGCGCGTTCCGCGACGAACTCGGCGTCGAACTCGGCGTGTTCGAGGACCGCTGGGCACCGCTGTGGGTGACCGAGTTCCCGATGTTCGAGCAGGGCCGGGAGACCTTGATCCCGGAACACCATCCCTTCACGCAGCCGGCGTGCACGGCCGAAGAACTCGTTGCGGATCCGCATTCGGCGACGGCGAGGGCGTACGACTTCGTACTGAATGGCAGCGAGGTCGGTGGCGGCTCGATCCGGATTCACGATCCGGCCATGCAGCAGACGGTTTTCGACTTGCTGAACATGGGCCAGGAGGGCCAGGCCAAGTTCGGCTTCCTGCTCGACGCTTTGAACCTCGGCTGCCCGCCGCACGGCGGGATCGCCTTCGGCTTCGACCGGTTGATGATGTCGCTCATCGGCTCGGACAACATCCGCGACGTCGTCGCCTTCCCGAAGACGCAGTCCGCTTCCTGCCTGCTGACTGCAGCGCCCAGCCCCGTCGACGAGCACCAGTTGCGCGAGCTGCATCTGCGCACGCGCTAGGTCCCGCGAGAGTCTTAAACTGTAGGTTGCGGCTCGTATGGAGAGGGAGCCATGGCCGGTCATTCGAAATGGGCGAACATCAAGCACCGCAAGGCACGCCAGGATGCCAAGCGCGCGAAGGTCTGGACGAAGGTCATCCGCGAACTGACCGTCGCGGCCCGCCTCGGCGGGGGTGATCCGGCCGACAATCCGCGGCTGCGCGTCGCGGTCGACAACGCGCTCTCGGTGAACATGCCCCGCGACACCATGAACCGTGCCATCGCGCGCGGTGCCGGCGGCCTCGAAGGCGGCGATGTCGAAGAACTGGTCTACGAAGGCTACGCGCCGGGCGGCGTCGCGGTCCTGGTCGAGGTCATGACCGACAACCGCAACCGCACTGTGGCGGAGGTGCGCCACGCGTTCAGCAAACACGGCGGCAACTTGGGCACCGGCGGCTCGGTCGCCTACCTGTTCCACAAGCAGGGCGTCGTCAGCCTGCCGCCGGGAGCCGACGAGGAAACGGTGCTCGATGCGGCGCTCGATGCGGGGGCCGACGACATCGAAGACGATGGCGACTTCCTGTCCGTGGTCACGCCCCCGGAGAGCTTGAGCGCGGTGGTCGACGCGCTTAAGGACGCCGGCCTCGAGCCCGAGCACGCCGAAGTGGCGATGGTTCCCGCCGCAACGAGCCCGTGCGACGAGCCGACCGCGGAGAAGGTTCTGCGCCTGATCGACGCCCTCGACGACCTCGACGACGTCCAGAACGTCTACTCGAATGCCGAGTTCCCGACCGGGGCGCTTGGCTAAGATGCCCGGGCGCGGGCTCGGCTCCGACCGGGTGCTCGGCATCGATCCGGGTTCGCGGATCACCGGTTACGGCATCATCGACGCGGCGGCGGGCACGGCGCGCTACGTGACCAGCGGCGCGGTCACCACCGCGAAAGGACCTTTCACCAGCCGCTTGGCCGACATCTACAGCGGCGTCGCCGATGTCATCGCCGAGCACGCACCGACGACGCTCGCCATCGAGGAGGCGTTCTTTGCCAAGAACGCCCAGTCCGCGCTCAAACTCGGCCAGGCGCGCGGGGTTGCGATCGCCGCCGCGGTCGCAGCGACCCTCGAGGTCCACGAGTATGCACCGCGCTCGGTCAAGCTGGCGGTGGTCGGCAGCGGTCGCGCCAGCAAGGCGCAGGTCCAGTACATGGTGCGCGCGATCCTCGGCCTCGACAGCGAACCCCAGGCGGACGCCGCGGACGCGCTTGCAGTCGCCATCTGCCACGTGAATACTCGCTTGCGTCCCTAGCGGGGCAACGCCGTAAGTAAGAGCACGGACGCCTAACGGCCAAAGACATGCAACCCGACTGCAAAGCCGAACCGCGGTCACGCAAACTAGCTGAGGCGCTGGCCAGACGTGATTAGCCGACTGCGTGGCAATCTGCTGGAGCTCCACGAATCCGTCGCCGTCATCGATGTCGGCGGCGTCGGCTACGAAGCGGAAATCACCACCGGCGCGGCAGCAACGCTGGCGGCCGCCGAAGGCGCGGTTGAACTCTTCACGCATCTCATCTCCCGCGAGGACGGCCAGTCGCTGTTCGGCTTCGCCAACGCCGCCGAACGCGATCTCTTCCGGTCGTTGATCAAGGTGTCCGGCGTTGGCCCGAAACTCGCCATCACCCTGCTGTCCGGCGTCTCGCCGGAGCAATTCAGCGCCGCGATAGCCGACGGCGACATCGGCATGCTGACGCGTGTGCCGGGGATCGGAAGGAAGACGGCGAGCCGACTCGCCATGGAATTGCGCGACAAGATCCCGGCCTTCGCGGCCGGTCCCGAGTTGCCGAAAGGCAGTCAGGCCGCGGCGGACGCGGTGCAGGCGCTGACCGGGCTCGGCTACAGGGACCGCGACGCCGCCGAGGTCGTCGGCGCGGTTCTCGACGAGGCCGGTCCCGACGCCGAGGTGGAGGATCTCGTCCGCCAGGCGTTGAAAAGGATCGCCGCGTGAGCGTCGAACCCGACCGCATCACGGCGGGATCCGGCGGCGGCGACGACGGTCGCTTCGATCAGGCGTTGCGCCCGACGCGGCTCGCGGAGTACGTCGGTCAGACCGCGGTCAAGGACCAGATGGCGTTGTTCATCGAAGCCGCGCGACGGCGCGGCGATTCCCTCGACCACACGCTGATCTTCGGCCCGCCGGGCCTCGGCAAGACGACGCTTGCGCACATTGTCGCCAACGAGATGGGCGTGGCTCTCCGAGCCACGTCCGGACCGGTGCTCGAGAAGCGCGGCGACCTCGCGGCCCAGCTCACCAATCTCGACACGGGGGACGTGCTGTTCATCGACGAGATCCACCGCTTGCTGCCTGCCGTTGAGGAGATCCTCTACCCGGCCATGGAGGACGGCAAGCTCGATCTCCTGCTCGGCGACGGACCCGCGGCCAAGTCGATCAAGCTCGAACTCAACCGCTTCACCCTGGTTGGCGCGACCACGCGTGCCGGGCTCCTGACCTCGCCGCTGCGCGACCGGTTCGGCATCGTGCAGCGCCTGGAGTTCTACAACGTCGACGAGTTGGCCGAAATCGTCACCGTGTCCGCCGGCAAGCTCGACATCCCGGTGGCGGACGCCGGTGCGCGGGAGGTTGCGCGCCGCTCGCGGGGCACGCCCCGGGTCGCCAACCGGCTGCTGCGCCGCGTGCGCGACTATGCGGAGGTGAAGGCCGACGGGCGTGTCACGGAGCAGACCGCGGGAGCGGCGCTGGCCATGCTCAAGGTGGATGACCGCGGGCTCGACGGCATGGACCGCCGTGTCCTCGACACCATCGTCGGCAAGTTCGACGGCGGGCCGGTCGGCATCGACTCGCTCGCCGCGGCGATCAGCGAGGAGCGCGACACCATCGAGGACGTCATCGAGCCGTTCCTCATCCAGGAGGGATTCCTGATGCGCACGCCGCGCGGGCGGGTGGCCACGGAATCGACCTATCGCCATCTCGGCGTGCTGCCTAGGCGCGACGACGGCGCACAAGGGGAGATGGAACTGCAATGACCGACCCGATTTCCATCCTCGACCTGATCAAGGGCGCGAGCCCGCTCGTGCAGGCGGTGATGCTGCTCTTGGCGGTTGCCTCGGTCGTGTCGTGGGTGCTGATCTTCCAACGCTGGTTTGCCTTGAACCGCGTGCAGCGCGAGATCGACGACTTCGAGGACGAGTTCTGGAGCGGCATCGACCTCAACGAACTGAAGGCCGAACTCGATGGCCAGGAGGACAACCTCACGGGCATCGAGTCGGTTTTCGTCGCCGGCTTCGGCGAGTACGGACGTCTGTCGGGGCAGGCTGACACCGATCCCGACGCCGTGATGCAGAACGTGCAACGCGCCATGCGCGTGGCCCTGACCCGCGAGGAGGAGCGTTTGGGCCGCCACCTGCCGTTCCTGGCGACAGTCGGTTCCACGAGTCCGTACGTCGGCCTCTTCGGCACCGTGTGGGGCATCATGAACTCGTTCCGTAGCCTCGCGAACATGACCCAGGCCACCTTGGCCGCGGTCGCCCCGGGCATTTCCGAGGCGTTGATCGCCACAGCCATGGGACTCTTCGCCGCGATTCCGGCGGTCATCGGCTACAACCGCTTCGCCTCGCGCGTCGAAGGCATGATGAAGCGCTACGAGGCGTTCGCAGACGAGTTGGCGTCGATCCTGCACCGCGTCGCGCATGCCAACGCGCCGTTGCCGCACGCCAACGCGCCGTCGCCCCTTTAGGTCCCGCCATGGCAACCCGTCGCAGGCCGATGTCCGAGATCAACGTCGTGCCCTACATCGACGTCATGCTCGTGCTGCTGGTGATCTTCATGGCCACCGCGCCGCTGATGATGCAAGGCGTCGAGATCGACTTGCCGAACACCGACTCCAAGCCGCTGTCCAACGAGCAGGATGATCCCTTGGTGATTACCGTGGACGACGAGGGCCGCATCTTCGTCAACACCGGCATGCCGCGCGCCGGCGAGGAGGGCACCCGGGCGACGATCTACTCGCTGGCCGACCAGGCCGCCAAGATCATCGAGGCGCGCCCGGACATCGCCGTGTACGTGCGCGCCGACAAGGCCATCGCCTACGGCGAGGTGATCGAGGTGATGACCGTCCTGCAGCGCGCCGGTGCACAGAGCGTTGGCCTCGTCACGGAGCCCGTGGAGGAACTTTGAGCGCGTTGCGGGAATACGCCGGACCGGTGCTGCTCGCCTTGCTGCTGCACGCCGCGATCGCTGCGGCCCTGGTGCGCGGCTGGCAGCCGGACACCGACGACATGCCGCGCCTGGTGCAGCCGCGCATCATCGAAGCGAGCATTCTGGTGATGGACAAGCCTGCCCCCAGACCGCCGCTGCCATCCGCCAGACCTGATCCCGTCCCGCCGCCGGTAGAGCGCGAGCCCGAGCCGGTCAAACCCGAACCGAAGCCGGAGCCGCCACCGAGGCCGGATCCCGAAATCGAGCGCCGCGCGCAGGAAGAAGCCGCGCGCCAGAAGCGTCTGCGCGAACTCGCCGAACAATCGACGGTCCAGGCTTTCGAGAGCGAGGCGGCCGACTTGGCGGAGGCGACGGCGGATGCCCAGACCATGACCTACATGGATGCGATCAACCGCGCGATCCGTGCACAGTGGTCGCGGCCGCCGAGCGCCCGCAACGACATGAAGGCGCGGTTCCAGGTCGACCTCGTGCCGTCCGGCGAACTGCTCGGGGTCATGCTGCTGGACACCAGCGGGAATCCCGCCTTCGATCGGTCCGCGGAGATCGCCATCCGCAAGGCGAGCCCCTTCGAGGTGCCCCCCGACCACGATGTCTTCGAGGCTAATTTCCGCCGTTTCACGCTACTATTCAGCCCGCAGGATTTGTTGCGCTAAGGCGCATCGCCTACGGCGATGCGTCCGAGCATGCTTCGCATTCTCACGTCGGCTTCGGCTCTAGGGGTTCGGCGCCTTAAGGAACGCCAGGCAGGATATGAAGGGACTCATCAAGGCAATCGCGATCGGGCTCACGCTGGCCGCGGCCTTAGGCGCGCGCGCCATCGAAATCGTCATCACCGAGGGTTGGGACAGCCCGACCAAGATCGCCGTCGTGCCATTCGGCGGCCCCCCGCTGCGCGACCAGCCCGGGCCGGTGGCGCCGCTCGACCTCGCCGGGATCGTCTCTTTCGACTTGGTCCGCAGTGGCCAGTTCGACGCTTTGCCGAGCGACAACATGCTCTCGCTGCCGACCGTAGCCGAAGAAGTGTACTTCCGGGATTGGCGGATCCTCGGCATGGACTACGTGGTCATCGGTGGCGCCGAAGTCCTCCCCGACGCACGGATCGCCGTCACCTACCGCCTCTTTGAAGTCGCCTCGGAGCGGGAGATCATCTCCACGACCTGGACAGCGCCCGGGGAACAACTGCGGGATGTCGCGCACTGGATCGCCGACGAGGTCTACGAGGAGATCACCGGCGTCCGCGGCGCCTTCGCCACCAAGATCGTCTACGTTCTGGTTCAGAACCCCAACGCGCCCGACGCCACCTACGAGTTGACCGTTGCCGACGTCGACGGCGAGCGCGAACGCGTGGTGTACCGATCGAGCGAACCGATCCTGTCGCCAAGCTGGGCGCCCGATGGCAAGCGGCTCGCCTACGTGTCGTTCGAAACCGGGCGGTCGACCATCGTCGTGCAGGACTTGGCCACAGGCGCGCGTCGGCGCGTGGCGGAATACCCGGGCATCAACGGCGCGCCCGTGTTCTCGCCCGATGGCACCCAGTTGGCCATGGCGCTGTCGCGCGACGGCAACTCGGAGATCTACATCAAGGATCTTGAAACCGACGTCCTGCGCCGCATCACCCGCCGGCCGTCGGCCATAGACACCGAACCGGGTTGGGGGCCGGAAGGCAAGAGCCTGATCTTCACCTCCGACCGGGCCGGCCAGCCGCAGATCTACCGCATCGACCTGGCGACGTCTCTGCCGGACCGTCTGACATTCCAAGGCGACTACAACGCCCGCGCGCGACTCTTGCCGGATGGCCGTCACCTGGTCTACGTGCATCGGAGCAATGGCGTCTATCACATCGCCTGGCAGGATCTGGAACGCGATGTCGTGCGCGTCTTGACCGAAACATCGCTGGACGAGTCGCCGTCGCTGGCGCCGAACGGCATGATGATGATTTACGCCACCCAGCTTCGGGGCCGGGGTATACTCGCCGTGGTGTCGGTCGATAGTCGCGTCAAGTACAACCTGCCGTCAGGGTTGGGCGATGTCCGGGAGCCAGCGTGGTCGCCGTTCATGACGGTCGATGCGCAGACACTCGCGTCCCGCGCTGTGACGGCCCGGTAGCTGGTGCGAACTGTTGCGGCAAACGAGTGCTGAAAAGAAGCGAAAGGGAAGGAGGTTAAGACGATGCGTCCAGCGTACCGCACCTTGATTGTGGCGATCTTGGCCGGCGCGGTTCTCGCGGCGTGCAAGCAAACGCCGGAAGTTGAAGAGGTCGAGCCAATCGAAGAGCCCGTGGTCGAGGTGATAACGGCACCGCCGGAGCCTCCTGAGCCACCGCGCGTGGACCGGGACGGCAACCCGGTCGATGTCGCCACCGGCCGCCCGCTTGGCCGTACGTTCTACTTCGAGTTTGACCAGGCGCGTCTGTCCGAGCGGGACCTGCGCGTTCTCGCCATGCACGCCGAATACCTGCGCGACTTCCGCAACCGCAGCGTACTGATCGAAGGCCACTGCGACGAACGCGGCACGCGCGAATACAACCTCGCCTTGGGCGAGCGCCGTGCGCAGGCCGTGCAGCAGTACCTCTCCTCCGCAGGCGTCAGGTCGAGCCAGATCGAGATCGTCAGCTACGGGGAGGAGCGCCCTGTTGATTCCGGGGATACCGAGAGCGCTTACGCGAAGAACCGTCGTGCCGAGATGGTCTACCGCTAGGCGCGCCGAGGCACCCTCGTAGGGGGCAAAGGCAAGCTCGACCGAGCGCCGTGAACCATGGACCGGTGTTCGCCGAGGGCACCGGATTGGGCACGTAGGCGGAGCGGATCGATGCACAGTGTCCGTATCAGCGCGGTGGTCGCGACGGCCTTGTTCGCGATGGCCGGGATGGCGGGGGCGCCGGTCGAAGAGGCGCGTCCCGTGCAGACAGCAGCGACGACGACGCCGGCTGCGGCCGAGGACAACGATGCCGACGACGCAAGCGGCATCGGTACCCTGTTCTACCAACTGCAGATCCTCCAGGACGAGGTTCGCCGGCTGCAAGGCATCGTCGAGGAGCAGAACTACCGCATCGAGCGCTTGGTGCGAGAGCAACGCGAGCGCTACATCGAACTCGACCAACGCCTTCTCGCGCTGCGCCCGGACGCGGCGCAGCCGCTGGGCGCGGCCGACGGGCCAGATGGAGACGCATCGACGGTACCCGGCGCCGTGTCCGTCCAGGGCGACGCCTACAACCGCGCTTACGCCGTCGTTACCGAGGCGCGACAGCTGCCGCCCTCGGAACGCGTGACCGAATACCAACGGGCGCTCTTGATGTTCGATGCGGTGATCCGGGATCACCCGGACGGCCAGTACACGCCGAACGCCTACTATTGGATGGGAGAACTGCACTTGGCCACGGATGCGCTCGAAGAGGCGCGCCAGGCGTTTGCCCAGGTCACCAACCTCTACGCCGACCACGCCAAGATGCCGGACGCGCTCTACAAGCTCGGGGTCACGTATCACCGCTTGGGCGACAACATCCGCGCGCTTCAATACCTCGATCGCGTCACGGACGAGTACCCGGATTCGGCCCAAGCCGGGTTGGCCCGGTCGTACGCGGCGGAGTTGCGTTGACCCGGGAAGTCCTCGTGAAGGGCTCTTCCATGCGAGGGGCAGGCCCCTCGCGCTCCCCGGCAGAGGGCTCTCTCCGCATCACGGAGATATTCTTCTCACTGCAAGGCGAGGCCCGGACGGTGGGCCGTCCGACGACGTTCGTGCGTCTCACCGGATGCCCGCTGCGCTGCGGCTACTGCGACACGGCGTACGCGTTCACAGGCGGCACCACGATGTCGCTGGAGGCCATCCGCGCCGAGGTCCATGCCCATCCGACACGCTTCGTCACGATCACGGGCGGCGAGCCTCTTGCGCAACCCAACGTGCACCCGCTCATGACTGCGCTCTGCGACGACGGCTTCGCCGTGTCGTTGGAGACCAGTGGCGCGTTGGACGTCGCCGCCGTCGATGCCCGCGTCTCGAAGGTCATGGACTTCAAGACGCCGGGCTCCGGGGAGGTGGGGCGGAACCGGTTCGAGAACGTCGCCCGCCTCAATCCCGAGGACCAAGTGAAGTTCGTCATCTGCGATCGCGCGGATTACGAGTGGGCGAAGGCCCGATGCGCCGAGTTCGACCTGACCCGCCTCGTTGAGGATGTGCTGTTCTCGCCGGCATGGGGTCAGGTGGAGCCTGCGGACCTTGCGGCCTGGATCCTCGCCGACGGTCTCGATGTGCGCTTACAGATCCAACTGCACAAGCTGCTGTGGAACGATGAGCCCGGTCGATGAGCGCGTCCGCGCGCAAGGCCGTCGTCCTGGTGTCCGGCGGCTTGGATTCGGCGACCGTGCTGGCGATCGCCAACCACGAAGGCTACGCGTGCTACGCGCTCTCGTTCGAGTACGGCCAGCGCCACCGCGTTGAGATCGAGGCCGCGGCTCGCGTTGTCGCGAACATCGGCGCGGCGCAGCACCGCACGATCCAGATCGACCTCGCCGCGTTCGGCGGTTCCGCGCTGACCGACCGTGACCTCGCCGTCCCCGAGGCCCCAACGTCCGGCATTCCGATCACCTACGTCCCGGCACGCAACTCGGTGTTCCTCGCGCTGGCGCTCGCCTGGGCGGAAACGCTCGACGCCCGCGACATCTTCATCGGCGTCAACGCCGTGGACTACTCCGGCTATCCCGACTGCCGGCCGGAATTCATCGCGGCCTTCGCCGAGCTCGCCAACGTGGCCACGCGCTTCGGCAGCGAAGGCGGCCGCTTCGAGATCCACGCGCCCCTCATCGCACTCGGCAAGTCCGAGATCATCCAGCGCGGCGCGGAACTCGGCGTCGACTACGCCGCCACGGTCTCCTGCTACCAGCCGACCGCGAACGGCGAAGCCTGCGGTCGGTGCGAGAGTTGCCGCCTGCGGCGCGCCGGCTTCGCGGAGGCGGGGCTCGCCGACCCGACGCGCTACGCCGTGCCTGTAGGTACCGGATGACGTCGCGCGCTTGTCGTGGTCAGGGCGCGCGCATACAATTCGCCGCCCCGCGCGCCAGCGCGTTGGCTTCGCCTTCACGGGTCGTTAGCTCAGTCGGTAGAGCAGCGGGCTTTTAACCCGTTGGTCCTGGGTTCGAGCCCCAGACGGCCCACCACATCCGTACAATCGCGCTTGAGTTGGCGCCATCGGGAGTTCAAGCGCGACATGACACTCACGACACTCAGCCGTTCCATCGCGGGCAAGGTCGCCGTGGTCACGGGAGCGGCCAGCGGCATGGGCCGTGCAACCGCCCACCTGTTTGCCGACGAGGGCGCGTCGGTCGCTGCGCTCGACATCAACCGCGAACCGCTAGACCTGGTTGTCGCGGAAATGGCCGGTGCGGGGTACCCCGCCAAGGCGTGGACGCTGGACGTGGCCGACCCCGGCGCGATCAACACCGTCATCCCCGCCGTGGCCGAGCACTTCGGCGGCATAGACATCCTGGTCAACAACGCCGGGATCGGCGCCGGCGGACCGGTGGACGGCGACGACTACGAGGACAAGTGGCGCCGCGCCTTCGATGTGCTGATCACGGCGCACGTGCGCATCATCCGGGCAGCGCTGCCTTATCTGCGTCGTGCCGACGGCGGCCGCATCGTGAACATCGCCTCCACCGAGGGGCTGGGAGCGACCAAGTACGCGAGCCCGTACACGGCTGCCAAGACGGGGGTCATCGGCTTGACTCGGTCGCTGGCCGTCGAGTTGGCGGGGGACGGAATCACGGTCAATTGCATCTGCCCGGGTCCGGTGCGCACGGGCATGACCGAAGACATCCCCGAGGAGGACAAGCGTGAGTACGCTCGCCGGCGCGTGGCGTTGAAACGCTACGCGGATCCGGAGGAGGTCGCCCACGGCACCTTGGGTCTGGTGCTGCCAGCATCGGCTTTCATCACCGGCGTCGCCCTACCGGTCGACGGGGGCCTGACAATTCGGAACGCGTGAGGACGTAGTCTCGACGGAGCAGCCATGGGCGTACTGGTACAGCGGGAATTCACCGTCGCCATGGACGACCGCACGGAGTTCGAGCGGCAGAGCCGGCTCGGCGTCTGGGAGGATCAGCGCAACAACGGTTCGCAGATGATCGCCTTTGGCAGTTGGGCCTTCGGCGGCGACGCAAGCGTAGTCGTAACGCACTCGGTCTACGCCGACTTCGACCACTGGACCGCCACGCGCGGCTGGGGCGCCTTCCGGCAGGACGCGGAGCGAGAAGAGGAAGCCAGGCAATGGCGCCGGGTGTTCGCGGGACGAAACCGTCTGATCAAGCACTCCCGTGCGGCCATCTACGACTACGACGACGCGTTGTCGGAACCGGAGCCGAAGTGGCGCGAGGTCGGTGAACCGCGGGTGCCCGCGCCGCCGACCTTTGGACCGCAGTCCATCGTGGCGGAGACCACCTACCTGCTCGCTGCCGGTACGCGCGACGCCTTCCGCGAGATCACCGCGAACTCCGTCTTTCCTTGGTGGCGCGACAACGGTGCGCGGCCGGTGATCTACGGTACGAACGCGCTGGGCGGTCCCAACAACGTCGTGCTCATGGTCGCCTATCCCGACATCACGGCATGGCACGAGAAGGCGCGGCCGGCGTCCGATCCTGTCGTGTCGGCTTGGGAGCAGCGCGACGCCGTGGTCGTATCCGAGACCACGCGCTTGCTGATGGTCCAGACGACCTTCGGCGAGAGGGCTTAGGCGCTAGCGACCGACGAAGTTCCCCGGCCGCCGCTCGGCGACAGCGCGGACCCCCTCCTTGTGATCCTCCGTTTGGCTGAGCCGCGCCTGTTCCGCGTTCTCGTGGTCGGTTGCGGCCTGCACTCCGGCGGCCAGGCCGTCGTGCGTGGTTGCGCGGACCGACTTCAGCGCGAGCGGCGCGTTCTCGGCGATCTCGGCGGCGAGTGCCTGGGCTTCGGCGCGCAGCTTGTCCTGGGTGGTGAGCACGTCTGCAAGGCCCCACTCGAGAGCCGTTTCGCCGTTGATGCGCCGTCCTGTCAGGAACATCAGGTTGGCTTTCTGCTGACCGACGATGCGCGGCAGCGTGTGCGTGAGGCCGAACCCGGGGTGGAAGCCGAGCTTCACGAAATTCGCCGTGAACCGCGCTTCTGGGCAGACCACGCGGAAGTCCGCCATGACCGCGAGACCGAAGCCGCCACCGACAGCGGCACCCTGGACCGCCGCGATCACGGGCTTCTTGGCGTCGAATAGACGCACGGCGGCCGAGTAGAGCGGATTGCGGCCCTCGGCCCTGGCGCGCTGTTCGGAGTCGCTGCGCGTGCGGGCGAAATTGTTGCCCGCACAGAAGTGCTTGCCTTCGGAGCACAGCACGACGGCGCGGCAATCGTCGTCGGCATCCAGTTCCTCGAAGACGGCGGCCAGGTCGGTGATCAGATCCACGTCGAAAAAGTTGTTGGGCGGACGCCGAATCTCAACGGTTGCGACATGGTCGTCGCAGGCGACCTCGAGGTCTGGGTATCCCATCGGTGGCTCCTTCGCGCTGGCTGGCCGTGAGGCGGAGGATTGAGATGTTACCGTAGTGGCCGCACCGGACTGCGAAGGACCTGGACATGACCGACGGCCCGTTGCGCTGGCAGGTCGGCGACGTGCGGATCACGCGCGTGGTCGAGCTCACCTCGGCCACCATCGGCCACTACATCCTGCCGCAGGCCAACGCGGACAACATCGGCGCGGTCGATTGGATCGCCCCCTTTCTGACCGACGACGGCAAGCTCCTGATGTCTTTCCACAGCCTCGTCGTCGAGTCGCTGCGGCAGACGATCGTCGTCGACACCTGCATCGGCAACGACAAGGTCCGCGGCTACCCGCGCTGGGACCGGATGCAGTCCACGTTCCTCGACGACTTCGCCGAAGCGGGGTTCGCGGTCGATGCCGTCGACACGGTCCTGTGCACCCACATGCACGTCGACCACGTCGGCTGGAATACGCGCCTCGTGGACGGTCGCTGGCGGCCGACGTTTGGCGCCGCGCGCTATCTCTACGCGCGCGACGAGTGGACGCATTGGCGCGAACAGCCGTCCGACGATACGGGCCCCATCATCGAGGACTCAGTGCAGCCGATCTTCGATGCCGGCCTTGCCGACCTGGTGGACGCGGATGCATCGGTCAACGACGAGGTCCGCCTGGTGCCAACGCCCGGCCACACCCCGGGTCATGTCAGTGTCGCGATCCGATCCCGGGGCGAAGAGGCCGTCATCACCGGCGACATGATCCATCACCCGTGCCAGATCGCCTATCCCGACTGGTCCACGACGGCGGACAGCGACCAGGACTGGGCGCGGGATACGCGCAAGTCGTTCCTGGACCGTCACGCGGACAGCCCGGTGTTGGTGATCGGCACGCACTTCGCGGGCCCGACGGCGGGGCGGCTGGTGCGCGACGGCGACCGTTACCGGCTCGACGTCTAGGGGCGGTTTTTGCCGGGCTTGGACAAGCGCTGATATCGGTGCCACTGTTCAGTGCTGATATCAGCACCTCTCAGGAGCCACAATGCGCTTCGTCACCATGACGGAATTCAAGCAGCGCGCGAGCAGGATTCTCGACGACAAGCAGCCGACCGCGATACTGCGCAACAGCAAGGTGGAGGGGTATTACATACCAGCGGCGTCCCTGGCCTTCGAAACGGTGGACGACGCCCAGGCAGCGGAACTCACTCGGTCGATCCTCGATGAGCGCTCGGAGGCGCTGGCGTACCTCGCCAGGCGATGAGGATCGCGCTACCCACCGAGCAGCAGATCGCCGACCTGCATGAACACCTCTTGGCGAAAAACGGCGGGTTGCCGGGGTCGCGTGTCGGCGCGTCAGCGAGTGCTGTTCTCGGTCGGATTCAAGCGTATCTGGCCTATGGTTTCGACGAACCGACCATCCCACAGGCGGCGGCGCTTGCGGTCTACGCTTTTGTCGTAGGCCATCCTTTCAACGACGCGAACAGACGGACAGCGCTCGCCGTTGGCGACCTGGTCTTGTTGATGAATGGCGAGCGCGTCATCCTGCAGGTGCGTCAGATCGAGCTGGCGGACTGGATTATCGACCTTGCGGCCGGGAAAGCAGACCAAGACGCGTTCATGGCCGGGTACGTTGAGATGCACGGGCGCGCCGCCTCGCGGACTTGAGCAGGGGCCGGTCTCGACGCCTGGAAACGAGAGTCCGGGCGCTAGTGCCAGAACTCGTAGCGTACGTCAGCACAGAGTCCCAGTGCGGCGCCGTGCTAAGCTCAATCGTTTTCCGCGAGGCACCCCCTGGCCTTTCGCGACATCTCCGTAGCGCTCTCGGTCCGGGACTTCCGCCGGGTCTGGGTCGGCAATCTCGCCGCCTCGTTCGCGATGAACATGCAGATGCTGGCGCGGGGCTGGTTCGTCTACACGCTCACCGCATCGCCCCTCGATCTGGCCTGGGTGATGATGTCCTTCACCGTCCCCCAGATCGCGCTGTCGCTGTGGGGCGGCGTGGTCGCCGATCGACTCCCGAAACGACTCATCCTGGTCGCGGCGCAGTTGATGAACGGCATCGCCACCGTCGCCATGGCGGTCATCATCCTGCTCGGCATCGCCAACTTCTGGCACTTCGTCTGGTTTGGCGTTTTCAACGGCGCCGTGCTCGCGCTCTCCATTCCGGCGCGCAACGCCTACATCGCGGACCTCGTGGACCGCACGTACTTCATCACCGCCATGGCGCTCAATACGTCGGGGATGAACCTCGCGCGTATCGTGGCACCGATGCTTGCAGGGCTGCTCATCGCCCTCTTGGCCGGCGGGGACACGACGGACAGCTTTGGCGTTGGCGTCGTCTACCTGGTCATCACCGCGTTGTACCTGGTGGCCGCAGGCGCGACGCTGTTCATTCGCACCAAAGGCACGCGTCACGGCGAGGCGACCGGATCGCGCCATGTCGACGACATGATCGAAGGCCTGCGCTACGTGATCCAGAATCCGCCGGTGTTCGCGCTGATCCTCCTGTCCATCGTGCCGTTCCTGTTCGGCATGACGTTGAGCACGCTGATCCCGGCCTTCAATCAGGACATCCTGGGCGGCGGCCCGGACGATCTCGGGTACCTGATGTCGGCTATGGGCGTCGGCGCCATTGTCGGATCGCTCATGTTGGCCGCGGCCGGCGACTTTCGTCGCAAAGGCGCTTGGGTCATCGGAACCTGCTTCGCCTGGGCGGCCTCGACGACACTGTTCGGCCTCTCGACGGGTTTCGTCCTCGCCGCCTGCGCGGTGGCGGCCTACGGGTGGCTTTCGTCGGTGAACATGTCGCTCAACCGGGGACTGATCCAGACGGTGGTCGAGCCGCGGATGCGGGGGCGGGTGATGAGCATCGACATGATGTCCCATGGGTTAATGCCTCTCGGCGTCATACCGATCAGCATCGTTGCGGAATACACCGACGTCGCGGCCGCCCTGGTCGTCAGCGGGTTCGTGTTCGCGGCCGCGCTGGGCGTCCTGCTTTGGTGGTCGGCCGCCGTTCGCAGGCTGGACCGCTGGCTGCGCGTACGTTCGCGTTAGCGCACGGTCCCCGGTTCGCAACGACCGCCGAACTACCCCGCCGCAAGAATCCGATCCAGCACCGGGCGGATCTCCGCGAGGAACCGCGCCGGATGCTCGCTCATCGGGAAATGGCCGAGGCCCGGCATGGTCCGGTAACGGGCACCGGGGATCATCGCGGCCAGTTCCTCGCCTGCGACCGGCGTGCTACTCCAATCGTACTCGCCGTTCAGGATGTCCACGGAGCAAATGTCCGTGTCGATCGTCGCCGCCGTGTTGCGGACGTCGTGATCGACGGAGTAGTAGTAGAGGTCGCCCTTGAACACCGGCGGCGCCCCTTGACTGTACACCCACGCGGTCTCGTGCCGGTAGGCCTCGGGACTCGTCGGCGCCATCATCCCGTACATCAGGGACCCCTTGAACTCGTTGCCGATGCGCGGGTGGTTGAACTCGTCGACGAAGCCGCCCGGCGTATAGGCGGCTGCTTCCAGTCCGACCACCGCCCGGAACTCGCGCGGGTGATGCAAGGCTAGGTCGACCGCCAGGTGGCCGCCGATGGAACTGCCCATGTAGACCGGGCGCGGAAGGGCGAGCGCCGACGCCAGCGCGATCGGCACGGCCATCAGGAAATCGCGCGTCAGCCGATATTCCTGTTGCCACCAGGGGACGTCCGTGGGCGGGACCGACTTGCCGTGGTAGGGGAGGTCGTAGGCGACTAGGCGGAACTTCGACTGCAGGCCTTCGTCTTCGAGTATGTGGCGCCATTGGCGAGCGTCCGCTCCAGCCGTGTGCTGCATCAGCAGCCCGACGTCGCCGGTGCCCGCCTCCTCGAAGTACACGCGGTACGTCGTGCCGTCGATGGTCAGGTGCACGTAACGACCGGTGGCGGCTTCGAACTGCCCGGCGGACGGCGTCGCGGGCGCCTCGTGGCGGTCGTCCCCGGCATGGACCTCGCGCATGATCTCGATCAGCCGGCGGATCGCCGGGTAGTGCGCACAGTAGTCGTCGATGCTGCCGACCACGTCGAAGCCGTGATGCAGGCTCGCGGGATACAGGTCCTGGTAGAACGGCAGCGGCTGGGCGGCGAGGAGCGCGTCCCAGTCTTCGTCGGGTGCCTGGATGGCGAGGTCGACGCCCATGCCGCCGGCGAACCGTTCGATCAGGCTCACGGCGCCCCTGTCGACCCTCAGGCGGAAGCTCCTGTGACCGATCCCGAGCCGGACCGTCGCCTCCCAGAACTTCGCGTGGCGGGCGAACTCGCCATCGTCATTCGCCTTGGCCCGAACCGCTGACCAGTACGCCTCGTCCGCCCAATCGAGCATTGAATACCCCGTGCAAGCGCAATTCGGTTAGGGTAGCCGATTCGCCTCAAGCGGTCCGAAATGCCATGGCAGAGAGAATCGGCCTGATCGCCGACACCCACATCCCGGAAGCGCGCGCCACCCTCTGGCCGCAGGTCTACGACGCCTTCGCCGGCGTGGACCGGATCTTCCACGGTGGCGACGTGCATGACCTCGCCCTTCTCGACGAACTGGAGAAGGTCGCGCCGGTGTACTGCGCGCGAGGCAACGGCGAGGACGGCTCGGGCGGTCGTCCGATCCAGCCGGAAGACGCGCGCGTGAAATACGTCTGGACGATGGAGATCGAGTCGCTCACCGTCGGCTTGACGCATTACGTCCCCGTGGAGGACGGCCCGCCGGGTCTGACCCTCGACAAGTTCGTCGCCCGCTACTGGCCCGAGAAACGCCCGCACGTGATCGTCTCGGGCGACAGCCACACCGAACTCATCGCCGAAGTCGACGGCATCCTCTGCGTCAACCCGGGATCGCCCACCTACCCGCACAACTACGACACGCAGTACGGCACGATCGGCTTCCTCGAACTCGACGACGGCAAGGCGGAGGCGTCCGTGTGGCTGATCACCGACGACGGGATCGAGCCGTTCGATTGGGACGCGATCCCGCCATGGAAGCTTCGCTGATCGCGCCGACCTTTCGGCCCTGAACCGCCCCGTGTCAAAGCCGGGCGCGGGAACCCGGTAGCCCGGGTCGCCGCCGCCCCACCGAAGCGAACATCGCCCTATTCAAATCCGTTGGGCGCCCGCCTCGCGACAGCCTGTACCCGCCGCATTGAACGGAATTACTCGGCTCGGCACGTGTCCCATAGGGTGTCGAGCAAGCGAGTACCAATGAACACCCATCGGTGGAAGCTGGCCGCCGCGCATGGCGTCGGACTGTGGGAGACGGTCAGCCGTGGCGCGACCTACAACCCCTTGTCGCCAGGCGTCGTCCAGAACCCCTACAAGGTCTACGGGATGCTTCGACGCCGCAGTCCGGTACACCGCAGTGCAATCCTCGGAAGCTGGGTGCTGACGCGCTACGAGGACGTGGTTGCGACCGTAAAGGACCACGAGCGGTTCTCCAACGACCCTGGCTGGCGCGGACCGACGGCGAGCGTGCTCCGCCCGGCCCCGGACGACTACAGCATCCTGCTCATGGATCCGCCCGACCATTCGCGGCTGCGACGGGTGGCCTCCAGCGCTTTCGCGAGGGCTCGCCTGGCGGCGCTGAACAAGGTCATCGCGCGCACCGCGGCCGAACTGGTCGAGCGGGCGGTGGGGCGCGGCACCGTCGACTGGATCGCCGAAGTTGCGGAGCCGCTGTCGATGCGCGTGATGCTGAAACTGATCGGGATCCCGGAACACGAGCGTGGCCGTTGGGCGAAATGGGTACCGCAACGCGCGCGCCTGCTCGAGATGGTCGCGACGCCACGGGAACGCAGAACCGCGCATCGCGCAGGGGCGGCGATGCGACGCCACTTCACGGGTCTGCTGCGGTGTCGGCAGGGGTCGGCCGGGGACGATGCGACCAGCGTGTTCGCGAGACAGGTGGCCGCAGGCGACGAGATCAGCATGGCCGAGGCCGCCGACATGCTGAGCGTGCTCATGGTCGCCGGCAACGAGACGACGACCAATCTGATCGGCAACGGCATGCTGGCGCTACTACGCCATCCCGAACAGATGCAGCGGCTGCGCGAGGAGCCCGCGCGAATGCCTGAGGCCGTCGACGAAATGCTGCGTTTCGACAGTCCCGTGCAGACGGACTTCCGCATTGCCAAGGCAAGGTCCACCCTGCGCCGACAGGTCATCGAACCCGGCGACGGCGTGATTCTGCTCACGGGGTCGGCGAACCGGGACGAAGCGGCGTTCACGAACGCGAACGTCTTCGACATTGCCCGAAAGGGCCCCAGGCACACATCCTTCGGACACGGCATCCACTACTGCATCGGCGCGGAACTGGCCCGCATGGAGGCCGGCGCGATTTTCGCCGAGGCGTTGCGTTGCGCCGACAGGATCGTCCTCCACGGCGACGAGCCCCGCTACCGGCCCTCGACGGTCATCCGCGGGCTGGCAGCACTACCGCTACGGGTAGTGCGTCGCCGCTGACCGCACCGACTCGCGCTCCCCGATGACCGCACCGGAACATCGCCCTTTTCGAAAACCATTACAGTGGACCATGGCGACGCAGGAACACCGGAACCGTTCGCGGCCCGCCGTTGACCGGCTGGGCCTGCAAAAAAGGGGCAATGTTCAGTCGGTTCGACCGCGCCACGTCACGGGGGCTGGCCCGACGGCGTAGGTCGTCGATTCGGGCCGCCGCCTGTCAGCCCGTAACACATCGTGCGCACGGCACGGTGATGCGGTCGCTTACCACCTTGCCCGAAGCATCCGTGCCGCCGACGCCGCCGCGCGAGTCGTCCCAACGCTGGCCGCTTGCAGAATATCGCCCTTTTCAATGTCGGCGTGGGGTTGCCCACTCCTTGCCCACCGCGCCTCTTGGATCGAAGGGGATCGGCACCATGGACAAGGCGTGGACAACCCCGCCCGCGCCGTGCCACGCGCGGACGCCGGCCCGCGTCTTCGAAATGGGCGATGTTCCGCTGCCGTGCGTGGACAGCCCCCTGCACGGCCGAACCGTACAAAACCCGAGGGGACCCCTCTCGAGGCGCCTTGCCGGCTGAACAGTGACGCCGCCGCCGAAGGGGTTGTCCACGCTTTGTCCATCGCGCCGGTCCTGCGGTACCTGGCGCGGCTGGGCAAAGGGTGGGCAACCCCAGACCGGACTTGGAAAAGGGCGATGTTCCGCTGGAGGGAAGGCGGAGCATCTCGTCGACGGTTTCTCAAAATACTGTTGACATGTACAGTAGTTCGGAGTAGCCTGCTCCCCGAATGCAGTACCCACCACGGTGACGCCTCGTGCAAGGGAAACGTCGTCCTCGGAACACAGGCAAGCGG
>JAPOYV010000014.1 GCA_026706385.1 Gammaproteobacteria bacterium
GAACCGAGGGGCGACGACGCGATCAGCCTCATCCTGCACACGTCCGGGACCACGTCGCGACCGAAGATGGTGCCGCTCAGCCAGGCGAATCTCGCGGCTTCTGCACGCAACATCGCCGACACTCTGCATCTGGCGCCCGATGACCGCTGCCTGAACATCATGCCGCTGTTCCACATCCACGGCCTTATGGCACCGGTGCTCGCGAGCCTCGCGGCGGGCGGCGAGGTCGTGTGCTCGACGGGATTCGACGCGTTGCGGTTCTTCTCGTGGCTCGCCGACACCGAGCCGACCTGGTACAGCGCGGTGCCGACGATGCACCAGGCGATCCTGGCACGGGCCGGCCGCAACGAGGAGGCCGTGCGCGGGAATCGCCTCCGGTTCATTCGCTCGTCGTCCGCATCGCTACCTACGACGGTAATGGCGTCCTTGGAGGAGGTGTTCGACGCGCCCGTCATCGAGGCCTATGCCATGACCGAAGCGGCGCACCAGATGTGTTCGAATCCGCTGCCACCTGCGGCGCGCAAGCCGGGTAGCGTCGGTCCAGCCGCCGGGCCGGAGGTGGCCATCCTAGACGACCGAGGTCGCGGCTTGCCGGCGGCATCGGAGGGCGAGATCGCCATTCGCGGCCCCAACGTCACCACCGGCTACCTCAACAATCCGGAGGCGAATGCATGCGCCTTCCACGGCGACTGGTTCCGCACCGGCGACCAGGGCGTCATGGACGACGACGGCTACATTCGGGTTACCGGACGCCTGAAGGAAATCATCAACCGGGGCGGCGAGAAGATCGCTCCTCTGGAAGTCGACGAGGCGCTGCTAGCGCACCACGCCGTCGCGCAGGCATGTACGTTTGCGGTGCCCCACGCCAAGCTCGGTGAAGATGTCGCCGCCGCCGTCGTGCTCGCCGACGGTGCCAACGTCACTGACCGCGACCTCCGCGCCTTCGTTGGCGAACGTCTCGCCGACTTCAAGACCCCGCGACGGTTCGCCTTCGTCGACGAGATTCCGAAGGGACCCACCGGCAAGATCCAACGCATCGGCCTAGCCAAGGCATTGGGGTTCGACAGTTGAAGGTCTGCGTCTACGGCGCCGGCGCAATCGGCGGCTATCTGGCCGTGCTCTTGGAACGCGCGGGGGCAGACGTCTCCGTGGTGGCTAGGGGGCCGCACCTCGAGGCGATCCGAAATCACGGCCTGGCCCTGATCCTCGACGGCGAAGAGCTCATCGCCGACCTCCCTGCGACCGACGATGCCCGGGCGCTTGGCAAGCAGGACGCCGTCATCGTGACGCTGAAGGCGCACTCCATCGCCGGCGCGGTACCCGGAATCCGCGCCTTGCTGGGCAGGGGCACCGCCGTGGTCAGCGCCGTCAACGGCATCCCCTGGTGGTACTTCCACCGCCTCGACTCGCCGTTCGCCGAACGCCATGTCGAGAGCGTCGACCCCGGCGGTGCCATCTGGCGCACCATCGGACCCGAGCGAGCCGTCGGCTGCGTGGTCTATCCCTCGGCGGAGATCGTCGAACCCGGTGTCGTCCAGCACCTGTCGGACAACAAGATGATCCTCGGCGAACCGTCCGGCGAGCGCAGCGAGCGCGTCATCGCCCTGGCGTCGTTGTTCATGGCCGCCGGCATAAAGGCCCCCATCCGCCCGAGACTGCGCAACGAGATCTGGATGAAGCTCTGGGGCAATGTGGCGTTCAACCCGCTTTCCGCATTGACGACTGCCACGCTGGACGTGCTGGCGAGTGAGCCGGGCACGCGCGGCATTGCCCGGTCGATGATGCTCGAAGCCCAGGCGGTGGGCGAGGCCCTGGGCGTCCGTTTCGCCCTCGACGTCGAAAAGCGCATGGATGGCGCCATCGCGGTCGGTGCCCACCGGACGTCGATGCTTCAGGACCTGGAACTCGGCCGACCGCTCGAAACCGACGCGCTGGTGGGTGCCGTGCAGGAACTCGCCGCGTTGACGGGCGTGTCGACGCCCACCATCGACCTGATCCGGACACTACTCGATCAGCGCGTCGCCTTTCGGACTTGATCTGGACGAGGTCCGTCTTCTCGACCACAATGCGCGCCTCGGAGAGGTGCCAGAGCGGCCGAATGGGCCTGACTCGAAATCAGGTGTGTCCTTGCGGGCACCCAGGGTTCGAATCCCTGCCTCTCCGCCA
>JAPOYV010000129.1 GCA_026706385.1 Gammaproteobacteria bacterium
GACGGCTCGGGCAGCACTGACCCCGAGGGGCAGACCCTCACCTACGCCTGGACGGCGCCCTCGGGCTCGGGCATCACGCTGTCGAGCACGACGGCGGCGATGCCCACCTTCACTGCCCCCACGTTGAGCACCGATACCCCCTACACCTTCACGCTCACCGTCAACGACGGAGCGCAGGACTCCGCCGCAGTGAGCGTCACCATCACGGTAACGGACGATACCGCGCCCTCGTTCGGGACGGAGACGGTGGACGACCGGACCGAGGTGGAGGACATTGCCATGGCGGATCTCGTGCTGCCCGTAGCGACGGGCGGCAACGGGACGCTCACCTACACACTCGCCTGTGCGTCGGGGGCGACCGGATGCACCGGCACGCCGTCGCTGCCCCCGGGCCTCAGCTTCGATGCGTCGACCCGCACCCTCAGCGGGACGCCGACCGACACCGGGACAACGAGGCTCACCTACACGGTGACCGACGCCGACGACAACACCGCCGACACGGACACCGGCACGCTCAGCTTCGACATCACCGTCCACGCCAACCAAGCACCGATCGCCCAAGCCGGCGCCGCCCAGACGGTGGCCGAGGGCGACCGGGTCATCCTGGACGGTTCGGGCAGCTCCGATCCCGAGAACCAGGAGCTCACCTACACGTGGACGACGCTCTCGGGCATCACGCTGTCGAGCACGTCCGCGGCGAAGCCCACCTTCACCGCGCCCGACGTCACCGGCGAGACCGACTACACCTTCACGCTCACCGTCAACGACGGGGTGCAGGACTCCGCCGCGGCGAGCGTCACCATCACGGTAAAGGACGACACCGCGCCCTCGTTCGGGACGGTGGTGGACGGCCAGACAGAGGTGGCGGACATCGCCATGGAGGCTCTCGTGCTGCCCGCGGCGACGGGCGGCAACGGAACGCTCACCTACGCGCTCGCCTGCGCGGCCGGAGCGACCGGATGCACCGGCACCCCGTCGCTGCCCCCGGGCCTCAGCTTCGATGCGTCGACCCGCACCCTCAGCGGGACGCCGACCGCCACCGGGACGACAGCGCTCGCCTACACGGCCACCGACGCGGACGACAACGTCACCGCGTCCGACGCGGCCACGCTCGCCTTCGACATCATCGTGGGCGCCAACCAGGCGCCGACCGCCCATGCCGGCGACGCCCAGACGGTGACCGAGAGCGACACCGTCACTCTGGACGGCTCGGGCAGCACCGATCCCGAGGAGCAGACCCTCACCTACACGTGGACCCCGCCTTCGGGCATCACGCTGTCGAGCACGTCCGTGGCGAAGCCCACCTTCACCGCCCCCACGGTGAGCGCCGATACCCCCTACACCTTCGCGCTTACCGTCAACGACGGGGTGCAGGCTTCGGCCGAGCCCTCCTCGGTGATCGTGACGGTGGAGGATGACACCGCGCCGTCGTTCCCCGCCGAGCCGGTAGCGGACCAGCTCTACGTGAAGGGCAAGGCGATCAGCACCCTCACCCTGCCGTCGCTGACGCTGGGCAACGGGGTCAATGCCGACCACGACTACGCGTGGGCCCCGGAGCTGCCAGACGGGCTGACGTTGGACTCCGCGAACCCCGCCAGCCTGACGATGTCGGGCGTGCCGACTGCGGCTTCCGGCCAAACCACTTACACCCTGACGGTGTCGGACCGTGACGGCGACACGGCCACCGTTTCGGTGAACATCACGGTGGAGGACAACAAGGAGCCGTCGTTCGCCGCCGAGCCGCTGGCCGACCAGCTCTACGTGACGGGCAAGGCGATCAGCACCCTCACGCTGCCGCAGCTGACGCTGGGCAACGGGGCCAATGCGGACCACGACTACAAGTGGGCTCCGGCGCTGCCGGCCGGTCTCACGCTCAACCGCGACGATCCCGCGAGCCTGTCGGTGTCGGGCGCGCCGACCGCGGCTTCCAGCCAGACCACCTACACCCTGTCGGTTACCGACGTGGACGGCGACACGGCCTCGGTGTCGGTGAAGATCACGGTGGAGGGGGCGGCATCGCCGTCGTTTGCTGAGCCGACGGCGCCGGACCAGCTCTACGTGAAGGACTTTCCGATCACCGCGCTCGACCTGCCGCAGCTGACGCTGGGCAACGGGGCCAATGCGGACCACGACTACAAGTGGG
>JAPOYV010000107.1:0-816 GCA_026706385.1 Gammaproteobacteria bacterium
GCCCGGCGCATGGTCAAGCTCGACGTGCCGCGTGCCCTGCGCATGGATTGACGAGTCCGGCACGCTCCCAAGCCCGGTGTCACAAATCCGAGGTCCCGCGCGTTCTACAGGTGTGAGCCCATCGGGTGACGCGGTAGACACGCTTCGCGAGGCCGGGCCAGGAGCTTGCGCCGAAGAAAGCAACGGAGTGAATTCTGCGGCGCGAGCTGCTGGGACGGTGGGGGCTGGGACCAAACACGGAGCCCTGGCGACGGGTTTGGCGGCGCTGGCCGACGCACCGTTCGACTTCGACGACCTGTTCCGGGCGCAGTACGGACGCGTCACGAGCGTCATCTCGCGCGTCGTTCGGAATCCGGCGCGCGCCGAGGAGCTGGCCGTCGACGCGTTCTTCAAGCTGTGGCGGACGCCCGGCGCACACGGACCGGGCGCGACCGCATGGGTGCTGCGTACGGCGCTGCGATTGGGTATCGACGAGTTGCGCCGGGCAACCCGGCGGGCCCGTTACGCACGGCTCCTGAAGCTCGTCCGGGAGGTGCCGACCCCGGAGGAAAACGTCGCGGCGGAAGAAGAACGGCAGCGTGTGCTACGGGTCCTGGCCGCCATTCGACGGGAGTACGCCGCGCTGCTGCTGCTCCGCAGCCACGGCTGCAGCTACGACGAGCTGGCGGCGACGCTCGAGCTGAGAGCCACATCCGTGGGCACGCTGCTCCGCCGCGCCCGGCAGGCGTTTCGCAAGGAGTACATCAGACGCCATGGCCACACAATCGGAAGTTTAGCCTACACTAACTTTTCTCGCGCGACACTCTCGTCGGACGA
>JAPOYV010000107.1:826-2061 GCA_026706385.1 Gammaproteobacteria bacterium
ATGGCGACGCTGGATCCGGACCGGACGGGCGAGCCGGAAACGGAGGGGGCGCTGGCGCAACTGCGCGGGCGAGCAACAGCCACGCGCTACCGCCCGGTGCACGCCTGGTTGCTGGCCGCGGGGGCCGCCGCATTGCTGATCGCGGTGCTGGTAACCGTGGGTGGGCTGCCGCAGAACGGGTCCGGTGACCTCGCCGACTTTCGGGAACATGAGCCCCCGAGCCGAAGCCTCGCCGGCGACGGTACTCTCGCGCCGCCGGCATACGAGTGGCCGTTTCGACCGTCCGACCAGGAGGTCGGCTCCGGGGTGGCGCTGTCCGCCCGTGGACGCGCGAGCGCGCCCCGGCTCGTTCCGATGGCGCAGCGCGCGGAGGCGACCGGCTTCACGCTGCCGGCCATGGAGGGCGGCAATGCGACGCTGGCGGACTACGCCGGTCGCGTGCTGCTGCTGAACTTCTGGGCGACATGGTGCAGGCCGTGCCGCGTCGAGATGCCCTGGTTCCTGGAGTTCCAGGACGCGTTCGCGGAGCGCGGCCTCGCGGTGCTCGGCGTCTCCGTCGACGACAACTGGGACGTCGTGCGCGGTTTCCTGGAGCAGAGCCCGGTCGACTACCGCGTGGCACTCGCCGACACCGCGGACCGGCTGGCGCCGTTCGGTCCGATCACGGTTCTCCCGACGACCTGGCTCATCGACCGCCGGGGGCGGCTGGCCGCCACGCACGTCGGGCTCGTGGATCGGGCTGTCCTCGAGAGCGAGATACAGCGCTTGTTGGCCGAATGAGAGGTGGCTCCCGCATGCGCGTCCGCCTGTCGACACCGGTGCTTGCGCTCCTGATCGGGCACCGCGGGCTGGCAACCGCGGTTGCACATTCGCGACGCCGTTGCTGGTTCACCGGCCGGTGGCGCTGGCCTGCGCCAACGCCAGGGACGTTTCGCAACTTGCCGGCAGCTCCGGCACCGGCAACTGATCTTGCGCGACCGCCACGAGGATCTGTCGATTCTGCTCGATGATGCACGACATCATGAGCGGAAACATCGCCTGAAGCTGGTTTACCTTGACGTTCAGGGCCTCGACGTCGTCCGTTGTCGCCAGAGTCTCTACCCGGACGTTCAGGGCCTCGACGTCGTCCGTCGTCGCCAGAGTCTCTACCCGGACGTTCAGGGCCTCGACGTCGTCCGTCGTCGCCAGAGTCTCTACCCGGACGTTCAGGGCCTCGACGTCGTCCGTCGTCGCCA
>JAPOYV010000059.1 GCA_026706385.1 Gammaproteobacteria bacterium
TTGAAGAAGCACACCATGACCACCTTCCTTTTGCACACAACTCGGCACACTACTCGCCGGTCCTGCGCAACCTGACGCGGTGGGCAAAGGGTGGGCAACCCCACACCGGCGTTGAACAGGGCGATGTTCGGATCGGGCTGTTGTCCTGCCGGCTCCCCTTTGAATAGGGCGATGTTGCGGTAGGCCGTGCGATCCCCCGACGACGCCGGGCGGCTCCCTCCGCAACGCCACGTCGACGTTGGCCCGTGGAAACCCGGTCACGCCGGAGCACGACACGCTCGGCACCAAGGCGCCTCCCGCGACCATGTGCAAGCCGCGTGGCTCCCGTCGGGCCATCATTTGAATAGGGCCATGTTTCGTGGGGTGGCCGTTGGACGGTGCGGGCGTCGATCAGGCGATGTTAGGCCAAGCGTGCGCGGCGCAAGCTCTCGATGCGTTAAGCAAAAGCCACCTTGAAATCCATGAGCCAGGCGTAGACCGCGCAGCCGAGGCCGATGCCGGCGCCGTCGATGGCCAAGTCCAGGAGTTCGCCGCTGCGGCCAGCGACGAACAGTAATTGGGCGAGTTCGAGGAGCACGCCGAAGGCGAGTAGCCAGAGTGCGACGTCGAGCAAGGGGCCGCGGCGGAAGTGTGCGAAGCAGAGCGCCACCGTTAAGTAGAAGAAGGCGGCCGCGTGGGCGACAACGCCGCTAAGATCGGCCACCACGCCAGCGGGGCTCGGTGTGCAGGCAACCGCACTGCAGATGGCTAGCGGAATCCAGAACGCCGCCTTGACGAACACGCTAGCGGGGCTACGCCCCATCCAGGACCAGCCAAGTTCGGACGGCCGAAGAAACCCAACCTGGGCGTGACGTCAGACCGCGGTCAGGCAAACTAGCCGCCCGCGCGCTCAAGTCCCGTCCATCGGATCGACATCGGCGTCGTAGTCGACGCCGTCGAATCCGAAACCGAACAACGCCAGGAACTCGTCGCGGAACTGATCGAGGTCGCTCAGGGCACCGATGTTGTCGCTGTCGACCAGGTCCCAGCGGCGGCGGACGTCGGTCTGCACGGCGCTTGCGAGTTCGTGGGCGTCCGCGCGCAGGCGGCCGGCGTCGTCGCGACCGATGGCGTCGCCGAAGAGGCCGTCGCGGAACAGCCGGTCGATATGCTCGATGCTGGTCTCGTGGCTGCCCTGCTCGCGCATGACCCGGAACAGGATCGACATGTAGAGCGGCACCACCGGGATGGCCGTGCTGGCCTGGCTGACGATGGCTTTGAGCACCGCAACCCGTGCCTCGCCGCCGACATCGCCGAGGCGAGACTGGATCGCGGCCGCCGCGCGGTCGACATCGGCCTTGGCGCGGCCCAAGGTGCCCTCGCGGTAGATGCGGGCCGTCAGGTCGCTGCCGAGGTAGGAATACGCGACCGTCTTGAAGCCTTGCGCAAGGACGTCGGCGCTTCGCAGCGCGTCGATCCACCATTCCCAGTCTTCGCCGCCCATCACCTGCACGGTGGCGGCCGTCTCGTCCTCGTCGGCGGGCGGGAGCACGATCTCCCGCACTTCACCCTTGTTGACGTCGAGGCTCTTGACCGCCAACGGTTCCCCCAGGGGCTTGATCGCCGAGCGGAACTGCTCGCCAGTGCGCGGATTGGTACGTACGGGAGCGGCCAAGCTGTACACGAGGAGATCGATCTGGCCCATGCGCTCCCCGATCGCGGCGATCACGCGCTCCCGGGTCTCGTCGGCGAACGCATCGCCGTCGAAGGTCAGCGCCAGGCGTCCCTGCGCCCTGGCGGCGTCTTCGAAAGCCCGGTTGTTGTACCAGCCCGCCGTGGCCGTGCGTTTCGGCCCCGGAGCCTTCTCGAAGGACACGCCGACGGTGTCGGCGCCGCAGCCGAAGGCGGCGACGATCCGCGACGCCAGGCCGAAGCCGCCCGAGCAGCCGAGCACGAGGGCGTTCCGGGTGCCAGCGAAAGGGCCGCGTCCCTGGACCGATGCAATCTGTGCATTGACGTGGGCGCGACAACCTGTCGGATGCGCCGTGGTGCAGATGAACCCGCGGATGCGCGGCTTGACGACCATGGGGCCTCCTCAGCCGGCGTCGGCGCAAAGGTGATAGATGTCGGTACGCCGCTTCGCCGGGTCGTCGTCCCAGTCTCCGTAGATCTCCCAACTCACGCCGGCGAGTGCGTGGCCCTGGTCCATGCACCAGGACACGAGCCCCTGGTGCACTTGCGGCAACGCCTCGTATTCACCGTAGTGGTGTGTGTGCGCCGCCAACCCGCTCGGCGTCTGCGACTGAACCACGTCGCCCTCGGCGTCGAACGGCGGCTTGAGCTGAACACCGATCTCAACGTCCATGTCCCCCGGCGGATAGCCGCGGTACAACCACACGTTGTGGGCGTGGCCCGTCAGCCCGCGACTGCGGATGAACGCCCAGACCTTGTCCATCATGGGAAACATGGCCGCGGGGACGTCCGTCATCTTGATGCGGGCTTTGACCACGGCGATGGTCTGTGCCTCGACGCGGGCAAGCGACATCTCATTGGCCATGCGGACTCCACGGCAACCCAAGCGGGTCGCGAACCATACCAATTTTCGCTAAGGGACCGACCAGTCGAGACTGCGGGTGACGCTGGCCGCGCCCTGTTGGTCAGCGATGACCTCACGACCGTTCATCGGATAGTAGGCCCAGGATCCGTTGACGTGCCGGAGCATCAGGTCGTCTGACCCGTCACCGTTGAAATCGCCCACGGCGGCGACCTGCCAGTCGAGGTCGGCGGGCAGGTTCGCTCGACCCCGACCCGCGATCGTCCTACGGCCCCGCATCGGATAGTAGTGCCAGCGACCGTTCGTATGCCTCACCATGACGTCATCCCGACCGTCGCCGTTGAAGTCGCCCACGGCCACGGGTTGCCACGCCAACGCCCGGGTCAGGTTCGCGAAGCCGCGATTGCTGGTGATCTGGCGGCGACCGTTCATCGGGTAGTAGACCCAGTTGCCGTTGCCGACGTGGCGGAGCAAGACGTCGTGTCGGCCACTGCCATTGAAATCGCCGACGGCGACAAGCTGCCAATCGAGCCGATTGGTGATCTGGGCCCGCCCGGACGCAGCAGCGATGGTCTCCGCACCATCCAGCGCGTAGTAGTGCCAGTCGCCGCCAGAGTGGCGCACGAGAACATCGTCCTGGCCATCGCCGTTGAAGTCGCCAGGGCCCGCGATGTGCCATTCCGGGAACCGGGTCAACGCGGGGTCCCCGCGATCGGCGGCCCGCGCCCGGCGGCCATCCATCGGGTAGTACCGCCAACGACCGTCGGCGTGGCGCAGCAGGACGTCGTCGCGGCCGTCGCCGTCGAAATCGCCGACACCGGAAAAGCGCCAGGCGCGATCCGCCGGAAGCGTCGCCGAACCACGTTGGGCCGTGATGTTGGCCCGACCGTTCATCGGGTAGTACGTCCAGCGGCCGTCCCGGTGCCGTAGCAGCAGGTCGTCGGAACCATCCCCGTTGAAGTCGCCCGTGTTGCGCCCCGCGAACGGCGGCAGATCATCGAAGCTGTTCGCAAGCAGGCGACGTATCCAGCCGTCGCCCTTCGTCAGCACGTACAGTTCGCCAGCGGCGTCGACGCTGACCCGGGCGTCGACACGCTCCGAACCCGGTCGATAGGTATTGGGGAATCCCGCCTCGTCGACGAGATCGCGCTCCGCCCCGTCGAAGGCGATGCGCAACTCCTCTATAGGTGCCTGGCCATCCTCCGGCAAGTTGTCGGCGTCGATCGCGAACAGCCGGCCACGCGGGAAGTCCGTGAACACGTACTTGCCCACCAGTTCGGGAATCGCCGCGCCCCGATAGACGAATCCGCCACCGATGGCGAAGCCCTCGTCGTGGTCGTACTGCGCGATCGGGTAGACGAAAGGTGTCGCGTCGGTCGCAGGCTTGGGGTACACGGGCCCCAAGGTCCGGTTGACCGCGTGGCCGGTCGCGAGCGTGCCCTCGCGCAGGCGCCAGCCGTAGTTCGCGCCGACGGCGCCTAGGTTCACCTCCTCGATCTGGTCCTGGCCGATGTCTGAGATGAACAACCGGCCGTCGGAGTCCCAGGAGAACTGCTGTGGGTGGCGTAGGCCGTACGCCCAGATCTCCGGCGCCACACCCTCTTCGTCGACGAAGGGATTGTCGTCCGGGATGCCGTAGCTGGCCCCGTCCTCGGTGTCGAGCGGGTCGATTCGCGCGATCGCGCCCAGCGGCTCAACGCGGCCCTGGCCGTAGTCCCGCGGATCGTGGGCGCTGCCGCCATCACCGAAACAGATGTAGAGCAGGCCGTGGTCGGCATCGCCCTCGGTCGCGGTGGGATTGAAGGCGATGGTGCCGATATTGTGGTTCGCCGCGAATTCGCCGACCCGGATCACCTCCCGCGATGTGCCGTCGAAGGTCCTGGCCGTCGGCGCGGTCGCCGTCCATTCGCGCACGACGCTGACTTGCGTGAGATTGGACTCGTCGGCGTAGTCGGGTTCTCCGCTGGCCCGCGTTGCCGTGAAGGCGGTGTAGAACTTGCCGTAGCCGGGCTTGCCGGTTTCGGCGAAATCGGGATGGAACGCGAATCCCATGAAGCCCGACTCGTTGGGCAGGGCGCCGCCGTAGAGGCTCAAGCCCTGGTCGCGTAGATCGAGGTACACGGTCGGCGTACGGGCCTCGGTGTCGGTCAGGTAGAGCACGCCGCGGATGTCGTTGAAGGCCAAACGGTCGGGAATACCCGGCACGGCTTCAAGGTACTGGATGCGGGTTCGCGGATTGTTCGTTCCTTGCGGCGTCGCCGCGTCGAAGGTCTGCGGCGCGCGTACAAAGGGTATGGCCGCTACGACGATGTCGCCCTTGACGACTTCGTCCGGCAAGGGATCGTTGATCGGTGCCTGCGCCCTGCTCGCGCATGCGAGGAGGGCGGCAACAGCCCAAGCCATTTGGCGGAGACGAGGATCCGTCGCGATCACTGCGCACCTCCCGTCGCGGCACGACGCCTCAAGTCCTGCACAAGCGCATCATCCCGCGCGATCCGTTCGATGTGTCCCCAATTCGCCGCATTGGGCCTGGCCCCGACATCGATCAGGCAGGCCAGGGCCCGAGGCCGCCACGCGTGGATTGCGTAGCCGAGCGGGGTGTCGTGGTCCTGTCCGGCGAGCACCGCCGGGTCGCGGGCGGCGAGTGTGCGCACGAGGTCCAGATCTTCCAGCACGATCGCCGCCGGCAACGTGACCTCCGCGCCGTGGGCGACGAGCGCGCGCACGATTTCGACGTCGCATTCCTGCGACAGCATGTGCAGGCAGGCGGTGTAGAGCGTCGTCTGACCGTCGGCGCATGCACAGTTCGGATCGGCGCCGGCGTCGAGCAACGCGATCACGGCCGCGAGGTGATTGTTGCGGGCCGCCTGGAAAAGGGCCGTGCGGCCATCGGCATTGTGCTCGTCAACGCCGATCAGGCCGTCCTCGAGCATCGCGACCAGTCCGCCGGCATCGCCAAGCGCGGCCAACGTCCAGAAGTCCACCGTTGCGCCGTGTCGGCGGAGCAAGGCCACGACCTCAGTCGCCGGTCCGGTCTTCCAGGGGCCAGCGTGCAGTGCATGTTCGAGCGCCATCCGCCCGTGCTGGTCGACCGCGTTGACGTCCGCGCCGCGCTGGCAAAGCTCCGCTACCAACGCGGCATTGCCTCGCTCAGCCGCGTGGTGCAGTGCGGTGGCGCCGCTTGCGTCCGCTTGGTCGAGCGCGTCCGGGTAGGCGCTAAGGATCTGCGCGGCCCGTTCGTTGTCCCCCAACAGCGCGCAGCTCGCGAGGTCTGGCTCGCAGCCGCCCGCACGCATCGCCCGGACCGCTTCCGCGTAGCGCTGCGTCCGTCCGGAATAGCCGTACAAGGCCACCTGGCGCAGGAGCACGTTGGCCTCGGCTGCGTCCATGGCACGCCAGTCCGCTGACTCGACAACGGCGAGCACATCGTCCGCGTCGCCGGCCTCGACGGCCGTGGCGAGCCTGGCTGCTAGGTCGGTCACCCGCGTTGAGATTGGTCCGTGACGCGTGTACCAGCCGAACGATACCATCGTGGCGCCTCTCGGGAGGGGAGTCCCCATGGCTGAGTCGGAAGGGTCGGATCGCCGACCCCTGACCAAGTACCACTACGTTTCCTACGGTGCGCCGGCGGCGCCACTGGCTTTGGCCGGACTGCCGCTAGCGGTCTATCTACCGGTCGTTTACGCGGACTCCGGGGGTTTCGGGCTGTCGCTTGGCGTTGTTGGCCTGCTGCTCATGCTGTCGCGCATCTCGGATGTCGTCACCGACCCGTTGATCGGATACCTGTCCGACCGGTGGAAGACCCGCTGGGGGCGCCGCAAACCCTGGGTCTTGATCGGCACACCGATTTTCGCCATCGGCATGTGGCTCCTGTTCGTCCCGCCGTTCGAGTTCAGCGACGTCACCGTCTTCGGGCAGACTTTCTCCAACGGCTACATTTGGCTGTTCGTGACGCTGACCGTCTTCTTCATCGGGTCGACCATCAAGGACATCCCGTTCTCGGCGTGGGGCGCCGAGCTGTCGAGCAGCTATAACGAACGTTCGCTGATCATGAGTTGGCGCGAGGGGCTCGGCACGGTCGGGTCACTCATATCCGCCTTCACCCCGTTGACCATCCTGTTCTTCGGCCTCGTCGAGCCGACCGACGCCGCTTTCGTGCTGGTCCTCGTCATGTGCATCGTGATGCCGATCATCAACTTGAACTGCCTTGTCGGCGTTCCAGAGTGGCGCATCGTCGAGGTCGAAAAGCGCATCGGGGTGATCGCGGGGCTGAAGATCGTGTCGAAGAACTACCCCTACGTCTTGCTCGTCCTGGTATTCGGCTTCGGCGCGGTCGGCTCTGCCATGACCAACAGCCTGTCGCTGTTCTTCGTCATGCACGTCATGCTGATCGAGGAACTTTACGGTATCTACCTGGCACCGTATTTCGTCTGCCAGATCGCGGCCATCCCGCTGTGGTTCAAGCTCTCCCGGCGCATCGGCAAGCACAAGGCCACCATGTGGGCGGTGGGCTGGTACGCCCTGTGGTCGTCCTTCATCCCGTTGATCATGGTCGCTCCGGTCGAGTGGTTCGAGTCGTTCGACGTCGCGAGCCTGATCTGGATTCTTCCCGCCGGTCTGGAAGCGACGGCCGTCGACTACCTCGCAGACGTGGACTCGGGCAAGCTGCCGATCTACCTGGTCGTGATGTGCCTCAAGGGCTCTGCGATTGGTGCCTTGTCGGCGCTGCCGTTCGCGATGTGCGCGGACGTGATCGACCTCGATACTGCGCAAACGGGCCAGCGTCGGGCGGGAGCCTACATGGCCATCTGGTCGATGGTACGCAAAGGCGGCTACGCCCTTGGCACGGCAATCGGTCTGGGCCTCGTGGTGTACTGGGGTTTCGATTCCCTCGCCGATCCTCGCAACACGACGAACACGCCGTTCGCCCTGCTGATGCTCGCCTGTACGTACTCGGTCATTCCTGCCTTGTTCAAGTTCGTGGGAATGCCGCTCCTGTGGATCTATCCCCTCACTCGCGAGAAGCTGCGAGACGTGCAGGAGGAGATCAACAAGCGCCACGGGATCGAGGGCGCTTGACGCCGTCACCCGCACAAAGGACGATTCCTTGCTCCCAACCCGCGAGGTTTGAGCCATGGCGGAAGTCGCCGAGAACCTGCAACTGAATGTGGACCGCGCCAGCGTCGCCCTGGGCGCCCGCGTCGAGGGCATCGACCTCGCCCGCGAGGATGACCGCGACACCATCGCCGAGTTGCGCGAACTGCTCCTCACGCACCACCTGCTCGTGCTGCCGGAACAGCGCCTCACGGCCCTCGAACTCGAAGCCTTCGGGCGTCGCTGGGGGGACCTGCTGACCCATCCAGCGACCAAGCACCGCGATACCGACTTCGTCCAGTTCATCGGCGGGCGGGACCGGATGTTCAAGTTCGCTCCCGGTGTCCATCCGTTCGGCGGCGGCTGGCACTCGGACATGACCTGGCACCATACGCCGCCGATCATCACCGCCCTGCACGCCCAGCGGCTGCCGTCGACCGGCGGCGACACGGCATTCGCCAATCAACATCTGGCCTACTCGACGCTCGACGACGAGACCAAGGAGCGGATCGCACAGTTGCGGGCGTTCCATACGGGCAAGGTGTTCGGCCCCGATGTCGAGGACTCGGTCCATCCGGTCGTCCGCACGCACGACGAGACGGGCGAGCGGGCGCTCTACGTGAACGGCAACTTCACGAAGTACATCTGCGATCTGCCCGAAGCGGAGAGTGAGGGCCTGCTGTTCAGGCTCTTTGCCCATGCCACCCGACCGGAGTTCGTCTACCGGCACCGCTGGCAACTGCACGACCTCGTGCTGTGGGACAACCGCTCGGTGATGCACTACGCCCTCGGCGACTACAGCGAGCAGCGCGTCATGCACCGCATCGTGGTGAGGGGCGGGACGCCGAAGTAGCGTCCCGCCGATGACCGCCTTCGTCGGCCACGAAACCGCTCCCCGGCTTTCCCAGCGGATGCCCGGCTTCGGCCACGACGTCCTCGTCGCGCTCAGGCTATTCGTCCCCGTCCCTTTAGGCGCGCGGTTCAGCGGGGATGCCCGTAGCGTCGCCCTCGCCGCGGCCATGCTCATCGTGGTTGCTTTCGCCGCTGGCTACATCGCCGTCGCAGCGAAGGCCGACGGGGTCGAGTTCTATCGCTGGGGCCTGTACACCTTGTTGACGACGCTGTTCGTCCAGGCGGCGGTCCTCTTTCTCGCCGCCCTGTCGAGCGCACGCGCCTCGCTACCCGCCTTGCTCACCGCGCTACCGGTGATCGAGACGATCCGCCTCGCGCTTCTCCCGCTGGTGTCACTGACCGGTTGGTCATGGCCGGCGCACGCGCTCTATTTCGTCTGCTTGGCGGCACTCCTGCGCGCCTTGGTGCGCGAACTCGACGGACCGGTGGCGCGGCGGATCGTCGTCACCGTGATCACGGCGGGCGCGCTTTGGGGGACGACGCAACTCGTCAGGCCGTTCCCGCTGTTCAACCCCATCGACGATGATCGCCCCGAGCGGTTGAACATCGAGGAGACCTACGTCCGGCAGGACCGCCTCGTCACCGAAGCACTCGACGCCGTGCTGCCGTCGTTGCCGGACACCCGGGACACCTACTTCGTCGGGTTCGCGCCGTATTCCGCGCAGAACGTCTTCGAGAACGAGGTGAAGCACATCGAGGAACTGTTCCGCCGCAAGCTCGGCGCGACGGGCCGGACTGCGCTCTTGATCAACAGTCGCGACACGGTCGACGAACTACCAATGGCCAATGGACACAATCTCGAGGCCGTGCTCGGCGGCATTGCGGCGAAGATGGGCCCCGAGGACCTCCTGTTCCTGCACCTGACATCCCATGGCTCGAGCGACCACGAACTGAGCGTGTACTTCGACAACCTCGGCTTGAACGACATTCCCGCCGCCGAACTCGGTGAAATCGTCGCCAGCGCCGATCCGCCGTGGCGCGTGGTCGTGGTGTCCGCCTGCTACTCCGGCGGGTTCATCGAGGCGCTGAAGTCCCCGCGGACACTGGTCATTACGGCTTCCAGCGAGGACCGCCAGTCGTTTGGCTGTGAGCATGGGCGCGAATACACGTACTTCGGCGAGGCATTCTACCGGGACAGCCTGTCCGGCCTCGATATGCGAGGGGCAAGCCCCTCGCGCTCCCCGGACTTCGAGGCCGCCTTCGCCCGCGCGCTCGAGATCGTCCGCGACAGGGAGGCCAGCGAAAACCTCACCCCGTCCGAGCCGCAGATCTGGATCGGCGAGGAGATCGCCGACATGCTGCCGTGAGTCAGTACTTGCGAGTCCACCCGACGCACCCGCAGGGTCGGCTGATCAACCGGGCGGCTGAAATCGTCCGCGACGGCGGTGTCATCGTCTACCCGACCGATTCCACCTACGCGATCGGATGCCACCTCGGCGACAAGGACGCTGTCGATCGGATTCGCGCCATCCGCCGACTTCCCCCGGACCACCACTTCACCCTGATGTGCCGGGACCTCTCGGAACTCGCGACCTACGCACGGGTCGACAACGCCAGCTTTCGCGTCGTGCGCCGATACCTTCCCGGACCTTTCACGTTCGTTCTCCCCGCGACCCGCGACGTGCCCCGACGCCTAGTCCACAAGCGACGCAGGACGATCGGCCTGCGCGTCCCCGGCCACCCCATCGCGCAAGCCCTGCTCGGGGCCTTGGGCGAACCGATGATGTCCACCACGCTGCTCTTGCCGGACGAGGACCTGCCGGTCACGGATGTCGAAGACCGGCGGCCCCAACTCGAACACGCCGTCGACGTCATCGTGGACGGCGGCGCGGGCGGGCCGCGGCAAACTACGGTGGTGGACCTGACCAGCGGCGAGGCCGACGTTCTCCGCCAAGGCGCCGGGGAGCTGTGAAGCCCGGCAAGCCTCCTCGCAGGGTATACTCACGTATCGCCTAACTTCGACCTAAGCCTTGAGTATCGAATCCGATCAGCGGGTCTTGTCGGGTATGCGACCGACCGGGCGGATGCACCTCGGGCACTATCACGGTGCGCTCAAGAACTGGGTACGGTTGCAGCATCAGTACGACTGCTACTTCTTCGTGGCGGACTACCACGCGCTGACCACCCACTATCAAGATGGTGTGGACATCGAGGAGTTCACCTACGACATGGTGGTGGATTGGCTCGCCGTCGGATTGAGCCCGACCGCCTCGACGATCTTCGTGCAGAGTCGCGTGCCCGAGCACGCCGAACTGCACGTGCTGCTGTCCATGGTGACGCCCGTCGGCTGGCTGGAAAGGACGCCGACGTACAAGGACCAGCAGGCGAATATCGCGGACAAGGACCTGTCGACCTACGGTTTCCTCGGCTATCCCGTGCTGCAAGCCGCCGACGTGCTGGTCTACCGGGCCGGAAACGTCCCGGTGGGCGGCGACCAGGTCGCGCACCTCGAACTCGCGCGCGAGATCGCCCGCCGCTTCAACCATATCTTCGGCCGAGAACCCCAGTTCGAAGCCCACGCCGAACTCGCCATCGCGAAGATGGGCAAGAAGGCGGCAAGGTTGTATCGCCGGGATCGCACGCAGTACTTGGAGCAAGGCGATACCGAAGCACTGCAGCGCGCGCAAGCGTTGCTCGGTGGGCAGCAGAACCTATCCACCGGCGATCGCGACCGGTTGTACGGCTACCTGGCCGGCGGCGGGCGCATCATCCTGCCCGAGCCGCAGGCGCTCCTGACCAGCGCTCCCGTGCTGCCCGGTTTGGACGGACGCAAGATGTCGAAGTCCTACAACAACGCCATTAGCCTGCGCGAAGAGCCCGACGTCGTCGAGGAGAAGGTGCGCACGATGGTGACGGACCCCGCCCGGGTGCGCCGCACCGACCCGGGAGACCCGGAGAAGTGCCCGGTCTTCGCTCTCCACGCGGTGTACTCGGACGACGACGTGAAGACCTGGGCGGCCGACGGCTGTCGCCGCGCCAGCATCGGCTGCATAGACTGCAAGGGTCCGCTGATCGATGCGATCAACCGCGAGCAGGTGCCGATCGTCGAACGCGCAAAGCAGTTCGAGGACCGGGACGTCGTCCGCGACATCCTGCTCGAGGGATCGGAGAAGGCGCGCGACGAAGCGCGCGAGACCATCGATGATGTGAAAGCCGCCGTGGGCATGGGGCAGCGATGAGCGACGCGCCAACCCGCCTCGACGCCGCCCGAGCACGGCGCGACAACGTGGTCGCACTCATCGACGGCAAGGTTTTCGATGAACTCCCCGCCGACCTCTACATCCCGCCCGATGCTCTCGAAGTGTTCCTCGAGGCTTTCGAAGGGCCGTTGGACGTGCTGCTCTACCTGATCCGCCGCCAGAACCTCGACATCCTCGACATCGAAGTCGCCGAAGTCACCGAGCAATACCTGCGCTACATCGACCTGATGAAGGCGCTCAAGCTCGACCTCGCCGGCGAATACCTGCTGATGGCGGCGATGCTCGCCGAGATCAAGTCGCGCCTGCTGTTGCCGCAACCGGCCGCCGAGGACGAGGAGGAGGATCCGCGCGCCGAACTCGTGCGCCGCTTGCAGGAATACGAGCGTCTCAAACGCGCGGCCGAGAACCTCGACGAGATGCCGCGCCAAGATCGCGACCTCTTCGGCGCACACGCCGGCAAGCCCGAATGGGTCAAGCATCGCGTGCAGCCGACCGTCGACCTCAAGGAGCTGATGGTGGCGCTGGCCGAGGTGCTGCGCCGCGCCGATCTCCACCAACGCCACGCGGTACAACTCGAAGGCCTGTCGGTCCGCGAGCGCATGTCCGACATCCTCACCCGGGTCAACGCCGCGTCCGGGTTGGTCGCCTTCGACGCCCTGTTCGATCCGCGCGAAGGCCGCCGCGGGGTCGTGGTGACCTTCCTCGCGCTGCTGGAGCTTGCCCGCGAGGCACTCGTGGAACTCGTCCAGAACGCGCCGTTCTCGCCGATCTACGTCCGCCCTCCCGAAGCCCGCGAGACCTCGTGATCGATTCACACCAAGCGGAACGGATCGTCGAAGCGGCGCTCCTTGCCGCCGACGGCCCGGTCAGCATCCTCCGCCTCGCCAACCTCTTCACCGCCGAGGACCTCGGCGAGCGAAGTGCGCAAACCCTGGTCCGGGAGGCCCTGGACGCCCTCGGTCGTCGCACCGCGGGACGCGGCTACGAACTCGTTCGGGTGGCGAGCGGATTCCGCTTCCAGGTCCGCCAGGAATTCAGCCCGTGGGTGAGCCGGCTGTTCGACGAACGCCCGCCACGCTATTCGCGCGCGCTCCTCGAGACCCTGGCGCTGATCGTCTACCGGCAACCGGTCACCCGCGGCGACATCGAGCAGGTGCGCGGCGTCGCGGTCAGTTCCTCGATCATGCGCACGTTGTCCGAGCGGGGCTGGATTCAAGCCGTCGGCCAGCGCGAGACGCCGGGCCGGCCGACGCTCTACGGCACGACCCGCAAGTTCCTCGACGACTTCAACCTGCAAAGCCTCGACCAGTTGCCGCCGTTCGAGGAACTTCAGTCGTTCGTGGCGGCGCAAGGCGGGGACGCCCAGACGGAACCGACCCCGGACGAGACCCGACCTCTCGCCGAAGTCGTGCAACTCCCCGTCGGGGACCAGTAGCCGAACCGCTCGCCATGAGCGAAAAGCTTCAGAAGGTCCTGGCCGACCGCGGGCTGGGGTCAAGGCGGGCGATGGAGAAGTGGATCGCCGCCGGACGCGTCGGCATCAACGGTCGCGCCGCCAAGCTCGGCGACCGGGTCGAGCCCGAAGACGAGGTCAGTGTCGATGGGCGAAAGCTCGAGCGCCCTCCGGCGACCCGGACGCGCGTGCTCGTGCTCAACAAGCGTGCCGGGGTCATCGTCTCGCGCCACGATCCCGAACGTCGATTGTCCGTGTTCGACGAACTGCCCACGCTCCGCACCGGACGCTGGATCTCGGTGGGACGTCTGGACATCCAGACCACGGGCCTGCTGTTGCTCACCAACAACGGCGAACTCGCCAATCGACTGATGCACCCGTCGACGGGTATCGACCGCGAATACGCGGTGCGCGTCAACGGCACGCTCGACACCGAGGCCGAAGAGGCGCTCAGGAGTGGCGTGACGGTAGGCGACCGAACCGAGTCGTTCAGCGACATCCGCTACTACAACGGCAGCGGCACGAACCACTGGTACCACGTGGTGCTCATGGAGGGTCGCAACCGCGAGGTGCGTGATCTGTTCGCGAGCCAGGGGTTCAAGGTCACCCGGCTGAAACGGGTCCGCTATGGCCCCGTGATTCTCCCGGCTTGGCTGCCTCGCGGCGCGTGGGAAGAAATGCGTGTCGAAGATGTCGCAGAGTTGCAGCGGATTGTCGGTATCGGGAAACGGCGGGCCACGAAAGGGCCGGCGAGAGGGGTCGGCGACCAGAAGACCAAGGGTCGATCCATGCTCATCCCGTATCCCGAGCTGCGGCCCGGTCAGACAGGCTAGGATTCTGCTTGGGGCTCCGGGGCGTCCTGGGGCGATAGATACAGCGCGACGCAGGTCAGCACCTGCCACAGGGCATGTCCTGCCACATACGCCACCCCTTCCCAGCCGCCCTCGTCCGCGCCTTCGCCCGGTTCCCTGTAAAAGATCCGGTCGGGATCCATCGCTCCAAATGGGTCGCCGCCGCCCGACCAACCGATGACGGCACCGCCGATCACTCCCGCGCCCGCCAGCATTGCGAACAGGCGACCGGTGAGCCGGAGCCTACCGAGCCTCGCCACGACATAGCCGACCAAAAGGGCTGTGAGCACGCCCGCGATTGCCGTGTTGGCCAACACCCAGGGGAATGGTGTGTAGGCGATCTGCACCCCCAGCCAATAGCTGAACACGCCCGCGCCGGCCACGATTGCGAGACGGCGGCCCCCGCGGACGTAGCGGAACAGAACAAGCACGCTGTACACGGCACCGGTGGACCAAAGGACGACGAAGACCAACGTCTCGTTCGCGTTCCACGGCATTTTCGCGTGCGTCAAACCCCACCAGATGGCCGTGGACGCCAACGCGAGCACGACGCAGAGCCAGAGCGGTGCCCGTTCCAGCATGCGAAGGTAGCCGCCAAACATCGGATTCGCCTAGGCCGCCTGTTTGGCGTCCACGTACGTCGGCACGCCCTCTTGGGCGAAGATCTCGTCAATCGTGCGCCGATCGTCGTCGCTCAATCGCCAATCGGCGGCGGCGACGTTCTCGGCGAGTTCGCGCTCGTTGCGCATGCCGACGAGTCCCACGGTGACCGCCGGGTTGCCGAGCAGCCAGGCGATGGCAAGCTGGGCCACCGACCGGCCGTGGTCGCCGGCGAACGCCTTGAGCTTCTCGACCACGCGCAGTTCCGCCTGGAAGTGCTCGCCTTCGAACAGCGGCAGTCCGAACGCCTTGCCGCCGCTGCGCCAGTCCCAGTCCACAAACGTCGTGTCGGGGGTGAAGGCACCGGTGAGCAAACCGAAACCGAGACTGCCGTAGGCCATGTAGCCGATGCCGTTGTCGTGGCAGTACGGCAGCACGGCCGCCTCCATGCGCCGGTCGAACATGTGGTAGCCCACCTGGTTGGCCGTCAAATGGCCATGCTCCTCGCACGCCGTCATCATGGGCACGTCGTAGTTCGACACGCCGTAGTGGCGAATCTTCCCTGCGTCCCTCATGGCCTCGAGCGCGCCGATGGTCTCTTCGTGGGGGGTCTTGTGATCGGGCCAGTGGATCAGCAGGAGGTCGATGAAGTCCGTGTCGAGGCGGCGCAGGCAGCCCTCGGTGTGGGCGGTGATGTGCGCGGCGGACGCATCGCGGCCGGCGACCGCCGCAGGCCCGCGCGCATTCGCATCGTCCTTGTAGGCGAAACCGACCTTGGTCACGACCACGACGTCCCGGCGTCGCGCCCCCAAACCTCGCGCCAGAAGCTCTTCGGACGTATAGGGTCCGTAGATCTCCGCGGTGTCAAACAGCGTGATGCCGTGGTCGATGGCCATCTCGACGGCCCGCACGGCCTCCTGGATGTCGATCTCTCCGTACTGGGTCGTACCCATCTCCCAGGTGCCGAAGCCAACGGCCGAACATTCGAGGTCGGTGTTGCCGAAAGTGCGGTGTTCCATGGCGGTCCCCTTTGCGTTTCCTCGGGGATTGTACGGGGAATGCTCGCGGCGGTTGACGGCGGCCGGCGAAGCGCGCAACGTGAGGTCGAAACCCGTGGAGTGAAGGAGGGCGAAATGGAAGCCAGCAGCGCGTGGCGCTTCAACATCGCGGAGGCGACGGACGCCCAATGGGGACAAGGCCTGCGCCGAATCTTCGACTATCGAGACCTGGGCGTGAAGGGCGCCACCAACGGCGATTTCGTCGCTCATGTGATCCGGGCCAACGGCAAGCGCGAGGAGGATGCGGTCGCGCAGTGGCACATCCACGAGTGCAGCTTCCAGATGGTCTACGTGCTGAACGGCTGGGCGCAGTTCGAATACGAAGGTGAGGGCGTGCGAACGATCAAGAAGGGCGACTGCATCAACCAGCGCCCCATGATCAAGCACCGCGAGGTCGCCTATTCCGACGACTTCGAAGTGCTCGAAATTGTCGCCCCGGCGGACTTCAAGACCGTTGTTGTCGACGCCCCTTAGGGACGCCCGCGACCACCGCTGACCCGCCAAGCCGATGAAGGTCCGTTTCGGCCTGCATCGCGACGGCCTGCATCCCGATTTGGCGACCGACTGCGTCGGCGAGATCACCGTCGGCCCAATCGGTTTTCTCCGACTGCTCGAGAGTGATCTGGGCATCGCTCCGGCGACGGTTCACCCCGCCGAGGAGGTCGCGATGTATCGCGGCTGCCTCGCGGAACTCGACGACCTGGCGCGCTTCTACCACGGCTCTTTCGGCGTCGACCCCGTGGGCGTTGCACGCACGCTGCTCGATTGGCGATCCGCCTGGTACCTGCACGGCTGGGACGGCACGTTCCGAGCGAGCGTTCCTCAGCGTCTCGCCGACCTCGCGGCTGTGGAGGCATTGGCCCAGAAAAGGTTGCCGCCGTGCACGGGCCAGCGGTTGCGGAACATCCTGGCCCTGGTCGAGGAAAGTCGCACACAGGTGGAGACAGTCACGCTGCTCGATCATGCGCGCGACCTGCCGATCCTGTGGCGCCGTCTGCTGTCCAAGTTCAACTGCCAGGCCATCGACGAGCCAACGGGCGCCGCCGATCCCGCGACGGATCTCGGCAAGTTGCAGGGCGCACTTAGCGACAAGCCGGCAAGACGGCTTACGGGGGACGGCTCGGTGGTCGTCCTGCGCGCCGTGTCTCGCGACGTCACCGCGCAGGCGACGGCCGAACTGATGCGCGGCCTCTCGGATCGCAACGCGGCAGTGGCCGTGGCAACGCACGACGGCATCATCCTGGACAACGCTTTCGAACGGGTCGGCATGCCCCGGGCCGGCTTCCAGCACTACTCTCCGTTCCGCGCCGCAAGCCAAGTGCTCAAACTCGCCTTGGCCTTGCTTTGGCAGCCCCTGGATCCGCATCGGCTGCTGCAATTCCTCATCCACCCGGTGAGCCCCTTGCCGTGGTCGACGCGCAGCCGGCTTGCCGAAGCAGTCGCTGCCCAACCGGGCATCGACGGTCCGGCCTGGCGCGCCGCGATGGCGGCCATCGACGATGCCGACGACGTCGCGTTCTGGGTCGCACCCGAACGCTTCCCCGTCGGTAGCGGGGCGCCCGTGGACATTCTGCTCGCCCGCGCCCAGCGATGTGCGGCCTGGCTGGGCGCGACCACCGCCACTGCCGCAGATGAAGCCAAGGCTGTATTCGGCGCGGCGTACGCCCAAGCCCAGGCGCTCGCCGCTACGCTCTCGCGCCTCGCCAGCGGCGGTACCACCCGTATCGCCAAGATCGAAGTCGACCGGCTGGTCGACGAGGTGACGCGGGCGTTGCCCGACCCGTCGACGTATGCCGAAGCCGGTCATGTCCGGGCAACGAGCCATCCCGGCAACGTCGCCGAAGCGGTCGATGACGTCTACTGGTGGGACTTGAGGCCGACGCGTCTGGATCTGACCCCCGCGTGGACCCATGCGGAACACGCCGCCCTGGCCGCTGCTGGCGTGGAACTGCCCACCGCCGAGCAGCGCCTGCTAGCCGAGCAACGTGCCTGGCTACGCCCGGCGCTGAATTGCCGACGGCGCCTGGTCCTGGTGGTGCACGACGAAGACGGCGCCGGGCGGCACCCGCTCTGGGGCCGAATCGAAGAGCAACTTGACGGCTGGCTCGAAGTCCGCCTCGACGACGGCCTCTTGCGCGGCGCCGACGACCAACTTGCGCTCCTCGACATCCCCGCACCGCCGATGACGGTGACGCCCCTGCCTGGCAAGAAACGCTGGTGGCGGATAGGCCGCGAGATCGCGCGCCGGCCCACGGAGTCCTACACCAGCCTGGCCAAGGCGTACTTCCATCCGCACGAGTGGGTCCTCGAGTACCACGCCCGTCTGCGTGGCAGCCGCATCACCGACGTCGCCGACGGTCCGCTGCTGAAGGGCGCCCTCGCGCACAGGCTCTTCGAGCGGTTTTTCACGGAGAACGCCGACTGGCGGTCGCTCGGCGAGGATGACATCGTGCGTTGGCAAAGTGCCACGATTGCGGACCTGATCGAGCGGGAAGGCGCCGTGCTGCTGGAGAACGGTCGCGGCGTGGACCGCCAGCAAGTCGTCACCACGCTTGAGCGTGCCCTTGAACTGCTGCTCGGCCACCTGGCCGACGCGGGCGTCGTCGAGGCGACCTCAGAGTTCCACGTCGAACGGCCCTTCGCCGGCGGAGCTTTGCGTGGCGATGTCGACCTCGTGACCGTCAACGATCGCGGCGACCGTGCGGTGCTGGACGCCAAGTGGGGCAGCGAGCCGTATCGTCTCGAAGAGATCGAGAACAACCAACACCTGCAACTCGCGGTCTACGGCTTCATGCTGGCCCAGCCCCACTGGCCTTGGGCCGGCTACTACATAGTCACCACGGGCAACGTCCTCGGTCCCGACGGGCGGTTTTTTCCCAAGGCGCAGGGGAACGCCACCTTGACGACCGAGGCGATCTGGAAGCAGGGCGTCGTCACCTACGACTGGCGGCGCGGACAGTTCGCCCGCGGCGAGATCGAAGTCAACGCCGGGGCTGCACCGGACGAAGCCTCCGAGCCCCCGGACGGGGCCTTGGAGACGCGGGTGCCACCGGACCGGTTCGACACGTTCCGCTGGCTGACCGGGGTGGAGGCCTTCCAGTGATTCGAGGCGGTGCGCGGGAATCCACGTCCTTAATTGCGCGCCGGGAGGCCCGCGCACGCGCACCCGTAGACGACTGGTCCCACGTCACGTTCATCAGCGCCGGGGCCGGCAGCGGCAAGACCTATCGGCTGACGATGGAGCTCGAACGGGCGCTTCTCGACGGAGAGGTCTCCCCGGCGGGGATCGTGGGGACGACGTTCACGGTCAAGGCCGCTTCCGAATTGCGCGAGAGGGTCCGCGACCGCTTGATCGCCTCGGGTCGGATCGAACTGGCCGAACGCACCGCGGAGTCGCTCGTCGGGACCGTGCACAGCGTCTGCGAACGCCTGCTCAAGCGGTTCGCCTTCGAACTGGGCCTGTCGCCGCAGATGAACGTGATGAGCATCGACGACGGCGAGCGATTCTTCAATCAGGCCCTCGATCACGTCCTTCCCCTCGACCGCGTGCGCGAAATGAACGCCTTCG
>JAPOYV010000036.1 GCA_026706385.1 Gammaproteobacteria bacterium
CTGTCCAGGACGCATGAGACCCGATCTCCGACTCCTCCCGCGCGCGGCCGTCCGCGGCGGCGCTGCTATCCGGCCTCGGCGTCCTCCGCCGCGGCAAACGCGGCCACCGCCTCCAGCAGCTCCTCCGCCCGCCGCATCCTGGACAGCCACCGCACGCACTCGAACGCCAGGTAGCCGAACACCGGGAGCGAGATGGCCGCGAGCTTCCACAACTCGATCGCAATCCCCGCGAACTGCTCGGGGGACACCGCCTCCGGGACGTACAGCAGCTGGTAGACCGCGATCGCCAGCACCGGCAGGCAGGCCGCGAACGCCATCGCGAAGTACGCCACACTCACCACCCGCTTCGCCGCCTTCCGCCACCCCGCCGAGCGGTAACGCCCGGCGAACCGGAACGCCGGTCCGCACCGCGCCTCCGTTTCCTCGAACAACGCCCGCACCGAGGCGAGTCGATCGATGTACCGGTACGGATCCGGCAGCCGCAGCAGCAACTCCACCTCGCGCGGGGACACGAACCTCGACTTCGCGAGAATCCGGTACAGCAGTCCCTTCTCGTAGGGATGCAGGTTCGCCGGGCCGTCGCCGCCGGACCGAAGCAGGCGCGCCGCTTCCAGCTGCTGCGCCTCCGTCGTGCGGACGAAGGGCGTCTCCCGCCTGAGCTTCAGGAACAGCAGGACCAGCGTCAGCGCGGCGCCGGGCAGGGCCACGAACCGGGCGCCGAACTCCACCATCATCTCGAGATTCGCCACGAGTACCCTCCTCGCAAAGGACCACGTGGCCCTATCCTGCCCCACTCGAGCGAGCGGGACCAGTTCGACTCGAAGGCGGTGCGCCTCGCGCCGCCGTGGCCATCGGCGACACCCGGTCTCGGACTCGCGGCCACCCCTTCTGGCGCTGCGGCGGCACCGCCCCGTCAGCGTTCCTAGGCTGCCTGCGTCCGCCGGATCGCCACCGCCAAGCGCCCAGAGCATCCCGCCCGGCCGCTCGGCGCTCGAGTGCGTTGCGCGAGCCGGCGAACCTTGCGATGATCGAAGTCGCCCGCCGACGCTTGGTTGTTCGACGAGTTCGGCGGGCACGAACGCGGTCGGCAACCGCCGCCCGCCCACGAGCTCGCGAGCCGCAGGCGCGCGGATCCCCGGACAGGAGGGAAGCAATGCGACTGTTCGCACTCGCACGCAACTCCATCACGGCCTCGTGCCCATCGCGCACTTCATGACGCCCCAGCACGCGCACCCCTTGCTGCACACCGCCGAGCCTAAGTCGCGAGCGCGCGGCCGGAGCTCCTGGTCGACTTCTTTCCGAGCAGCTAGTTGCGGCGTCTGATTGTGCTCCGCTCGACGGCTGCTCGCCGGGCGCGGTAACGGCGGTGCACGGGATCACGGTGTTCGGGAGACGGTGCTATGCCGTTTCGGCCGCCGAGGCCGGCCAAAGCGTGGCGCGGCGCGCGGGATGCGCGGGCCGCGTCAACACCGAATTCTGCACCGCTCTGGCAGATCGCCTCGTCCACCTCGCGGCGCCGGCCGCCTCCCGCCCCTCCAGCGCACCCCGCCGTCGATCCCGTAGCACGCGGTTCCCGAGAGACTCCGCCGACGAGGCGGCCGGGCCCTGCAACCAGGGGGCTGAGGATGGGACGATCGCCGAGGGTCACGGCATGGCAGACGGATGTGCTCGGCCGGCACCACTTTGGCGCGGGACGGTAGAAGAGTACGATAGGAACGGGGCACCTGCTAGGGGAACCATCATGGCACAGTCAGCTTCCGTGCGGACCCGAGCCGTACCCGTGGCTGCGATTCTCGCCGCCGGCGTCCTGACCGCCGCCGCGGTGGCCGAGGACGCCGGCGGGGGCACTACGGACTTCTCCGCGATCGAAGAGGTCGTGGTCGTCGTCGGCAGCCGGGCACGCATCGAGAGTCGGGCGGACGACCTCCCGGTCGCCGTCGACGTGTTCCAGGGCATGGATCTCGAGCGGGCCGGCGAGGTCGACCTCGGCGCCGCGCTCACGAAGCTCGCGCCGTCGTTCAACTACTCCAGGCTGTCGGTTGGGGACGGCGCCGCCCACAGCGCCGCGACGCTGCGGGGACTGGCGCCGGACCAGACCCTGGTGCTCGTGAACGGCAAGCGCCGGCACAGCATCGCGTGGCTGCGCGTACTGGACGGCGTGATCGGCTACGGCACGGGCGGGACGGACCTGCGCAGCCTCCCGGCATCGGCGCTCGCGCGCATCGAAGTGCTCCGGGACGGGGCGGCGGCGCAGTACGGGTCGGACGCCATCGCGGGCGTGCTCAACCTGGTCCTGCGCGACGAGGCCGAGGGCGGTGAGGTGACCGTCTATGGCGGCGAAGGCGGTGGCGACGGCTCCGCCCAGAGCGTGTCGTTCCACGGCGGCCTGCCGCTCGGCGCCGAAGGGTTCCTGCACGTCTCCGGCGAGTGGCACGACGAGAACCCCCTGCGGCGCAACGGCGGCAACGGCGGCCACGACCCGAACTTCCAGGACGAACTCATCACCACCAGCTCCCCCGGGGTGAAGGGCCGCTCGCTCTTCGTGAACGCGGGCCTGCCGGTCGGCGACGCGGAACTGTACGCCTTCGGCGGCGTGTCACGGCGCGAGAGCCGGTCGAGCGGCGCTTATCGGTTCCGCTACAACTATTGGGAAGGCCTCGACTCGGGTGATCCCACCTGGGACTTCGTGCTGCCCAACTTCGTCAACTTCCACGAACGCAACACGCACCCCGTGTACCCGGACGGTTTCCTCCCGTACGAAGAGACGCGCATAGAGGACGTTTCCTTCGCCGCGGGGATGCGGCGCACACTGGGCGACTGGGACCTGGACGTGAGCGCCGCCTACGGCAGGAACGAGTTTGGATTCGGGGTGTCGGGCTCGATCAATGCCTCCGTCGGGGCGCACTACCTCGATCGCAACCCGGGGGCGAGCGTGGCCGACATCGTGGCCAACGCGGGGCCGCTGTCGGGGGACAGCGGCGGCATCGAGTTCGACCAGCTCACGGTGAATCTCGATGTGCGCCGCGCGTTCGAGGATAGCGTCCTGACCGCGTTGGCGGCCGGACTGGAGCACCGGCACGAGGGCTACGCGCAGATCGCGGGGGACGAGGCCGCCTGGTCCTGCGGGCTGCCCCACGCCGACGACTACGGCGCGTTTGCCGTCGGTCCGGACGGAGCGCCGCTGACGGGTACGGTGGCGGCCTGCGGCTTCCAGGGCTACCCGGGATACAGCCCGCGCAACGCGCAGCTCTCCGACGACAGCCGCAAGAGCCAGGCGGCCTACGTCGAGCTCGAGACGCAGCCGCTGCCAGCGTTGTCCGTGGCCTTCGCGCTACGGGCCGAGAACTACAGCGATGCGGGGTCGCAGACGACCGGCAAGGTCGCCGCGCACCTTGAGATCGCACCGGGGCTGGCCTTGCGGGCCGCGGCCTCCACGGGTTTTCGTGCCCCGAGCCTCGCGCAGCGGCGCTTCAACTCCATCCTGTTCGTGGGGAGCCAGGAAGGCCTGACCACCGTCTTCGCCGCGAACGAGGGACACTCCATCCCGAGGTCCTTCGGGGTGGACTCCCTGGAGCATGAGACCGCGGAGAACTGGAGCGCCGGACTGATCTATACGCCCGTCGACCGTTTTCGCGTCACCCTCGATGTCTACCAGACCGACATCGAGGAGCGGGTGGTGCGCTCCCGGGGCTTAAGCTGCGCGGGGGTGCCCGTGTGCGACGCGGAGCGCGTGTCGACGGCGGCGTTCTTCTTCAATGGCGTGGACACCGAGACGCGCGGGGCGGACCTGACCGTGCGCTGGGGCGTGCCGGCGGCGGGCGGGTATCTCTGGCTGTCCGCCAACGCGAATGCGAGCAAGACGGAAATCGCGGGCGAACGTCTCCCCGCCGGCGCCCCGGCAGGACTCGCGTTTTCGGACTATTTCGGCGGCTGGGCGGCGGACACGCTGGAGCGGGGACAGCCGCGCCGCCAGGGCAACTTCACCGCCGACTGGGAACGCGGCACGTTCGGCATGCTGCTGCGCGCGAACCACTACGGGAAGACCACGCAGCACCCGCTGGACACGGGCATGATCACCATCGATGCGGCGACGACCGTCGATTTGGAGGCCCGGCTCAGGATGGGTTCGGTGCGGGCCGCGATCGGCGTCAACAACGTCGCCGACGAGCTGCCGACAGGACTCGAGAAGACGCACCTCTCGAACGTCCTGTGGGGCATCCGCTACCCGGTGGACACCCCGTTCGGGCTGGCGGGCCGCGTGGCCTACCTGCGCGTCAGCGTGGGATGGGGACCGTAGCGAACTCGCCGGGCCCCGGTCAGAACGATCCTCGCATCGCGGAGACGACGGCCAGGGTCGGCCTGGTGCCGCGTCAGAGATCGACGGAAGGGCGACCGACCCTGTCGGGATCAGCAAGCCCGGGGACTGCTACGTGCGCGGGCTGCTGAAGCACCGAGCACGTGCCGTCGTGTAGAGCGCGCCACGCGCCTAATGTCCTATGCTGCAGACTGGCTGCACTATCGATCATCGCGGGGTGTGGCTCTTCGCTGACGGTCGAAAAAGCGGATCGACCTGAAGAAACGGACACACCGCCGCTAGGGACATGGGCGGTCCCAACTTCCACATTGCTGTGGCCATGCAGTCCCCGCCGGCACCGGGCTCGAGGCGAAACAACCTGTACCGGGTCGGTCGGTTCCGTGCCACGCGCCCGACCGCTAGCGGAACCCGCCCAACACATCCACGATCGCCGTCGGCGCGGTCCGGCACTCCCAAACGTGTCCCTGGCGCAACGTGTGCGCTTGCCGCAGGAGCCGCCGCTTCCCGACGTTGGACGGACTTGAAAGTCGCGTCCCGCAGCGCGGAGGCTCGGTCTCTGCCGAAGACCCGAGCCACCCGGCGCGCAACCCTTCGACGCACCTGTTCGCCATGCGGTTCTCACATCGGTTCAGCGACACGCCATTGTGGCCACATCGAATCTCGAGTACCGACCGCTAGGAATCAGCTTGCTTCTCGCGGCGCCCATCCCGAGGTTGCGCGGTCTTCCCAGCGCCTTCCATACCCACTTCGGTCCCTGACGATTGACAACGCCGCGGCCGTGTTTGGTGCACAGGCGTTCATACTCTGCGAGAAGAGCGGGATCCTCCTGTATCGCGAGGAACACCCGGTCCGTCACATCCTCCACACACGCGTCTCGCATTCCCGCAAGAACGTCCTCCACGAAATCCTTCACATCCTGGGTCTTCCTCGCCACGCGCCCTCCTCTTCGCGACTGTGCAGTGCGGCTGCTGCTCGATACTCGCCTGGGGCGTGCCCCTGCAACCGGCTCTCGATCAGCTCTGCGCGAACGACCATTCCTTCCGCGTCGCTCACTCTCGACGTGCAGCCTATCAGGATGGAAGGATCGCTCCCAAGAAGTACGTCGGACTGTTTGACCGTTGCAGCCGGATGCTCCACGCCGACAATCCGTTCGGCGACTCCGCCGACGACCTCGCGAACTTCCTGACGGTCGAGGCCCCGCACTGGCTTCGCCAGATCGTGCTCCTGCTCAACCATCACCATGCGTTTCCCGCCGGCACGGACAGCATGTACATCGTCATGATGCAGGGCGCGAGCGACGGGGACGTGCACATGACCGAGTTCGTCAGGCACGACGGCCCGCCCCAAACCGAGACGGCCACACCATGAGCCTGGAGATGGCCGTCCTCGGCTTGGCGTTGACGACCGTGCTCGCCGTGTTCGGCCTCGTTTTCTCAACCCTAAGGTGGCACCACAAGGAAGGACGCGACCTGGCGGACAAGATCAGCGCACTGGGGGAGCGCGTGGCCCGCATGGAGGGCCGTCTCGCACCGGTCGACGTGTCGCCGGGCAGCCCGGCGACGACCAGGGGTCGTTCGGCTGACGCCTCGCCGGCGCGCGCGTGCCGCCGGAAACGCACCGCAGTCCTTGGACCCGTCCACCGGCTGAACCCGTTCCCCGTCGGAATCGCGGGTCGCAGGACGCCGCTCGCCGGCAGGCGGGCGGTGTCGGACATGCAGGCGGGCCCACGCGCACGCAGGCGCGGGACGCCGGGAAGCGGCCGTTCGGCGACCGCCTGGCGTAGCGACAATCATCCGGTCGGCGCTGGCCTTGCTGGCCGGCGTAGCCAAGGGCGAGCCCCCTGCGGGGGCCGGGCTGTCGTGAACCGAGCCTCGCCACGGCGAGTCTCGGCCCTGGCGGGCTTCCATCCCTCTCGCGGGCGCGCCGCCGGCCCGTGCCCGCCTCGAACCACCGGAGTCCAGCGCCGCTCCCCGAGGGCACTCAACGCAGCGTGGACCGTGACGCCGGCGGGGCGTCCCGGTCCCAGAACAGCTCGCCGTCGAACAGCATCCCCGTGACCCGGCGGCCGTCCGCCAACTCCGCCGGGAACGCGTCGGCACGCCCGGACCCCGATCGCCGCGTGCGGTGCCGGCCGAGCTTGCGCACCCGGTTGCGGATCGACTTCGGCGCCACCGACTCCGCCTCCGCCAGCGCCTCGAAGCCGTCCGGGTCCACCACGTACGCCGAGCCGTCGATGTTGTGCAGCCAGGCGCCGGCGGCGTTCGGCACCACGCTGCCGTCGCGCAGGCGCGCGCGCACCCAGTTGAACCATTGCCAGCCGACGCGCCCGTCGCCTATGTCCGAGGACGCACGGGCCGGGCGCGCGGCATCGCCCCCGCGCGCGGTCCCGTCCGCCGCCCCCGCCGGCGCGGGCGCCGTTCGCGTGGTACGAGCCGCATCCGTTCCGGTCTGCGGCGCAGCATCCCCGGCGTCCGCCGGGGCAGCCTCGACCGCGCCGTGTCCGCCTTGCCCCGCGCCCGGCGCAGGCATCGCGCTCGCGGGCGGCGGCGGCGGGGGCGGCATGCCGATCCGGGCCGCGGCGTCGTCGGCTATGGCGCGCAGCTGGCTCGGCCCGCCGCCGAAGTAGGCCGCCACCTCGCGGAGCGCCTCGGGCTGCTGGCCGAGCCATTCGTGGCCCGCCGGGCCGAGCAGCCGGGGCAGCACGAGGGCGCCGAACGCGCGCGGCACGGCAACGTCCGCGAGTTCGGTCTGCGCCGGCACGTCCGCCTCCATCGGACACCAGTCCGGGCCCGCCGCGCGCCCGAGCACCTGACCGAACCGCTCGGCGACCACGCACGCGGCCAGCGCGAAGCTCATCACCTCGGCCAGCCGGGCGGCGTCCTCGGCCGCCGCGAACCGGGGCAGCACGTGCGCCCGACGTACCTTGAGCGCCGCGATCGCGTGCGCGAGCGCGCGGCCCCGCAGCGCCGTCCACGCGGCGCCCCGCACCCCGCCGATGCAACGCCAGAACCCGCGCAGCATCTCCCCGTACGTGGCGTCGAACTCCTCGCGCGGCAGCGCGGTCAACCGCCACAGCTCGGCCGCCGCCTCCGTCTCCGCCGCGTCGAGCAGGCCGCCGGCCGCCACCGGCGGCGGCCGTTCCTTCGTTGTTTCCTTCGCTGGCTTCGCCCGTCTGAACAGGCCCATCGCGTCCACTCCGTCCGTGGGGCCAGGTCTTCGAACGAGAGCGCGGGACGCCCCCCGCAAACCGGGGGGCGTCCACCGGCGGCGGCACGCGGACTACGCCAGCCGCACCGCCACCGACGGCGACGGACAGCGACGGATCCGCGCCGTCACCAACGTGCCCCCCGCGAGGGGGAACACCGCGCGGCCGACGCCGGCGGCCGTCCCGACATGGATTTCCGCCATGCCAAGCTCGAACTCCACGGCTTGGGCGGCCCTGCGGAGGATTTCCTCCCGGGCCAGGCCGCAGGCCGCGAGCACCTCGCTGCCGACGCTCGCCGCGCACACGAACTCGGACGGCAAGCCCGGTCCGCGCACGTCGACGATCTCTCTCAGGTCCGTCATGGCGGCACCTCCTCTCGGCAAACCCCGCGGGACGGACCTCCCCGCGGGGACGTCGCCCGGCGGGGGATCGATGGGCCGGTCGGCCCGGTTGTTGTACGCCTCCGCAGGGAGGCGCCGCCTCCGCGAGGAGGCACCGCCACCCGAGGGCGGCTCCAGTGCTGACGCCCGATCTCCCGGGCGACGCCGGAAGAACCGGCTCAAAAGCACAAAAATACTAGCATTTTCAGTCAGATAGACAAAGCACGCCCTGCGCCCGGATGGCACGTTCCGCGACGACGCCGCGTCCCGCGCTGCCGGTTTTCGCGGCCCGGGGGCGCATCGCCGGCCGCCGTTGCAGCGATTCCCCCGCGAGAGGAACGGTTCTCCGTCGAGCCGACCGGCGCCCCGCAGCCTCGGCCGCCGGGGCCGCCCGCGGCAAGGCCAGGCCCTTGCGGGCGGCCGCCGTCCCTTGCCGGTCCGGCGTCCGGCCTTGCCCCGGGCGGAGGGACCCCGGCGGCCGGTCGCGGCGCCGTTCGCTCGCATCGAAGGAGAACCGCCAATGGCCCGCATCAACGAACTCTATGAACGCATCGCCGCGCAGATCCGCACCCAGCTCGCCGAGGGCGTGCTCCCCTGGCACCGTCCCTGGGCCGTCGACCCCGACCGGCAGGTGTCGAAGCCGCTGCGCGAGAACGCCGTCCCCTACCAGGGCATCAACGTGCTGATCCTGTGGGGCGCCGCCATCGAGGCCGGCTACGCCTCGCCGTTCTGGATGACCTACCGGCAGGCGCAGTCCATCGGCGCCCAGGTGCGCCGCGGCGAGCGCGCCACCCACATCGTGTTCGCCAAGACCGCGAAGAAGACCGAGACCGACGAGTTCGGCGACGAGAGCCAGGTCCTGCTCCACGTCCGGCGCGTGTACGCGGTCTTCAACACGGACCAGATCGACGGCCTGCCCGCGAAGTACGCGCCCGAGATCCCCGACGTCAATCCCGACGAGCGCGACGCGCGCTGCGAAGCGTGGTTCGAGCGCCTGGGCCTCGACGTCCGCTACGGCGGCGAGCGCGCCTACTACGCGCCCGGTCCCGACCGCATCCAGATGCCGCTGTTCGAGACGTTCAAGTCGGCGCACGCGTTCTTCGGAACCCTCGGCCACGAGCACGTGCACGCGACCGGCGCGAAGCACCGCCTCGACCGCGGGTTCGGCGCACCGGGCACGCGCGAGTACGCCCGCGAGGAGCTGGTCGCGGAGCTGGGCTCGGCGTTCCTGTGCGCGGATCTCGGCATCGCCTCCAGGCCGAGGGCCGACCACGCCAGCTACATCGGCTCGTGGCTCGAACTGCTCGAGGACGAGCCGCGGGCCGTGTTCGACGCCGCCACCCAGGCCCAGCAGGCGGTCGAGTTCCTGCACGCGCTGCACGACGCCAACACGTCGGAGCCCGTCGCCGCGTGAGCGCGTCTAGTAAACCGTGCCGGTACAGGTTACAGTCGCCCCATGAGATTCGCGCACAAGGCGCTGCGCAGGCTCCACGACACCGACCGCTCGCCCGGACTCCCGCAGAACCTCGTGCCCCGGATCCGGCGCATCCTCGGCACGCTCCGCGTCGCAGCGAAGCCGTCGGACGTCGACATCCCGGGTTATGGTCTGCACCCGCTCAAGGGCGACCGCGCCGGCTACTGGAGCATCCGCGTCAGCGGCAACTGGCGCATCGTCTTCCGGTTCCGCGACGGCGAGCCGGTCGACGTGGATCTCGTCGACTACCACTAGGAGACCGACATGACCGCCATGCTCAATCCCCCCCATCCCGGCGAGACCGTGCGCTACGACTGCATCGAGGCCAGCGACCTCAGCGTTACCGAGGCCGCGCGCCGGCTCGGCTGCTCGCGCCCCGCCCTGTCGCGCCTGCTGAACGGACGCGCAGGGATTTCGCCCGAGATGGCGCTGGCCCTCGAGCGCCAGGGCTGGAGCAACGCCGACTTCTGGATGCGCCTGCAGGCGGCCTACGACCTCGCCCAGGCGCGTCGCCGGGCTTCGGCCGCCGCCTAGCCTGCGCGACGCGGCCACTTCGCCGCTTCCGAAAACTTGGCCTGAACCGTCGTCCCGCCGCCGCGCGCGGCGACATCACGCCAGCAACCCCCTGACGGTCTCCCCCATCGTCCGCCACACCGCGGCCTACCCACACCGACCTCCCAACCCGGACATCCCACGGGAATGAATCGGCCGCCGCCGTAACCCCTCCCGGCTCTGTCCTCAGCGCCGCCCCCGCGCCTGCCGTCGATCCCTCCCAGCCTAGTCCGCGCCGCCGCCCGTCAAGGCCAAGCCGCTAGCGCGGTCGCTAACGCGAGCCTTGACCGGCGGCTCGTGGCGCGGACTCGGTTCCGTCGGGAATCGACAGCAGAGACCATCGGAGGAGGTCATGTACACAACCCAACCATCCAACCAGCTTCACGGCGAACAACCCTTCGTCTCGGACGGGACGCTCGCGCGCTTCGTCAAGATCAAGGACGAGTGGCACATGTCGCTCGCGCCGGGCCTCGCGCGCCTAGTGCAGGTCGGCACAACCGTCACCTGCGACGTCGAGACCAGGGCCGGCAAGCGCTACACGCGGTCCGGCACCGTCGTCCGCACCCAGGTCATGCCGGACGGCACCCCCAGGGCGCTGTGCCGCATCGAGGAGTTCCGCGCCGGGCGCGCCAGCGACGTCCTCGACGCGACTCCATCAGCCTATTGATTTAACTACGTTTTTGGAGATTTGTCCAGAACGCGTACGAGCGCTATTACTGGTTCGGCAACGGGAACGCACGTAACGAAGCGGCGCGGTTTGAGACCTCCAGACACCAGAGCCCGTCAGCTCGTCGAGGAGCAACGCGTTGCCTATAGCCCGGGGCGACGAGTGCCCTTGAGCGTCATGCACCGTGGTCGCGGTGACGAACGTTTGGCCGAGGTCGCACTATACCGGAGTCGTGACGCTCCCAGCGTCCAGGCGTTCCGGATCGGCGAGAGCCTCCAAGGGTGACAGGCTGGCGGTGGCCCGAGTCGAAACGCGGGCAGAGCTCACAGGCCGATTACAGTATGTGTGACAATCTACGAGGATGCTTGAGGGTATCAGATGCTGACGGACTTGATCGCGACGATCGAAACGTTGAGGGAGCGGATCAAGGAACATCGACCGTACTTCGACTCGGCCAGACCGGAGGCAAGGACGCGCGTGTCGTTGATCGATCCTTTGCTTCAGGCACTGGAGTGGGATGTCAGCGATCCCAGCTTGGTCGAGATCGAGCCGATCGTTGCGTCGGGTATTGCCGACTACGCGTTACTGCGAGGCAAGGGAGAGCCGTTGCTACTGCTCGAAGCCAAGAAGCTGGGTGACACGAAGGCCCATCACGGGCAACTCGCCAGCTACGTGGTGGGCGAGAACCTGAAGCGAGCCGTCAAGATTCCGTATTGCGCAATGACGAACGGGAGTCGCTGGCAGGTTTTTGATGTGTTCACGCAGGAGTGCGTTCTGGACGCGTCTTTGGAGCATGAACGGGCGAGGAAATGCGCACTGAAACTGATCGCGCTTTGGCAGCCTGCATTGCGAGAAGTCGGTCTGGAGGCAGTAGTGGATCTCAGCGGCACGATCATCGGCGATCAGTCTCGTGATGAGGAGGGAGGGCGGAGGCCGCGGACGGTTCCACATCCTGTCGACCGTACTGATACGCGGGCGTTGAGCGAGGAGGGCCACGGCGGGTGGCTACCATTGGACAGCGAAGCGATGAACCCCAGCAAATACGTGCGCCCCACGGAGATGCGTTTGCCGGACGGTAGCGAAGTGAAGGCCGGATCATGGCGAAAGGTTCTCGTCGCGACAGCCAAGTGGTTGTTTGATGCGGGATTGCTTGATCAGCGGGACATGCCGTTCTCTTTGGTGGGAGTGCAGTGCTGTGTGAGTACGGACGGCAGGCGGCCAGACGGAAAGCCGTTCCGAAAGCCCGTGCGTGTTGGGGCGACCGGCATTCAGCTCGAGGGTGACCTCACCGGTGCGCAGATCGTGCGGTTCACCGCGGCGCTGCTGGAACGAAGCGGCAAGGCGTCTTCGCAGGTGGAGTTGAAACTTGCGAGTTGACCGTCAACGTTAATCCTCCGCCAGTCTGTCACCTAGAAAAACCAGAAACGAGTCGCAGGATTCTCGGCAAAGCCTGTAGCCGGGAACGCCACCGCCGCCACCGAGTCAACCCGCTCCGCGGGTCCTCCGCTGGCGCTGCGGCCCTGTGGGGTGACACGGCGTCGTCGGCGTCGAGGAGGTTGACGACGGCCGGATGGATACATCCGGCCATCGTTGGCCCGGCGAGAAGAACACGAGGCGGACGTCGCCGACGAGAACCGTGCTGTCGTCGAGCTTGAGGGCGCTGCGGGCGACGGGGACGCTGACCCGAGGGGACGGCAGCGGGGCGCGGATGGTGTCTCTGGCGGCGCGCAGAGCGGCCTCGTTCGATGTTTGGCCCGCGAATTCGAAAACGAGGGCACTGTGGGGCGCGATTCGCGGGCGGATGCGGGCAGGATCGGCTCCGTGGACGCCGTTTTCGTGCAGTTGGCGGAGTGGCCGCGGCGACCGGCGGACAGGATGAGGAACCGCAGGTTGCCGGGTCGTCGAAGACAAGCGTTGGCGATGTTGTAAGTATCTCTCGCAACCGACCGATGCTTGTCGCTCGATCGGCGCTGAGCGGAATCGCGGGTCACTACTCCGGTCATCCTCTTCGCACCCGTTCCGTCCTGGCGGACGCCGCCGGCACTGTTCGCGCGGTCTTCCTTTGGTCAGTGGAAGGTCTGCGACACCTTTTGGGTGGCTCCCGTTGTGGTCAGCCGGGGAAGCTGGGGATCGTGGCGTCGCGCTGGGCAACCCGCGGTCTGCCTGATCCGATGCCCTTGTGGGGCTTCTCCCCAGTTGCAGCAGGGGGTTCGCTGACGCCGCCGCTGGCGGCTGCGCCCCGTTGTTTGACATGGCGGGGGGACCATCGATGCCCGCGCTCCCGCGGGCCACGTACCTCGAGGAGGTACAGGGAAGCGCGGCGCACCCTACAGGCCGTCGGCGGGCTTGGCAAGCATTTCGGCGGGGAAAACCGGCCGGTGTGCGTGGAGCGTGAGCGGGCCGGCATGTGCGCGTTGGGCGGAGAAGCGCGCCCCCACGCTGGGCCAGGTGTCCGCAGGACCCTTACCCAGCGTGGGGGCGTGACCCGGAATCGCGCGCGGAGGGTCTTGTCGCAGGACGTGTCGCGAGGTCCGGGGCGGCGGGCATCTCGAAGCCGGCGGCGGCGAGCGCGCGGCCGAGGCGCTGTTCGAGGCGGTCGAAGTCGTCGCGCGGCGGCGAGCGCAGGAGCGCGGCCTCGATGCGGAGCGCCAGGCCGCGGTACCTGGCGCGGGATTCCCGGAGGCGCTCGGTCGCGGCGATCGCGTTGCGGAGACTGCGGCGACCGGCGGCGTACCGCTCGCGGTCGCGGCGGCGTGTTGCCCGCTCGGCCTCGAGGGCCTTGCGCAGCGCATCCCGTTCACGGCGGACGGCGCCGGGTTCTTCGCGGCGGGCCGCGTGGTCGACCAGGAGCTTGACGACGGCCTCGCGGCGGGTGCGGTCGTCCGGCTCGACGTCGAGGTCGCCGCGTGCGACCGAGTCGAGGATCTCCACCATGCGGGGCGCGAGGTCCAGAGCGAGGCGGGTCACCTGAGGTAGGTCTCGGTTATCTCCGGCCTGAAGTGCCCGAGCTCCTGGCTGACGGTCTCCAGCGCGGCGGCGCGGACGAGCAGCCGCTGGAGTTCCCGCATGCGCTCCTGGGCGTACGAGTGGCGGACGCCGTGGGCGCCCGTCGACCAGCCGAGCGCGCGCTTCGAGGCGCTGCCGAAGCTGACGCTCCACGCGACGCCGCCGGCGACGTCGTAGCGCGAGACGTAGCGGATGCCGCGGTCGACGATCAGGACGGGTTCGCCGTGTCGGCGGGCCTCGAGCCGCTCGGCCAGATCCTCCGGCAGGCGCACGACCCGGACGAGGCCGCCCTTGCCGACCACCGTGTAGTCGCGTCCCGGCCTGCCCGCGAACTTCTCCGGGCGCGCGGGACGGCGGTCGGGCCGCTGCTCGTCGGGCCGCGCCAGCGTGGGCAGCTCGTGGGCGCGCAGTCCCGCGGCGTGGGCGATCAGGGTGGACAGGCCGTTGCGGGCGTTCTGCGCCGCCGCGACCATGCGGACCTGGTGCGGGGTGTAGGCCCGCCCGCCGCGCCGCTGGGGCCGGTGCGAGCGCACGACGGTCAGGCGCTGGCCTTCGGGCAGGCGGCGGGAGACGTGGACCAGCATCGCCTGCAGCGCCTGGCGGTGCATGTCGAGCGCCTTCTGGCCGAGATCGTCGACGCGCGTGCGGAGGTACTCGACGGCGGCGTCTGCGTCGAGGTCGCGGAGTTCGCGGCCTTCGGCGGCGATGCGGCGCGCGACCTGGAGCAGGCAGTCGCGGTAGTTGGCGACCGTCCGCACCGAAGGCGGTCTCGCGGGGTTGCGGCGCAGGGCGCCGTCCTCGACGAGCCGGGCGATCACGCTGGCGGCCTGTCGCTCGGGCGCCTGGGTGGATCTGAACCGGGGCATCGGAGTCGTGGGTCAGGCGTCGCCGTGACGGCGCAGCCAGCGCGCGACGGTGGAATGGTGGACGTGGACGCGGCGATCCCGGAGCCAGCGCCGAAGCTCGGCGGGCGTGCAGCCCTCGTCGGCGAGCGAGAGGAGTTCATGGGCGAAGCGGTCGAGTCGGGAGCGCGTGTGCCGGGAGCGGCGACGCGTGCGGGTGTCGGCCTTGAGGCGCGCCGCTTCGGCGGCCGCGTCGAAGGCGTCGGCGGTCCTCGTGCGGATCGGGTCTCCGGTCATGCGTGGAGAAGCGTCGGCGGGTGTCGGCGGGAAGGGAAACGGCGGTCGAGTTGCATGGGTTGGATGAGACCAGAAATCGATGGGCGTGGCAATAAGTCAATGTTTATCAAAAGGATAAATGACCCTCGCATGTCGCACGGACCGGCACGCGTGGTATGATCGACCCGCTTGACTGCCGGCTTGTCTGGCGTTGCCGCTCTCCGACGAGGGTGGCGTTCGAGCAAGGTGCCGCCCTGTGGGCGGCGTTCCTCCCGCTGGGGATCCGATCCCCGCGGGAGAGGTGTTCGCTGGCGGGAATCCGCATGGAGGAAAGCCAGTGGATGCTGAAGAGAAACGGAAGGAGTTGGAGATCGGTAGAATCGAAGCGGAGACCGCAAAGCTGAAAACGGAGACGGACCGGATGGTTCTGAGCAACAACCTGGACAAGGTGAAGCTCGTTCTGACCGCCGTAGCCGCGACGGCCGCGGTTCTGGTCGCTTTGGAGTCGATCGGGCTGATAGGAGGTGCATGATGTTCGAGAGGTACGTCAACGTGACCGAGAACATCCGGGTGGAGCGCAACTGGTGGGTGCTGTTGAAGTACGGCGTCGGCCTGTCGCTCCTCGGGATCGTGCCCACCGTCGTCGTGTTCTGGCTCTGGATCCTCTGACAGGGTTTGCGGCTCCTCCCTTTGGGGAGGGGCCGCCGCCCGCTTCCTTTCGCGTGCAGTGGAGCGCAATCGCCGTTCCCGCCGGGTCGCATCCGAAGCGGTTCCAGGAGCAGGCAGGAACGGGTTGGATGGGGCGCGGACGTTCCAATCCGGAGCGGTTGACGCGGTCAACACTCCCGTGCATAGTTCTGATCGAGACGCGCGGCGCAAGCCATGCCCTCATTCCGAGGCCCGCACCCAGGTGCGGGCTTTCGCGTATCTGGGGGTCGGGTTGATCTACATCGCCTACCTCGACGAGTTCGGTCACGTCGGTCCCTACGTCTCCCGCGGCGACCCCCGGCATAACGACAGCCCTGTGTTCGGCTTCGCGGGCTTCGTGATGCCCGCGGAGGAGGTGCGCGCGTTCGGCACTTGGTTCTTCCAGCGGAAACGCGAGTTGCTGGCGCACGAGCTGGCGCAGTCGGGCAAGCATCCGGCGGTGTGGGAGAAGAAGGGTTCGAGCCTCTACCGGGCCGCCAGCGTGTCCCGCTACCCGGCGTTGCGCTCGGCGACCAACCGGCTGCTGAACAGGATCGTCCGGACAGGCGGCCGGGCTTTCTACGTCGGCGTCCGGAAGGGGGATCCGGCGCGGCACGACTCGAACGCGCTGTATGCCGAGATGCTCCGCGAGGCGGTCGGTCGGATCGACGCGTTCTGCCGCGAGGACTGCGACCCGGCGTCGCGCTTCCTGCTCGCCCTCGACGAGCATCCGAGCCGCGACGCCCTCCTTACTGCGGTCGCGCGCGACATGTACGGTCGGGGCCAGACGCGGCGGCGGCTCATCGAGCCGCCTTTCCACCTCGAGAGCCACCGCTATCAGACCGTGCAAGCGGCGGACTGGATCGCCGCGCTGGTCGGGCGCCTGGGCGCGTTCTGGACGGAGCCCGACGTCTGGCGCGAGAACGAGGTGTTCCGCCGCTACTTCGAGGACCGCCTGGCCACGGTTCAGGTTCGGAGCGGCATCCGCAGGGACTGAGTGAAGGTGTCGCGCGTCATGCAGGGGCGGCTAGGTAGTCGGCCCAATCCTGCATCAGCGTCCTGCGGCGCTCGAACAGGTCGCTACGGCGATAGGCCGCCTCGACGCGATCCCGGTTGACGTGCGCCAGCGCGAGCTCGCAGACCTCTCGCGGGGTGTCGGTGCACTCGGCGGCCCAGTCCCGGAAGCTGGAGCGGAAGCCATGCGGGACGGCGCGGATGCCCAGTTGGTGGACAAGTGTGACCAGCGCCCGGTTGCGCTGTACGCATCCGGTCGGGGACGGAAACACGGTTCCGCCGCCGTGGGACAGTTCGCGCCGGGCCTCGTCGAGCAAGGCTAGCGCCTGGTCGGACAGCGGCACGCGGTGAGCAAGTCCGGCCTTCATGCGTTCGGCGGGAATGGTCCAGACGGCGCTCTCGAGGTCGACGTCGTCCCAGACGGCGGAGCGGACCTCGCCCGAGCGGGTGGCGGTCAGCACCAGCAGCTCGAAGGCGAGCGCGGCGCCGCGGTAGGCGTTCGAACCGCGGACCTTGCGGAGCGCCGCGGCCACCTCGGCGTGCGGAAGGGCCTTGTGGTGCACGCGGCGCACGGCGTTGTTCGGCAGCGCCGCGGCGAGGGTATCGCCTGCGGGGTTGTCGGCGCGGTGGCCCTGTGCGACCGCCCACTTCATCACCGCCCCGATTCGCGCCCGCACGCGCTTGGCGGTCTCGCGTTTCGCGGTCCAGATCGGTTGCAGGACGGCCATGACGTCGGAGCCGGTGATGGCGTCGACCGGCATGTCGCCGAGCCGTGGAAGAACGTAGTCGCGCAGCGTGGCCCGCCAGCTCTCCTCGGTCCTGCCTCCGGGCTTCCAGTTCCCGGCGTGGATCGCCATGACCTTTTCGACGGCATCCGCGAAGGTCGGCGCGCCACGGCCCGAGCGGCGCCGGGGATCGCGGCCCTCGGCGATTGACTGGGCGTTCTCCAACGCTCTCTGGCGGGCCAGGGCGAGAGTCACGACGGGATAGCGGCCGAGGCCGAGGCTGGTGGGTTTGCCGCTGATGCGGACGCTCTGCGTCCAGCACTTGGCTAGGTGGCTGCGCGATCCGGGCCTGACCAGAAGGCTCAGGCCCAGTCCGCCGCGACCGTCGCCGTAGCGCCCGGGGACGTTGACGGTCTTGACGAAGGTGGCGGATAGCATGGTGGGTCGTTTGATCGGTTTCATGACGTTTTCCATTACTCGTTCCAGTACGTTGAACATTCGAGATGGAGTGTGCCGAGGTGATACGCCAAGCGTCAAAATATATATGTTTATCAGCAGGTTAAAGGAATTAGAGAGCAATCCCGGAATCCCCTGAACCCCTCATGTTGCGCTAGCGACGAGCGCAACACGTTCGCGATGCTGCCGAACGGCGACTGGGGCGTGCGGCTGCACGTCTCGGCATCGCGGCGGGCGCGCGTCGGCGACACCGTCGAAGTCGCGGTCACCGCCAAGTCGGGCCGCGTCGCCCACGTCAAAGCGCGGGTCACCGACATCGTCGAGAACGAGCACGGCGACCGCCAGGCCATCGGGCAGATCGTCGAGCGCGACAACGGCCGCGACCGGGAGCCGCACTTCGAGGCGGCGCACGGCGTCACCACCGCCTGCCCCGTCTGCGGGACGACGGCGTGCGACTCCGGGATCACCGGCCGCTGCACCATCACGCCGGAGCAGCACCCGCGCGAGTTCGGCGACATCCCGCTGGCCGACACGCCGCGCGAGGACTTCGACACCCACGTCGAGCCGATCGCGCTCGCGCAGGACTGGGACCACTGGTCCGAGACCGACTGCGATCAACCTGCTGATTTAACTAAATTTTACACGACCTGTCTAGCCCGAGTTACTACCAGCGTTAATGGTTTGAAGAAGGGGCTCTCGGCAACTTCACGATGCGTCGAGCGGGCCGGGTAGGAGGGGTCGTTACCGAGCCCCTCCCCCCACAGAGCCGAGCGTGCGCGACTGACGCACTCGGTTCCTCACCAGACAGATTCGCTCAAGGTGTCTGCCATGTGCGCAGATAACGGACTGGCGGCATAGGGTATCGTTTGAGGATTTCGTTCATCCGCTCCCAGTTCATGCATCGCAGGCGGCTGCGGCGTGCAAGCCACTTCCGCCAGATGCGAGCCACCTGGAAGCGGAACCACTCAAGCCGCTTGCCGTTCCCCGTCAGACCGTAGTATGCGTAGTGGCCTCGTATCGCCCGGGCAAGATGGTCGTGCTGCGCCTTGATCGGCAGGTGCCGATTTCTCTTGGTTGGCGTCCCCGGAAGTGGTGTAGGAAGTTGGTAGCGGAGGCGACGCGCGGAGCCCTTGGCGAAGCGCAGCGCGTCGCCTTCGCGGACGTGTAAGCGGTCATCGTCGATCTCTTTGCTAGGTTGAGCTTGTGGAACTTGACCTGGACAAGGAGAACGAACGATGACCGACGACAGGATGGCCCTAATCGAGCTGCTTGAGAAGAGCGGCGACACGGAACTGCTACGGGACATGCTGGGCTTCGTGGCGGACCGCCTGATGGCGCTGGAGACGGAGGACCGCTGTGGCGCCGCGCCCGGCGAGCGCACTCCGGAGCGCATCAACCACCGCAACGGCTACCGCGAGCGGCGCTGGGAGACACGCGCCGGCACACTCGATCTGCGCATCCCGAAGCTCAGGAAGGGCAGCTACTTCCCGGCCTTTCTGGAGCCGCGCAAGACGCGCCGACACGGCGGCCGAGAAAGCGCTGGTCGCCGTGGTGCAGGAGGCCTACGTACAGGGTGTATCGACGCGCTCGGTGGACGAGCTGGTCAAGGCCATGGGCATGACCGGCATCTCCA
>JAPOYV010000124.1 GCA_026706385.1 Gammaproteobacteria bacterium
GTCGCGCCGCCGCCGCTCCAGTTCTTGTAGGCGTGGAACGCCACCCAGGCGCACCACGCGATCGCCACCGCGCAGACCAGTCCGGCGCAGAGCGCCAGGAGGTTGGCCTCCGTCACCCAGGAACCGGGGTTCGCGCCCCGGAACGCCGCCTGCTGCGCCGCGTCCATGTCCTTCTCCGCGCCTCCGCCTACAGGTACTTCTTGAACGACGCGGTCACCACCAGCGCCGCGGCGCCGAAGAGGGCCGCGCCCGGCACGATCACCGCGGTCGGATGCACCGACACCGGGATCGCGAGGTACACGACCGCCGCCAGCGCGATGACGCGCGGCGCGAGCCGCTTCGCGGCGTGGTAGAGGCCGCCGAACTCGCGGCCCGCCGACCAGCGGCGGACGTCGCGCAGTGTCAGACCCAGCGTCAGCCCGACCAGCCCGAACAAGGCGAACGCCGGCGCCGAGAACGCCAGCAGCACCACGCGCACCATCAGCACCTGGACCGCGAACAGCGCCGCGCGGACGTACGCCGTCACGTCCGCCGTCCCGCCGATCCAGCGCAGGCCCTCGCCCAGGCGCGTCCACTCGAACGCGTAGTGGTAGCCGCGCTCCGCGGCGCCCAGCACGCGCGCGGCGGCGGGGCGGAAGTCGGCGTTCAGGTAGCCCGCCTCGCGCCGCAGCACGTTCTCCGCGTGGCGCGCGCCTTCCTCCGGCCACCACCAGGTCATGCCGATCCACTCGACCGCCACCGACATCAGGAGCGACAGCCACAGGCAGTGCAGCGCGGCGGCGACGCGCCCGCGCCGCTCCCGGCGCGGGGCCGAAGCCTCCGTCCGCGCGGTCGCCGCCTCAGCCATCCGACGCCTCCGCCCACCAGGTCGCGCCCGGGCGGTAGCGCTTCTCCATCTCGGCGGCCAGTTCCTCGAACTCGGCCGAGGGATCCCGCTTCCCGCCCGCCGGCAGCGGCAGGCGCACCTTCCACAGATGGCCGCCCTCGAGCAGGGCGAACGCCTCGCCCTTCGGCAGCCTGGTGACGTCGTGCGGCTCCAGCATGGTCGCGCGGGAGCTCGTGATCCGGTCCTCGTGCCGGGAGCTGAAGTCCACCGGCGACTCCGGGTCGGAAGAGTCGGTGTAGCCGGCGATCTGGGTCAGCTCGACCACGTTCACGCCCGGCAGCTGGTCGGTCAGCAGCGCCGCCGTGTCCACGTCCTTGACGCGGAACATCACCAGCGAGTTGAAGTTGCCCGACACCTGGCGCGCCTTGGCGACGTCGCGCGTCTTCGCCTCGATGTCGGAGAAGGTCTGGGTGTAGGCGGTCACCTGCACGCCCGCGGCGCCGCCCTTGTTCACGAGCGGGACGAACTCGTCGCCCATCAGCTCGTTGAACTCGTCCATGTGCACGACGATCGGCCGCGCCTCGACGTCGCTGCCCGGCCGGAAGCCGCGCCCGTCGCCGTGCTTGTAGCGCTCGCCGGCGTAGCTCACGAGATCGGCGAACATCGAGTTGCCGACCGCGGCGGCCACCGCCGCGTCCGACAGCGCGTCCAGGCCCACGTAGACGACGAGCCCCCGGTTCACCACGCCGCGCCAGTCCCACACCGGCCGCGGGTCGTCCAGGGCCAGGTAGTCCGGGCTCAGCAGCTCCGCCGTCTTGCCCGTCGTGAGCTTCTCCAGGAGCGGCAGGAGCGACGCCACGAGCTTGTCGAAGTAGGACTTCTCGTAGCGCATCGCCGAGCGCAGCCCGTCCAGCACCTCGTCGCCGAGGCCGCCGCCCTGCATCGCCTGCTCGAACGCCACCAGCCGCGGCGGCCGGCCCGCCATGTGCCGCGGCGGCTCCTCGCGCCGCCGCTCGATCGCGTCCACCGCCGCCAGCACGTCCGGACGGTCCGCGAAGTGGGACTCGGCGTAGGAGAGGCAGAGGTCGTCGATGTTGGTGACGTGCCTCAGGATCGTCCGGTAGTCCGGACGCTGCCCGAGCGCGACCACGGCGCGGGCCACCACGTTCACGAACCGCCAGACGAACTCGCGGAACACGGCCGACTGGCCCTCGCCCGACACCTGGCCCGAGATGCGCGACGCTACCTCCGTGATGCGGTGGAACTGGCCGACGCCGTTGTAGCGGCTGGACAGTTCCGGGTAGCCGAGGTGGAACAGCACGAAGTCGCCGGCGCGGCCGCTCATCGCGCACGCCGCGCGCACCGCGCGCAGGAGGTCGGCGTCGCCCTTGGGATCGAACACCACCACGGTCTCGCCGCGGCGGATGTCCTGGTTCACCGACAGCTCCAGGAGCCGCGTCTTGCCGACCTGCGTGGTGCCGAGCACCAGCGTGTGCCCGTTCCTGTCCCCGAGCGGCAGGTGCACGTCCGCCTCCCTCGGCTCGACGCCGTGCAGCCAGGACGAGCCCCCGACCGGCCGCGGGGCGCGGAACGGGTTGCCGGGCACATCGGCGGCCAGCAGCCGCCCGAGCCGGGCGAGGCCCGCCTGCTCCGGCGCGGCCGCGCAGGCGTGCGCCCAGCGCCTCAGGCGGCCCGGCTCGACGAAGCGGCGGAACCGGTCGCGCCGGCAGTCGTGCAGGCGCTGCGTGTGGCGCTCGCCCCAGCGGAAGCCGCGGCCGAGGAACAGCCGGTCGCGCCGCACGGGGACCGCCTTCGCGCGCATCGTCCAGCGGCGCCGGCGGCGCAGGTTGCGCTGGTAGCGCACGACTTTCAGCCCCCGCCGGATCCACCAGCAGCCGTTCAGCCCCAGCGCCGCGGCGGAGGCGCGGCCGACGCCCGGCGTCATCATGAAGTACTCGGGCCCGAGCGCGAGGAGCGCGCCGCAGAGCACGGACACGGCGCCCGCGTTCAACTCGGCGGGCGGCCGCAGCAGCGCCTCGACCGGATGCCGGCTCACGGCGTCGGCTCCGCCGCGGGAGGCCCGGAGAGGGCACAGACCAGGCCCGCGGCATTCATTCGACCGGCGTCCATCCGCCGCCCGCGACCCGCGCCCAGGCAGCGCCCGCCACGCCCGGGGGCGCGCCGTCGCCGTGGTTGAGCGTGAGAAGCCCAGATCGCACCGCGTCGGGATCCACCGCCTGCTCGGCGGCCCAGGCGCGCAGGTCCGCGTCGCCGTCCGCCCCGCGCACGTAGACGTCCACCGGCGCGCCGGCCCGCATGTACTCGCGCACCGTCCGCCCGCAGTCCGCGCAGCGCCGGTCGAGGACCAGCGCGTAGCGGTCCGCCGCGTCGCCCCCGCCCGCGAGGACTGGAGCGCCGATCCGGGGCTGTCCGGGAAACAGGCGCCGCCAGGCGGCCTGCACCGCGCGCTCGAAGGCGAACTCGCCCTCGACCCGCGCGTGCTCCGCCATCACGAACGCCTCGGCGAACCGCCGCCGCTCCGACTCGGTCCGCGCGTGGGCGCCGAGCACCAGCAGGGGATCGGCGTCCGGCGACCAGGCGCCGCGCCGGCCGCGCATCAGCTCTTCGTAGCGGGTCCAGTCGGCGGCGGTCAGGTTCCAGACCGCGGCGCGGCGTTCGCTCTCCCGCGCGCCGGAGTCGCGCACCGTCGTCTCCGCCGTCTCGGCGGCTTTGACGCCCAGCGAGAGGACGAGCAGGAGGGCGGCCATGCCGGCCTTGACCCCTTGCGCGGACGCGCTCAATCGAAGATCTCCGGGAACCGCACCAGGCTCCGGCGCGGCACGGCCGCGAGGCGCCCCTCCGTGCCCTCGGCAACGCGCCGCGTGGCATCCTCCAAGCGCACGGCCATGATGGCGCTCGCGTAGCGGTGGCCGCCGGCCACCTGGTACAGGTAGCCGACCGAGCCGTTGCACACGGCGGCCACCTCGGCGCGCTCGCGCTTGTCGGCGCCGCGCAGGAATTCGCTCATCTCCATCCGGTGTCCTTCATGTTCGTTTTTGTGCTTACGAATATCAAAATACATAACACGTTCGACATTGCAATACCCCATCGCCTGCGATATGTTTATCCTTGCGCTAATCGGACGCACCCATGACACGCCACATCGACCGCTTCCGCCTGAAGAACCTGCGACGCCTCATCGCCGAGGCCGGCTCCGCCTCCGAACTGGCGCGCCGCGCGAACGTCAGCGGCTCCTACCTCAGCCACGTGCTCGCCGGCAGGCCGTATCCCAGCGGCAACCCGCGCCGCATGGGCGACCGCCTCGCCGCCAAGCTCGAGCGCGCGATGGACAAGCCGCCCGGCTGGATGAACGAGGAGCAGCCCGCCGAGCTGGGACCGTTCCCGCCCGGCACCGGGCATCCGGTCCTCTCGTGGGTGCAGGCGGGCGCGTGGACCGAGGAGCGCGAGCCGCCGGCCTCCGCCGAACGGCTGCACTGCCCGCTGCCCTGCGGCCCGGGCACGTTCGTGCTCCAGGTCGCCGGCGAGAGCATGGCGCCGCGCTTCCCCGACGGGGACTACATCTTCGTCGACCCCGACGCGCCCGCCGGCAACGGCAGCTTCGTCGTGGTGCGCCGGCCCGACGACGGCGCCGCCACCTTCAAGCAGCTCGTCGTCGAGGACGGCCGGCGATTCCTCAAGGCCGCCAACCCGAACTGGCCGGACCCGATCGTCGAGGCGGAGCCCGACGCAGCGGTGTGCGGCGTCGTCGTCTTCCAGGGACGCCCGGCGTAGGGCCCCTCAACCCAGCAACAAAGGAACCCCGCACATGACCACCGTCTGGCGCCTCACAATCAGCACCGACGCCGCCGAGGGCGTCGATCCCCGACGATTCTGCCTGGACCGCGACATCCTCGGCGTCGGCTGGCGCGTCGACGGACCCGAGTCCCTCGACTGGGACGCCTACTACGCGCTCGGCATGGCCCAGTACTACGACCAGCGCGACCGGGGATGGTGGCCCGCCGTCAACGCCGTCGCCAACCGCATGGCGGAAGGCGACCTCTGCTGGACCCGCGACTGGAACGGCAACTACCACGTCGGGCGCGTCACCGGCCCCTGGCGCTACGTCGCAACTCCGGAGCACGCCGCCGCGGACGTCGTCAACGTCCGGGCCTGCCACTGGGTCCCGACCGGCACCGTCGATTCCGTTCCGGGCAAGGTGCTCAACAGCTTCCGGGCGGGCAGAACCCTGCAGGCCGTCCACGACGACACGGTCCGCTTCCACTCGAAGCTGCAGTTCAACCGCGCCGGGGGCGCGCCGCCGTGCGACCTCGCCGAGCACGCGGGCCAGGCCATGGACCTCTTCGCGCTCGCGGCTCCCGACGACTGCGAGGACATCGTCGGCATCTACCTGCAGGCGGAGCACGGCTACCGCCTCATCCCCAGCACCTGCAAGCGGGACACGGCGAAGACCGAATTCGTCCTCCGCACCCCGCATGCGAAAGCCCAGGTCCAGGTCAAGCAGAACAAACACCTCGACAGGGACGACTACCCCCGGGACCCGGACGATCCATGCGAGTGGTTCCTGTTCAGCACAAGCGGCGAGTACGGCGGAGCCCCCGCCGACCACGTGCACTGCCTCGACCCGGACGCGATGCGGGATTTCGCCTTCGACAACCAGACCCTCATGCCCGGCCGCCTGCAGCGCCTCCTGGACTACTGCCGCGACCCGCACGCGCCGCCCGATTGATGGCACGCCGCGCAGGCAGCGGAGCCTATCCGGACGCCGCCGCGCGCTCGTCGAGCCAGGCGTCGACGTCCGCGACGCGCCAGCCGACGCAGCGCGGCGACAGCTTCACGCGCGGCGGGAACTCGCCGCGCTCGAGCAGCCGGTAGATGGTGGCCTTCGACAGGCCGGTGACTTCGAGCACCGCCGGCAGGCGGTAGATCGAGATCGGGGGTGGATTGCGCATGGGTACGCCTCCCTCATGGGTATGCGTGTCCTCGGGCCCCCCGCATCGCAACACGGATTTCGTCTCGCCGCCGACGGCGTCTGCCGCCCGCGGGACTGGAAAGCGGGGGGTGCGCCTCCCTTCCAATCGCCTTTCACCGTAAGGGTGCCGGACGACGCCTGTCAAAGGCCGCGTGCTTAGCATCTGCTGCCCCTCCGGCGCCGCGACCGAGCCGCGCGGGGTTTCAGCCTCTCTCGTTTCCAAGCTCCCACCCGACGCCGCGGGTACAGGCGCCGCCGGGGCCCGGGCGAGCGGCTCGAGAAAGCGCTCGATGCCGATCAGCAGGTCCCGGTACGTCCCCTTCCCGAAGTTCGGCAGCAGGAGGTCCCCGGTCGTCAGCGCACCCGTTCCCGAGCACAGGTCGGCATCGCGCAGACAGTTGCGCGTGCGGTTCGCCAGCGGCATGGCGACCAGGTGCCGCCGGTCGAGCCCCTCCGGCCACACCGTCGCCGCCAGGGCGGCGAACCGGTACTCCCAGTCGTTGCGGGACGCCGGACCGGCGCCCAGCAGTCCCAGCAACCGCCGCACGTTCCCGAGAGTTTCCTCCGCGGCCCGGGCCTCGGCCGGCGATCCGTCCTGCGGCGCGCTCGTCGGCCCGTCCGGGATCGCGCCCGCCGCGTGGCCTCTATGTTCCACAGTAGACCCCGAGGACGGACGGGCGCCCATGGCCGAGTTCGCGGGCGATCGCCAGTCTGGCGCGCCGGTCCGCCGCCCGTTCCTCCGCGTCCAGATCGCGCACCCGCGGCCCGCCTGCCGCCGGGCACCTGCGGCCGGTCAGCTCGGCGTAGCGCCGCTGCGCGTAGCCGTGCCGCAGGCCGTGCGGCGCGTCCAGTCCGGCCGCCGCCGTGCGCCGCTCGTACGTCTTCATCTGCTGCCGGTAGCTGCGCCCCGGCGGAATCAGCGAGCCGCCCTTGGCGAGCCGCCGCGCGGCGTCCAGCACCTCGCGCTGGCGTGCGTTGCGCAACGGGATCTCCCGCGCCCGGCCGCCCTTCGTCCACGACGCCTTGAGCCGGATCCGGTCGCCGCGGTCCGCGTAGCGGGGCTGGAACTTCATCGCCTCCTCCCGCCGCAGCCCGAACGCCTCCTGCAGGCGCAGCGCCATCGCCACGTGCGCGTCGTCGACCCGAGCGAGCCGCTCCCCGTCCAGGACGCGACTCCTGTCCTCGTTGGTGACGTAGCGCCGATCCCCGATCCCGTAGGCCGCGTTGTCCGCCCTGACGACGCCGGCCTTGCCGATCCGCGCCGCCCACCAGCGCAAATGCGCCATGCGGTTCTTGACCGTTCCCGCCGCGAGCCCCTGGCGGCGCCACTCGGCCACCAGCGCCTCGACGTGCTTCGGCTTCAGGCCCTTCGCCCTGAGCCCGCGGAAGCCGAGCGCTGTCAGCGTGTCCGCCGCCTGTCCCAGCGCGTGCGAGCGCGCGCGGCGCGTCGCGAACGAGCCGCCGCGGTGCTCGCGGACCAGCCGCTGAAGATCCCAGTTGAGCGGCCTCACCGCCTCTCTCCCCGCGCGCACCGCGCGTCCCGGGCCCGCGGTGCGCCGCTGCGGGGGAGGGCGCCGCCCGCCTCGTTCCGGTCGTCCATCCGATCGAAAATACGGCCCGCTCCAGGGCGCCGTCAACGACCGCGCGTCAAGCGCGGCGCTAAGGTTTTCCCACCTCGTTTCAAGACGTTGCGGAGCGTCGCGACGGCTTCCGGCGGGCAATAGAAAGCCGGAGGCGTCCGCGCTGGCCGCCTCCGGCTTTCCGAAGTCGCTAAGTGTTGATGGGCAATCCGGATCGCTCTGCGAGCAGCCTCCGGAAGTCGCGCTCGATGCGCGAAAACCCACTCGATGCGTTTTAGTTTGCCGCTCCTGCGGCGCCCGGGTCTGGATCCTCGGATCCTCGCCCCGGCTTCTTCGGCACCGGTCCCCACGGGCCGCGGAATCGGCGGTTCCGCGGTTCGTCGTGCGGGCTTGAGGCCCGCCCGACAGTCGCCTCGAGAGAGACAACGTGAGCCGTTGTGCCGCGATCCGTCCCGGCATCGATGCGGGGAGTCCGGGGACTCTCCGCCACGCCCGCATTCTCGCCACGGGTCGGCCGACCGGACCGCTTCAGCGCGCAACGCACGGTCTCTCGTGCCAGGCGCGCACTTCGTCGCTCTGCTGGTGCATCTCCCAGGCCGCTGTACGATACGCGGCGGCGACCCGCGCTTCGACGCTGGTCAGGCGTCTCGGCGCAACGTGGGCGTTTCCGCCCACAACGACTGCCTGGGCAGTCGTTCAAGGCGGCGGCACCATACCACCGCGTCACCATGCCGTCACTCGCCGCGTGTTTAGCAGGCCCCTTGCCGCACAAGGCCCGGATGCCGCTTCCGCCGCCTGTCACTACCCCTCTTCCACTAGCCGCTTCGATTTGCTCAACCGCTTTTGGGGGTAGTGACAGGCGGCCCTCAATCCACCCGGCTCCGTGCCCGCCACAGACGTAAACACTCACATCCCAACTGCTTGACCACGAAGCACCGTTCGCCTCTCCCGGGCCAACCCTCAACCCGCGACGGCAACCCAATGGGTTCCGCAACCGCGCCGTGGTATACACCCGCCATGGCAACGCGTTCCGAGCTATACCAAGTCTTTCCCCAGAGTGCCCGCGCCCCAGCCGGCATTTCGCGGCAGGGACCGTGGTCCACGACGCGACGACCCGACCCTACCGCACACGCTCGATCCGGCCGACTACCACTCGGCCGTCGCGACGCCACTAAACCTCAATGACCGACACCACCAACGCGGGCGGAGACGCCGCGGCAGCCGGTTTTGAGTTCCAAACCGCCCTCGGCGGTATCGCCTACGTCCATGTGCTTCTGGGGACGCCCGTCGCGTGGACCAAGGACTGGACGGCGTCACCGCCCACCGCCGTAGCCTTCGAGACCGGCGGACCCGGCGACGACCTCCGGCTCGAACTCGCCGACAACAGGATCGTGGAAGTCCAGGCGAAGAAGCGACTCACCGCCACCCAGCGATTCTGGTCCGCCCTCCATGCCCTCTGCCAGGGCATCGCAACTGACCGCTGCGACTACGCCGTCCTCGCGGTCGATCCGCTGTCGAGCAAGCCCGTCAAGGACGATTACGCCCGAGCCTTGCGCCGGCTCGGCACCGGAAGCCCCGCTCTCCCGACCAAAGCACAAACCGAGCTGGCGAAGCGCCTCGACGACGCCGGGCACGACATCACGGTCTGCTCGCGGCTGCGCATCAAGACCGTCTCCGCGCTGCCCGACATCGCCGACGCCGTCAACGTCGCCCGCACGGAACTCGCCCGCCTTTGCGCCGATCCGCGGCAGGAGCCCGCCGCATGGCACGCCCTCTGCCGGGACGCCATGGCAGCCACCGCGAACCGGGAGCGTCGCACCCTCTCCGATCTGCTCTCGGTCCTACGGGCAGCCAATGTCGACCTGCCCACGACTTCTACCGCATCGCCGGCCCAGTTAGCCCACGCCATCCAGGCGTGGACGCTGTCCCGAACGGAGCACTTCCACGTCTTGGGCATGCCCCGCCTCCTGCCAACCGATCAGGCATGGATCCCGCTCCGGGCCTTCGTCCGAGACAGTCGGTCGCCGGACCACGCCTCCGTCGAGGAGGCGCTGGCCGCGTACCACGCCGTCGACGACGAGCCGACGCGCACCACCGACCAGATAGACGCTAGGACGATCGGCACGTTCCGCAACCTTTGCGTCATCGTCGGCGGGCCCGGCAGCGGCAAGTCACTGCTGCTCGACGTCCTTGCGCGCGACTTCGCGAAGGAATCCCTCCCGACTCTTCGCGTCAACCTCCGTGACCTCGCTACCCGGGTCGCCACCACCGGCTGCACGGTCGAAGAGGGGCTCCTCGACCTCGGTCTTGCCGGCAGCGGCATCCCACCGCAGCAGTTCCGCGCCGCCACGTTGCAGGAACCGGTCGTCCTCTGCGATGGTCTCGACGAATGCGACGACCAGCAGTCGACCATCGCCTCCCTCCGCCAACTCACTGCCTCCCATCCCACCTACCGCATCATCGTCACAACCAGACCGTTCGGGTACATCACGAGTGAACTCGCGAGCTGGCGCCACTACGAGATCACGGCCCTAGTCGAGAACGACGTGTCGAAACACCTCCAGACCCTTTGTCACGCGGCCCTAGAACCCGGCGACCCGCGGCTCGACTCGCTCCGGCCTCGCATAGACGCCTACCTAGCCGGGAGCAACGTAACCGCGACCCTCGCGCGCGCCCCTCTTTTATTGGGTTTCGCGGCCTCGCTGTTCCTGAGGTCGGAACAGCCAACGCGGAGCAAGTCCGAGCTGTACGCACGGATCTTCAGGATGATCGACCAGACCGGCGCCCCGGGCGGCCGCGCCCCTGCCGACCCCCCGCGCGCCGTGCGCAACGCCATCCTCAATCACCTCGGGTGGCTCAGCGTCACCTCACCACTTTGTCCCGCCAGCGAGATCGAGAGCCGCTGCGCCGACCGGCTCGTTTCGATGGGAGCCAAACCCATCGACGCTCCGGCCGACGTCGAGCGGTCCATTGACCACTGGAACCACGTGGGCCTCGTCGAACGCCTGCGCCATGCTGACGTCGATCTCCTCGCCTTCGTCCACAAAACCTGCGGCGAGTTCGCCGCGGCCCGTTACCTCGCAGGTGTCGGCACCGACAGCGCCCGGAAGATCATCCGCACCGAACTAGCCAGCCCGGACTCGCTGGAACTCCTCGATTTCGCGACCCAGACGCCGCTGGCGACGACCATGGCCGAGATGCTCATCGCCGAGTTCCAAGCCCCGAGCCCCGATCCCGCGGTCCTCGACCGCCTTTTCCCGGTCATTGCCCGGCCGGAGACGTCGCTGTCCCCAACAGCCCGTACCGCGCTGCTCCAGCGGGTGTTCGACCTCGCCATGTCCGTCGACCGTCGCAAGGCCTACGCCGCCGGCGCCCGCCTCGCGCGCAGCGACCTCCGCAGATTCCCGGAAGCCGCCCCCATGGCGCAGCGCCTCCTCGACGCCCCCGCTGAGTGGTCACGCCTCGTCGGGTGGGCGGTCCTCGCTCGGCACTTCCCGGAACGCCTAGACCTCGACGGCCTAGACGAAGCCTTCCACCGCTTCGTGGACCGCAGCCGCGACGACGGCTTCTTCGTCTTCAAGAAGCGCACCGTTTTCGGGCCCCTTCGGGACCGGGCGGTATTCGAGGAGTTTCTCCTCGGTGCGTCCAGGCAGCTGTTGTCCACCGGAGACCATGCTCGGCAAGATCGCACGATCGCCGCAGTCCGCGACATCCGAGAGCAGCTCACCGGCCACTTCGTCTCGCGCTTCGAGCCCCTGCTGCGCGAGTTTGGCCGCGGGGACGCCGCAGAGCGAAACCCGTCCAAGTGGGGCAGACTGTTCGATCCGGTCGCCCCCCTATTGGTACCCGAAGAGTGGTACGAACAGACTGCCTCGGTCCTGCGCGAAGTCGTCTCGGGGGCCTTTCTCGACGGCACGGCCGAGAGTCCGCCGGACACCGGTCTCAAGTTCCTGTCCGCGTTCATCAACATGGCTGGCGTCCTCAAGGCCGTCGCCGACGACGTGTACGCCTGGCGCTCGGCGAACGTACCCCTAGCGGACGTACACGTCCTCCTCCGCGATGCCGCCTCAGTGTTCGGTCTCCCCACGGAGCGCTTGGCCGCGGAGGCCAAGCGCGCCATCGAACTGATCGGACCCACCGTCGGTTCGGACGGACAAACCTCCGCGCTCCGCGTCTTCCCCCGCGTCGATCCTCCCGAGATTGATTGGACCCGCGCCCGGGGAGTTGCCACGGACATCCGCCTTCTCGAAAGGCTGGTGCATCATCCCTCCAGCTGGATGGGTCTCCTCGCCGCCCAACTCCTCGACGAACGACTCTCCCCGTCCGAACGCGCCCCGGTCTGCGCACGCATTCTCGCCAGCGGTAGCGGCGATGCGTTGCACTGGGGGGCCGCCCTAGCATTGGAGCTTCCCAATGCGCAAGGCTGCGAGCTAGTCCTACGACGGCTCGAGGGTTCGCCAGCCGAGGGTCTCCACCAGCTTTTCGCCCTGCTCGCCGACGAGCTGCCCGAGCTCAACCCCGCGCATCGCCCGGTACTCGAGCACGGGCTGTTCCGCTGCGGCTCCATGACGGCCGCGGCGGCCGCCCGTTGGTGTCGCGCCGCCGGCGGCCCGAACGACGCCTGGCTGCCGCCTTTGCTACGCCGTGCACTCCGGCATTGGCTCTCGCGCGACGACGACCCCGGCCCCGTCTACCACCCGCCCGGCAGTCCGCGAGACGCGCTCCTCCATGCTCTCTGCGACCTCGGAGACCCGGATCCCGCCGAGCTCGCCGACCTCTGCGCCCACTCCCGGCACGACGTCGCCCGCGCCGCAGTGGAGTGCCTCGTCCGACACGCCGGTCAGTCCACGCCCGGCCGGGCCGAGCTAGCCCGCATGCTCGTCGACCGACGTTTTGCCCCCGAACTCTGCGACCAGCTCATCGGCCACGAGATTCCCTTCGACGCAAACGAACTCGCCGCACTGGCCGCGATGAGTAACGACCCCGATCCTCGATACCGTGCCTTGGCGCTCAGGCGAGTCTTCACACACCCCCGCATGGACCGGAAAGCGGCCGAGACAGTCGCCCGGTCGATGACGAACGACCGCACCGCCAACGTCCGTGACGCCGCCTACCGGTTTCTCGACTCCAGTCCGACACCGCCCTGACCCGCAGGCAAGGCACGCCCCGGGCCTTCGCCCGCTCTTTGTGCGATCGTTGCACCATACTGTCGGGACATCAGCCTGGGTCGCAAACGTACTCATTCGGCCCGCCCGCCACCCCGGTTACGCCCATGGAATGACCGGCGGATCTAACCCATTTCCTCGGTGTCGGCTGGCACCCTTGCCACCAAACCGCTAAGCGACGCTGCAGGACACCACGCCGACTAGCATCGAAACGCGGCAGGTTTCCTGCTACTTAGACTCCCGCGCGTGTATCACCGCCTCCGCGTGCTTGAGACGGTGCTCAAGCTCGCCAATCTCCGTCTCTAACACCTCACACAAGGCGATCGCGTTCGTGATTGCTCCCTCATCGTCAGTGCCGCATTTCAGATCCGATCCTCCGGTGCTACCAACCAGAGCCGCAAGTTGCAGATCGTACTTGAGCGGAAAGCCTCGATGAAGTGCGTGCCGCGCCGTCGCGTCTACTGCGTCCATAACTTGCACGCTGCGATAACCGTCGGTGAGCACGTCAGGACGCAGCCCCAAGGCGATCCGGTCCTCCTTGCTCATTTCCCAATAGCGGTCTCGACAGGAGTCGACACGTTCCAACATCGACCGCAGCATCGCCATGCCAATCTCCTCAGAGAGAGTCACCTTAAGAGCCGCGATCGAAGTCAACGTTACGTTGGTGAGCCTCGCTGCTTCAATGGCCCCTGACTGATAGCCGCTCTCGGCCATCATGAATCCGCGATCCGCGCCGGCATCGTTCACGATGCTTCGTAGCGTGAGAACCGTGTCCTTCGAAACGGGTTTGTTCCATCTCTTGCACTCAATGAGCCACAACTGGTCTATACCCGCGTGTTTGCTGCGTACGACCACATCCACGTTGTGAGCGGTGCGAACACCCGCCACGCTCTGGTTCGTAGCCGCCGATAGGCCCAGACTGCGGAATAGACCAGCAACCTCCTCTTGGTACTCCAGCCAATCCGTCACAGCTCCCTGGCCCACATCTCACCCTCCAACCTCAGAGTCAGTTGCCACGACGTCTCGTCACAACACTCCTTAGTCACCTTGCCTCTCGATACTTCGTTGTTGCTCTTCAATACGAACGGTCGCCCCAGCGTCGAGTCAATCCTCGCTGCGAGGCGCCTGCTTGCCTGTCGTTCGGCCTCGCTCGCACCTGAACCGTGAGCATACGACGTGGCCTCTAACTTAACTAACTATAGCTAGCCGACCCCTTAAACGCGTTGTGTTGTATCACCCCGCATTCAAGCGCCCGATCACCACGGGAAGATCGAAGTCCACACGTCTGGAGTCTGGTCCAGAAACCACCGCCCTAACGTCCTCCGCAGACAATCCCGCCAACCACGCCACAACGTCGACCCCCAACCTAAGCCCGCCGAGCTGCCTATACCGCGCAGCCAGCCGAGCCGCGTCAACGCGTTCCACTTCAGCATGCGTCAATCGTAGCGCGTCGAATCCAGGAACTCCGGCATCGACGAGAAAGGCGACGGACCGGATTTCGTTGTTGTACGCGACCCCGCGCCTAGCGGCCTCCTCATCCACCAAGCGGTCAAACGCGTACAACCCCCACGGCAGCAGGTACTGTATCCGCGAGTAGACCACCGACACCAAATCTTCGACGCGTTGCGTCCGGTCCTTCCGTATGTCCGAGAAAGGCACTCCGAGTACCCACTGACGGACCAGCGCCGTTATGAAGCCTCCCAGCTTGTTCCCATCGAGTTCCGCCATCCGCGCCGCGACAGGCGACACCAGATAGTCGATCTGGTTCTCATTGATCTCGCCGCCCCGCAACACGTTGGACATCATGTCAAGTTGCCAGTTGCTCAGGCCGCGAGCGTACGTTCGCAGATCGTCCAACGTCTCGATCGATAGCCCCAGCTCGGCGGCGACCTCCTCCGAAGGCGCCGTTGGCCCCGCAAAGAAGTTGCGAACCACACGATCCTGCGCCTCCACGATCTTCTCTGCCTCGCGTAGCGTCTCCGCGTCTAGAAACCGCGCCGCGAACGTACCGTCGAGTATCTCCTCAGGCGATGTCAAAAGCCCTGTGGCCCGCGCGTGCAACAGCGAAACTCGGATCAGGTTAACCGTGCCTTGAACGCGCCCAGGCGTTCGTTCGTCTATGCGTATACCGTCGATCCACCGTTCGTCCAACTCACCGGACGCTAAGTCGGCGACGATCCCACTCAGCCCGGCTCCAAGTGCGCTCGTCACCGGCGAGATCGACCCTAAGTCAGGATTCAGGTAGTCACCAAGGACGTAGTCGATCCGGTCCAATCCGAGGGACGGCTCGAAAAGGATCACCTGTCCTTCACGATCCGTACCGGGTCGGCCCGCCCGTCCGGCAATGTTCCAGAACACCCTCGGGGTCACCGGCGAGTAGCTCGCCGGGCGCCCTTTGACCGGCGGGCCACGCAACGACAAGGATTGCACTACGACCGAAGCAAAGGGGAAGTTGACACCTTCCGCCAGCGTCGTGGTCGCGAAGACGTAGCGTACAAGGCCGGCGCGCACTGCGTCCTCCACAGCAACTCGGACACGGGGCGGCAGGCCCGCGTGATGATAGACGACGCTAGACCTCAGCAACTCCCGCATCGGCACTTCCGCATAGAGCTCGCGCTCCAGCCTTGAGTCCAGCCGCTGGATCGCATCTGACCGCAGCTCGTCCGGCGACAACTGGTCGCTCGCTTGCACTCGCTCGGCCAACGCACGCGCGAGGTTCTCGCACTCTTTTTTGCCCTTGGCGACAATCAGCACGGGCCCGGCCACACTCAGCGCCTCCGCCAACTGCACGAGTTGCCCACGCTTTGTCGTCCCCACCTCCCGATCGAACAGCGGCAGCCTCCCGCCGGCCACGTAGTCGATCCATCCTCCCCGAAACCGTCCGACCCGGCCTACCCGATAAACGCCAACCCTCATTCTCGTCGGTCGAAGTCGATGCACCACCGTTCGAGACGGCCTCCCTATCCACTCCGTCAGATCCTCAATGTTGGGCGACACAGCGGACAGGAACACAAAACGCGCGTTCGGCGACAGCAAGCCCTTCAGCCGCCACAAATACATCTCCAACAGCACGCCCCGCGTTCCCGACTCGATGTGGTGTGCTTCGTCCACGATCGCTAACCGTGTCCTTTCGAATGACGCTGCGCTCAGACGCACGAGCAGGTCGGCCTTCTCGGGCGTCAGGACCAACACCGACGACGCCGCAATGGCCGCCTCCTCCTCGTCGTCCAGGTCTACCAGAGCAGGTGTCACAGCGGTCACGCGGGCATCGAGCGACGACAAAGCCTCGCCGAGCCGCCTAGATACCTCGTACACCAGCGCCTTACTCGGCACCAGATAGAGAACCAACCCCTGCGGTTGCTTCAGCAGCGCGTCCGCGATCAGCACCTCCGTTAAGAAGCTCTTGCCTGTCCCAGTAGGAGCGGACATGCCCCAAGACCGGACATCGTCGCTGAGCATTCCACTTGCCAGGGCATCGGTCTGCGCCGCCCAGAGTTCGGAAGGAAACGACGTGCGTCTCAACGCTTCGAGCAAGTCGTCCCGAACGTTCGCCCGCGTCGCCGTCTCGAGCCGTTTTCGCACGACCGCCTCCAGCGCCTGATAGTCCGTAGCGAACAAGGGCAGTGCGAGCGATCTGGCCAGACCGGTCATCGCGGTAGCACCGAGATCCTCAAACCGCGCACCAAGGCTCTGTACGTACCCGGCCGCGCGCCCCACATCCCAGTCGACCGCGCTCCACTCGATAGAGAATTCAGTGGACGACGGGACCACAGCGACCTCCCCGTAGCCGTTCAGCTCCGCAAATGGCCCCTCACGACGGAAGAAGCCGAGTATCGACTCCGGCACGTCGGCGTCTTCGAGGATCGTCAACGCCACTGCCGGCGCGCGCCCGAGCTCGTAAAGCAGAGCCGCTCGGAGCCGCAGCCAACGCACCTGATCCGACGCCACCGACCCGTCGGTCGACAGCAATTCCGCGACCTCGCCAGCGATCCGACACAAGTCGACACCTTCATCGCCGTTCCAGTTCGGGGCACTTGCATGCACGCACTCGACGAACCGGCCCAGACGACCCTTTGCCGCCGGATCCATTGTCGTCCGCCTCCCATATCTGAGCGCAGTCAAGGAAGACAGCACGACCGCCCGATCCGCCGAGAACTCCTCCGTGGCGGTCAACGACCTCAGGGCATCGACGTCATACATCGCGCATTGCCTTCAGCAGTCCATACGTGGCTGCGCAGACTTCCGCGAGATTCTCGACGCAGACCAAATCGATGTCGAACTGCTTTTCCGACTTGCGCGTGGCCAGCATCGACGTCTCGCTGTCACTCCTCGTATCGGTGTCAACCACTACGAAACCCGCATACATGATCGGACTACCCGAGTACGGCAAGAGTGCTTGGCGCGCTAACCTCCGTTCATCCAGCGGGAGGTCGTCAAGGTGGTCCCGCGCTGCCGTCAGATCGTACTGGAGATCGAGTTCCGAATACTCTCTGAGGCTGTCGAACAACGACGGATAGCACGACACGTCGTGACCCGCCGGCACGCCCGACTTCATGCTCGACTTCACCTCCCCCAGGATCAGCGTCGGAACGCTGCCGTCAGGGTCGAGGAACAAAAGGTCCATCTTGTGCGGATTGGAGTTCTCGGCGGTGTTCAGCCTCAGCTTGCTGTACAGCAGTCGCCACCCCAGAACTTCCTGCGCGAACACTCCCGACAGGATCTCCCCGAAGTGCGAATTGCGAAAGTGCTCCGATATCGGCAGCCGGGCTACGGTCTCGACGAACGCGCTCTTGAAGTGGCCGTCCCGCAGCATCTCCGCGATCTTCTGCGGAGACCGGTAGTACAACGGCGCGCGGTCGGCCATAAGGTCTTCCAGCCGATCCTCTCCCATGGTTCGAACAAACGACGAGAGAGACACACGCCGACACGCTTTCGGTCCATCGTGGATCGTGGCACTGCCATGCGCAAGAAACCGGTGGAGGCTCATTCTTCTTTTTGGTCTGGTCCGAGAGGGCTAGCCGCCCGTCCAACTCCCAACCACCCTCCCGGCTGGCGCGGTCGGCACCCAAACCCCAGTTCGCGTCCACCCCCGGCTCCGCGCGTACCGCCTGGCGACCGCGTGACTCCAAACAGCGACGTCCGACCGCGCCTCGTGCCCATTCGGCACAACTGTATCCCCAGAGTCGCCAAACGACGGCCATACCTACAGCAGCCTTTCCTCCAACGCAAATGCTGAAGCTGCGCAAACCGCCACCCGCGCATACGGCACAGCATCGACACCGATGGACTATGGTTATCCATACAGTAGTTGTCAACTCCGTCCGCACCGCAGTATCCGACCCCTCCAAACTTTGGCCCGCCCGCCCAGCAACCTCTTACCACACCACCCACGGGCACCGCGGCCCGCCATCCGCCTCCTCCCCGCCGCCGGACTCCATCGACCCGTTAAGCGAGTGGACACCTGCCGCCTTCGGCTGATGCCGACACACTCGCCGCAAGAACACTCTCGGGGAGCCCCAGCGCTTCCGCGTATCGCTCCATCAGCCCGCGACGAAGCGCCGCCATGTCCGAGCGAGCGTAGCTCGCCACGACCGAGTTCCCCACGCGGTGGCTCAAGCTGATCTCCGACGCCTCCCAGTTCTCGCCGCGCTCCTGTGCCCACGTACGGAACGTGGACCGGAACCCATGCGGCGACGCCGGGATTCCGGTACGCCACATCATCCGCCGCACCGTCGCGTCGGGAATCACCCCGTCCGCCGAGCGCGGGTTGGGAAAGACCACCCTATGCGACTGCGGCAGTTCCTGGGCGCGGCGCAGCACCCCCATCGCGGCACCTGATAGCGGCACGAGGTGGTCCTCTTTGATCTTGGCGTTCGGGCGGCCCGGTATCGTCCAGGTTTGCGCATCGAGATCGATCTCTTCCCACTGCGCCCGCCGTACCTCACACAGCCGCTTCGCCGTCAGCGCCATGAACCACACGGCCAGCTTGACCGCCGGCGAGCTGTTCGAAGCGTTGACCTTCGCCAGCGCGCCCGCCACCTCGCGCACTGGCAGGAACTTCGCGTGCTTCACCGGTGGCACGTTGATCTGCCGCTTTGCGCCGCTCGCCGGGTTCGCCATTTCCCGGTGCCCGCTGTCGATCGCCCACTGGCACACGCGCTCCACGCACGACAGCGCGAACTTCGCCGCCGACGGCGTGTCGATCATCGCCGAAGCGATCGCCGCCGCCTGCCGCGTCGTCACCTCCGCAACGGGCACTGCACCGATGCGCGGCAACACGTGCTTCCGCATGGTGTAGTCCCATCTGTAACGCTGGTTCGACGATCGATTGTTGGCGACCGGCTCCGGAAAGCGCTTCCAGCGAAGGTACTCGTCGTTCGCCTTCGCAAACGTCAACCCGGCTCCGTCCTGAAAGCGCGGGTCGAAGCCGCCCTTCGCCAGGGCCCGGTTCTGCGTCGCCACCCGCCGCGCCTCCTTCAGCGACACAGCCGGATAGGAGCCGAGCCCCAGATCGAGGCGCTTGCCGTCGACACGCACCACCTGCGTCCATGAGCGGGTACCGCGCTTCTGCACCATGAGGTAGAGTCCCTGGCCGTCGGCGTGGCGGCCGGCGGGCAGGTTCGGAATGGCCTTCGCGTTGAGC
>JAPOYV010000093.1 GCA_026706385.1 Gammaproteobacteria bacterium
GAAAAGGGGACATCTTAGAATTGGACAAAGGGGACATTAGTGCTTTGGCCTAACACCTGCATCCGCCCGGTAGTCGCTCCGCAGCGGCCGAGCCACACGACCTCCGATGGACCAACCGGCCGACGGTCGCCGCGCCCTCGTTGGCGTTGCCTCCATCGTACGGGCGGCCCCACGGCGCCCCAGCGACCTCGGCTGGCGTGATGGCCGCAAGCCGACCCGAGAGGAGTTGTATGACCGGCCTGGTTTTCGCTGACACCAATGTGCTGGTCTACCGGCACGACGCTGCAGAGCCCACCAAACAGCCGCGGGCGGACGCTTGGCACACCTGGCTATGGCGCGAACGGATCGGCCGCTTGAGGTTCCAAGTCCTGCAGGAACTCTACCCAACCTTGACGGGTGGTCGACGGATGAGCGTTGATCGCACGGAAGCTCAGGGAATCGTGCTCGACTATCTGGAGTGGACTCCGGTCATGGTCGACTTCGGTGTCTTGCGGCGGCCTGGTCGGTCGAACACCGCTTTCGGCTGTCCCGGTGGGACCGCTGATCGTCGCGGCCGTCCAAACAAGCGATTGCCCAATCCTGTTGACCGAGGACTTGCGGGGTGGGCAGCGGTTCGACGGAGTCCGCGTCATCGATCCCTTCGGGTCACCGCATCTGACGCCGGCGGAGATACTCGACGCTCTTTGATCGGAGAAGCCCGGCCGACCTTTGGTCAGGCGTCAGGTCCGAATCGGTCGCCGCATCAGTAAGCCGGTCCCCGCTCTACCCCTGGACTCAGATCGGCGATACCCGCGTAAGCCGCGTTACAGTTCGCACCGGCGCGCGAATCGGATCATGACATGGGCGGTATCTGGATTAAGGGGGATAGCCGGTGGGAGACGGCGCCCGGACAGGGCTTCGAATTGGAGAAGGAACTCCACGATCTGGTCGAGGAGAACATCCAGATGCTGCCGCTGCTCGGGGCCTCCAAGCTGGTGGTGGTCGGTCGAGAAGTTCGTCTGGGACCAGGTTGGGCTGACCTCATTGCGATTGAACTCTCGGGCCGACCCGTAATAGTCGAGGTGAAACTCGCCAGAAACGCGGACGCGAAGCGCGGGATCGTGGCCCAGGCCCTCTCGTATGCCGCGTACTTACAGGGCACGTCGGTCGAGCAGTTTGAGAGCGGCGTTGTGCAGTCATACCTCAATAAACTTGGCCACGAGACCGTGCTAGCTGCGGTGAAGGCAGAGGACCAAGAACAGGCGCTGGACGATGAGGCTTTCTTGGCCGCTCTTGAGGAGCACCTGGCAAACGGATGGTTCCGCCTCGTGCTGCTCCTCGACGAGACCTCGAGTGAACTCCAGCGCATTGTCACGTACTTGGACTCGATCACGTCGGCAAGGACCATCATCGACGTGATCACGATCAGCCGTTACGACGTCGGGGGCACGGTAGTCGCGCTTCCCGAACGGGTGTCGACGGACAGCGAGACAGATACCCAGAACCTGTCGATCAAGCCCCCAAGGCGAACCACGGAAGGGACGTTAACCGATGGGCCACAGGCGTTCATTGCGTCGGTAGATCGCGTCCAGGGTGCTGCGCGTGAGGCCTTGGACGAACTCATCGATTGGGCGACAGAGGTGGCAGAACTGCCCGGCGTGCGCATTGACACCTACACGGGTGTCGGGGGCAGGAGAGTCACTCTGCTGCCCCGTTTCGCAACGGAGAAGGCTGGCCTGGTCACGATCTGGAACGACAACGGGAAGCCCTACCTCTCGCTCTGGCGTTCCGTGTTCGAGCGCCGCGCGCCCGAGTCGATCAGCGCCGTTGAGGCTCTTGGTGTCAAGGTTGGGCAAGGAAACACTGTCAGCGACATCTCGACGGAACTCCGAGATGTTTTGGGCGAAGCGTATGGCGAGGCAACAGGTTGAGTGTCGCTGGTCTGCGCGGCCCGAGATTGCGGCCCCCGGGGCGTTCAGGATCCGAATCGATAGCGCAGCTTCACCACGAACACGTCGACGACGGGTTCCTGCAGGGCATCGATGAAGAGGTCGTCGAATCCTTCGTAGTCGGGGTCGGGAAGATTCGCGCCGCGCGTGTAGACCACGAACAGGTCGGACAGTGGACCGATCTCCCAGCGGTAGCGCAGTTGGGCGGTGAGCCTCGAAATGGCGAAGTCGTCGTTGTCGACCGGCGCGTCCCGCACCACGAGCTTGCCGCCGTCCTCGGGGATGGCGAAGAACTCCCGCTGTTCGGCCCGAATGCCCGCCCACTGCGTGGTCATCCGCAGTTGCTGCCGCGCGGTGAGGAACAGATCGATGGCGACCCTGGGCTGCACGTCGGCCGCCCGGTAGGTCGTGAACTCCTTGTCGCCGCGGTACACCAACCAGCCGTCGCGGTCCTTGTAGCGGACGTCGAAATCCACGGTGAAGCGGTGGAAGGGCGTGTACGTGAAACCGGTATCGAACAGCGGTGTCGTGCCGCCCAAGTCCTCGTTGTCGACACCCAGCGCCACGGACAGCGCGAACGGCTTGGCGGAGTCCGTCCCGTACTGTGCCTGGGCGAAGAACCGGTCGGTGACGCGGAAGGCGCCGTTGCCGCGGCTGTTCAGGTCGTCCCAGCGCTTGGGGAAGTAGTTCAGCATCAGGCGGAGCTGCGAGTTGTCGCTGAACGTGAACCCGACGCCGGCGAACGCGCCGCTTCGGGTGCGCAGTCCATCGGTGTTCTGCTCGTAGCTGGCGAACAAGGACGTGCGAATGTTGCGAATTGAACGGGGCAGGCGCGGGCCGGTGATGTACTGGAACGTGCCCCAGAGCGCGCTGATCGAGTCCGTGCGGCGGATGAACCCGAGGTCGCTGACGTCCAGGTCCTTGTCGAGGTACTCGAAGGCGAAACGGTGGAACGAGCCGATGCGCGGCGTGTAGTTCAGATCCATGTAGACACCCTCGCCGCGCTTGTCGCCGACCCGGCTTCCGATCAGCTGCGTGTCCCATTCGATCTTGCCGTTGGCGCCGAGCCAGTGGGTGTCGATGCCGTGCACGACGGCGGTCTCGTAGGCCTTGTCCACCATCGTGCTCATGAAGCCGATGCCGCGCCGGCCGTCGGCCGTGCTGTCCTCGTAGAGCATGCGCACGGCGCCGAAATTGCGCCCGTCCGCCCGCAGCACGGCGTCCTCCCCGTTGCGCGTGCCGCGCCAGACCACCTCGTCCTCGAAGGCGCCGAGGACGCCGTAGCGGACCTTGCCGGCTTGGCCGACCACCTTGGCTGCGCCGAGCAGATCGGTGGGCTTGCTTTGTTCGACCCCAGGCACATCGATGTCGTCGTCTTCGGGGATCTCCACATGGCGCGCCTTGCCGCCGATCCTGCGCGTATTGAGGAGCGTCGTCGGCTCCCGGAAGAACGTCTGCGGCGAGCGTCGCGCTCCTTGGCCCTGCGGTCCGGATTGCGACGACTGCGGGTTCGCGCGCGGCGACGTGATGAAGGTCTCGCCGCCCTCCAGGAAGAAGAGGCGCTTCTCCGGGAAGTAGGTCTCGAAGGCCGTCAGATTGACCACCACGTCGTCGGACTCCACCGCGCCGAAGTCCGGATTCACCGTGGCCGTGACCTGGGTGTTGGTGGACGGCCGCCAGAGCACGTCGATGCCCGCTTTGGCCTTGTTCTCATCGTGGATCGCGTCGGCCGTCCCGGACGTATAGGGGAACACGGCCCACTGTTTGGCGGGGCTCACGTCGGCAACGCCCATGGGCTTCAGCGCGGACATGAAGCGGGGCGAAGTGAACGGCAGCACAGGCCAACTGTAGCGTTCGTCCATGTGCGCCACCTTGCGGTCCACCCAGAACCCGAGCGTGCGATCGCCCACGTTGGTCGGCATCGACATCATCGACCAGGGCAGGTACATCTCCACGCTCCAGCCGTCGTCGGTAACGGCGGATGCACCGTGCCACGGGCCGTCCCACTCGCGGGAGAATGAACGCTCGGCAGCCACCTTGCCGTCGGCCAGCGAGCCGCCTAGAGCCACCGTGAACCAGTAGCCGTACAGCCCCTCGCCGGAGGTGTCGAGGGTGATGCCGTAGCTGTCGCGGTTGATGTACTGATCGCGCGACGACAGGCGCGTCACCAGCGACTCCAGGGGCTGCTGCATCACCGCCGACACGTAGAGGCCGTTGGCCGTGTAGATGAACCGCGACGCCGTCGTGTAAGTCGGCTCGGCGAGGGTCTCGGGCTCCATCACGCGCATGTTGTCGTACGCCGGCGCCTGGCTCCACGCCGCTTCGTCCACGCGCCCGTCGATGACGATGTTGGGATCGTCCATTCGCGTACCTGCGATGACCGGCGCCGAGTCGTCCGTGATCAATGGAGCTGCGGGCGCGACCGCGTCGCCGGCCGGCGGCGTAGTCTGCTCGGCAATGGACGGTGTCGGGCGTTCGGGCGCGGGGTCTGGTCCATCCGGGCGCGGTGCCGGCGTGGGTTCGGCGACGACGACGACCGCCGGGGTTCCCTCGGTCGCGGCGAACCAGGCGTCCTGGCCGCGCTCCGCAGCATGGGCAATCAGGCGCCGGGCGTCGGCCTCAGCCAACGACCGCGAGACGACGCGGTGGAAGGTTGCAGCGTCGACGCGGGCGGCGGCGACTCTCAGCTCGACGCCGAGTTCGCGGCCGACGATCTCGGCTTGGCGTTCGGCGGCACCCGGATTCAGATAGCTGCCGAAGACGACGATGCCGTGCCCGGATTCCGATGCCACGCTTGGCGCGGCCAGCGCCAAAAGGAAGGAAAGGAAGAAGGCTGCGAGCCGACGGAGAACGCGTGCGGACAAATCTCAAGTCAATTGCGCGGCACAATCTGGCATCTTAGCACTTCCAAACCGTGGCCCATGGCCACACGGCAAAGCGACGGTGCTTGAGCGCACCGAGTAGGGAGATCGAGAACATGAGGAAATGGCAGTGCATGACCTGCGGGTTCATCTACGACGAGGCCGAGGGTTTGCCGGACGAGGGCATCGCGGCGGGCACGCGCTGGGACGACGTCCCGGAGGACTGGGTGTGCCCGGAGTGCGCCACGCCGAAGTCGGACTTCGAGATGCTCGAGGTCTGAGCCGACAGTGGTGTCGGAGGAGGTGATAGCATGGCTCGAAAGGGGAGGGCGACATGAGTGAACTGACCGGCAAGGTGGCGATCGTCACCGGCTCGTCGAGGGGAATCGGCGAAGCGATCGCGCGGCGTTTCGCGGCCGCTGGCGCCAAGGTCGTCGTTACGGCGCGTACGGTGGAGGTCCGCGACGAACGTCTGCCGGGCACCGTGCACAGCGTCGCGGCGGCGATCCGGGATGCGGGCGGCGAGGCCACGGCCGTCGCTGCGAACCTGCAAAAAAAGCCGGATCGCGAACAATTGGTCGCGGCGGCCCAGGACGCCTACGGCCAGGTGGACATCGTGGTCAACAACGCAGCGATCCTGGTACCGGGCGCGACGGTCGACTTCCCCGAGCGCTACTTCGACCGGATGTTCGAGATCCTGGTCAAGGCGCCGCACCACCTCTGCCAACTCACCTTGCCGGGCATGATCGAGCGCGGCGGCGGGTCCGTCCTGAACATCTCGTCGCGTGCGGCCATCCACCCCAAGGTGGGCCAGCGCTCCTACGACGGTGCCGTCTACGGCATGACGAAGGCGGCCATCGAACGCTTCACCACCGGGCTCGCGGCCGAGATGTACGACAACGGCATCTCGGTGAACGCGCTGTCCCCGGACAAGGTGGTTGCCACACCCGGGCAGATGTTCGGTCGCCGATACACCCAGGAGATGCTCGACGCAGCCGAGCCCGTGGAGGCCATGGCCGAGGCCGCGCTCGCCCTCGTGACGGGTGATCCGCGCGAGCGCACGGGCGGCATCCGCTATTCGACAGAGGTCCTCGAGGCGTACGGACTGACGCCGGCGGACGTGGGCATGGAGGCACCGAAGCCCAACTAACCACGCCGCCGTACGCTAAGGACCGTCCATGAGCGACGACCCGTACACCATCCAGCCGGGCCGCACCAGGGAACCGCCGACCACGTTCTTTGGTCGGCTGAAGAGCCTTGGGCCGGGCATCGTCGTTTCCGGTTCGATCGTCGGCTCCGGCGAAATCCTGCTCACGGCCGGCCTCGGCGCGGCGGCGGGGTTTACGCTGCTGTGGTGGGTGCTGTTCTCATGCTGGATCAAGTCATTGATCCAGGCAGAGATGGCGCGCTACGTCGTCACCAGCGGCGATACCTACTTGCGTGCGCTCAACCGCATGCCCGGGAGGATTGCACTCCCGCCGCGGCGCGACGGAGAACCCAGGGAGCCGATTTCGTGGCCGATCTGGCTCGGCCTGGTGGGCTTCTTTCCGGGGCTGTTGACTGCCGGCGGGATCATCGGCGGTGCAGGCCAGGCGTTGAACCTGATCCTCGAGCCGCTCGGTGTCTCCTTGGGCGGCGGCTTGGCGACCGTGTTGGCCGGCCTTCTGGTCATGCTCCTGCTGTGGACAGGCAGATACAAACGGATCGAGCGCATCTTGGTGGTGATGGTGATGAGCTTCTCGTTCGCCACCATCGTCTGCGCGTTCCTCATGCAGTCGACCGAGTTTCGGGCCACGGTTGATGACGTCGTGCTCGGTCTGCAGTTCGACTTTCCGGTGGAGTACATCGTCCTCGCGATTGGCATGTATGGCGCTACGGGAGTCGCTTCCGGGGAGATTTCCGCCTACACCTATTGGTGTGTTGAGAAGGGCTATCCGAGCTATGTGGGCGGCGACCCCAATGAGCCCGGCTGGGTCTCGAGGGCCAAGGGATGGATCCGTGTGGTGCAGATGGACGTTTGGGTGACCCTGGTCATCCTGACCTTCGCGACTCTCGCATTCTTCTTTCTCGGCGCTGGCGTATTGCACCGGCTGGGTCTTCAACCCGAAGGCAATGAGACGATATTGACCCTCGCGAACATGTACACGTCGACGCTCGGTCAATGGTCGTTCTTCCTGTTCATTTTCGCGGCCTTCTTCATCCTTTTCTCCACGGTGCTGTCGGGTCTCGGCGCTGGCTCGCGCTCTTTCCCGGACCTTCTCGTCACCTTGGGCTTCATCCGACGCAGCAACCTCGCGTTGCGCCGGAAGTGGATCACGGGCTACATCATCGTGATGCCCCTGGTTAGCGCGGGAATCTACTTCACCTACCAGGCGCCGATTCCGCTGATCATTTTCGGGGCGACGTTCGGTGCGTTCATGTTGCCCGTACAGGCCTTCGTCACGCTCTACATGCAGCGCACGCGCATGGACCGGCGGATACGCCCGAGGATGTGGGTGTCGTGGTGCATCGGAGCGACGTTCGTGGTGATGGCCGTGCTCTGCGCGTGGTACATCTACGTGCGGCTTTTCGTCTGATGCCCTCAAAAACCGGGGGACGCGCTACGGTCTAGTAGGCCGCCTGCTTCGACTGCCGCGCCTGGTCGCGCTTCCACTCGCGGTCGCGGATGCTGGCCCGCTTGTCTTGCGCGGCCTTGCCCTTGGCGAGCGCGACTTCGCACTTGACGCGCCGGCCCTTCCAGTACAGCGCCGTGGCGACGCAGGCTTGGCCCTTGGTCTGCACGGCCATGAAGATGCGAGAGATCTCCTTGGCGTGGAGCAGTAGCTTGCGGCTACGGGTTGGGTCGGCGACGACGTGGGTCGACGCGCTCACGAGCGGCACGATCTGTGCGCCGAGGAGCCACGCCTGGCCATCGCGGACGAGCACGTAGCTGTCGGCCAACTGGGCCTGCCCGCCGCGGATGCTCTTCAGTTCCCAGCCCTCGAGCACCAGTCCCGCCTCGAAGCGCGCGCCGAGTTCGTAGTCGAACCGCGCGCGGCGGTTCAAGGCGATCGTTGTGCGCTCCTCGGCCGCGTCCGTGCCGGTCGCGCGCTTCGGTTTGGCCATTCCGCGATTATAGAATGGCGACTCGGCTCAAGGCTCAAAGGTGGGGACGCTCATGGTAACCGACGTATCCAGGCACGGCATGTGGTCGAGCCGTCTCGTGTTCGTGCTCGCCGCGGCGGGCTCGGCGGTCGGCCTCGGCAACATCTGGAAGTTCCCGTACATCACCGGCGAGAACGGCGGTGGGGCCTTCGTGGTCGTCTATCTCGCGTGCATCGCACTGGTCGGCGTGCCGATCATGATGGCGGAGGTCATGCTCGGCCGTGCCGGGCGCATGAGCCCCATCAACACGATGCGCAAGCTCGCGACGGCAAGCGGCGGGTCCCGGTTCTGGCCGGTGATCGGCTGGATGGGCGTGGTCGCCGGATTCCTGATCCTGTCCTACTACGCGGTGATCGCCGGGTGGGCGGTGTACTACGTCGGGCGTCTCGCCAGCGGCACGTTCGACGGTGCCGACGGGGCCGCATCGCAGGCCGCCTTCGACGCTTTCCTGGCCGACCCCTGGGCGATCCTGCTGTGGCAGACGGTGTTCATGGCGGTGACGGTTTTCATCATCGCGCGCGGGGTGGCGCGCGGTCTTGAGACGGCCGTGCGGTGGCTCATGCCCCTGTTGCTCGTGCTGCTCTTGGTGTTGGTCGGCTATGGGGCCACAGTGGGCGACTTCGCGCGCGGCGCAGGCTTCCTGTTCAGTTTCGACGTCAGCAAGCTCTCCGTGGGCGGGCTGCTGACCGCCATGGGCCACGCCTTCTTCACGTTGAGCCTGGGGATGGGGGCCATCATGGCGTACGGCGCCTATCTGCCTGGGCGGACGTCCATCGCCAGTACCGTGACCACGATTGCCGTGCTCGACACCGTGGTCGCGCTGGCCGCCGGGCTCGCGATCTTCCCGATCGTATTCGCCACCGCCGGCTTGGAGCCGGGCGAAGGACCGGGATTGATGTTCGTCACGCTGCCCATCGCGTTCGGCAACCTGCCGCTCGGCGCGGTGGTCGGTGCGGTGTTCTTCCTGCTGGTCAGTTTCGCCGCCGTCACCTCGGCCATCTCGTTGACGGAGCCGGCGCTGGCATTCCTCGTCGAGCAGTACAACGCCAAGCGCACCCGGGCGGCGATCTCGCTGGGGGCGGGCTGCTGGCTGCTCGGCATCGGCACGGTGTTGTCGTTCAACGTCTGGGCCGACGTGCACGTGGTCGGCGGCTTGACGTTCTTCGACTTCGTGGACTACGTGTCCTACAAGGTCCTGCTGCCGGTCGGCGGCTTGTTGATCGCGCTCTTTGCCGGTTGGGTGCTCGCCAAACCGGTCGTCGCCGAGGAACTCGGCTTCGACGGCTGGCAGGAACGACTCTGGCAGGCGGCCATCCGGTTCATTGCGCCGGCGGGCGTGCTTGTGGTGTTCGGTTACACGATCTACCAGTCGGTGTAGGAGGCCTGTGCGGATCGAAGTGGCGCGGGCGACGGCGGCTGGCGCGGACTCGGTGGCGCTGGACGTGCCCGACGGTGCGACGGTCGCTGAGGCCTTGGCCGCATCGCCGTTCGGCGACGTGTCGTTTGCGGCTCTCGCGATCCATGGCGAGGTCGTGAAGCTCGAACAGCACCTGCGCGACGGCGACCGCGTCGAACTGCTTAGCTCCCTACTGGAGGATCCGAAGTCGGCTCGGCGGAATCGGGCACTGTCGAATCGCCCGCATCCGCCTGGTCCGCGTCCTCGTCCTCGGCGTCGCTCGGTTTGAAGTCGCCGGTGAAATGCGTGAGCACGTCGTCGGTAAAGAACAGGGACATCTTCACCGTCTCGTTGACGAAGCCGGGTACGCGCAGCGTGTAGACGTAGTCCCAGCGGCTGTCGTCAAACGGGTTGCGTATGACCGGTTGGCCCATCACGTAGGCCACCTGTTCCCGTGTCATCCCGGGTTTCAGCCCGTCGATCATCTCCTGGGTGATGACGTTGCCCTGCTGCACGGACAGCCTGTAGACCCGCGGCAGAGTGCACGCGACGCACAATGCCGCCGTCAGGGGCAGAACGATGATCGTGGCGGCGAGCGTCTTGTTCAACTTGAGCCGTGAGTTAAGGATTTTTGGCGCGCGGATGTTACCGCGACTCGCCGTCGGCAAGCAGCGCCTTGGCATAGTTGCGGGACTTGTCTGTGACGGTTCGACCACCGAGCATGCGGGCAAGTTCCTCTGTTCTCTCGGTCGCGTTCAAGGTCTCGATCACCGTGTCCTGTTCGCTTGTCTTGGAGACCAAGAGGTGCGTCGTGCCGAGCGCGGCGACCTGCGGCGCGTGGGTGATCGCGATCACCTGCGTATTGCGCGCGAGTTGCCTCAAGAGCCGTCCAACCACGTCTGCAGTGGTCCCGCCAACGCCGATGTCGGCTTCGTCAAGGACCAGGCACGGCAGCTTGGAGGATTCCGCCGCCACGACCTCGATGGCGAGCGCGAAGCGCGACAGTTCGCCCCCGGAGGCGAATTCCGAAAGACGGCCAGCGGGATAGCGCGGATTGGTCGTCATGTGGAACTCGACGGTCTCGAGTCCGTTGGCGGTCTCGGCGGCCTCGAACCGGAGGCAGAACTCGGCATCGGGCAGGCCGAGCTTGGCGACGATGGCCTTTACGCGGTCGCTGAAGGGTTCGGCGGCGCTACGTCTGGCCTCGGAAAGCGTCGCGCCCGCGGCGCGGTAGTGCGCATCGGCGTCGGCGCTCAAGCGAGCGAGGTCGTCAATGCGCCCTTCGGCACCGGAAAGCCTGGCGAACTCGTCTCGAAGCTTGTTGAGATGCTCGCCCAGATCGGCTGCATGGACGCGATGCTTGCGGGCCACGTCGTGGACTCCTTCGAGCACGGCCTCGATGTTCGCGAGCTGGGCACTGTCGTCGGGCAAGGCGTCGCGGTAGCGACGTAGCTCGCCCAACGCCTCCTCCAAGTGGGTTTGGGCCGACAAGGTCAGTTCACGGGCGGCGTTGAGGTGGGGGTGATCGTCGTCGATGCCTTCGAGCGTCGTAGCAAGCCGCGCGGTGTTGTCGACCAAGTGACCTTCGAGCGTCTCGACCGCGTGGCCGGTGATCTCGGCCCACTCCCGCGCCCGACTCAGGCGCTTGTGCAGGGCGGTGATCTCGGCGACCCGGTCGAGCGTATCGCCGAGCGCCTCGAGTTCGTCGATCTGGTAGCCGAGCAGGCTCTTGCGTTCACGGGCCTCGGCGACCGCGGCGCGCTGGTCCGCCAGGTCCCGACGCAGCTTTGCCCGAGCGCGGAATGCGTCGCTCACCGCCTCGACGATCGCAGGGTCGACGCCGAAATCGTCGAGGAGCCGGCGCTGCACATCGCGGATCAGGAGTTGCCGGTATTCGTGCTGGCCGTGGATGTCGATCAGGGGTTCGGTCAACGAGCGCAGGATCTCGAGCGTGGTCGGTACGCCGTTGACGAACGCCCGTGAGCGGCCTTCAGCCGCCGTGCGCCGGACCAGGCAGGTCGTGTCGCTGTCAGCCGCGGGGATCGCGAGGTTGTCCAGCAGCGCGCGGACCTCGGCGCTCTGCGCGACGTCGAATTCCGCGCTGACATCGCACGCGCGTGCGCCCGGCCGCAACTGCGAGCGCTTGACGCGGGCACCGAGCACGAGTGACAGCGCATCGAGGAGGATGGACTTGCCTGCGCCAGACTCCCCGGTGATCACGGTCAGCCCAGGGCCGAACTCGATGTCGAGCTCCGCGACGAGCGCGAAATTGCGGATGTTGAGCGCCTTCAGCATGGTCGAACCGGGGCCGCGCCCGCGGCGGATGCGCACGGCGGCGAAAGGTGTAGAGTAGCGAACGATGTCGCGCAATACCTAGGTAAACCGACAGCGATGGCCCGCCGCAAGCCGCAAGGAGCCCTCAGCCGGGGAGCGCGAGGGGCCCGCCCCTCGCAAGAAGGAGCCTTCAGCCGGGGAGCGCGGGGTTCGCGCCCCTCGCAAGAAAGCGAACGCGCGCCCCTCGGGGCCCGTACGCCCTCCGGGGCCGTTGGAGAACGCGCCCAGCAACTCCTCAAGATGCTCGTCGAGCACTACCTGGCGGACGGTGCCCCGGTGGCTTCGAAGACCTTGGCGTCGGCGACGGACGTGACGGTGAGCGCGGCCACCGTGCGCAACGTCATGGCCGACCTCGAAGCACGGGGCCTCGTGTCAAGCCCCCATCCCTCCGCCGGCAAGGTGCCGACGCACCAGGGGCTGCGCTTCTTCGTGGACAGCCTGATTTCCGTGCAGCCGATGGACGCGAAGGTCGTCGGGCGCATCCGCGGCGGTCTCGATCCCGACCTGCCGCCCAATCAACTCGTCGAGTCCGCCTCGCAGTTGCTGTCGCGCGTCACGCACATGGCCGGATTGGTCACGGTGCCGCGGCCGGAACAGGTCTGCCTGCGTCATGTCGAATTCCTGCCGCTGTCCGGCGACCGCGTGCTCGTGGTACTGGTCGTGAACGACCGCGAGGTGCAGAACCGGGTGATCCACACCGAGCGCGACTATGCCGAGACGGAGCTCAACCAAGCGGCGAACTACATCAACCGGGAATTCGCCGGTCGGTCGCTGATCGCGATCCGCGACGGCGTCCTCGACAGCATGCAGCGCGACAAGGCGCACCTGGACTCGGTCATGCAGGCGGCGCTGGACGTGGCCTCGAAGGCGTTCGCTCCCGATGAAGACGATGCGGAGCCCTACGTCGTCTCCGGGGAGTCGAACCTGGTCGAGTCGCTCGCCAGCGTCGAGGAGGTGAGGGAGCTCTTCGATGCGTTCACGCGCAAGGGCGCGATCGTGCACCTGCTCGATCGGTGCCTCGGCACGGAGGGCATTCAGTTGTTCATCGGCGAGGAATCCGGTTACCGGCTACTCGACGACTACAGCCTGATCGCCGCCCGTTACGAAGTGAGCGGCGAAGTGGCTGGGGTCCTCGGTGTCGTCGGACCGACGCGGATGGCCTACGAGAAGGTGATCCCCGTGGTGGACGTGACCGCCCGGCTGCTCGGGGCGGCGATCGACTACGACCAGCGCCAGCACTAGGAGCCTCGGAAGCGCCGGCCAATGCGGGTCGGGAGGCCCGCACACCTGGCCGCATCGACCAAGGGTTGATTTTCCGGGCAGGCGCCGCCATCTACGCCTGTCGTGGTCCAACGGAGCGATTTGAGGCGAATGGCGAGCGAGGCCAAAGCATCGGGCGATGCGCAAACGGAAGAGGAGACGGCGAAACCGCCCGAAGGTGGTCTTGCTGCGGCGGACACGCGGGAGGACGGCGCCGAGGACGAGACCCCAGCGACGGTCGACGACCAGACCGAGGATGTCGAGTCGCTCAGAGGCGCGATCGAGGAGGCCCAGCGCGAGATCGCAAGCCTCGAGGATCGCGCCCTGCGTGCGGCGGCCGAAGCCGAGAATGTGCGCCGCCGGGCCGACCGGAGCATCGAGAATGCGCGCAAGTACGCGCTCGAGAGATTCGTCGAGGACCTCCTGCCGGCGGTGGACAGCTTCGAGCGCGCGGTGGAAGCCGCATCGGGTCACGCCAAGGGCGAGGGGTCGGAGGCCACTGCGGAAGCCTCCGCGATTGCGGAAGGCATCGAGCTTTCGCTCAAGCTGCTGCTCGGTGCGATGGAGCGCCAGGGCATCGCCGTCGTCGACCCGATCGGGGCACCGTTCGATCCGAATCTGCATGAAGCGATGACCATGGTGGACAACGCCGAGGTCGAGCCGGGCTCGGTCGTCGACGTCTTCCAGAAGGGCTACACGGTCAACGGTCGCCTGATTCGCCCCGCACGTGTCATCGTTGCGCGGCAGCCTGAAGTCTCGGAACCCGTGGAACCGGCGAGCGACGAACCCGAAGCGGACGCGACTTGAATAGCCTCGCGCCGGACCGATATTGACACTTAGGCGCTATTGGCGCGTGTGGCCGGCGGTAAGAAACCGATTTCCAGGAGCAAATCAGCATGTCAAAGATCATTGGGATTGACCTCGGCACGACGAATTCGTGCGTGGCCGTGATGGACGGGCGGGAGACGCGCGTGATCGAGAACGCCGAGGGCGACCGCACGACGCCGTCCATCGTCGCCTTCACGGACGGCGAGGTGCTCGTCGGCCAGAGTGCCAAGCGTCAGGCCGTCACCAATCCGGCCAACACCCTGTTCGCCGTCAAGCGGCTGATCGGACGCAGGTTCGACGACGACGTCGTGCGGCGCGATCTGTCCATGGTGCCCTACAAGATCGTCAAGGCGAACAATGGCGATGCGTGGGTCGAAGGCAACGGCGAGCAACTCGCGCCCCCGCAGATCTCGGCCGAAGTGCTGAAGAAGATGAAGCGCACCGCCGAGGAGTACCTGGGCGAGGACATCGCCGAGGCCGTCATCACCGTGCCGGCGTACTTCGACGACTCGCAACGCCAAGCCACCAAGGACGCGGGCCGGATTGCCGGCCTCGACGTGAAACGCATCATCAACGAGCCGACCGCGGCCGCCCTCGCCTATGGCATGGACAAGAAGCGAGGCGACTCCAAGATCGCGGTATTCGACCTGGGCGGCGGCACGTTCGACATCTCGATCATCGAAATCGCCGAGGTGGACGGCGAGCACCAGTTCGAAGTGCTCTCCACCAACGGCGACACGTTCCTCGGCGGCGAGGACTTCGACCTCAAGATCATCGAGTACCTGGCCGATGAGTTCAAACAGGAGAACGGCATCGACCTCAACAACGACCCGATCGCGCTGCAGCGGCTGAAGGAGGCCGCTGAGAAAGCGAAGATCGAGCTGTCGTCGAGCACCCAGACGGAGGTCAACCTGCCCTACATCACGGCCGACAACACGGGGCCGAAGCACCTGGTCGTGAAGATCACGCGGGCCAAGATCGAGGCCTTGGTCGAAGACCTGGTCGAGCGCACCATGGGACCCTGCCGCGTCGCGCTCACGGATGCCAACCTGGCCGTGGGCGACATCGACGAAGTGATCCTGGTGGGCGGCCAAACGCGCATGCCCCTCGTCCAGGAGAAGGTGGCTGCCTTCTTCGGCCGCGACCCGCGGCGCGACGTCAACCCGGACGAGGCGGTGGCCGTCGGTGCCGCGATCCAGGCGGCCGTTCTCTCGGGCGACGTCAAGGACGTCCTGCTACTCGACGTGACGCCGCTGTCCCTCGGCATCGAGACCCTCGGTGGCGTGATGAACGTGCTGATCGAGAAGAACACGACCATTCCGGCCAAGAAACAGCAGGTCTACTCCACGGCCGACGACAACCAGACGGCGGTGACGATCCACGTCCTGCAAGGCGAGCGCAAACAGGCCGCGCAGAACAAGGCGCTCGGCCGCTTCGATCTGACGGACATCCCGCCGGCGCCGCGCGGCGTCCCGCAGATCGAGGTCAGCTTCGACATCGACGCCAACGGCATTCTCAACGTATCGGCGAAGGACAAGGCCACCGGCAAGGAGCAGTCCATCGTGATCAAGGCGTCGAGCGGCCTCGCGGAGGACGAGATCAACCGCATGGTGAGCGATGCCGAAGCGCATGCCGAGGAGGATGCCCGTTTCGAGGAGTTGGCGACGCTGCGCAACCAGGCGGACGGCATGGTGCATTCGGCGCGCAAAATGGTCTCGGATGCCGGCGACAAGGCCACCGACGAAGAGAAGCAGGCCATCGAGTCGGCTGCGAAGGATTTGGAGCAGGCGATCAAGAGCGACGACAAGGCGGAGATCGAGGCCAAGCTCAAGGTGCTGACCGAAGCGTCGGGCACGCTCGCGCAAAAGATGTATGCTGCCGAGGCTGAGAATGCCGCCGACCCCGGAACGGGTGCGGCCGATGCCGGTGCCGAGGCGCCGGGCAACGCCGACGACGTGGTCGATGCGGAGTTCGAGGAAGTCAAGGACACCGACGGCAAATCCGGCAGTGCGAGCTGATGCGGGCGTGACCGCCGACGGGCCTTAAGTCTACGGATCGAGGCGCTTGGGCCATGGCCAAACGTGACTACTACGAGGTTCTCGGTGTCGACCGTGGAGCTGACGAGTCGGACGTCAAAAAGGCGTATCGCCGCTTGGCCATGAAGTACCACCCGGACCGCAACCCGGATGACGCCAATGCCGAAGAGCGGTTCAAGGAGGCGACCGAGGCGTACCAGGTCCTGACGGACGACGAGAAGCGCCAGCGCTACGACCAGTTCGGCCATGCGGGGGTCGACGCGGCCGCCGGTGGCGGATTCGGCGCTGGCGGATTCACCGACATCGGCGACATCTTCGGCGAGGTGTTCGGCGACATCTTCGGCAACGGTGCTGGACGAGCTCGCAACGCCACGCGTCGCGGCGCCGATCTGCGCTACACGCTGGATCTCACCCTGGAGCAAGCCGTGGGAGGCGACTCGGTGGACATCCGCGTGCCCGTCCTCGCTACGTGCGAGGACTGCGACGGCTCCGGCGCCGCGCCCGGCACGTCACCGGCGGTGTGTCCCGAGTGCAACGGTCGCGGCCAGATCCGCGTGTCCCAAGGGTTCTTCTCGCTGCAGCAGACCTGTCCGCGGTGCCGCGGCGCTGGCCGCGTCATCCTCGATCCATGCCGGGCCTGTGGTGGCCACGGGCGGGTCGAGCGGCGCAAGACCTTGGCAGTCAAGGTGCCACCCGGGGTCGATACCGGAGACCGCATCCGGCTCTCCGGCGAGGGCGAGGCGGGCGCGAACGGCGCGCCACCCGGTGACCTCTACGTGCAGGTGGACGTCGCCGAGCATCCGATCTTCACCCGCGACGGGACGAACCTGTACTGCGACGTGCCGCTCAAGTTCGCCGATGCGGCGCTCGGCGGGGAGATCGACGTGCCGACCCTCGATGGGCGGGTCAAGCTCAAGGTGCCGGCCGAGACGCAGACGGGCAAGCTGTTTCGCCTGCGCGGACGCGGCGTGCCGGCCGTCCGCGGCGGGCCGACCGGGGACCTGCTGTGCCGGGTCGTCATCGAGACGCCCGTGCGTCTTTCCGACACGCAGAAGGACTTGCTCCGTCAGTTCGACGAAAGCCTGCAAGCCAACGGCACGCGTCACTCGCCGAAGGAAACCAACTGGTTCCAGTCCGTCAAGAGCTTCTTCGAGGGCCTCGCCTGATGATCGTGATCGCGGTTGCGGGCGCCGGCGGACGCATGGGACGCATGCTCGTCTCGGGCATAGCGGGTGCCGACGATCTGACCCTGGGTGCTGCGTTCGAAGGGCCCGATTCCGAGTACCTTGGCGCCGATGCGGGCGCGTTGGCGGGCATCGGTGCCACCGGCGTTTCCATCAACGCCGAACCCGATGCCTGCACCGAAGACTTCGATGTGCTGGTGGATTTCAGCGTCGCCACCGCGACCTTGGAAAAGCTCGCCGTTTGCCGCGACAACGGCAAGGCCATGGTGATCGGCACGACGGGCTTCGAGCCGGCGGGCCTCGAAGCGATTGCCGGCGCGGCCGAGTCTATCCCCATCGTCATGGCCCCGAACATGAGCGTCGGCGTCAACGTGACGTTCAAATTGATCGAATCCGCGGCCCGCGCGTTGGGCGACGAGGTCGACGTCGAGGTCTTCGAGGCCCACCACCGGCACAAGATCGATGCCCCGTCCGGGACCGCCGTGCGCATGGGCGAAATCCTCGCCGACACCCTCGGCCGCGACCTGTCCACGGACGCGGTGTACGGACGCGAGGGGATCACCGGTGCCCGCGAAGGTCGCACCATCGGCTTCCACAGCCTGCGCGGGGGCGACATCGTCGGCGAGCACACGGTGACCTTCGCCGGCACGGGCGAACGCATCGAGATCACCCACCGGGCCGGCAGTCGTGAGAACTTCGCGGCGGGCGCGTTGCGGGCGGTACGCTTCGTCGTCGGGCGCGAGCCGGGCCTGTACGGCATGGACGACGTGCTCGGGCTATAGGCGCCGAGCGGCCTTCAGGCACGGCACACCGCTTGGTTTTGTTGCACGACTGCCCGCCGAACGGGACCTATCTTGGGTCGGTCAATCGGTTGCGTTGTCGGTCAAGAGCGGCGCACGAGGTTCAGCGGATTCGCCTTCGCTGATTTCCACATCAAAGTGCAGCTCGCCTTCTTCGCTGGTCAGCGTTAGCGAGGCCCGCGTTTCGTTCTTCACTGAAATCACAGGTTCGGCCATCACTACCCACCGGGTATTGGGCACCTTCGCCAAGTACATTGAGCGCATGAGGAATCCGCCGCCATCTCGCGTCACCGACAGCACCACGCGGTGCCCTTCGCCCTCGGGCGATTCGACCGCTGCCTCCGTCATCTCCCCGAGCCGAACCCGCATCCGGGGTGCGAAGACGTGCGCACCATCTTGTTCGATCCGAAGGGTTACGAGTGCGACCTCCTCGGTGCCAGACGAGGCCCCGAGAGGGAATGACAGGAGGACGAGGATGGCGGCGCCTACGGCATGGCGAGTCATGATTTCTGCCTCCGCTGACAACGTAAGGGAATGTATCGCGTTCGTCCCGTTCCGTCACCGGTTCCAGTTACTCCAACGCGCCCGTGGTCGAAAAGAAGCGCTCGGGACCGGTAGCGCACAGTACTCTGAGTCGGTTCCCGACCTGCTTGGTTCCCTGCCGCCGAGGTACTGCCGAACGTCTGCCGCCGCACGCTGGCGTGGACACGTGGCCGAGGTATTTGGTAGACCAGCATGTTGATGGCGGCGTGCCCCGCTAGCGTTAGGCGTGCGAGCAATCGGTAAGGAGTGGACAGTGCAGATCGGCGTGACTCTACGAAACATGGGCGACCAATCCACCCGCGCCACGATGGCGACGTGCGCCCGCGCCGCGGAATCCGCCGGCCTCGAGTCGCTTTGGGTGGTCGACCACATCGCCATTCCGCCCGACGACGCCGAAGGCTCCAACGGTCGTTACCTGGACCCGCTGTCTTGCCTGGCCTGGCTTGGGGGCGTCACCGAGCGCATCCGGCTTGGCGTCGGCGTCCTGATCCTGCCCTACCGCCCGGCGCTGCCCACGGCCAAGCAGATCGCAACCGTGCAGGAGTTGTCCGGCGAGCGTCTGCTGCTCGGCGTCGGCATCGGATGGATGGATCCGGAATTCCGCGCGCTTGGCGTCGACCGCCACGCCCGCGGGCGCGTGGCGGACGCGACCCTTGCATTCATCCGCGACTGCTTCGAGCACGATGAAGTCACCGCCAATGGACAGACCTTCCTGTTCCGCCCGCGGCCGGCCTGTCCGCCGATCTACGTCGGGGGCTCGCCACCGCACGCCCGCAAACGAGCGGCGCGCTACGGCGATGCCTGGCTGTCTATGGGCATGATGCCCGAGAAACTACC
>JAPOYV010000111.1 GCA_026706385.1 Gammaproteobacteria bacterium
CGATGTGTGCAGTTTTCGATTGCCGGAAATGGGAGATTTACAGTTGCCAGCTACAAAGGGTGACCTCGCTGCGGCGGCTAGTTCGTAACGAACTGCCATGATCCTGTACAAGTATGCCTCGATTGGTGCAACACGCCAAATCATCTCGACTGGACGAATTGGATTTTCTCGGGCTGGGTTCTTCAACGACCCATTCGATAAACCCTATGTGCCGTCACCGCTCACGCCAGACCCAATCAGCGGCATCTTTGAAGATACTCACGCGACCACAAAGAGTTATGTTTGGGAAGAACGGACTGGGATTCTGTCTCTCACCCGGTCTTACTCAAACGCGCTGATGTGGGCACACTACGCAGAAGGCCACACTGGGGCCGTGCTTGAGATCAACGTCGAAAAAGCGGGGTTTACGGACATAGAGACGAATTTGATTCCCGCCCAATTTGGAACAGTGGTCTATTCGCGACATAGGCTAAATTGGCCATTCGTGTCGGATTTCGACGAAGGAATTGCCGTTGGCGAAACGCACCGATTCGTCTTGAGTCACTACGAGAAATGGCAGCGGTTGTTTCTGACGAAGCCATTGGACTGGGCGTATGAGGAGGAAGTTAGGGTTGCTAAGTGTCTAGGTGGTCTGGAGCCGCATGGAAATTCAACAAATGAGAGTGGGAATTGCACCATCAAAAATCTCGGCAATAGGCCATTGCACTGTTTCGAGTTCCCAAGGGAGGCGATCACCCGCCTCTTCGTCGGCGCCCGCGCAAGCGCGACGGAAGTCGCCGCTCTGGAGGAGGAATGTGGAGAATTGACGATAGTCCGAGCTGCACTTGATGACGAGCGATTCGAGATGCGTTTCCAAGGGATTGAGTAGCCTAACGGGTGAGTGCTGCAGGGCCGAAGTAGTGTCTTTGATCACGTGGCGTGTGGGTCCTGCGGCGCCGAAAAGGATGTCTTTGAGCAAGCTGTCCACGAGGCTCTCGGCGGCGGATTTCGCGGAGTGCGGCGCAAGGTGGGTATAGCGCGATGGTCTAGGACTAACGGTGGCCGAGGAGCGTGACGATCACCGTCGGGCTGTGGCCCCCGCGAGCGCCAGCCCAAGAGTGGAAGAGGGCTCAGAGGACAAGGGGTGGGGAGGCTCGGGCGAAAATGAAACGGACGAGTGTCCCGATCTATGCACGACGCCCGCGACCAACGAAAGTGCGCATGTGCACTGGAGCTGCTGCTGCGCTTGCTTCGTGCGTGGCGTGGGGCGGTATCGACCCAGGTACTCCAGGAGTTCTTCGCGGTGGCAACGCGATGGCGCGTGCACAACGCGCTGAAGCGACGACATGCAGGACGGGCGGACGATTGACGCTCTGGCGGTGCCTGATCCTTTCGCCATCACCGACGTCTGACCAAGTGCCGCCCGCATCCACCGTATCCTTTTCCGATCGGTTTGGGTCTCTAGCCAAGCAAGTGCGGGCCGAGTCAGTCGACTTGGGGCGAGTTGCCTCGGCGACTCGGAGCACGCGGAAGGAAGCCGCCTGACGATGACATCCGAGCACAATACCTCGTGGCTCGCCGACACCGTTCGACGTGCGCAGCGCGGGGAACTGGCGGCGTTCCGCGAACTCGTGCTGCGGTTTCAGGACATGGTGGTCGGCTACGCGTTCTCGACGCTCGGCGACTTCCATCTGGCGCAAGACGCTGCTCAAGAGGCGTTTCTCGCCGTGTACCAGGACCTCGCCTCGTTGCGACAGCCCGGCGCGTTGGTGCCCTGGTTGCGGACCGTAGTCTCCAAGCACTGCGACCGCATCAGCCGTCGCCGTCGCGACGCGGAGCCCCTGGAAGCGGACGACGAGCGCTTTCTCGCCGACGCCCCGACGCCCCTCGATGCGATCGAGCAGGACGAAGTCGAGGAACTCGTGGGTCGCGCCATCGCGTCGCTGCCGACGAAGCAACGAGACGTCGTCTCGCTCTACTACATCGGCGAGCAGTCGGGCCGCGAAGTGGCCACGTTCCTCGAGGTGCCCCTCACCACCGTCAAGAAGCGCTTGCATGACGCCAAACCGAAACTGAGAAGGAGCATGGCAAGAATGACCAAGGAGTTCTTGGAAGAACACAGGCCCTCCCGGGACAGCGACTTCAGCGAACGGGTGCTGCGGCTGGTAGCCCCGGATCCGCATAAGGACGCCGCCGCGGTGTACCGGCTGTTCGAGGCCGAAGACCACCCGAGTCGCCACGAGTGGCGAGCCGGACGTCTCGCCGACAGCCACGTCGACTGGCGCGTGTCGCGGATCGCCTTCGAGCGCGAAGCGGGAGTAGAGAACCTGGTGGCGGCGCTGAACGTCTACGACATGGCGATGCAGATCGGCAGTGCCGAGGTGCGCGTCGCGGGTATCAACGGCGACGTTCAGAGCGCAGACCTGGCCGGTTCGCGTGATGACATGCTCGACCGGATCGCCGGCGAAGCCCTCGGATCCCTACGCGAAGAGGGCTACGACATGGCCGTGACATTCGATGACGAGGCGTTCTGGTTGCGCCACGGTTTCGCGCTCGGCTGGCGAGCCCTGCAGTGGCAGGTTCTCGTGGCCGACCTGCCGGCGAGCGGCGTGCCGGAAATCGAGCGCGTCGAGTCGGTCCATGCCGACGACTTGGCCGCGGTGTACAACGGCGCGACCCGCGGGCTGACCGGTACCGTCCGCCGTCCGACCTATCGGCGCAATAAGCACCCCGGGGAGTTCTCGACGTACTTGTGGCGCGGAGCAGACGGTTTGACGGCTGGCTATGTCAGCGGCAACCCCGGACCCGGCGAGTATTTCTGGGTGGATGAGGTCGCCGGCGACGCGGCCACGGCCCTCGCGGTTCTGCGCTCCGTTGCCGAGGCCGAGAACTGTACGGAACTGTACTTCGACCGACTCCACTACAAGAGCGCGGTCGGGGTGCAACTGCGGCAGATGGGCTCAACCCGCCTGTCCACGGGTCACAGGTCCGGTAAAGCACGCTGGTACGTGGCGAGGATCGTCAACCTCAAGGCCACGGCAACCAAGCTGGCACCGATGCTCCACGAACGGCTTCTGGCTTCCCCGTTGGCCGGTTGGCGCGGGTCGCTGTCCATCTGCCTCGAACAGGACGATGGCGCCGAGGCCGTCACCTTGGCGGTTCAGGACGACAGGGTGGACGTGCGCGACGGGGCGGTCGGCAGCCATGCCATCAGCGGCGGCCAGGCGGTCGCGCAGCTTCTGCTCGGCGCCGAGGAGGCGAAGGAAGTGGTCGCCGTGAACGGCATCGAAGTCCGCGGCGATGCCGCCGCCCTGCTGCCCGTGCTGTTTCCCGCCCAATGGCCGCAGATGGAGAACCAGGCGCTTTAAGTCACGGCGCGGCGGCCAAGTGCTTGCGGATTCGTGCTGCAACGGCAAGGCGCTCGGCGACGGGCGCCTTGCCGAAGTGAGCCTCGCCGAAGATCGCGGATCCCTCGTCCCCCTCGGGTCGCGGCACGACGTGGACATGCACGTGGGAGACGGTCTGTCCGGCGTTCGAGCCGTTGTTCTGGAAGATGTTCACACCTGGTGCGCCGAATGCCGAGCACGCCGCCACTGCGATCCGTTGCGCGTGGACGGTGACGGCGCCCCACTCCTCGGCCGTCATGTCGAAGATGGTGGCCACGTGCCTGTCCGGAATCACCAGCGTCGCCCCGGGGCGGTACTGTCGTGGATTGACGAAGGAACTGACGCCGTCCGATTGGCTGACGAATGCGCATCGCGGATTCGTGCCCGAGAGGTTCCGGCAGAACGGGCATGCGGGATCATGGTCGGGTGTCGTGTTCATGTCGCGTCAGAAGGAATGAGCCGCGGCGATTCTAGGGACGTCTTCCGCGACAATCGACGGCAGCCGCCCGGATTCGCACGGCCACAGTCCGATTGCGACGCCTGATTCGGGCGTCCCTGTAGGTCTCTCCTAGAAGAAGCGTGGCGCCGCCGTAAGTCACGGCATCGTGGCCAAGTGCTCGCGAGTTCCTGCGGGTAAGCGTGCGGACATCCCGCCTGCATCGGGGCTTGACACGGAGTCCTGCTTCGGGATGTTTGGGCACGCGGCGGTTTTATCCTTGTAATTTGTCCACCCGGTGGTCAATATGCAAGGATATGGTCCCTCGCAACGCCCAACCCGACCTTTTGGCCGCGCTCGCGGTGCAGCCAGCGGTCGCCATCACCGGTCCGCGTCAATGCGGCAAGACGACGTTGGCGCTCGATGTCGCCGGGCAGCGCGAAGCGGTCTACCTCAACCTCGAGGATACTGACGACCGCAACCGCCTTGCCGAGCCCGTGCTGTACCTCGACAGTGTCGATGACCGGCTCGTCATCCTGGACGAGATCCATCGTACACCGGAGCTATTCCAGACGCTGCGCGGCGTGATCGACGAAGGCCGTCGCCGTGGTAAAGGCGTCGGGAGGTTCCTCGTTCTCGGCTCGGCGTCGATCGACATGTTGCAACAGACTGGCGAGTCTCTCGCGGGTCGAATCAGCTATCTCGACCTGACGCCGTTCACGCCTTTGGAAGTGGAAGCGGATCGAGCGGCGCGCGAGCGCCTCTGGCTACGCGGCGGATTCCCGATGAGCTACCTCGCGCCCGACGACGCCGCAAGCCTGGCGTGGCGCCGCGACTTCATCCGCACTTACCTTGAACGCGACGTGGCGGCGTTCGGCCCCCGCATCCCCGCGACCGCCTTGGAGCGACTCTGGACCATGCTGGCGCACCGGCAAGGCCAGTTGCTCAATGCATCCGCCTTGGCCCATGCGCTCGACGTCAGTCCGCAGTCCGTGACCCGCTATGTCGATCTCCTGGTCGACCTGCTACTGGTCCGGCGCCTGTCGCCTCACGTCGCCAACGTCGGCAAGCGTCTGGTGAAGTCGCCGAAGATCTATGTGCGCGACAGCGGCCTGGTTCACGCACTGCTGGGCATCCCCACGGTGCAGGCGTTGGCCGGCCATCCTGTGGTCGGCCAAAGCTGGGAGGGTTTCGTGATCGAGACGCTGGTCAGCGCGACTCCGTGGCCGGCCACGGCGTGGTTCTATCGAACGAGCGGCGGTGCCGAAATCGACCTGGTCATCGAGTTCGCCTCCAACGAGACTTGGGCCGTCGAGATCAAGCGATCCCTCGCCCCGAAAGCCACCCGCGGCTTCCACACGGCGTGCGCCGATCTGACGCCGGCGAGGGCGTTCGTGGTGTACGCGAGGGACGAGCGGTTCCCGATGGCACGAGGCATCGAAGCGATCGGGGTCGTGGAACTCGCGACCATGCTCGTCGAGCGAGCCGACGCGCCGTAGCCGCACGGAACGCGAATCGCGGTCGGGCAGGTTCTCGAGTCCGCGAGCCCCGGATCGGCGGCACGGTCAATCGCATGGTCAAAAGCGAACGCCCGCAGTTCGCTTGCGAACACCGGCCCGGCGCCAGATGCGTCAGTCGAGATGGACTCATGCCCCCGGACAGGGAGTCAGCGCCGTGGCACGGCATTGGCATGTGCAGGTCTAAGCTGACGACCGAGGAACACGTGATGGCACAGGCATCTCTCATAGACCTCCGCCAGGCTGTCCGCAGCCTCGCTCGCTCGCCGGGATTCACGGCCGTGGCCGTGCTCACGCTCGGGGCTGGCCTTGGGCTCGCGACGGCGATCTATGCGGCGCTCAAACACGTGGTGATCGACCCTCTGCCGTTCCCGGACGCGGACCGGCTGATGGTGCTGCTGAGCGAGGTGCCCGGTTCCGGGACGGACGACGTATGGGGTGCCTCGACCACCCAGTTCTTCCATTTCCGTGACAACGCCGAAGCGCTTGAGGAAATCGGCGTGATGCGAGGAATGGTTCCGGTTGATGTCTCGATCGGTGGTATCGAGATGCGCCTCGGGGTCATGCTGGCCTCGGCGAGCGTGAAGCGCATGATTGGTGCACACGCCATCCTCGGTCGCATGTTGACCGACGCCGACGATCAGCCGGGTGCGCCGATCACGGCTGTTCTGAGCGAGGGCTTTTGGCGCACACAGTTGGGCGCCGATCCGGATGTCGTGGGGAAGGCGCTCAGCGCGCAACTCGGCTCGGAGTCACGCCTCGTCGAAGTCGTCGGCGTCGTCGCAGCGACGGGCAGCGAGTGGTTCGACACGCCGGATGCTTGGTGGCCGAACCAGTTGGATCCGGCCGGCCCGCACTACAACCAGCACGACCTGTTCCTGGTCGCGAAACTCAAGCCTGGCGTGGCGGCGGAAGCGGCGCAGGCCGAGGCGGACGGCATGACCGACCAGTTCGCGGATGTCTATCCGGACGTCTACGGGACTTTCGAAGTGGAAGGCGGCGAGATCGACTTCATGGAACAGTTCGGGTTCCGCAGCCGCTGGAACCCTCTCAAGGACTACCTAGTGGGCAAAGCGTCCGCGCCGTTGTGGATCGCCCAAGGTGCCATCGTTCTGCTGCTCGTCGTGGCATGGGTCGCCATCGCCAACCTGTTCCTCGCCCGCGTCGAGACGCAGCGGCCGGAGATGGCCGTGCGCACCGCGATTGGTGGGGCCCGCGGCGCCGTTGTGCGGCAGCTTGCTTGGACGAGCACGTTGATCGTTGGTGCGGCGTGGCTGGTCGGCTCAGGGCTTGCCTGGTGGCTCGCGGAGACCTAGGAGGTCGTGGACCCAATCGACGTGCCCGGCGCGGACGACGTTGGGGTCGACAGCGGCATCCTGGGGTCGGCGGCGGGGGTCGCGTTGCTGCTGGTAATGTCCATGGTGGCGACAGGCGTGTGGCGATTGCGCGACGTGGCGGCGCACCTGACGGACGCCGGTCGAGGCGCGACATCGAGCCGAACGCGCCAACGCGCGCGGTCGCTCTTGATCGTGGCGCAGGTCGCCTTGGCGTTCGTGCTGCTGGTCGGGGCGGGCCTGTTGCTGTCGAGCTTCCGCAACCTCGTGGTTGCCGATCCGGGCATCGATCCGGATGGCGTGTTGAAGGCCAATCTCGTCCCGGATGACGACGTTGGCGACGGCTGGTGGCCGCTCCTGAAGGAAATGCAGGAAACGGTTGCGGCCTTGCCGGGGGTCAGCGTGGTTGGCGCGGCGGGAACCTTACCGTTCGAGCGGGGCGCCTTCGGCTGCGTGGCCCAGCAATTCGAGGATCCGGCGGTGGTCGCTCGTCTCAATGCGTCGGACAAGTCGTTCTGTGGCGTGCAGGACTTCGTCACGCCGGGTTATTTCGCCGCAACCGGCATACCCGTGCTGCAGGGCCGCACATTTGCGATGGCCGACTTCGACGACTTTTCCGCGCGCGGCGCTGTGGTGAGCCGCTCGTTTGCCGACAAGTTCTTCCCGGGCCAGAGTGCGGTAGGCAAGCGGCTATCGTCCTATGGCTGGGACTGGTTCACGATCGTCGGTGTGGTGGGCGACATCCATGCCAGGTCGGTGGCGGACCTGCCGACCCCGCATGTCTACTACCCGCTGTCCGGGATTCCAGAGGAGGCGGGTTGGGATCCGCTCCCCGTGGCGCTTGTGGTGCGAACGGAACTGCGCGAACCGGAATCCCTGGTCCCAACGCTGCGCCGCACGATCGCGACGCTGGATCCGGACATCGCCATGACGGACGCCGAGCCGCTGTCGGCACTCGTCGAGAGGTCGACGAGCCAAGATCGTTTCATGGCCGCGCTGCTCGGCTTTGCGGCGGCTGCCGCGCTCATGCTAGCCGTGGTCGGTCTGTACGGCATAGTCAGCTACCTGGTCGCGAGGCGCACCCACGAGATCGGGTTGCGCATGGCCCTCGGAGCGATGCCTAGCGGCGTGCGGCGGATGATGGTGACGGCTTCGCTGAAGCTCGTCGCTGTCGGCCTCGCCGTCGGCTTGGCGGTGAGCCTGAGCCTCGCCGGTGTGCTCCGCGGCCTGCTGTTCGGGGTCACACCGACTTCTCCGGCGGTCTACGCGGCCTGCGTGGTCGTGTTGACCCTGGCGGCCGGGCTTGCGGGGTGGGTGGCGGCTGGCCGCGCTTCCCGGATCACTCCGATGGACGCGTTGCGGGTGGAATGAGCCTCTCCGCGAGGGACCGTCCGGCACTACACTCGTAAGGACACACTTCAAGGAGATCCCGTTGGCCGATCGCATTCTGGTCGCGGACGATCAGGCTGACATCGTTGACGCACTGCGCCTGCTGCTGAAGAGCGCGGGATTCGCGGTCAAGGCGGCCGATTCGCCAAGATCCGTGCTGGCAGCCGTTGTCGGTCGCGAATGGGACTGCGTGCTGATGGATCTCAACTACACGCGGGACACGACGTCGGGGACGGAAGGCATGGACCTCCTGCGCTCGTTGCGCGAGATCGACGCCACCTTGCCCATCGTGACGATGACCGCCTGGGGCAGCGTCGAGGGCGCCGTGGAAGCCATGCGCCGCGGCGCGGGCGACTACATCGAGAAGCCCTGGGACAACCAGCGGCTCGTGGCGACTTTGAAGACGCAGATCGAACTGGGTCGCGCGAGGCGGCGAGGCCAGCGGCTAGCGGCCGCCAACCGACGCGAGGAACTCGTCGCGGATGACGACTTCGTCGCGACCTCGCCGGCTATGCGGCCGGTGCTGGAGTTGATCGCGAGCGTCGGGCCGTCGGATGCCAACGTGCTGATCACCGGCGAACACGGCACCGGCAAGGAAGTCGTCGCGCGACGTCTGCACGCGGTGTCGCGCCGCGCAGGCCAGGCGTTGGTGACGGTGAATGCGGGTGGTTTCAGCGAGGGCGTGTTCGAAAGCGAACTCTTCGGCCATGTGCGGGGTGCGTTCACGGACGCCAAGACCGACCGGGCGGGCTGCTTCGAGCTAGCCCATGAAGGCACGTTGTTCTTAGACGAGATCGCCAACCTCCCTTTCGCGCAGCAGGGCAAACTCCTGCGCGCCCTCGAGAACCGCGAGATCCAACGTGTCGGTTCCACGAAGATCCGCAAGGTGGACGTCCGGGTCATCTCCGCGACCAACGCGGACATCGCGCAGGCGGTGGCCGAGCGGCAGTTCCGCGAAGACCTGCTATATCGCCTGAACACGGTGGAAATCCACCTGCCGCCACTCCGTGAGCGTCCGGAGGACATTCGCGAACTCGCCAACCGGTTCGTCACCCGGGAGGCCGCTCATTACGACAAGCCGTTGGACGGGTTCAGCGACGAAGCCTTGGAGGTGGTTGCTCGACATGCGTGGCCCGGCAACGTCCGCGAACTGCAGCACGCCGTGGAGCGCGCCGTCTTGGTCGCCCGCGGCGCCGTGGTGTCCGCTCAGGACCTCGGGCTTCGCGCCCCAAGCGGCGAGCCGAACCTTACCGCGATGACGCTCAACGAGGCCGAGCGCGTGCTGGTGCTGAAGGCTCTCGACCGCCACGCCGGCAACGTGACGCACGCAGCGCAGGATCTGGGCGTCAGCCGGGCGGCGTTGTATCGGAAAGTCGAGCGCCACGGTCTGAAATGAACGCGTCCAGGCTGCGGCCGCTGGTCTTGCTGTTGGCGGTTGGCTTACCCGGCACGGTGGCGGCCCTGGCATTGCTTTGGACCGGAGCCCATTCCGAGACCCTGCGCTGGGCGTTGAGCGCCGCCTTGCTCCTGGCTTGGTTCGCCGGGGCCTTCTTCCTGCGAGCGCAGATCCACCGCCCCCTGCGCACCGTGTCGAGCATGCTCGCGGCTCTGCGCGCTGGCGACTACTCGATCCGCGCCCGACACGCCGGTGCGAGCGACCCGCTGGCGCTCGTGTTCATGGAGATCAATGCGCTGGAGGAGCAGTTTCGTGAGCAACGCCTAGGCGCCGTCGAGGCCCAGAACGTCCTGCAGCGCGTACTGGCCGAGATCGACGTGGCGGTGATGGCCTTCGACCAAGGCCACGCGTTGCGGGTGGTGAACCGTGCCGCGGAGCGCCTGCTGGGCGACACGGAAGCTCGGCTCCTCGGCAGAACGGCGACCGAGCTTGGCATCAATGAAGCGCTGGAGAGCGCCGCGCCCCGCACGATGGCCCGCAGCGAGCCGACCGGCCCGCGGCACTGGCAGGTGCGCCGGAGCGTGATCCGTCAACAGGGAGAACGCTTGACGCTGGTGGTGATGACAGACCTCGAACGCACGTTGCGGGACGAGGAGCGCCAAGCGTGGCGACGGCTTGTACGCGTGCTCAGCCACGAGATCAACAACTCGCTGGCACCGATCAAGTCGATCACGGCCAGCGTGCAGGACCTGCTCAACAGGGCCGGCACGACGGACTGGGCTCAGGATGCGCAGAACGGGTTGGCGATCGTCGCGACTCGGGCGGAGTCGCTGCGTCGCTTCCTCGCCTCCTATGCACGGCTCGCCCGGCTGCCACCGCCGAGTCGGGCCGACGTCGACGTGGAGGCCTGGGTCCGGCATGTCGCGGGCTTGGAGACGCGCCTGCAAGTGACCGTGCGGGACGGCGAGTCCATACGCGTCCCGGCCGATCGCGATCAGCTCGACCAGGCGCTCATCAACCTGGTGGCGAACGCCGTCGACGCGACGTTGCAGACAGGCGGCGGTGTCGAGGCCTATTGGCGTCGCGAGGGACGCAACGTCGTCGTGACCGTCGACGACGAGGGCCCCGGACTCGCGGACGGCGGCAACCTGTTCGTGCCGTTCTATACGACCAAGCCCGATGGCTCGGGCATCGGTCTCGTGCTGAGCCAGCACATCGCCGAGAACCATGGCGGCTCGCTCACGCTCAAGAACCGCGAGGGCAGTAAAGGTGCGCGGGCCCGGCTGTCTTTGCCGGTGGCTTGATGCTCACCTAAGAACCTGGATGGGCTGCGGTCTGGCGCGACTTAAGCGACCTCGCGGGGCTGGATGGATTGGTGCGCGTCCGCCACGGTTCTCTCCGCCAACGCGAGTTCGTAATGGTCCTGCAGGTTCATCCAGCTATTGGGGTCGGTGCGGAAGTAGCGCGCAAGACGAAGTGCCGTCTCGGCGGTGATGCCCCGGCGGCCACGCGCGATTTCGTTGATGCGGGCCGGGGTGACGCCGATTGCCCTCGCGAGTGCGGAGTCCGAAAGCCCCAGCGGCACCATGAAGTCCTGTTTGAGGACCTCCCCAGGATGGATGGGATCCAGCCTTGTTGGGTCCCCGTCAGGGGTAGTCGACGATTTCCGCGTCGTATGCATTGCCGTTCTCATAGCGGAAGCAAAGTCTCGATTGGTCGTTGATGCGGATGCTAACCGTCCCAACCCGGACGGCGCATGGCTGCAACCGGACATCCGCGCGGCCTACCGCGCCGAACACACCGGCGCAATCCGCGTGCTCCCGTCTTGGCACGGGATTCGCTTAACACGGGCATGAACGAAAGACGCGCTGTCCCGGCGACACCGATCCGCTCACGCGACGCCAATCTCCGTGAACTTCCGGGGGACGATCGCGAGGTCGGCAGCGGCATGGACATGCCGCGCGGTCCCCGGCGCTGGTCGCAGCGCAACAAGCGCATCGTGGTGATCACGGGGGCGGTGCTGCTCGCCGTGGCCGTGACCGTCGTCCTGGCGAACCTCGAGCCCGCCGTCCCCACGGTTCGCGCGGACACGCTGTGGATCGGCACGGTGGAACGGGGCGAGTTCGTTCGCCAGGTGCGCGGACCGGGCACGCTGGCACCGATGCAGCGCCGTTGGATCACCGCGGACACCTCCGGACGGGTCGAAGAGATACTTGCGCTTCCGGGCGCCGAGGTGACGGCCGATACGCCGCTCTTGCGGCTGGAGAACCCGGAACTGACGGTGCAACTGCTCAATGCCCAACAGCAGTTGTCCGATGCCGAAGCCGCACTGGTGACGCTGCGATCGCAGGTGGAATCGGATCGCTTGGCACAGCAAGCGCTGATCGCGAATGTCCGCACACAGTATTTGGAGGCCAAGCACCGCGACGAGATCAACCAGGAACTCATCGAGAAGACGCCGGGCCTGGTCGCGGAATTCGACTTGGCGCGCGGCAAGCAGATCGTTGAGGAATTGGCGAACCGATTGAGGATCGAGTCGCGGCGCTACGAGGTGCTCGGCAATTCCTCGACCGAGCAGATCGCCGCGCTCAAGGAACAAGCGGACCGGCTCCGTGCCATCGTCCGCTTCAACGAGGATCGCGTGGCATCGCTGGACGTGACCGCTGGCGTCGCGGGCGTGCTCGCCGAGTTGCCGATGGAAGCGGGACAGTGGGTGCGTGCCGGGGACACTCTCGGACGCGTGGTCGAACCGGGTCGGCTCAAGGCGGAGATCCGCATTCCGCAGAGCCAGGCCGAGGACATCGTCGTCGGCCAGCAAGCGATCGTGGACACGCGCGGCGACGTCATCGACGGTGAGGTCAGCCGGATCGATCCCACCGTGCGAGCCGGGACGGTGACCATCGACGTCGCGTTGCCCTCGGAGCTGCCGAGGAGCGTCCGGCCCGACATGAGCGTTGACGGTACGGTGGTGCTCGACCGGACCGCGGATGTGACCAAGATGGGCCGTCCAGCCCAGGCGACCGCCCACGCCACCGTCGGCATCTATCGCTTGACGGGGGACGTCGCGGAACGCGTGCAGGTGGAACTCGGCCGCATCTCCGTGAATGAAGTCGAGGTGGTGCGCGGTCTGACCGTGGGGGACGAGGTGGTGCTGTCGGACATGACCCAGTGGCAGGACGATGCGCGCGTGCGCGTCGTTGGCCGGTAGGCGGCTAGGCTAGGCAACTAAGGGAGACGAAATGGCAGAGGGTGTACAGCCGCTGATCCAACTGAGCGATCTCGGCAAGGTGTTCTACACGGAGGAGTTGGAGACCCACGCGCTGAGCGGTGTGCATCTCGACATCGACCGCGGCGAGTTCGTCTCGATCGCGGGACCTTCGGGCTGCGGCAAGTCGACGCTGCTGTCGATCATCGGCCTGCTCGACACCGCCACCGCCGGTGAATACCAACTGGACGGCGAACCGGTGCAGGGGCTGTCCGTCGGCGACCGGGCACGCATCCGGAACGAAGCCATCGGTTTCATCTTCCAGGCCTTCAACCTGATCGGCGACTTGACGGTCTACGAGAACGTCGAGTTGCCCCTGGTCTACCGCGACATGCGCGGTTCCGAACGCAAGACCCGCGTGCAGGCGGCCTTGGAGCGGGTCGGCATGGTGCATCGCGAGAAGCACTTCCCGGCGCAGCTTTCGGGTGGCCAGCAGCAGCGTGTCGCCGTCGCCCGCGCCATCGTCGGCGAGCCGCTGATCCTGCTGGCCGACGAGCCGACCGGGAACCTGGACTCGACCAACGGCAAAGCGGTCATGGACCTCTTGGGCGAACTTCACGACGACGGCGCGACCGTCTGCATGGTGACCCACGACCCCCGTTATGCCGACCTCGCGGAGCGCACGGTGCATCTCTTCGACGGGCGGATCGTGGACGAGGAGAGCGGTTAGGCAGCACCGGTGGTCCGGACACGGACCGATCGGATGGCACCCTTTCAGTTCGCCCTGTCCTGGCGACTCGCGCTTCGGCACTTCATCAAGTCGCCCGCCTCGTACCTCTACGGTGCGGTGGCATTGGCGCTGGGATTGGGAAGCGCCACCCTGCTGTTCTCGCTCGTGCAGGGCCTCACGGCGCCGCTGCCCGTGCCGAACGGCGAGCACGTCCTGCGTGTGGTCGTGGTGGACCCGATCCGCGGCCACGCGCATGTCACGATCGACGACTTTCATGCATGGCGGATGCATGCAGGGTCGTTCGAGAGCATCGCAGCGGTCGCTGTAAGCGAACGCAGAGTCGGCACGAGGCGGGGTGACTTCCCGGCGCGGGTAGCGCACACGACGGCCGACATGTTTCCCCTCCTCGGCGTCGAGCCGATGCTCGGCCGATGGCCGGCGGAAGCCGACGGCACCACGATTGCCATCGGCGAGGACCTGTGGGCGACGACCTTCGAGGGCGACCCCGCGGTACTCGGCCGGGCGGTCCGCCTCGACAATGAGGTCGCCATCGTTGTCGGCGTAATGCCGAGCGGCTTCCGGTTCCCCCGTAAGCAGGACATCTGGCAGGTCGTCGCGGCGGACTCGCCCCGGCTGGCCAACGGCGAGGTCGTCAGCCGCTTGAAGCACGGCGTCTCGCGGATGGCGGCGAGCCAAGAGTTCACCGAGCTTATGCAGGCCGCGCGCACCGACCGGGAGGGCGTCCCGGCGACCGCGACCGCGCGCCTGATCGGGTTCACGGAAGAACGGGGCGACCGGGCCGAGCACGCGATCGGTATCGCGCTGCTATTGGTCGTGCTGGGGCTGGTGTTGCTGTCGTGCTCCAACGTCAGCGCCCTGTTGCTGGAACGCAACCTGGCCCGGACGCGAACGCTGGCATTGCACCAGGCCTTGGGCGCAAGGCCGGCGCAAATCGCGTTGCAGACCCTGGTCGAGGCGTTGCTGATCGGCGGCCTCGGCGGAATCCTTGGCGCCGCTGTCGCCCATGTGGGATTGCTGTTCCTGACGACCACGTTGGCCGACAATCTCACCTACTTCTGGACGCGGCTGGAGCTTGACGTGGCTTCCGTCGCATTCGCCGGTGCCCTGAGCCTCGTCGTTGCCGTGCTTTGCGGCGCCTTGCCGGCGTGGCGGGCGGTCAGGACGGACGCTGGGCGCACCTTGGCGGAACAGGCCCAGGCCATCCATGGCTCGCGCCGGACGCCGGTTTCCTGGGTTCTGGTCAATGCGCAGATGGCGTTCGCCGTTGCCGTGGTGGTGGCGGCCGTCGGGCTCGCGACCATCCTCGTGCAGAAGCCCTGGGAGATCGACTTGACGGCGGAGTTCTCGGGCGAACGCGTCGTCGCGGCGCAGATTGCCTTCGAGGACGATGCGATCGTCGCAAACGGATCACGTGTTGAGGTGCTCGAGAGAATGTTGGAGCGAGTCCGTGCGTTCCCGGGTGTGCAATCCGCGACCGTCAGCATGGGTGATTGGCTTGCCTCCCGGGCCCGTAGCTTCGGTCTGCGCCGCGTCGCCTTTGGCGACGAACCGTTCGGCGACGACCGGGGCGTGCCCATCCTCTACATCACCCCCGGATTCATCGACACCTTTGCGATCAACCTAGTCGAAGGGCGTCCGTTCGACGCCCGCGACACGGGATCGGACGCCGGCTCGGCCGACGTTGCCATCGTGACCGAGGAATTCGTCCGCGCACGATTGCCGGACCAGGCAAGCGTTGGCCGCCGCTTCCGGTTGGATCAGGGCGGCGGCCGAGAACGGGCATTCCGCAAAGCGGCGTCGTGTCGAACCTGGCCGTGACCGAAGACCGCCGCCGGAACCCGGTGGAGCACGTGCTGCTCCCGGTTGCCGCAACGGATGCCCGGACGTTCCAGCTCACCGCGCGAACGGCGGGGTTGACGGGGATCGACGCCCAGGTCGAGCGGATCGTCCGCGATACGGCTCCGGGGGTGGCGACGGTCGCCTATTCGTTCACCGAGTCCATGCGTCAGTTCAACGACTACCTCGGGCGTATAACGGAGACGTTGGGCGTACTGGCGATCCTCGGCGGCAGCGGCTGCCTGGTCGTCGTCGCGATCGGAATCTACGGACTGGTCGCCTTCGAGGTGCGGCAGCGGCGGGGCGAGTACGCCGTACGTCTGGCGCTGGGTGCGCGGTCCGAGCGTCTGCTGTGGCTGGTGGTACGCCGGGTCGGCCTACTGGTCGTGCCGGGCACGGTCATCGGCTTCGTGTTCGCCGGGGTCGGTTCTCCCCTCATGCGCGCGGTGGGTGGCCAGGACATCGAAGTCGTGCCGGTTTTCGCTGCCGTATTCGCGTTGTACGCCGCCGTCGTCGCGGTCGCAGCCGGTGTACCCACGCTCAGGGTTGTGCGAGCCAACCCGGCTCGCGTGTTGAATGGCTGAGCGTGGCCTTGGCGACCGGCGGATCAGGCCCTCCCGCACACAACCCCGTTGCGGATCGCGCTTTGGCCGTCCTCGGTCACGGTTCTGAACAACACCTTCTTCTTCGAGCCTGTGGTCTCCTCGGCGAGCACCTCGACGGCGATGGTCGTGTCCATCAGCACCATGGCGCGCAGTTGGCCGCAGAGCCGGGTGATGCGCGTGGCGTCGCCGCCGAAGCAGCGGTTGATCACTACGCTCAAGGACATGGCCTTGGTTGCGCTGCCGTGCAGGATGATGCCGGGCAAGCCGGCGGCTGAAGCGACGCTGGGCTCGGTGTGGATCGGGTTGTAGATCTGCGCGCATTCCGTGTACTGCTGCGCGGCATGCAAGGCGACCGGGACCTCCTCGCGCCAGAGCGGGGCCTCAGCGGGCGCGGACACCTCTGGCCACGCCGGTTCCTCGTCGAGGACGGCAGCGGGTCCGTCCAAGGTCGCGCCGCGTGTGATGCCGTTGTAGTAGAGCTCCGCGATCAACTCGCCGTTGCTGGCGGTCATGCGATAGCGGTCCACGTTGTACACGCCGGGTCCGATCTGGCGCATCTGGATGGTTTTGCCCTGCGTGGTGACCGCCTCGCTGGTCCGGAATGGCCGGTGAATCGTCAAGTCGGTGGAGGCGTGCACGCCGTAGGGCGCGGCGCGGGGGTTCGGCTCCTGGTCGGGCCGGAAGCGGCTGGGCCACTGCAGGGCGAAGGCGATGCCGGGGTGGACGGTGACGCCGCCGGGGGCGAGGTCGTCGAAGTACGCGGGGTTGGCGTCGTTGACGGCGGCCGCGTAGGCCATGGCGTATCGCGTGTCGATCAGCGTGGTCTTGGCGATGGAGTTGAGGCCGACGCCGTCGGTGCTGAGGATTCCGGGTCCGGTCTCGTCGCTCGACACGGTTTCATCCCCCTGCCTCGAATTGGACCGGCGATCCTAACACCCGCACACCCATCCGCCCGGTCCGGTCGCTAGGATGGCACGCCGTTCGCATGTTCGAAAACGAAACCCGCGGATCGGAAGGCGGGTGTCTTGCGATGGAGGAGAAGGCGTGAGTGTCGCGACATCTCGTTGGCTTTTGGAGTTGCGCCAAGCGCTGCAGAGCTTGGCACGGACGCCGGCGTTTACCGCCACGGCGGTGCTGACACTGGGCGTGGGCCTAGGCGCGGGCGCCGCCGCCTATACGCTGGTCAGGGACATCGTCCTCGACCCGTTGGGCTATCCGGACGCCGAGCGGCTGGTGGTCCTGCGCAGCGAGGTGCCCGGGGTGGGCGACGGGGCCGAGTGGCAGGCCTCGTTCGCCCAGTACTACCAGTTCCGCGACAACGCCCGGACGTTGGCGGGAATCGGTCTCTACGGCACGGTGGGAATGAACGTCGACACGCCGACTGGTGCCGATCGGGTGATGGCCGCCATAGCCAGTGCGGACGTGCAGGCGTTGATCGGCACCCGGGCGGTACTTGGCAGGTCCCTGCTTGCGGCGGACAACGCACCCGAAGCTGCCAACGTCGCGTTGATCTCGCACGGGTATTGGCAGCGTCGCTTCGGCGGCGATCCCGAGGTCGTCGGCAGGACCTTTCGGGTAAGCCAGTATGCCGGTGTCCTGGGTTCACCCGACGCCCCTTACGAGATCGTCGGCGTGTTGGCGCCGGATGCGGGGCTGCCGGGCATGCGCGGTGCCGACGCCGACCGGGCGGACGTTTGGCTGCCGGTGCGACTGGACCCGACGCCGAGCGGTGGACACTCGTGGAGTCTGCTCGCCAAGCTTGCTCCCGGCGTCTCGCTCGGTGAGGCGCAAGCCGAACTCGACGGACTGACGCGAGGACTCGCGGACAGCTACCCCGACCTCTACTCGGAGGCGCTCTTCGAGAACTACGGTTTCCGAACACGAGCGTACGATCTCCGGTCGTTCGTCGTGGGTCCGGTCGCACGCAACCTGTGGTTGATCCACGGTTGTGTCGTCCTGCTCTTGCTGGCCGCGGTTGTCAATGTCGCGAGCCTGTTCCTGGTCCGTGCGGAAGCGCGCCGCGGAGAAATGGATGTCCGGCTCGCTCTCGGCGCGAGGCGTCTCGCGATCTTCCGCCTGTTCGCCGCGCTCAGCGTCACGGTTGCGCTGGCCGGGGGCGCGTTGGGCCTCCTCGCCGGTCATTGGGCCGTGGCGTGGACGACGCTCAAGTCCTGGCAGATCCCGCGAATGGACCAGGTGTCGTTCGACGGTGGCGTATTCGTCGTTGTCCTCGGCCTTGCGCTTGTCGTCGCCTTGGCCTTGGCCGGCTATTGCGCGTTGCGTGTGGTGGGCCCCGGCTTGGCCGGTGCCGGCCGAAGTCTGCGCGGCGCGGTCCAGGAGAGCCAACGCCTGCGCAGCGCGATGATCGTGGCGCAGGTTTCCGTTTCGTTGGTTCTCGTTGTGGCTGCGGTGCTGATCATCGAGAGCTTCCGTAACCAGTACCGCATGGATACGGGGATCGAGGCTGCCGGCGCGGTGACGATCAAGACCTTCCACGATCGTCCGGACATGTCCGGGTGGTGGCCGTTCGTCAAGGAAGTCACCCGGCGGATCGACGCCCTGCCAGGGGTCGCGGCGGTGGGTGCCGCGACCGCCGTGCCCTTCGCCAGGTTCACGGGGCATGGATGCACCCAACAGGGATTCGACGATCCCGCCGTCCACGAGCGTGTCGAAGACGCGGGCTTGACCTACTGCGCGGCGCAGGCCGTGGCGACACCGGGTTACTTCGAGGCCACGGGCATTCCGATGATCCGGGGCAGAGGCTTCACGGACGCGGACCTGGACAGCCCGTCCGAAGGCGTTGTCGTGGTCACCGCAGCTTTCGCGCGGCGCTTCTGGCCCGGCGAGGATCCGCTCGGCAAACGCGTTTCACCGTACGGGGGAAAGACCTACTGGTACCGCGTGATCGGCGTGGCGGGCGACGTGTACCGCGGCTCTGTCCGGGAGGAGCCCCAGAACCTGATCTACTACCCGCTGGCCCCGATTCCAGGCGATACGGGGTGGTACTTCTCCGGGATCGACTTCGTGGTACGCGGCGACTTGCCGGAACCGGGTGCGCTCGTGCCGGACGTTCGTCGCCTGATCGGGGAGGTCGATCCGTCGGTCGTCGTGGGAGAGGTTTGGACCTTGGCCGCGCTGGTGGACCGCTCCATGGAACACCTCGGCTTCACTTTGGCGGTCGTATCCGCCGCGGCGGTTGCCACGCTCGGGCTCGCGGCGCTCGGCCTGTACGGCGTCGTCGCCTACCTGGTCGCTCGGCGGACCAGTGAGATCGGCTTGCGCATCGCGCTTGGCGCGAGCCCCGGACGTGTCCGCGGCATGGTGATCGCCCGCTCGCTCCGACTCGTCGCCCTCGGCTTGGCGATCGGCTTGCCGGCCAGTCTTGCCGCGACCATGCTATTGCGCAGCTTCGTGTTCGGGGTAACGCCTACGAATCCGACGGCGTACGCCCTCGCCGTACTCCTGGTGACGGCGGTCGCGGCACTCGCAAGCTGGCTTGCAACCCGCAGCGCCGCGCGGATCACGCCGATGGACGCCTTGCGGACGGAGTGACAGCGCGAGGCGCGTGTCTCGAAGGCGCCTCCAAGACCCTTGCCCCGGCCCCTTGCAAGCGGTAATGCTTGGCTTGCCGCGAGCAGTTGGACCGGGCTGTGACCAGCTACTTCATCCGCCGCTTCATGCTCATCGTGCCGACCTTCATCGGCGTGACGATCCTGGTGTTCGCGGTGACGCGGCTGGTACCGGGTGGACCGATCGAGCGCATGCTGCAGGAAGCCGCGATGGCCGGCGCGGACGTTGGTGCCGCGACCACCAGTTTTGGCGGGGGTGCCAGTGCTCTCTCGGACGAGCAGATCGACGAGCTCAAGGCCTACTACGGCTTCGATAAGCCGGTGGTCCTGGGATATCTCGAATGGCTCAGCAAGGTGGTTCAACTGGACCTCGGCACGTCGACGCGCTACTCGGAACCGGTCTGGGACACCATCAAGGACCGCTTCCCCATCTCCATCTTCTACGGAATCACGACGCTCATCCTGACGTACGGCGTTTGCATTCCGTTAGGGATCGTCAAGGCGATTCGCCACAAGACGACGTTCGACAACCTGACCTCGGCGGTCGTGTTCTTCGGCTATGCGATCCCGGGCTACGTGGTGGCGATCGCGCTGCTGACGGCGTTCGCCGGCAATCTTGGCTGGTTCCCCTTGAGCGGGTTCGTCAGCGATGACTTCGACGATCTCGGCACACTCGAGAAAATCTGGGACGTAACCCACCACGCGGTGTTGCCGTTGATGGCCTACACCGCCGGCAGCTTCGCGGTCACCACCATGCTGATGAAGAACTCGCTCATGGACAATCTCGCGGCGGAGTACGTGCGCACCGCCATCGCGAAGGGGATGGCGTTTCGCCAGGCGGTGTTCATGCACGCCTTCCGCAACAGCCTCATTCCGATCGCGACCTCGTTCGGTAGCAACATCACCTTGATTCTCACCGGCTCGTTCCTGATCGAGCAGATTTTCAACATCGACGGCTTCGGTTTGCTCGGTTGGGAGTCGCTGGTGGAACGCGACTACCCGGTGGTCATGGGCATCCTGGTCATCTCGTCGCTCTTGTTCATGATCGGCAACATCCTGTCCGACATCTGCGTGGCACTGGTCGACCCCCGGGTCAAGTTCGGTAGCGGCGAGACGTCGCAGTGACCGCCAAAGCACCACTGCTGAACCCGCTGACGCTCAAGCAGTGGCAGCGGTTCAAGTCGATCCGGCGCGGCTACTGGTCGGCTGTCGCCCTTGGAGCCGCGTTGCTGCTCTCCGCCGGCGCCGAACTCCTGGTCAATAGCCGCGCCTTGATCGTCTCCTACCAGGGGGAATGGTACTTCCCGACGTACGCCGACTACATTCCGGGCAGGACGTTCGGCCTCGACTACGACTACGAGACGAACTACCGCGAGCTCAAGGGCGCCTTCTCGGCCGGCGGCGTTGGCGACTGGGTACTGATGCCGCCGGTGCCGTACGACGCCTTCGAAAACGACCTGAAGAGCGGCGTTTACCCGCCATATCCGCCGTCCGTCGCCGACCGTCACTACCTGGGTACGGACTCCACGGGCCGCGACATGGTCGCGCGCCTGGTGTACGGCTTTCGACTGGCGTTCGCGTTCGCGGCGATCCTTTTGGGATGCAACTTCGTCATCGGCATCGCCGTGGGCTGCGCGATGGGGTTCTGGGGCGGTGCGTTCGATCTCCTGTTCCAACGCCTGATCGAAATCCTGAACAATGTCCCGTTCCTCTACGTGATCATGATTGTGGCAAGCGTCATCGTGCCCGGGTTCTGGACGCTGATGGGGGTGATGGTGTTCTTCGGCTGGACCGCCATGACCTGGTACATGCGCACATCGACCTACAAGGAGAAGTCGCGCGAATACGTGCTGGCGGCGCGCGCACTCGGTGCATCGAGCAAGCGCATGGTCGCGAGCCACATCATCCCGAACACCATCTCGGTGATCGTCACCTTCATCCCGTTCTCGATCGCGAGCGGCATCGCGGCGTTGACGGCGATCGATTATTTGGGTTTCGGGCTACCGCCGCCGACGCCGAGTTGGGGCGAGTTGCTGCGCCAGGGCACGCAGCACCTCGAGTCGCCGTGGATCGTCACCTCCGTCGTCGTAGCGATGGGGCTGGTATTGTTGATGGTCACCTACGTCGGGGAAGCCGTTCGCGAAGCGTTCGACCCGAAGAAGTTCACGTACTACGAATAAGGGCGAGGAGCCGTCATGCGCACCACATCGACTTGGTCCACGGCAATCGGCATGGCGGGGTTGATCGCCTTGGCTGGCTGCGAAGGGGAGAGTGTCCCCGAACCGGACGCGCCCGAGGAACCCCAAAGCCGCGCCGCGGTGCTGCCACCCGTCGAGGTCGGCGAAGGGGACGGGCTGCCCGATCAACTGCCAGCCGACCTGGTCTGGGAGACCAACGAGGAGGATCCGATATTCGCTTCGCCCGACGCCAAGCGCGGCGGGACGTTCCGGACCTTCATGCTGTCGTTCCCGCTGACCATCCGTCGGGTCGGCCCGGATTCGAACGGCGCCTTCGCCGGGGTGTTGCGTTACAACCAACTGAGCCCCGTGACCCATCACCCGGAAACACGGCGACCGATCCCGTCCTTGGCCACGCATTGGGCGTTCGGTGCGGACGGCCGCAGCATGTACTACCGGTTGAATCCCGCCGCGCGTTGGTCGGACGGCGTCCCCGTCACCGCGGACGATTACGTGTATGCCGTTCAGTTCATGCGCTCGAAGGAGATCGTCGCCCCCTGGTACAACAACTACTACACGGAGCGCATACGGGACGTGAAGCGCTACGACGATCTCACCTTCGGCATACAGGGGGCCGACCGCAAGCCGCTCGGGGAGATGCACAGCCTCTACGCGTTCGGACCCGTGCCGCGGCACTTCCACGAGCCGCGCCTGACTGCGGACTGGGTGAAGGAGACGAACTGGGAGATCGAGCCGAACACGGGTCCCTATCAGATCAGCAAGATCGACAAGGGCAAGTTCATCGAACTGACACGCAAGCCCGACTGGTGGGGCGATGGCACGCGGTACTACCGCTATCGATTCAACCCGGACAAGGTACGCCTTCGCGTGATCCGCGACGTGAATGTCGCCTATCAGCACTTCCTCAAGGGTGAACTCGACAGCTTCAGCTTGGTCCTCCCGCAGTTCTGGCACGACAAGGCGGTTGGCGAGCCTTACGACAAGGGCTACATCGCCAAGTACTGGTTCTACAACGAGCTTCCGACGGCGGCGGGGATGTACCTCAACTCCTCCGACCCGCTGCTTGCTGATCAGCACATCCGCTTCGGGCTTGCGCACGCATTGAATTTCGACCGCGTGATCAACACCGTGCTGCGTGGCGACTATGCGCGCCTACAGGCGTTCCAGGCGGGCTTCGGCGACTACGACAACCGCGGCATCGAAGCGCGCGCGTTCGACATCGACAAGGCCAACGCCTACTTCGACGAGGCGGGGTTCAGCGAGCGCGACGGCGAGGGCATTCGCGTCAAGGACGGTCAGCGCCTGTCCTTGCGAATCACCTACGGTCAACCGCATCACACGGAACGGCTGGTGATACTGCAGGAGGAGGCCCGCAAGGCCGGTGTCGACCTGGGGCTGCAACTCCTCGACTCGGCTAGTTCCTTCAAAGCCATGCGCGAGAAGAAACACCAGATCGCGTACATGGCGTGGAACGCGTCGGGACTGGCCCCGGGGTTCTGGGAGCACTTCCACTCGGTCAATGCGGGAAAGACCCAGACCAACAATCTCACGAATCATGCGAACCCGGAAGTCGATGAGTTGATCATGGCCTATCGTGGGTCGACCGATTACGAAGAACGCACGGCACTGGCCCGACGCTTGGCGCAGATGGTGCACGACTCGGGTGTCGTCATCCCGACCTTCAAGGTCCCGTTCACGCGCGAAGGGGCGTGGCGATGGGTGAAGCTGCCGGATTGGCTGGGCACACGCACCACGGGCACGCTGTTCAACGCGCAAAGCATGTCCGCCGGGCTCTACTCGAACGGGGGCTTGTTGTGGCTCGATCTCGACGAGAAGGAGCGGACCCTTGACGCCATGGACGAGGGAGTGGCGTTCGATCCGGTGACGGTCGTCAACACGGCGTATCACTAAGGGGTGACGCCGATGCCGCTTCTCTCGGTCTGCGACCTTTCGGCGGCCTTCGACACCGAGGATGGCGAAGTCACAGTGGTCGACCGCGTCAGCTTCGAGATCGACCCGGGAGAAACCCTCGGCCTGGTTGGCGAGTCGGGATGCGGCAAGAGCGTGACCGCCCTGTCGATCATGGGCTTGCTGCCAAAGCCCGCTGGCCGGGTCGTCGGCGGAACGGTGGGGTTCCGGGACGAGAGCCTGAACGACCTGCCCGCGGAGCGGCTGCGGGCGTTTCGCGGCAACCGTATCGCGATGATCTTCCAGGAACCGATGACGGCGCTGAACCCTGTGCAGCGGGTCGGCCGCCAGTTGGCCGAGGCGTACGCGTTGCATGCACCGTCGGCCGGCGCTGCAGCGGTACGAAGCCGAGTGCTGGAATTGCTTGAGCAAGTTGGCATTCCGGCACCGGACCGCCGGATGGCCGAATACCCCCACCAACTGTCCGGCGGCATGCGCCAGCGCGTGATGATCGCCATGGCGCTGGCCAGCCGACCGGACCTGTTGATCGCCGACGAACCAACCACGGCGCTCGACGTCACGATTCAGGCGCAGATCCTCGAACTGCTGCGCGATCTGCAGACCGAGACGGGCATGGCGATCCTCTTCATCACCCATGACCTCGGTGTGATCGCGGAGCTCTGCTCTCGAGTGGTGGTCATGTACGCCGGGCGCATCGCGGAACAGGCGACCGCCCGGGCACTTTTCGCGGCCCCTCGGCATCCGTATACGAAAGGGCTGCTGGCGTCGATCCCGCGGCTCGAAGGCGAGCCGAAGACGGTGCTGACGACAATTCCGGGCACGGTGCCGGGGGTGGGCGAGCTGCCCGCGGGTTGTCGCTTCGCCAACCGCTGTCCGCATGGGGTCGACGTTTGCCGCGAGCGCGCGCCGCCGCTCGAGGGTGTCGCGGTCGGTCACGACGTGGCGTGCCATCGCTGGCGGGTCGTCGAGGCTGCGTGATGAGCGTTGGGGAACCGCTGCTGCAGGTGCGCGGGCTCACCAAGCATTTCCCGGTGCGCGGCGGCATATTCCTGCGCACCGTCGGGCAGGTGCACGCGGTGGACGACGTGTCGTTCGATCTCGACGTCGGTGAGACGCTTGGCCTCGTCGGCGAGTCCGGTTGCGGCAAGAGCACGGTTGGCAAGGCCCTCCTCAGACTCTACGAGCCGACATCGGGTACCGTCCTTTTCGAGGGTCGGGACGTGGTCGCGATGAATCGCGCGGAACTGAGGCGCTTGCGGCGCGACATCCAGATCGTGCTCCAGGATCCGTTCGAGTCGTTGAACGCTCGCCACACCGTGGGCAAGATCCTCGAGGAGCCGTTCGTGATCCATCGGCTCGGCACGCCCGCCGAGCGTCGGCGCTGGGCCGCCGAACTGCTGGAACGGGTAGGACTCCCAGCGGTGGCCGCGAACCGGTTCCCGCACGAGTTCTCGGGGGGGCAGCGCCAGCGCATCGGCATCGCTCGCGCGATCGCGCTCCGGCCCAAGCTCATCGTCTGCGACGAAGCGGTCTCCGCGCTCGACGTCTCGATCCAGTCGCAGATCCTCAACCTGCTCCTGGACCTGCAACGCGAGATGAACCTCGCGTTGATTTTCATCGCCCACGACCTGGCGGTGGTCAAGCACGTCTCCGACCGGATCGCCGTCATGTACCTCGGCGAAGTGGTGGAAACGGCGACCGCCGACGACATCTACGCCGCGCCGCGCCATCCGTATACGCAAGCGCTCATCTCGGCTATTCCGGTTCCCGATCCGACGGCGCAGAGCGATCGTGTCGTGCTCGTAGGCGACGTGCCGTCTCCAATCGATCCTCCGCGCGGTTGCCGTTTCCACACCCGTTGCCGGTACGCGCGCGACGACTGCGGCCACATCAAGCCTGCACTCGAGTCGGTGCACGATGGCGCGTCGGTGGCGTGTCACTACTGGGAGAGCGTCTCGGAAGCCGAGCGACTTGGGGGAGTGGGCACATGACACTCGGAATCCGCCCGTTCACCCGCGGTCTGCACGACGTCGGCGACCGGTGCTATGCCTGGATCCAACCCGACGGCGGCTGGGGCTGGAGCAACGCCGGACTGGTCGTCGATGGTGACGAGAGCCTGCTCGTCGACACCCTGTTCGATCTCAAGCTGACGCGCGCGATGCTCGCCGGCATGCGCGACGCGGAGCCGACGGCTACGCGGGCATTCGACAAGCTGGTCAATACGCACGCCAACGCCGACCACTGCAACGGCAACGAGTTGGTGGCGGAGGCCGAGATCATCGCCTCGAAGGCGACGGCGGAGGAATTGGCCGCGGAGAGTCCGGACCGCCTGGCCATGCTGATGCGCCAAGCTCCGAACATGGGCGAGACCGGCGAATTCCTGATCGAGGCGTTCAGCGCCTTCGACTTCGAGGGGATCACCCAGACGCTGCCGACGACGACGTTCAAGTCCGACTTCGAAACCGGCGTCGGCGACAAGCGCGTCGTTCTCAAGCAGGTTGGTCCGTGCCATACCACGGGCGACATCCTGGCCTACGTGCCCGACGAGGCGCTGATCTTCACCGGCGACATCCTGTTCATCGAGGGCCATCCGATCCTGTGGGTGGGACCGGTGGGGAACTGGATCGCAGCCTGCGACTACATGCTCGGGCTCGCCGTCGACGTCGTTGTGCCCGGGCACGGTCCGATCACGGACAAGCGCGGTGTTCGGGCCATGCGCGACTACCTGGTCTACGTCCGTGACGAAGCCAAGGCGCGCTTCGAAGCGGGCCTTTCCATCTACGACGCCGCGATGGACATCTCGCTCGCCGACTACGACTCGTGGGGCGATGCCGAGCGCATCGTGGTCAACGTTGCCACGCTGTACCGCGAGTTCGGCTCGACCGAGCGACCGGCGAATCCCTTCGAGCTGATGGCGAGGATTCGCAAGGAGCGGCGCTGAAGCGAAGGGAACGTAGCGGAGGTCGTGGGTGCGCGGGGCTCCCGGCCCGCAGTTTGCCGACCTGAGCCTATTCAGCCCGAGCGGATCAGCCGCTGGACGAGATCCCGGCGGAACGCCGGCAGGTCACGCCAGCCCAGCGCCGCGCTGACGGCGCGACCATCCGCGGATTCGTAAGTCAAGCCGTCGTCGCGCACTGCCAAGGCGATGGTCTCCATCTCCAACAGATCGTCGGCGAACGCGAGGTAGACCGCTACCGTGTCGAACAACGTCGTGCTGCGCTGCTCGGCCAGTTCCGGACGGTTCAAGGCCGCCGCCCATGCCCGGTAGTTGGCGAGCAGTGCACGTGCCAGCGGCGTGTCGGCATCGCGAACCGCGCCGTACTCGTCGTCCTCGAGCGTTACGATTCCGCAGGTGTCGAGCGGTGTGAGCGTGATCGGCCACGGCGCTGCCAGGACGGTTCGGAAGGCGGCGACGTCTTCGAACACGTTGTACTCGGGCACCGGCGTCGCGCTGCCGCGGTAGCCGCGGCGCACCGCGCCGTGCATGCCGACGAACCGCGCGCGGGTGGCGATCTGCGGTGCCAGGCGCAAGGCCTGGGCCGTCGTGCTGGCCGGTCCGATGCACAGCACGGTGACGGGTTCGGGCGAGGCCATGATGGTCTCGACCATGAGTTCGGCGCCACCGGTCCGGTAGGCGCCGGCGTAGTCCGATTCGGCGTAGCGGTCGAGCCAGGCCGCCTGGCCGCGACGGTTCTCTGCGAGTTGGCCGGTGCCCGTTCCTTCCCCGACGGGGACATCGCGTCCGGCAACAGCGAGAACCTTCGCCGCGAGCAACGCTCGATAGCGCGTGTCGCCGTGGCTGGTGACCACGGCCTCGAGTTTGAGTTCGGGCGAATTGAGCAGCATGGCCAGCGCCCACGTGTCGTCGATGTCCGTGCCGATGTCGGTGTCGAGGATGACGGGTATCAATTCTCTAGCTCCTGCCTTGCCTCCAGTTCCGTACGCAGGTCGATGATCCTCTGGTCGAGCCGCGCCAGCAGCCGGCGCTCGTCGTCGTGGACCAGCCGCCGGGCGTAGTCCAAGTGCTGGATGGACATTCGGAATGCGCCGACGCGCGCGAAGTATTCGGCGCGGGCGCGGTGCACCGCGACCGTGTTGCCGGCGAGACCTTCGGTTTCTGCGAGCAGTTCCCAGACGTCGATGTCGTCGGCGTTGACCCGGGTGTGCCGCCACAGCACGTCAGTCGCTTCGGCGTATCGTTCCGCCGCGTTAAGGGCCTCGGCGTAAAGGTAGGTCAACGGTTCGTTGTCGGGATTGATGGAGAGTTCGCGCGTGAGGAGGCCGATGGCCTCGTCCGTGCGCCCGGCATCGGTCAGTATCTCGGCGAACGACGCGGTCATCAACAGGCTCTCCGGGTGGTCGCGGTGCAACAGGCGTGCCGCGTCGGCGGCGTTTTCGTGCTGGCCGTCCCGGGCCAGCGCCAGCGCGATGGCGTACTTGTCGACGGTGTCGCGGCCGGAACGTGCAGTCGCCTCGGCCAGTGCGCGCCTAGCGGATTGCGCGTAGCGGGTCTGCGCCCGTACCCGCATGAGTTGGTAGTCGAGAGCCGGCGCCACCGTCTTGTCCTCGAAGCGTTCGGCCTGGTCCTTGGCGTCGGAGATCCGGCTCTCGGTCAACGGGTGGGTGAGCAGAAACTCCGGCGGCCTGTCCACGAATCGGTAGGCGCGTTGCATGCGCTCGAACATGCGCCCCATACCGTCTGGGTCGAGCCCGGCATTGACCAGCGTGTTGAGGCCGATGCGGTCGGCCTCCTGCTCGCGGCTGCGGCTGAAGCGCAGCCCCTGGTCGGCGATCAAGGCCTGGGTGCTGGCTGCCGCGGCCATGCCGGCCTCGCCGCCCCCGGCGGCCGCGATGATCACCGAGGCCAAGAGCCCCGCGAGCATCAAAGGCGTCATCGCCCGTTGCTGTTCGATCCCGCGAGCGTAGTGGCGCTGGCTTAAGTGGGCCAATTCGTGGGCGACGACAGACGAGTACTCGGATTCGTCCCGAGCGTGCAGGAACAGTCCGAGGTTGATCCCGACGATGCCGCCGGGGACCGCAAAGGCGTTGATCTGCGGGCTGTCGATCAGCACGGTGTTGAGCGCCGCCTCCGTCAGGTCGGACTTCTCGGCGAGGCGAAAGACGTTCAGGCGCACGTAGTACTTGAGGATCGGGTCGTCGACAGTCGGCGCACCCGCGCGGATCTGCATCAACGCGGCGCGCGCGAGCTCGCGCTCGGCCGCCGGGGAGACGATGGCCGACGAGCCGTCCCCGAGGGCGGGCAAGTCGGCGGCGCCGGACCGGTCGCTGGCAGCGACTGCAAGGGCGCAGACTAGAGCCAGAGGCGCTCGCATGGGTTGGGCGCAGCCCCGATAACGGCTAAGAAGTGGCTCGATCATAGTACGCTTCGACCGCGCCGCGCAGTTAAGCGTTCAACGTCTCATCGCAGGGGCTGTGCCATAATCCTCCCATGCCCAACGATGCGATAGAGCGGGCTCCGGCGCGCCTCGACGCCACCGGGCTCAATTGCCCGATGCCGCTCCTAAAAGCCAAGAAGGCGTTGAACGAACTCGCCCCTGGCGATCAACTCGAGGTGATCGCCACCGACCCGGGTTCCGTGCGCGATTTCCGCGTGTTCTCGGAGCAGAGCGGCCACGCTCTCTTGGTCTCGCGCCAGGAGGCCGACCGCTATTACTACCTTTTGCAGAAAGCATCCTAGGGCGCGCGCTGCGCTGGCGCGCCTCGAAGGCACTCGTTCGAGCCGACCATGAAATTCGTCGAGGTCATCAGCGGCTGGATCAACCGCTACTTCTCGAACGAGGAAGCGATCTTCCTGGTCATCTCCATCGTCGCCGGATTGCTCATCGTCGTCTTCCTGGGCACCGTGCTCGCGCCGGTTCTCACGGGACTCGCGTTCGCGTTCCTCCTGGAAGGCACGGTGGCGCGACTCGCGGGCTGGCGCGTACCCCGCCTGCTGGCGATCTGCGTCGTGGAGGTGCTCTTCCTCGGCGTGTTGATCGCCCTGGTCGTCGGAATCCTGCCCGTGGTGTGGGCGCAGCTCGGCGATCTCGTCAACGCGCTGCCAGGTGCGATCGAGGGGCTCCGGGACTTTGCGACCGAATTGTCGCGAAGGTACCCCGACGTGTTCTCCGAGACCGCGGTGGACGACTGGTCGGCGACCTTGAACCAGCAGGTGACGGAACTCGGGGCCGCGGTGGTCCAGGGGGTCCTGGGCCAGTTGCCGAACGTCCTTGGCGTTTTGATCTTCTTGATCCTGACGCCCATCGCGCTGTTCTTCTTCCTCAAGGACAAGGATCTGCTGTTCCGGGGCCTCAAAATCCTGTTGCCGCGGCGCCGGCGACTGCTGGGCCGAATCGGTGCGGACATGGGCGTGCAGATCGCCAATTACGTTCGCGGCAAACTCATCGAGATCGTCATCGTGGCCATCGTGACCTACATCACGCTGTCGCTGCTGGGCCTGAACTACGCGGCACTCCTGGCGCTCTTGGTGGGGCTTTCCGTGCTTGTGCCGTATGTCGGCGCGGCGGTTGTGACGATTCCCGTGGCGGCCGTCGGTTTACTGCAATTCGGATGGACCGTCGACTTCCTGATCGTGATGGCCGCCTATGCGGTCATCCAAGCTCTGGACGGCAACGTCCTGGTGCCCCTGCTGTTCTCCAAGGCCGTAAACCTGCACCCGATCTCGATCATCCTGGCGGTGTTGGTATTCGGCGGCATTTGGGGGGTCTGGGGCGTCTTCTTCGCAATCCCCTTGGCGACGTTGATCAAGGCGGTCTACAACGCGTGGCCGAACGTGCCGCCCGACCCGGCGGAACCGATCGCCTGACGGTGCGCGCGGACCAGTAGGTCCGCCACGTCCACGTTCGCATTCCGGCCTGGTACAAGGTCTATTGCGGGCTCGAACGGCAAAGCCGTTCGCGGAGGCCCGCGCACCTCGGTGGCGAATTCAGTACCATTCGAGTCCTCTTTCCTCCCGACCGGGGGCACCATGTCGCAGGCGACGAACGATCTGAAGGGCAGCCTCGTAGCGTTGGTCACACCGATGACCGGAAGCGGGGCGGTGGACTGGGCGGCGCTCGATAGTCTAGTCGATTGGCACCTGGAGTCCGGCACCAACGGCATCGTGCCGGTCGGGACTACCGGCGAGTCAGCGACGCTCACCCATGCGGAGCATAAGCAGGTCATCGAGCGGGTCGTGCGCCGCGTGGACGGCCGCGTGCCGGTTGTTGCGGGCACGGGGGCCAACGCAACCGCGGAAGCCGTGGAACTGACCATCGCGGCCAAGGGCGACGGCGCGGACTACGGTCTGTCGGTGACGCCCTACTACAACAAGCCGACGCAGGAGGGCTTGGTGCGGCACTACGGCACCATTGCCGAGGCCTGCGACCTGCCCCTAGTGCTCTACAACGTCCCGCCGCGCACGGCTTGCGACATGCGGGCCGAGACGGTCGCCCAATTGGCCGACGTGGACAGCATCGTGGCCATCAAGGAAGCCTGCGGCGACGCGGCTCGGGTGCGGGAGATCAAGGCCCTCGTTCCGGACGATTTCGTGTTGCTGTCCGGCGAGGACGCCCAGACGCTGACCATGGTCGGCTATGGCGCGACAGGTACGATTTCCGTGACGGCCAACGTGCTTCCGGCCCAGATGGCCGAGTTCTGCAAGGCGTTCCTCGATGGCGACGAAGCCAAGGCGGCCGAACTCGATGCGCGCCTGCAGCCGATCCACGACATCCTGTTTTGCGAGACGAGCCCGATTCCCGCCAAGTGGGCACTCGGTGCCATGGGGCGGATCGACAGCGGCATCCGTTTGCCGCTCGTGGAACTCACGCCAGCATCGCAGGTCGAAGTGCGTCGACGATTGGAGGTTGTGGGCGCCCTGTGAGGACAATTCTGGCGGCGACCCTTGTCGTCCTCGCATTGGCGGGGTGCCGCTACATGCGCGACGACAGGGGCCTTTTCGTCGACGCCCGGGACGACTACCTCGATGCGGAGCCGTCGAAACCGTTGGAGGTTCCTGACGATCTGAGCGGCATGCGCATCGAGGACTCCTGGCCGATTCCCGAACTCGCAAACCCGAACGTTGCGGCCCGGCTGTATCCGAAGCGCGTGCCGCGCCCCGATGTGCTCGTCGGTCGGGAATTCGACGCGGTGAGGATCCAGAAACTCGGCACCCGCTCCTGGGTGGTGCTCGGCGACTCACCCGCGCAGGTCTGGCCGCAGGTGAAGCAGTTCCTCGCCGACAGCGGCGTGGGAATCGGTCGGGAGGATCCGCCGGAGGGTCTCATCATGAGCGAGTGGGTCGTCGTTCGGGACGAGGACCACGATGACGTCGTGCGCGCCGCGATTCGCGATGGCCGGGCCAAGCACGTCGAGGACGGTGGTGCCGCCATCGAACCCGGTCGCGACCGGTTGCGGTTCCGGGTCGAACGGGGCATTCGCCGCGGCTCGTCCGAGGTACACATCACGCATGTGCGCGCGATCGGGCTGGCCGACGAGGAGTCGCCCGCAATCCCGGCGGTGGAGACCGAGGTGATCACCAAGCTCGCGGAGTACTTCGCCGCGGGCATCACGGACGGTGCCGTGTCCATGGTCGGGCGCGAGATCGCCGCACGCAACAAGGCGGAGATCGTCAAGGACGCGAGCGGCTATCCGTCGCTGTACTTGAACATCGGCTTCGACCGCGCGTGGGCGACGGTCAGTCAGGCCCTGGAGCGCGCCGAGGTCGTCGTGCAGGACGCCGATGTCAGTGGTGCGGTCGTGCGTGCGGTGTTCCCGACCGCTGGGCGCAGGGGCTGGTTGAAGCGCATCGTTCCCGGTGGTGAGACGGGTATCAATGCCCGCGTGGTTATCCGTGTCCAAACGGACGGGGACGACCGCGTCGTGATCAGTGTCGAGGAGCCTGACGGCGGCCGGACCCTACCGGAGATTGCCGAGGAGGTCCTGATCACGGTGCGGGCGTTCGCCGCGTAAACCCGGTTCGAAAGCTCCGCCCTATGTGCCGATGAGTTTGGCTGCTGCCGCCAGTTCGGCGGTCCCATGAACCGCCCTGGCCACATCCCGGCGCCGGCCGCGCCTAAAGTCCTCGCGGATCATCACCAAGGCGGGCACGACGAACAGGATCACCACGCTCGCGAACACGATTCCCGTTGCCAGGCTCACGGCCATCGGGATCAGGAACTGCGCCTGCGTGCTGGTCTCGAACAGCATCGGCGTCAGACCCAGCGCGGTGGTTGCGGTGGTCAGGAAGATCGCGCGAAAACGGTGCCGGGCCGCAGCCACGATGGCTTCCGCCACGGGCACGTCCAATTCGCGGCGGAACCGGTTGTAGCGGTCGATCATCACCAGCGAGTCGTTCACCACCACGCCGGAGAGCGCCACCATGCCGAAGATCGAGATGAACGACAGGTTGTAGCCGAGCAGGTAGTGGCCGACCACCGCCCCGGCGGCGCCGAGCGGCACGCCGACCAGGATGATGAAAGGCTGTGCGTAGCTGCGCATTTGCGCTGCGAGAAGGACGAAGATCACAAGCAGGGCGACGAAGGTCAGGTTGCCGAGTTGGCCCAAGTCCTGCGCCTGTTCGCGCCCGAAGCCGGATTGGGTGGCCTGCAGGCCCGGGAACCTGGCCTTCAGCTCCGGCAGGATCGTGCCCTCGACGATCGCGTTGACCTCGCCGGGGGTGGCCAGCTCCGTATCGACGTCCGCCGACACGGTGACGATTCGCAACCCGTCGATGCGGTCGATCGAGGAAAAGCTGCGCGACTCGGTGACCCGCGCCACCGCGGACAGGGGTGCTTCGGCACCGTCGGCAAGCCGGATGCGGACATTGAAGAAGTCGCTCGAACTGCGGCGTTGTTCCTCGGGGTAGCGCACCATGACCTTGAGTTCGCTGCGCCCACGCTGGATGCGTTGGACCTCGTCGCCGAAAAAGTTGCGCCGTAGCTGCCGGGCGATATCCGCGGGCGTGAGCCCCGCCGCTTCGCCGGCGGCCGTCAATTCGATGTCGTACTGTCGCTTGCCGAGGCTTTGGGAGTCCTGGATCTCGTACAGGGACGGAATACCGCGATAGCGTCGCTTGAGTTCCTCGACGGCCTCGGTGAGCGTATCGGTGTCCTGGTGCGTCAGCTCATATTCGACGTCGGCGCCGGGGCCGAAGAACTCGGCGACGTATGAGAGCCGTTCCGTCCCGGGGATGTCGCCCACCTTCTGTCGCCAGACGCGCTCGAGTTCGCCAGCCGACAATGTCCTTAAGGGTTCGTTGTTCAGTTGGATCTGGATCGATGCGATGTTGTTGGATGCGTTGAGGCGGCTGCCGCCATCGGGGCCGCCGCCGGTATTGATGCTGCCGCCGATGGTCGCGCTGATCGAGCGGAACGACGTCCCGCCCACCTCCTCGTTGGTGGCATAGGCGGCATCGACCACCTTCTCGGCCGCGGCGCGGGTGACCTCGAACGGCGTACCGACCGGGAACTCGATATCCGCGCGCATGCGGTTCGACTCGAGCTCCGGGAAGAAGATGAACCGCACGACGCCGGCGGACAGCATCGCCAAGGCCACCAACAACAGCGCAATGCCGCCGAGCAAGGTCCAGTACCGGTGTCGGACGGCGGCGGCGATGGCGGTGACGAGGATGTTGTCACGGAAGCGTTTGACACCGGCGCTGACCTTGGCCTGGAAGACGTTCAACGGCCAGCCGCTCCACGGGCGTCCGTGGGACAGGTGCGCCGGCAGGATGAAGAAGACCTCGATCAGCGACATGGTCAGCACGGTGATCACCACCACGGGGACGACGCCCAGGATCTGACCGAAGGTCCCGGTGACGAACAGGAGCGGCGCGAACGCCGCCATGGTGGTGAGTACGCCGATCGTCACCGGACCGCGGACGCCGAGCGCGCCTTTGATCGCGGCCGCGGGCCCCTGGCCGCCGGCTTCCTGTTCGGCGACGATGTTCTCGCCCACCACCACGGCGTCGTCCACGACGATGCCGAGCACGATGATCAGCGCGAACAGCGACACCATGTTGATGTTGACGCCGAAGAAATCGAAGAACAGGAAGGCGCCGAGGAAGGAGATCGGCACGCCCATGGCGACCCAGACCGCCAGGCGCAGGTCGAGCATGACGAAGAGGAAAAGGAACACCAGCGAGAACCCGAGGACGCCGTTGCGGACCAGCAGGTTGATGCGGTCCTCGAGAACCTCGGTCTGATCGTCCCAGACCTCGACGTCGATGCCGGGCGGCGGCTCGAAGTCGGCGAGCATGGCCTTGATCTCGTCGGCGATCAGTAGCACGTCCTCGGCTTCGGATTTCTGCACGCGCACGAAGACGCTCTGCCGGCCGTTGTATTCGTTGATGAGATCCGTGTCGACGAAGCCGTCGCGGATGCTCGCCACGTCGCCTAGGCGAAGGATGGAACCATCGGGCAGGGCGCGCAGCACGATGTCCCGGAACTCGTCGCCGCGGACGCGCTTTGTGTTCGTGCGCAGAAGCAGGTCGCCCGCTTCGGTGCGCAGTTCGCCTGAGGCAAGGTTCAGCGAGGACAGCCGTACCGCGTTGGCGACCTGCCCGATCGACAGGCCGTAGCGACGCAGATCCTCTTCGCGCACCTCGATGGCGATTTCGTAGTCGCGCGCCCCGAGCATGCTCACCAGGGAGACCGTGGGCAAGGCGAGCAGCGCCTCCTCGAGCATCTCCGCGCCGCGCATCAACTCGATCTCGGGGAGTTCGGTCGATACGACCAGGGACATGACGTCGCTCAGGTTCTCCGCGCGCACGATGTCGGCCTGTTCGGCGTCCTCGGGCGGGAAATCCGCCAGCCGGTCAACGGCGGCCTCGATGTCGTCGCGCACGCGCATCGCGTCGACGAAGTCCTTCAGCTCGGCGGTCACCGTGCCCAGGTTTTCCGACGCGGTGGAGAGCACGCGGTCGATGCCGTCGATGCCGAAGATGGACTCCTCGACCCGGCGGGTGATGCCTTCCTCGACTTCGGTCGGCGTGGCGCCGGGGTAGGTCACGGTGACGCGGATTTGGCCGGGGTCGATGGTGGGGAAGATCTGCGCGGTCAACCGCAAGCCCGCGAGCAGGCCGCCAACGAGCATGAGTCCCATCATCAGGTTGGCGGCGACCGGATTGTTGGCAAAATAGCCGATCAGTCCCTGGCCGGTGGCGATCGGTGGCAGTCGCCCGACGCTTTGGACTTCGCTCACCCTTCACCTCGCGGCGCATCGCCGAATCGGCCTCGCGCCTCGCTGCCGATGTCCACCGGCAGCCCGGCTTCGGCACCGGGAACAGCGCCGAGTACCACGCCGTCCTTGTAGTCAAAAGCGCCGACCACCCAACCCTCTGCGGTGTTGCCTAGCGTCCGGGGCATCACGGGCTCGAGGACGCCTTGCGCGACGACCCAGACGCTGCGGTTGATCTGTTCGGCGGCTGCCGGCAGCACGAACGTGCGTTCAACGGCGGGGCCGTCGACGACCACGTCGACGAACGTGCCGGGTGGCGGCGGACTGGTCTCTGGGCCGAACCGGAGATAGAGCTCGGCAAACCGCGTCCGCTCGTCGAGTTCCGCCGAGACGCGCTCGACGGTGGCCTCGATCGTATCCAAGTCGGCCCGGACCGTTGCGCTGCGCCCGATGGCGGGCTCGATGCGTTCGAGTTCGTCGGCGGCGATCGGCACCACGACCTCCAGGGCGTCGAAGGCGAATGCCCGGCCGAACGACTGCCCGGCAAGAAGCACTTGACCCACTTCCGCCGTCGATTCGGTGACGCGGCCGTCGAAAGGCAGGGAGAAGCTGGTTCGCTTGAGGTTCAGGGCCGCGATTTCGCTGCGTGCCCGGGCCGCCGAGAGTTGCGCCCGCGCTTGGGCGATCTGCGGAATTCTCGCGACCAGCGGCGGGACGTCCTCGTTGGGATGCAGCAAGGCGTAGTTCGCCCGCGCTGCGTCGCTTTCGGCCCGTTGCAGCATCAGCGTCGACTGCGCGGCTGCGATGTCCGCCCGCGCCTGATCGAGGGCGAGTTCGAAGTCGCGCCGATCGATGACCAGGAGTTGCTCGTCGGCGGCGAACGTGCCGCCAGCGCGCAAGGCGGGGGAGATCGACACGACGCGGCCGCCGACTTGCGGGGTCAGGGCCACGTAGTTGCGCACGTTCACGGTGCCCGTGGCGTCGACCTGGATGGTGGTCGGCGACGCCAGCGGGCGGACGATGTTGACGATGGGCAACGGGTCGTCCTGCATGTTCGCAAACGCGGGTGGCGCGCCCGCGTCCCGACCGGGTGCGCGAGCGTAGAGAAATGCCGCGACGATGATGGCGAGGACGACGACGATCTGGATGGGGCCGATCCAACGGCGGCGCTTAGTGGGCTCCGCGGCGTCGACCGCCGGGTCGGAATCGATGGGAGCCGGATCCTCGGCGGGAGCCGGCCACAAGGGTTCCTCGGCTTCTGCGGCGCGGCGTTTGCGGAACAACCTTGCCATCGTAAGGCTCCGTTTCGGTCGCGTTGCCGGCGACGCTTAGTCGGGTAGTCCGAGGACGCGCTTGGCGATGATGTTGCGCTGGATCTCGGAACTGCCGCCTTCGATGGAGTTGGCCTTCGAGCGCAGCCAGCCCCGCGTCGAACCGCGCTCGGCACCGTTGAACCCGTCGCCGGCCCAGCCGAGGCCTTGGACGCCGAGTATCGACATCAAGAGATCATTGCGCTTCATGTTCTGCTCGGTGCCGTAGAGCTTGAACATCGAGGACAGGAAGCTCGGCGCCTTGGAACTGGTCGCTTCCTCGAAGGAGCGGCGGATCGTGAGTTGGTAGGCCTCGTCGCCGATCCGCTGGTCGATGACGCGGTCGCGAACGGCGTGATCGGCGATGCGACCGCCGTCTTCGCCGGCGTACTCCTTCGCCCACTCGTCGATCGTCTTGGCCTTCTGGCGTGTGCCGCCGCGGCCACCGATGGAGCTGCGCTCGTACTGCAGCAGGCGCTTGCCCACAGTCCAGCCCTCGCCCGGCTTGCCGATCAGGTGGCGTTTGGGGACGCGGACGTTGTCGAAGAACGTCTGGCAGAACTCCGAGGAACCGCTGATGAGTTCGATGGGGGACACGGTGACACCTTCGGTGTCCATGTCCAGCACGAGGAAGGAGATGCCCTCGTGCTTGGGCGCCTTGGGATCGGTTCGCACGAGGCAGAATATCCAGTCCGCGCCATCGGCCCCGGAGGTCCAGATCTTGGATCCGTTGACGACGTAGTCGTCGCCGTCCTCGACCGCGCGCATCTGCAGGCTGGCGAGGTCCGATCCGGCTCCCGGCTCGCTGTAGCCCTGGCACCAGCGGATGTCGCCGCGGGTGATCGGCGGCAGGTGCTCGCGACACTGCGCGTCGTTGCCGAACTCGATGATCGCGGGACCGATCATGGTCAGGCCGTGGCCGGACAGCGGGGCCGGGGCGTTGATGCGGCGCATCTCCTCGTCGAGGACCATGTTCTCGGCCACGTTCAAACCGCCGCCACCGTATTCCTTGGGCCACATCGGGGCCGTCCAGCCGCGCTCCGCCATCCGGTCCAGCCACAGCTTGGTGTCCGGATTGGCGTACACGGCCTTGCGGCCGCCCGCCGTGTAGCCGCCCATGCCCCGGCGCAAGCTGTCCGGGCAGTTGTCCTCTAGCCAGGCTCGCGCCTCACCACGGAAATCCATTGCCATATCCTCTCGTCTCGTCTTTGTCGTCCGCGTCCCAGTTCGTCACCTGCCGGCTCGAGACGTCGACCCCGGCTTGGGGACAGAGCGTCACGACGGCGACCTTGCCACCTCCCGCTCCCGCGTAGTGCGCCACCGGCGAGCCGCAGTAGTAGGCCTTCGTCGGGCCTTCGCTGTGATCCGCCCAGACGTGGATGTGGCCGAGGGCCAGGTAGTCGAAGCCGGATGTTTCGATCTCCTCGCGCGTAATCGGTGACGACCCCTGGTCGATGCGCTCGTCGACCACTTGGCCATGTGCCATCCCGACGTTCCAATGGCCGCCATGACGGTCTGGCGACCCGTCTAGCGGGTAGTTCTCCGGCGCATGTTCGAACATGGCCTTGCCCCACACCGTGACGCCGAGATCCGCGAGCTTGACGCTGGTGCCGTCGTGGGCCATTAACCCGTGCACGTGGTCCCCGGCCTCGTCGAAATCGAAGCGGTTCCATACGGAGCTGGCGTCGTGGACGTCGTGGTTGCCGGGCAACATCACGACCTGGCATTTGCCCGGTCGCAGCCGGGCGAACTGCTGGTAGACGAAGTCGATGTTCGAGTCGTCCACCCGGTTGTTGTCGAAGAGGTCGCCGGCGATCAGCAGGAGGTCCGCGTCCAATTCGAGGGCGGTGTCGACGACGCCGGCGAAGGCGCGCTCGGCGCGGCTGCGGAAACCGTCGACGGGCGTCGACGTGCCGTTGCTGTCCAGGTGCACGTCGGACGTGTGGACGATTTTGAGCTGTCTTTGCACGAGCGGGTGAGGTCCGACCTATTCGTCTACGGCGTCGGTGAGGCGTTCGACCGCGCCCGCGAAGTCTTCCATGAAGTCGTATACGACCGTGCGCGCCGAAACCGTCTCGTTCATGAGCCCGACGCCTTGGCCGACGTAGTAGTTGACCAGTTGCTTGGCACCCGCATGGTCGGACTGCGCGAGCTGGTTGATCTTGCGGAACGCGGCGCCTGCGAGCACGCCTTGCAGCGGCATCGGCAAGGGATCCGGTGCCTCTTCCGCGGTCCAGGCGTCGGTCCAGGCGGACTTCAACTGCCGCGTGTATTTGCCGGTGCGGCTGCGCGAGCGCACCGTTTGCCGCGAATTGGCGGCGAGCATCTTCTCCTTGACGACGGGCAGTGTCTCCGCCTCGGCCGTGGTCAGCCACACCGAGCCCGTCCATACGCCGGCGGCGCCCATGGCCATGCAGGCAGCCATCTGGCGTCCGGTGACGATGCCGCCGGCGGCGAGGATGTGGAATCCGTTTTCCTCGTAAGGCCGCAGTGCTTCGAGCACTTCCGGCAGCAACACCATGGTGGAGACTTCGCCGCAGTGGCCGCCCGCTTCCGTGCCGGCGACGATGATGACGTCGACGCCGGCCTCGGCGTGCTTGATCGCGTGCTCGCGGGCGCCGGCCAGCGCGCCGACCTTGGCTCCGTGGGCGCGGGCGCGGTCGAACATGAACCCGGGCGGCACGCCAAGGGCATTCACCACCATCTTGACGGGGTGCGCAAACGCGGCGTCGAGGATCTTGCTGGCACCGACCTCGCGCATGTTGTCGCCGAGGCCCTCGCGCACCGTGCTCTCCCAGAGGTCTGCGGTGTCGATGTCGTGTTCGGCGAGCATGTGCTCGATGTAGGCCTTGTGCTCGGCGGGAATGCGCTCCTCCAACTCGGCCGCGGTCAGCGCCTGCGCCTTGCTGTCCATGCTGGTGGGGACCAGGAGATCGACGCCGTAGGGCTTGCCGTGGACGTGGTCGTCGATCCAGCCGAGTTCGATGTCCAGGGTCGCCGGGGAGTGTCCGGCGGCGCCCAGAACGCCGAAACCGCCCGCGTTGCTGACCGCCGCGATGACGTCGCGGCAGTGGCTGAATGCGAACAGTGGAAACTCGATGCCGAGTTCGTCGCAGAGGCGCGATTGCATCCCGTGTGGCCCTTCCTCCCGTGGGGGCGGCGATTCTAGCAAGGAACGCGACCGCTTCGCGGTCGCCCGCAGAATTCGCTATGCGAATTCTGCCTGTGCCAAACTTCCGGGCACGCAAACTCTTTTGTCGAGGAAGCCGCATGAGCACGTCCGCCCGCGTCGTCGTCTGCCCCCAGGAACAGGCGCCGCTCGAAGTCCAGGAAATCGACCTGCCCGACCCCGGCCCGACCCAGGTCGTCGTCCGGCAGTTCGCGTCCGGCATCTGCCATTCCCAGCTCCACCAGATGCATCGACCACGCCGTCGGCCGACGCTGCTCGGCCACGAGTCGACGGGGGTGGTGATCAAGAAGGGTAACGACGTCTCGCACCTCGACGAGGGGGACATCGTGCTGGTGACCTGGGTGCCCCGCGATGCGGCCAACGCCACGTCGCAACCGGCGGCCGCCGCACTGGAAATCGCCGGCGGGACGGCCGTGTCGCAGAACGTCTTCACCTGGGCCGACCACACGATCGCCGACGAGCAGTACGTGGTCAAGGCGCCGGCCGACACCGCCCGCGACGTGACGTCGATCATCGGCTGTGCCGTGATGACGGGCGCTGGCGCCGTGGTGAACACCGCCAATGTGCAGGCCGGCGACTCGGTCGCGATCTTCGGCGTCGGCGGCGTCGGCTTGTCGGCGGTCGTCGGCGCGAAGATGCGCCGTGCCGATCCGATCATCGCCGTGGACCTCGACGAGTCGAAGCTCGAGTTCGCTAAACGTTTCGGCGCCACGCACGGGATCAACGCCTCGAAGGTTGACGCGGTCGAGGCGATCCACGCCATGACCGGGAATCCGAACCAGACGATGATGGGTGGTCGCCCCGTCACCGGCGTCGACTTCGCCTTCGACTGCATCGGCCTCAAGGTGACCATGGAGCAGATCGTCCCGGCCTGCCGCGGCGGCCACTTCGGCGTCTGCCAGGGCGGCACGGCGGTGCTCGTGGGCGTGCCGAGTACCACCGTCGAGTTGAACGCCGGCGAGATCCTCGGCCAGGAAAAGCAGTTCCGCGGCTCCATCGGCGGCTCCTGCTCGCCGGACCGCGACTTCCCCATGTTCCTCGACTGGCACGCCCACGGGGACTTGGACCTCGAGTCGCTGGTGACCGAGCGCTACGCGATCGACGACATCAACGAGGCGACGACGGCGCTGGAGGAGGGGCGGATCAGCGGCCGGTCGATCCTCACGTTCGACTCCTAAAGCCCGGGCAACGTGCGGTATCTGCTGCTCGATGACCGGGTCGTAGAGGACGCGCGGAATGCGGAACTCGTCCTCGGGACCATCGAGAAGCAAGCCGCCAATCCTCTGTTCGGCGAGGACAGGCCGTGGGAGCAGCGTTTCGACAACCTCTACGCCAACGTCCTCTACGACGACGAGGAGGAGATCTACAAGTGCTGGTATAGCCCGTTCGTGGTTGACCATTCGTCACGGGGAATGACCCTAGGCCAGCGCCGGCAACTGGAGTATCGCCCGCCGCCCAACCGGGAAATGGCGATCTGCTATGCGACGTCCAAGGACGGTCTGGCTTGGTACAAGCCGGAACTGGGCATCGTCGAGTACGACGGCAGCAAGGCGAACAACATCGTCCGGGGAGGCGGAGATCAGGCACGGCGGGGAGGCCCGCATGGTTCGGGGATCCTCAAGGATCCTCGGGAAAGAGATCCAAATCGTCGATACAAGGCCTTTTTCAAGTCCGAAGTCATCTCGGTCGCGTTCTCGGCCGATGGCGTCCACTGGGGTCCGACCATCCCCCGCGCGCAGGCCGACAGCAGCGGAGATACTCACAACAACGCATTCTGGGCCCCGACGCTTGAGCGCTACGTGGCGATCACCCGCCAGTGGGGCAAGCCGTCTGGCCGCCAGGTCGCAAGAACATCGAGCGCCGACTTCGTGGATTGGGAAGAGCCTCGGATCGTGCTGCAGGGACTCGACGAGAACGAACAGACCTATGCGATGCCGGTGTTCTTCCACGGTGGCGTGTACATGGGGCTCGTCGCCGTTCACGACCAGGACGCAGACCGCGTCTGGGGAGAACTGGCGTGGTCCCCGGACACGGAGAACTGGCATCGCATCCTTCCCGGGACGCCGCTCATCCCCAATGGCCGTGAGGAGGGCGACTATGACTGGGGTTGCGTATTCCCGGCGGCGGGCCCGGTCTTCCTGGAGGACGAGATTCGGCTGTATTACGGCGGCAGCGACGGGCTCCACACGAGTTGGCGAAACGGTTTCCTCTGTTTGGCCACGCTGCGTCCCGACGGCTTCGCCGGGTACAAGGCTTCGGACATCTCGGAGGCGGCGCTGGTCACGACAGCGGCTGTTTGCGACCCGAAGTTCCCGCTCCGAGTGTCGTCGGATGTCGCTGAAGGAGGCAAGGTCGTCCTGCGTGTCCTCGGCCAAGGCCGGCGGGTGCTAGCCGAAAGCGAGCCGTTGACGACGACCGGATCGGATGCGCCCGTGCGGTGGCGGGACGACGGTGCCTGGCTCGCGTCCGAAACGGGAAGGGCGCGGCTTCAGTTCGCGTTTGAAGGGGCCACCGTGTACTCGTTCTCGTGCGAGGTCGCTGACTGATCAGAACCAGCCAGCCCGTTGAAGCACGTCCCGTGCCACGTCGGTCACGTGACGACCAGGTCCGTTGTCCACCGTGAAGTCCTCGATGTGCCCCGCGGTGAGGACGCCGTCGAGTTCAGTGGAACGCGCGAGGAAACGGGGCAGGTAGATTCCCGGGTCGCGCGACCGTATACGGTCGTGCATGGTCGCGATGGGCGCGACGAGCCGGCAGAGCACGATCTCGGCACCGGGAACGGCTTCCTTATAGTGGGCGAGTTCGGCACGGCTCTCGATAACGGCCGCGATCACCAACCGCTCGATGCCGGCTGCGCAGTAGTTCGCCCAGATCGACTTGAGATTCCGAAACGCCAACGCGAATCCGTGCGGGTCAGCGGGCTCATGCGGGTGGATCAAGGAGAGGCCGTCGAAGTCCACGCAGGCGTGCGAGACATCCGCCTCGATGAGCAGGTCGGAGATCTCGCCCATGACAGTCGTCTTGCCGGCGCCCATCGACCCCGACAGGAGCAGCACCGGTACGCGACCGGTCACCGCACGATCTGCCGCGCTCGGAGTTCCGTGATCTCGTCGGCCGAATAGCCCGCCTCGCCGAGCACTTCCCGGGTGTGTTCGCCGAGTTCCGGCGAGCAACGGAAGATCTCGGCCGGCGTCTCGGTGAAACGCCCCGGCGGTCGCGCCTGGCGCATCGGGCCGGCGATCGGGTGCTCGAACTCGAGCAACGCGCCCATCGCCTGCACTTGCGGGTCGTGGATAACGTCGTCACGCGGGTTGATGCGCGCGAACGGCACTTCGTTCTCTTCGAGGCGCACCGCTAGGTCGTCCGTGTCGAACTTGGCGTAGCCGGCGTTCAGCGCTTCGCTGAAGCGCTCGGAGTCGAGGCCGGCCTGGGTGCGGAAGCGCTCGTCCTCGAACAGGTTCGGCAACTCGAGGGCGCGGAAGAGCCCCGCCCACTCCTGGGCCTGCACCGGCATCGTGCAGATGTAGCCGTCGCGGGTCTGTCGGACCATGAACTCGTGCGTGCGCCGTCCGTCGTGTGGTGTCTCGTCGCCGATCAGGCTGTAGTTCAGCATGTTGTCCGGCCACAGGAAGAACAGGGCCGAGTCGAGCATGGAGATGTCGACGCGCTGGCCCTTGCCCGTGCGCTCCTTGGCGACGAGGGCCGAGGCGATCGCCTGGGCGGCCGTCATCGACGTGATCTTGTCGCAGATCAGCGAGTTGATGAGGACCGGCTTCTCGCTGGCGGGGTTCGACTGCAGCGAACCGATCCCCGAGATGGCCTGGATGATGGCGTCGTAGACGCGCCGGCCGACGTAGGGACCGGTGTGGCCGACGCCGTTGATGGAGGCGAAGACGAGCCCTGAGTTCACCGCGGCGAGGGTGTCGTAGTCGATGCCGAGACGCTCCATGACGCCAGGGCGGAAGTTCTCCATCACCACGTCCGCGCTCTCGACGAGCTTCATGAACACGGCCCTGCCCTCGTCTTCGCGCAGGTTGATGACCACGGAGCGCTTGTTGCGGTTCATCATGGCGAAGGCGGCGCCGACGCCGTTGCGTTGCGTCCAGCCGGGGTTGCGCATGAAGTCGCCCGCCGGCGACTCCACCTTGACCACGTCGGCACCCTGGTCGCCGAGGATCGAGGCGGCGATCGGACCTGAGTAGATGGTCGTCAGGTCGAGAACGCGGATGCCGTCGAGCGAGCCGGCCATCGCTCAAGCCCCCGCGCTACGAAGTTCGAACCCTTCGTAGCCGTTGGCGACCACGGCGTCGCACTTCTCGACGTAGGGCGGGAACCCGATCAGCGGCATGAACACCTGGGGCTTGCCGGGGATGTTCTTGCCGAGATACCAGGAATTGCATGTGGGATAGAGGGTCTGGTCGGCGACGGCGTTGACGTGGGCAACCCAGTCGTCCTCGGCGCCGGGCGTCGCCTCGATGGCGGCGAATCCATGGCTCCGGAGGTGCCCCATGCAGTCGGCGATCCACGCCACGTGCTGCTCGATCGAGGTGATCATGTTGGTGAGCACCGACGGGCTCCCGGGTCCCGAGATCATGAACAGGTTGGGAAATCCGCTGGTGGTCAACCCGAGGTAGGTCACCGGACCGGCCGACCACTTGTCGGTCAGGCTCAAGCCCCCTCGCCCGCGTATATCGATGCGCAGCATGGTCCCGGTCATGGCGTCGAAACCGGTGGCGAAGACAATGCAGTCGACGGCGTATTCCTGTCCGGCCACCACGATGCCAGCGGGCGTTATGCGGTCGATGGGATTCGTGCGCACGTCGACGAGGTCCACGTTGGGCCGGTTGTAGGTCTCGAAGTAGCCGGTGTCCAGGCACGGACGCTTGCAGCCGATGACGTTGTCCGGACAGAGCAGTTCCGCGGTGGCGGGATCGTCGACGGTCTCGCGGATGCGTCGGCGCACGAAATCGGCCGCCGTGTCGTTGGCGTCGCGGTTCACGATCAGGTCGTTGTAGGCGCTCAAGAAGCCGAACCCGCCCCGTTCCCAGCGCTGCCAGTAGTTGCGTTCCCGGTTCGCCTCGGCGTCTTGGAGAGCCGACTGGTCGTTCTTCGGAATCTTCGAGCCGAAGCCGGCCGGCTCCTTGTAGTTCCGCGCGCGAAACGCCGGGTACTCGCCCTTGATGTCGGCGACGAGGTCCGGATCGATCGGCGCGTTGCGCGCCGGGATGGAGTAATTCGGCGTGCGCTGGAACACGGTCAGGTGGCGGGCTTCGGCGGCGATGACCGGGATCGCCTGGATGGCGGACGAGCCCGTGCCGATGATGCCCACGCGCTTACCCTCGAAGTCGACGCCTTCGTGGGGCCAGCGGCCGGTGTGATAGGTCTCGCCGCGGAAACTCGTCAAGCCCTCGAAGTCGGGGAGGTTGGCGGATGACAGGCAACCGGTCGCCAGCACGCAGAACTTGGCTGCGACCGTGCGCCCGGTATCGGTCTCGATGTCCCACTTTGCGCCGGCTTCGTCAAAGTGGGCCTTCACCACGCGGGTGTCGAAGACGATGTCGCGCTCGAGGTCGAACCGGTCCGCGACGTGGTTGGCGTAGCGCAGGATCTCGGGCTGGCCGGCGTAGCGCTCGGTCCATTCCCACTCCTGCTGCAGGTCGTCCGAGAAGCTGTAGGAGTACTCCATGCTCTCGACGTCGCAGCGTGCGCCGGGGTAGCGATTCCAGTACCAGGTGCCACCCACCCCGGAACCGGCTTCGAACACGACCGCCTGGAACCCGGCCTGACGCAGGCGGTGGAGCATGTAGAGGCCGGCGAAACCGGCACCGACGATGACCGCGTCGTAACGCGGATGACTGTCCCCGGACACTTGGCTAATGAAACCCCCTCATGCGGAGTTGGATCGCGCACCTTAACCCAGCGAGATTCTACACACTCGATTGCGTCTCCACGTTGCTCGGCATGTTGATGAATTCAATATTCATATGCTCAGAATCTTGAAAAAGTTTATTCAAGACCCCATTATCCATCTATCGAATGCGACGGAGCGAACCCATGCGTGAGGAAGTCAACCGGATACTCAAACTGGTGGAGGACGGCAAACTCACCGGTGACCAGGCGAGTGCCATGATCGATGCGCTCGACTCGGCGGAGCGACGCTCTCGCCGGTCCGAGACGCGGCATCACGGGCGGGAGCGACGTCATCGCCAGCGCCACGGCGGCGGTCGCGCGTTCGGCGGCCTGCTCGACGAACTCGGCCTCGACATCGGGCGTGCCGTCGAGGACGCCCTGCGCGGCGTGCGCGACGCGGGCGGGCTCGCGTACGCGTTCGGTGGCGCGGCGGGGGCCGACTGGGTCGACGACACCAACAGCGCGACGCTCGCCAAGGTGGAGCAGCCGACCGGGGACGACTACAAGGTCGAAGGAAATCGGCTGGTGGTCTCCGAACTCAAGAACCTCGACCTCAAGCAGGCGGAGTTCTGCGACAACACCATGCATGCGGCGGCCTTGCAGGACGTCGAAGTGGTCAACGGTCCGCTGTGCCGCAATACGCTGCGCGGCGCATCGCTGAAACGGGCCTCGCTCACCGCGTCGGACGTGACCGGCAACACCTTGAACGGCGCGAGCCTCAACCGCATCGCCCTGACATCGTCGGTGTTCAAGGACAACAGCGTCAACGGCGCGCACGTGCGCGAGTTGGACATGTCGAGCGCGGAAATCCGATCGACGAAGATCGCGGGCTCGAAGGTCAAGGCCGTCACGCTCAGCGACGGCACCAAGCTCAGCCAGGTGAAGATCAGCGGCGTCGTCGGGGAACGGTGGAAGTTGGTGGCAAGCACCCTGTCCGGGGTGAAGTTCGCCGCGCTGACCGACGAGGCGATGCGCATCCGCGACCTCGACCTCGAGCGCGTCAATCTGACCGGCTGCGACTTCGTGGGCTGCACCTTCGACGGGACGACGATCCGGGACGTGGATGCGCAGAACCTGCGATTCTTGGGCGTGGATTTCACGGGGATGACCATCGACTCCGCGGAACGGCTCGAAGCGCTAGCGACGTCGGCCGATGCCGCCTGACCGTCACGAGGGCGGCGACGGCGGCTTAAGCGTCTGCCCAGCCTGCGATGGTCGGCTGGTTCCCCGAGAACTGGCCTGCAAGGACTGCGGCCTGGTCGTGCAGACGCGCTTCAAGGGCAACGAGTTCGTCGGCCTCGACGACGACAACCTGCACCTGCTGCGCATTTTCGTGGCGTGCGAAGGACGTATCCGCGACATGGAACGAGCGCTCGGGGTGAGCTATCCCACCGTGAAATCGCGCCTTGCGGGACTGCGGCGCACATTGGGCACGGTCGAACCGGCGACCGAAACGCCGCGCCCGCCGCAGGATGACAAGCCCGAGGGCTTCGCCGGGGAACAGAGCGACCGCGGGGGTCCGGCGGCTGTGCTGGACCGCCTCGAGGCGGGGGAGATCGACTTCGACGAAGCGCTTCAGTCGATCAGGCGGGTGTCGCCGCGTGCGCGGCGATGACTTCGAGGAATGCATCGGCGTAGCGATCGAGCTTGGCTTGACCGACGCCGTGCACCGCGACCATGGCGTCCCGGGATTGCGGGCGCAGCCGGACGAATTCCTTGAGCGTGGCGTCGTGGAAGACGACGTAGGGCGGTACCGACGCATCGTCCGCTAGGCGCAAGCGGCACTCACGCAGCGCCTCCCAAAGCGCTTCGTCCTGGGTGGTGATCTCGAATCCATCGTCGCGCGATTTGGCGGGAGACCGCCGACGGGACCGGTTGGCCACGGTGTCCTCGCGCAGCGTGAGCGTCGTTTCGCCGCGCAAGAGCGGGCGCGCGGCCTGGGTTAGCCGTAGTGCACCGAATCGGGCCGCGTCGGCCAGCACGAACCGGTGCGCGATCAACTGACGCAGCAAGGACCGCCAGTGGACCTCGCCGACCTCCGCGCCGATGCCGAAGGTCGACAGCTGGTCATGGCGATGCTGCTGCACCTTGGCGGTGTCCTTGCCGCGGAGCACGTCGATGACGTGGCCGGCACCGAAGTATTGCCCGGTGCGCACGATGCACGACATCAGCTTCTGCGCCGCCACGGTGCCGTCGTAGGTCTTGGGCGGATCCAGGCAGATATCGCAGTTGCCGCAAGCCTCTGGGGGATGGTCACCGAAATAGCCGAGCAGGGCCGCGCGGCGACATGCCGTGACCTCGCACCAGCCGAGTAGGGCGTCGAGCTTGCTGCGTTCGATGCGCTTTTGCTGCTCGCTGGCTTCGCCCTGGTCGACAAGCTGCCGCACGCGGACGACGTCCTGCAGCCCGTAGATCATCCAGGCATCGGCATGCTCGCCGTCGCGGCCGGCACGGCCGGTCTCTTGGTAGTAGGCCTCGATGCTCTTCGGCAGGTCGACGTGTGCGACGAAACGAACGTCTGGCTTGTCGATTCCCATGCCGAACGCGATCGTGGCGACAACGACGACGCCATCCTCCCGCAGGAAGCGCGCTTGGTGGTCCGACCGGTCGCGGCCGGACATCCCGGCATGGTAGGGGACAGCGTCGTGGCCGTCGGCGCGCAGCAGTTCGGCCGTCGCCTCGGTCTTGCGCCGCGACAGGCAATAGACGATGCCGGGCTGGCCGCGATGTTCCTCCATGAACGCAAGCAATTGATCGTTCGCGTTGGATTTGATCCGGACCGAGTAGCGGATGTTGGGACGGTCGAACCCGCTCACGAATCGAGCCGGCCTGTCCAGGCGCAGGCGGTTGACGATCTCTGCGCGCGTTCGGGCGTCCGCGGTTGCGGTTAGCGCCATGCGCGGAACCTCGGGGAACCGGTCGGCGAGAACGTCGAGGCCGAGGTAGTCCTGGCGGAAGTCGTGACCCCATTGCGAGACGCAATGCGCTTCGTCGATCGCGAACAGCGGGACGTCCGCCCGGTCGAGAATCTGCAGCGTCTCTTCCTGCAGCAGGCGCTCCGGGGCGAGGTAGAGCAGGTCGAGCCGGCCCTCGGCGAGTTGACGGGTGATGTCGACCTGCTCGTGCCAAGGCACGGTCGAATTCAGGAACGACGCGGCCACGCCGAGTTGCCGGAGTGCCGCGACCTGGTCCTGCATCAGGGCGATCAGCGGGGAAACCACCACGGCCGTGCCCGGCCGAATCAGCGCAGGGACTTGGTAGCACAGCGACTTGCCGCCGCCGGTAGGCATCAGCACCAGGCAATCGCGGCCCGCGAGGACGGCTTCGATCACCTCCGCCTGTCCCGGCCGGAAGTCGTCGTACCCGTAGATTGTCCGTAGAGTGTTGCGGGCCTGCTCGCGCACGACCGCGATTATAGGTGCGGGCGTTGCCTACGGGCGCCCCATTCGCTCTTTCCGCGCCTATGAGTGGGCGATTTCCTACGACCGCACGCGGACCGGCGCGCCGTCCTCAGCGGACCGGTACGCGGCCTCGGTGAGGCGGGCCACTTGCAGCGCGAACCGCGGCGGCTCGTAGCCAGCGAGTCCGCTGCGGATGTCTTCGAAGAAAGCGCCGTCCGGCGTTTGGCTGGCGATCGTCGCGGGGACCTCGACGGGGGCGTCGTTGTGCAGCATGGACCGCACCTGCCACTGGTGCAGGTGCAGCACGAGCGAACCTTCGCTGCCAGCGATGGCGAGCCGCTCGTCGTGGGTGCGCGCATTGCCGATGGTGGTGAGCGTCCCGACCGCGCCGCCCTCGAACTCCACGGTCAGGGCGCCGTTGACGTCGACGGCGAAGCCGGCGTTGTCGAATGTCGCGGACACGGTTGTCGGGGCGAGGCCGGTCACCCACAGCAGCGATGCCACGAGGTGGCTGCCGGTGTCCATGAACATCCCGCCGCCGGCGAGTTCGGGGTCGAGGCGCCAGCCGCCCGCGCCGATCCAATGCTGGGTCACATAGGCGACGACGCCGCGAATGTCGCCGAGCGCCCCGTTCTTGACCAACTCGCGGGCGTAGACGAAATGCGGCATCCAATGACGCTGGTAGGCCACGCCGAGGGCGAGCCCGCGCGCGGCGGCGAGTTCAAGCAACTCGTGGGCATGGTCCGGCGCGATCACCATCGGCTTTTCGACCAGGACATGGAGCCCGCGCTCGAGGCAGGCGCGGGCCTGCTCGAAGTGATCGCGATGTGGCGTGCTGATCAGCACGGCATCGGCGGCCGTCTGGTCGAGCATGGCGCGCCAGTCGGCGACGTAGGGGATCTCCGCCCCCGCCTTGTCCATGAGTGACCGTGCCTGGGATTCAACCGGGTCGGCGACCCCGACGATGCGAATCGCGCCGTCCCGCCTAATCCGGGGCAAGTGCGCATTGCGCATGTTGCCGCCGGCACCCATCAACATCACCTTGAGTTCTCTCTGCTGCATCGAGTCGCCGCTTAAGCCTGGGTTCGGGTGTAATCTACTCGTTTGCTCGCTAGGAGGTGCAATGAGAATCGGAATCTACGGCGGCAACGTGCGTCGCGGAAAGCCCTTGTCCTCGTTGGTGGATGAGGTCGTCGAGAAGGAACAGGAGGGCTTCTCGAGTTACTGGACGCCCCAGGTGGGGACGTTCGACGCCTTGACGATGCTGGCCCTGGCCGGCCAGGCAACGAGCAGCATTGAACTCGGCACGGCCGTCGTCCCGAGCTATCCGCGCCACCCGAGCGCCCTTGCCCAGCAAGCAGCGACGGTGAATGCGCTCTGTGGCGGGCGCCTGGTGCTTGGCGTCGGCCCGTCGCACGCTCCGGGGATCGAGGCGCTCGGCTTGGCCTACGACCGCCCGGCCTTGCACATGCGCGAGTACGTGACCGTGCTGAAGGCGCTTGGCGGCGAGGGCCGCGTCGACTTCCAGGGCGACATGTACCAGGTGCGCACGGGGTTTGCGTGCCCCGACGCAGCGCCGTTCACGGTTGTGATCTCCGCCCTCGCACCGCTGATGCTGCGGGCGGCGGGCGAAGTCGCCGACGGCACGGTGACCTGGATGGTCGGCAAGAACACCATCGCCGCGAGTACCGCGCCGCGGATCACGGCCGCCGCCGCCAATGCCGGTCGCGCCGCACCGCGGGTCATCGTCGGCTTGCCGGTCTGCGTCCACGACGACAAGGCGCAGGCCACGGCACGCGCGGTGCAGATCTTCCAAGGCTACGGGCAGCTTCCGAACTATCGGCGCCAGCTCGACGCGGAAGGCATCGACCAGGCTGGCGAGATCGCGGTGGTTGGCAATGAAGACGAGGTCACCGGGGAGCTCGCGGCATACTTCGACGCTGGTGCGACCGAGGTGATCGCGAGCGTCTATCCGGCCGGCGACGACAGCCGCGGCTCGTTCGCCCGCACCAACGCGCTGCTGAAGTCGCTTGCCGTGGCCGGTTGAACCACACGTAACACGTAGTTAGGGGTCCCTTCATGAACGCACGCATCAGTTGGCTCTTGGCCGCCGCGGTGTTGGCGAGTTGCTCGCAGGCACCTCCGCCCGAGGGCGATGCCGCATCCTTGCCCGAAGGCGTGACTTTCGTCGACGCCGTCGAGCGCGAGCCGGGCGATGAGGTCGTTATCCCCTATCGGCGGTTTCGACTCGACAACGGCCTCACCGTGGTCCTCCACCGGGACATGTCGGATCCTCTCGTGCATGTCGACGTGACCTACCACGTCGGTTCCGCGCGCGAGGACGTCGGCAAGTCGGGCTTCGCACACTTCTTCGAGCACATGATGTTTCAGGGCTCGGAGAATGTCGGCGACGAGCAGCACTTCAAGATCGTCTCGGAGTCCGGCGGCACGCTGAATGGCACCACGAGCGCCGACCGCACCAACTACTTCCAGACGGCACCGTCCAACCAGCTCGAGAAGCTCCTCTGGCTGGAAGCGGACCGGTTGGGTTTCCTCCTCGATGCCGTCACCCAGGAGAAGTTCGAGGTCCAGCGAGACACCGTAAAGAACGAGCGCGCCCAGCGCGTGGACAACGTGCCCTACGGCCTCTTAAGGGAACGTGTCGGCGAGGCCATGTATCCCGAGGGCCACCCGTATTCATGGCTGACCATCGGCTACGTCGAGGATCTCGATCGCGTCGACGTCAACGACTTGAAGGAGTTCTTCCTTCGCTGGTACGGGCCCAACAACGCTGTACTCACCATCGGCGGCGACTTCGACGAGGCCGAGACCCTGGGTTGGGTGGCCAAGTACTTCGGCCCGGTGCCCAAGGGGCCGGACGTGGCCATGCCGGACAAACCCCCGGTCACCCTGGACGGGAACCGCTACATCTCCCTTGAGGACAACGTCGCACTGCCGCTCCTGTACATCGCCTACCCCACCGTCTACCTGTACCACGAGGACGAAGCGCCGCTCGACGTGCTGATGTTCATCCTCGGTCAGGGCGAGACGTCGCTCCTGTACAAGAACATGGTCAAGAACCGGACCGCCGTACAGGCGCAGGCGACGCATGGCTGCCAGGAGCTGTCCTGCCTATTCGCCGTCCTGGCCTTGCCGAACCCGGCGGCCGGCAAGACGCTCGCCGATCTCGAGCGGATCGTGCGCGAATCGCTCGCCGAGTTCGAAGAGCGCGGCATCACCGACGACGACTTGCTGCGCACGAAGATGAGCATCGTCTCTGGCAAGATCTACAGCCTCGAAAGCGTCGCCGGCAAGGTCAGCCAGCTCGCGGCGTACCAGTACTTGACCGGCAAGCCGGATTTCGCGCCGCGCGACGTCGCCCGCTACGAGAGCGTGACCAAGGAAGATGTGCTGCGCGTCTACGAGCAGTACATCAAGGACAAGCCGGCGGTGATCATGAGCATCGTGCCGCATGGGCAATTGACGTTGCGTGCCAGCGAGGACACGTGGGAGCGCTACGAGCGCAAGCTTCCGGACTACATGCGGGTGGAAGCCGACGAGCTCGCCCACCGTCGCGCTGACGACCTGTTCGACCGCAGCATCATCCCGCCCGCGGGCGCCAATCCCGCCATCACCTTGCCGGAGATCTGGCGCGGGGAACTCGACAACGGCATCGCGATCCTCGGGGCGCGCAACGTGGAGACGCCGACCACGTCGATCCGCCTGCGCATCGCCGCGGCGGGGCAGCGCAACGAGAGCGTCGAGCAACTGGGCCTCGCCGCGCTCACGGCCAGCATGATGAACGAAGCGACCGAACGGTCGAGCAACGAGGAGCTGAGCGACCGGCTGCAGAAGCTCGGATCAAGCGTGTCCTTCGGGGCCGGTAACGACGATACGGTCGCCACGGTCCGCACGCTGACGAGGAACCTCGACGAGACGCTCGCGATCCTCGCCGAGAAACTGTTGCAGCCGAAGCTGTCTCCCGAGGACTTCGCGCGCGTCCAGGCGCAAACGCTGCAGGCCATCGAGCAGAGCAAGAAGCAAGCGGCTAGCACGGCCCAGGTGGTCTACCAGCAGCTCCTCATGGGTCGTGACAACCCCATTGCCCACCTGGACATCGGCACCTCGGCAACCGTCGCCGCGCTGACCGTCGATGACGTCCGCGGCTTCTACGCCGCGCACTATTCGCCGAAGGTTGCGACGATCGTCGCCGTTAGCGACCTCGATGGCGAGCAGCTCCTCACGAAACTCGCGGTGCTGAAGTCTTGGCAGGGACCGGAGGTGGCTGCTGCACCGCTTAAGCCGTTCCCGGAAACCGGCGCCACGCGGATCTACCTAGTCGACAAGCCAAACGCGGTCCAGTCCGAGATCCGCATCGGCAAGCGGGCGCTCAACTACGACGCCACGGGCGAGTTCTATCGCGCCGGTCTCGCGAATTTCGTCCTCGGCGGCGCTTTCAACAGCCGCATCAACCTGAACCTGCGCGAGGACAAGGGCTACACCTACGGCGCCCGTTCGATGTTCGTCGGTGAAGTGGACTACGGTGTGTTCACCGCCATGGCCGGCGTGCGGAGGGACACCACGGCGGCGTCCATCATCGAATTCGACAAAGAGATCCGCCGCTACGCCAAGGACGGACTCCAGGGCGACGAGTTGGCCTTTACGCGCAATGCGATCGGCCAGCGCGATGCCCTGCGTTACGAGACGCCGCGGCAGAAGCTCGCCTTCCTGTCGCGCATTCAGACCTACGGTCTCGCCGATGACTTCGTGGATCGGCAGAACGCGATCCTGAGGTCGGTCGCGGCGGAGGAGTTGAACGCCATCGCCGCCAAGCACCTCACCATGGACGACATGGTCATCGTTGTCGTCGGGGACCGGAGCGCCATCGAGGAGGAGTTGCTGGCGCTGGGCCACGAGATCGTCCACCTCGACGCTGCGGGGAACCTCGTTGTCGACGCCTGAGGTCGCCGTCGAGCGTAACGTCGTCGTCGCCACCGGCGGCGGGCGCGATTTGCATGCAGACGTCTATCGTCCGGCGCAAGGCAACCGTGCCGGCGTGCTCATGATCCACGGCGGCGGTTGGCGCATGGGATCGAAGGACATGATGCCGCCGCAGGCGACGGCGCTTGCGAAGCACGGCTACACGTGCGCCGCGATCGAGTACCGCCTGACCCCCGAGGCGCCCTGGCCGGCGCAGATCCACGACGTCAAGGCCGCGCTTCGCTGGTTTCGCGCGAACGCCGGCAAGTTGGCCGTGGAACCGGACAAGATCGCGGTTTCTGGCAACTCCGCCGGCGGCCACCTTGCGCTCCTGCTGGCAGGCACGGTGGGCCATCCGGATTTCGAGGGCGAAGGCGGCAACCCGGGTGTGGAGACCTCGGTCGCGGCGGTGGTCGCGGTCTACTCGCCCGTGCTCTTCCACGTGGGCGAACGGCCTTCGGGAGCGAACGCGGCAACCGCGTTGCTCGGTGCCGACCCCGACCCGGTCGAGGCCGCTGCGGCGAGCCCCATCGAGACTGTGCACAGCGACTTCCCGCCAACCTTCTTCCTGCACGGCAATGCCGACCGCGTAGTGCCGGTGACAGCGAGCCTCAACATGTACCAAGCCTTGAGCAAGGCGGGCGCCCGGGCGGAGATGCACATCTACGCCGAGCATCCGCACGGCTGGGCGCGGTGGCCGGCGTGGGTGGAGCCGACGATGGCGGAAGCGGCTGTGTTCCTGGACCGCTACGTGGTGGCCCCGGAACGGTATGCGCCACCGGACGACGCGGGATGACGATGTTGCGGGCGGTACTAAATGCCTCTGTGATCGCCATCGCGTTCGCGATGCCCGCTGCCGCGTCAGAACCATCCGCAGATGGCGCCGATCCGTTGGCGCCGCTGAACCGCAAGGTCCTGGCCGTCAACTACGTGCTCGATCGCGCCGTGCTTCGGCCCGCATCCGGGATTTATCGCCGCGTCGTCCCCGGGTTCGCCCGTACCGGGGTGCGCAACGCCCTGAACAACCTCCTCGAGCCGCGAACGGTTCTGAACCAATGCCTGCAGGGCAAGTTGGGCACGGCGGCCGCCGATGCCGGGCGTTTCGTCGTCAACTCGACCCTCGGCATCGGCGGCCTATTCGATCCAGCGACGGCGATGGGCTTGGAGCGCCACAGCGAAGACTTCGGCCAGACGTTGGGACGATGGGGCGTCGGCACGGGGCCGTACCTCGTGCTGCCGGTCATCGGCCCGTCGACGTTGCGCGACGGCGGCGCCAAGCTGGTCGACGTCGCCACCGGCCCGATGAACGCGGTGGACGATGATGCGGTTCGGTTTGGGATCGGCGCGCTGGACCGCGTCGACAAGCGGTCGCGTCAAGCGGACCTGTCCGGCCAGTTGGGTGACGACCCGTATGTCGACCTCCGCGAGCTCCACCTCGCGCGTCGAGCCGCCGAGGTCGCGGACGAAGTAGAGATCGAATAGCCGTTCGACCGGGCAATGGGCGATTTCCTACGCGAAATCGCGCCCATGTCCTACGCGCATTCGAGAGATTTGCCCTGATTTCCATGCCTTGTGGCCTCTAACGTTGTGTTGGCGCAACGGCTTGGGAGCCAGACATGGAGCGGACTGCGCTTGACCGTTTCGCTCACGACAGTCTGACCGAGGATCTCATTCGCGTACTGCTGGCGAAGCGTTATCCCCGGGCCTGGCTGAACCGACTCAATTTCAAGTCCATGGTGCGCGTCCCCGACGCGTGGGTGGCGGCGCGGTGGCGTTGCGCCAACGTGGTGTCGGGCATCCCGCTCGCGCCGGACGGTCCCGAGCCGCAGCCGACCCACACGGTGGTCGCGGTGAAATTCGCGGCCGTTGTCGCGCCAGAGGTGCATGAGCGGCTGGGTCGGCACGTGGCCCTCCTGGAGGGCGAATTCGATCGTCGACGCGCCTTCGGCGCCCCGTCGCATCCGCCGCTTGTCACCGCCGTCGTCGTTGTCGAAGGTCGCAGCGTCCCGAAGGGTCCGCGCGCCGCGAGCGCTACGCGGCGAGTCGTCCGTTGGCGACCCGGCGCGGTGCGCTTCGTGCGGTAACCGGCGAGCTTTGCGCCGCTCCCGCCCGCGCGTATGATCCGGGTCATAGTCGTGTCCGGGAACGGGCGGTGGTCGATCCGGTTGACATTCATCGCATAGCCGGCGCCGCGCTTCTCGGCGGAGCGATCATCCTGTTCGGTGCCGGTTACGCGATCCTCCACGCCCTGTCGCGCCTGTCGGGGTCCTCGGTTCTGGCCGGCTTCTCTCTGCTTTGCTACGCGGCACTCGCGGCTTGCGTTGGGGGCCTTGCGGTACTGCTGCACCTGTGGGGTCTGTGGCTGGTGCTGGTCGCGCTCATGCTGGCTGGCTACTTCATTGCGCCGCGGTTCATCTGGCGCTTGTCCGAACAGGTGCACGAGGGGGATTCCAAAGAGGATTGATGTATGGCTGAGGCGAGTCAGGACGAGGACACGAGCGGTCCCGAGTGGTGGGCCAGCGAGGATTTCTGGCGCAAGTGCGCGATTTTCGTGACTGCCGGCATGGCCTTCGTGCTGGTGGTGCTCACCTACCATACGCACACCGTGATCCTGGCCGGGGCGGAGTCGGGCCGCGTGCCCGCCTACTCGGTCATCAACCATCGCATCGGCTACGCGTTCGACGACGACCGCAACATGATGGTGCCGGTCATCGGACCCTTGGCGCCGCTCTTCGGCGAAGAACTGAGCGAGGACGAGGCCCGCGCCCTCGTGGACCACGGCAAGCTCACCGTGCAGGCACGCAACTGCATGAACTGCCATACGCTGCTCGGGAACGGCGCCTACTACGCGCCGGACCTGACCAAGGCGTGGCTCGACCCCGGTTGGGGCAACGAAGAGGCGCGCGAGTTCTTGATGACGCTGTTCCTCAAGGACCCGGTTGCGAACGCCCGTACCTACGGCACCAACCGACGCATGCCGAACCCGGAGCTCACCGATGAGGAGGTGCGCGGGGTGATCGCTTACCTGAAGTGGATGTCTGCCATCGACACCAACGGCTTCCCCTCCGGTTTCACCGTGTTGCCCCAGGGCAGTCTCTCGAGAGGGACCGAATCGTGACCGCGGGCCGGGTCAACTACGCGTCGCTGAGCGCCGGCCAACAACTGGCGGTGAAGTACTTCGTCGTGGCGATGGCGCTTTTCTTGGCACAGATGCTGTTCGGCCTGCTCGCGGCCTGGCAATTCCTGGATCCCGAGTTCCTGTTCGGGATCGTGGATTTCAACGTCAACCGCATGGTGCACATCAACGCCATGGTGGTGTGGCTGCTCTACGGCTTCATCGGGTCGATCTTCTGGCTCGTGGAAGACGAGGCCGGCGTGCCCTTGGTCGGCTTGAAGCTCGCGAACATCACCTTCTGGGTGTTGACCGTGGCTGTCGCCATCGTGGTGGTGGTCTACCTCGTCGTGCAGAGCGGCCCGGGTGACAAGTGGACGCTGTGGTTCATCAATGAAGGTCGCGAGTACATCGAGGCGCCGCGCTGGGCGGACATCGGCATCGTGCTGTGCATGGCGGCGATCTTCTACAACGTGGCGGGGACATTCGTTCGCGGCAAGTGGAGCGGCATCGCCGGGGTGCTGGTGCTCGACCTCATCGCCTTGGCCGGCCTCTACTTCGCCGGAATGTTCTACACGACCAATCTGCCGCTCGACCAGTACTGGTGGTGGTGGGTGATCCACCTCTGGGTCGAGGCGACCTGGGAGGTGATGGTCGGCTGCATCATGGCGTGGGGGCTGATGAAGACGCTTGCCACGCCGCGCCGCATCGTGACCACTTGGCTCTACATCGAGGTCGCCCTGATGTTCGGTTCCGGCATTCTCGGCCTCGGCCACCACTACTTCTGGATCGGCACGCCGGAGTACTGGCTCGGCGTCGGGGGCTTCTTCTCGGCGCTGGAACCGATCCCGCTGGTGGCGATGGTGGTGCACGCCGTCTACGACGCGGGACGCCACTCGTTCCGCTCCAACAACCACCCGGCCTTGGCGTGGCTGATTGCCCACGCGTTCGGCAACTTTCTCGGCGCCGGCGTCTGGGGCTTCATGCAGACCTTGCCGCAGATCAACCTCTACACCCATGGCACGCAGTGGTCTTCCTCGCATGGCCACCTGGCGTTCTTCGGCGCCTATGTCACGATCATCGTCGCCTTCATCTACATCGCGATCCAGAAGCTGCGCGGCGACGTGTGGATGTCCGCGGGATTGCGCGGCGGCTGGCGGTGGAAGTGGTCGCTCGCCTTGCTGCACGTCGGCATGGTGGGGATGACCATCGCGCTCCTGATCGCCGGCTACGAACAGTCGTTCGTCGAGCGCGCCGTGGGCGGTTCCACTTGGGCTGCGTATTTCGACGGCCAGACCCAGCCGTGGTTCGTTGAGGCCATGTGGTGGCGCATGGGCTTCGGCGTGTTGATGACCGCGGGCCTCGTGATCCTCTTGGTGGACCTGCTGCGCATCGGTGCCGGCGAGACCCGATCGAGCAAGTCCCTCGCACGCTAAAGGCATGACGGTGCGCGGACGTACCGCGCACGTCGCATCGGCCCATCCCCGTTGGCGGCGCGGGCGTTGTGCTACTCTGACCGCGCGCTCGTCGATGGGCTGTCAGCATGTGCTGCCCAGGGCGCGGTATCTGGCGCACCGAGGGAGTCGATGAGGAAGTCCGAAGCTGGCAGTGGGCGTTGTCGCCCGTGGAATCGGCGTGTATTCGGGCGCATCGCGATCGCTGCGCTTGCGGCGGCGACCTTGGCCTTCCTGCCCGTCGTCACGGTCGCCCAAGGGGTTGCTGGCGATGCGGCGGCGGGCAAGGCGAAGGCGGCCGTGTGCGCCGCTTGCCACGGTCCCGTCGGCGTGTCGGTCAACCCAGCTTGGCCCAGCCTCGCGGGGCAGCAGCCGGTCTACCTCGCCAAGCAGATTCGCCTGTTCCGGGACGGCGTGCGCGTCGAGCCGACGATGCAGCCGTTCGTGCAGAACCTGTCCGACCAGGACATCGACGACATCGCGGCCTACTACGCGGGCCTTTCGCCTTGTCCTTGAGCGTCCATCCGCATGACGGCGCGCGGTGCCGCGTCGTAACCGGGTCGATCCCGTGGACCGGACGCTAACCCGTTTCATTGCCGCGTTGCGCAACGCGGAAGTTCGCATCTCCCCGGCCGAGACCTTGGACGCCATGAATGCCTTGGAGTTGGTCGGCTTCGCGGATCGCGAATTCCTGAAGGACTCGCTGTCTCTCGTGCTGCCGAAAACGCCGGACGAGAAGGACACGTTCGAGACCACCTTCGATCAGTTCTTCTCCTTCGACGACGTATCGGGTCGTTCCGCGGCTGGCGACGAGGAGGGCGAGGCCAGCGAACCCGGCGATGACGAAGGTGCCGGCCGAGGCGAAGGCCTTGGCGGCGGCAAGGGTGGCGGCAAAGGCAAGAAGGGCAAGCCCAAGCTCGCTGCCCTCGAAGAGGAAGAAGACGAGGATCTGGGTCCGGGCGAGATGGCGGAGCCACGCTCCGAACTCGGCCGACTGCTGATGCAGAACAGCACCGTCGAGTTGACCGTGCGCATGGCCGATGCCGCGCGCGATGCCAAGCTCGAGGACATCCAGGTGTTCACGCAGAAGGGCCTCTATACGCGCAAGATCATGGACGCCATGGGCCTTGCCGACCTGGTCCGCGAGATCGGCGACGCGCGCTTGAGTCCACGCATCCCGGAGCGCCGTTTGGGTCAGGAGCTCAAGAAGCGCCGGGACTGGCTGCGCGAGCAGGTGCGCGACTACGTGGAGCGGCAGTTCCTGTTGCATGCCGATGCGACGGGGCGCCGGCTACGCGAGGAACTGCTGCAGAAGGTGAAGCTCTCCAACGTCGAGCACCGGAACTTCCGCCTGATCCAGGAGATCGTCTTCCGCATGGCGAAGAAGCTCGTGGCCCTGCATTCCAGGCGGCGCAAGGTGTTCAAGCGAGGTCAGCTCAACGTCCCACGCACGCTGCGCTACAACATGAGCTACGACGGCTCGATCTTCGACCTGCACTGGAAGTCGGTGAAGGTCGACCGACCGAAGGTCTTCGCCATCTGCGATGTCTCCGGATCCGTCGCGAGCTATGCGCGCTTCATGCTGATGTTTCTCTATTCCCTCGACGAAGTCATGCCGAAGGTACGCTCGTTCGCGTTCTCTTCCGACTTGGCCGAGGTGACCGACCTCTTCGAACGCACCAAGATCGAGGATGCCATCGCCAAGGTACTGCGCGACTACAGCGGCGGCTCGACGGACTACGGCCAGGCGTTCGCGGACTTCCGCAAGCTCTGCATGGACGATGTGGACAATCGAACGACCATCGTGATCCTCGGGGATGCGCGCAACAACTACGGGGATCCGCGCACGGAGATACTTAAGGAAATGTACGATCGGTCGAAGCGCGTGATCTGGCTCAACCCGGAGTCGCGCAGCACCTGGAACGTGGGCGATGCGGAGATGCGCAAGTACACGGCCTACGTGCACCAGGCGGAGGAGTGCAACTCCCTGGTGCATCTCAACCGCGTCGTCGGCAATCTCCTGCGTGCCGTGAGTTGACGCGATGAGCGAGATCACCGAGCCGTCCGCCGCAGGCGGATTCGACGACGCCAGGGATGCGACCCCGGCGGCCCGCCTGGACTGGGGCGCGTTGTGGCAGCTTCTCCGCCTCGGGTTGATCGGCTTCGGCGTCCTGGCGGTGATCCTTTGGCTGCTGGCGCAGTGGAACGAGGGCGGCGCCGGCAACGCGGTCGACGCGGTTACGGGCACCGTGACGCTCACGCTGTCGCAGGAGCCGCCGCAGATGGACTCCACCCGGGGCACCGACCAGGTGAGCTTCCGCATCCTCGGCCACGTCATGGAGGGTCTGCTCCGCTACGACGCCAACAACCGCCTCGTCGGGGCGGTCGCGGAACGCTGGGAAGGCACGGAGATGCTTTGGACCTTCCATCTCCGGGAAGAGGCCCGTTGGCACACCGGCGAACCGATCACGGCCCACGACTTCGTGTTCGCTTGGCGCAAGGTGGTCGACCCCGCGAACGCCTCGCAATACGCCTTCATCATGTTCGGCATCGAGAACGCCGAGGCGATCAACCGAGGTGACATGCCGCTCGAGTCGCTCGGCGTCCGGGCCATCGACGAGCGCACCCTGGAAGTCCGCTTGGCGCGCCCGTTGCCGTACTTCGGCAAGCTGACCGCCTTCGCCACGTACAACCCCATCAACGAGGCTTTCTACGAATCGCGGGCCGGACGCTACGCGGCCGACGCCGAGGACATGCTCTACAACGGGCCGTTCGTGATCTCGAGCTGGGTGCATGGCGCCAGCCTACGGTTGGAGAAGAACCCGAACTACTGGGACGCGGGCCGCATCAAGCTCAACGCCATCGACCACGCCTACATCACCACCGATACCAACGCCGTGCTGAACCTGTTCAAGGACGACAAGGTGGCCCTGACCAGCCTCAATGCCGAGAACCTGGACGACGCCCTGCAACAGCGCTGGCGCATCAACCGTTTCGCCGACGGGTCCGTCTACTTCATGGAGTTGAATCACGCGCCGGACCGCCTGACCAGCAACTACAACCTGCGCAAGGCCCTGCAGGCCGTCAACGATCCCGCCGAGCTGGTCTACAAGGTCATCAAGCTGCCGGGGAACCTGCCGGGCAGGTCGCTGTTCCCGGTCTGGCTGAAAGGCGTCAACGGCTACTTTCGGCAGGAATACCCCGCCCCGGAGCAGGTTCCGGACGAGGCTCTGGGCCGGCGCTACCTGGCGCAAGCACTGGATGAACTCGGCCTCGACGAGCCGCCGACGCTGGTCATGCTGACGGGCGACAGCCCCTCGGCCAATAAGCAGTCGGAGTACTACCAGAACCTGTTCAAGCAGAAGCTCGGCATCGACATCAAGATCGACCGGCAGATCTTCAAGCAGCGGCTGGCGAAGATGACGGCGGGCGACTTCGACATCGTGATGGCGGGCTGGGGCCCGGACTACGACGACCCGATGACGTTCGGGGACCTGTTCGCGTCGTGGAACGAGAACAACCGCGGCCGCTACGTCAACCCGGCGCTGGACGAGGCGGTGGAGATCGCCCGGTCGTCTTCGGATGCGCGCACCCGAATGGAGGCCTTTGCCCGGGTCCAGGAGATCATCCGCGAGGACGCGGTGATCCTCGTCAACTACGAACTCGGTTCGGTGTACGTGGCGAACCCCAGGGTCAAGGGCCTCGTCCGCCGGGCCGTCGGCACCGATCCCGACTACACGAACGCCTGGATCGAGGAGGCCTAGCGTGGGGACGCCGCATCCAGAGTCTGCCCAAGCCCTGACGGCCAGGGAACTCAGTCCAATTGCGAAATTGGTCCGGGGCTTCAAGAGATAGAGGCGGACGATGGTGGCGTACACGGTCAAGCGGCTGCTGCAGGGCGTCATCACCGTCTGGTTCATCGCCACCGCCACCTTCTTCGGCATGCACGCCGTCCCCGGCGATCCCTTGGCGGCGGACAAGGAAGTCCCGCCCGAGATCTGGGCGAACCTGCAGGCCCGTTACGGGCTCGACAAGCCCGTGCCGGAGCAGTACGTGATCTACCTCAGCAACATGCTCAAGGGCGACTTCGGCATCTCGTATACGCAGCAGAACCGCGAGGTGAACGACATCATCGCCGAGCACTTCAAGGTCTCCGCGACGCTCGGCATCCTGGCGATCGTCTTCGCCGCGTTCGGCGGCATCCTCTGGGGCGCGCTGACCGCGCTCTACCGCAATCGAGCCCCGGACATCGTGATCGTCTTCCTGGTGATCCTCGGCATCTCGGTGCCGAGTTTCGTGTTCGCGGCCCTCGGCCAACTGGGCGTGGTCAACATCAACAACGCGCTGGGCTTCACGTTGTTCCCGGTGGCGGGCTGGGGGACCGTTCAGCACATGATCGTGCCGTCTATGGTCCTCGGCCTCGGCACGATGGCGTTCCTGACTCGGCTGATGCGCTCGTCGATGCTGGAGATCGCCAATTCGGACTTCATCCGCACGGCGCGCTCCAAGGGCCTGCCGGCGACCCGCGTATTCCGCAAGCACCAACTGCGCAACGCCATCCTGCCGGTAGTAACGGTGCTCGGACCGTCCATCGCGGCCATCACCACCGGGGGGTTCGTGGTGGAGATGGTCTTCGCGATCCCGGGCCTCGGCCGCTACTTCGTCCAAGCCGTGCAGCAACTGGACTACACCGTGATCATGGGCACGACGGTGTTCTACGGCGCGTTCCTGGTGTTCATGGTCATCCTGGTCGATCTGGTCTACGGCCTGATCGATCCGCGCGTGCGGCTGGAGTAGGGCATGGCCGAGCTGTCCTTCGAACCCGTCCGCGTCGAACGCGAGGTCGAGACGATCTCGCGCCCATCGCTGTCGTATTGGCAGGACGCCTGGATCCGCTTGAAGGCCAACCGGCGCGCCCTGATTTCGCTCTACATCGTCATCGGCCTGCTGTTGTTTACCGTGTTCGGGCCGTTCGTCTGGACGGTGGACCCGGCGGCGCAGGACCTCGACCAGATCAGCGCGCCGCCCGGGGCCGACCGGTCGGCGACGGTGGTGGACGACTACGCGGTGTGGCGTGGCGTAACCGTCGATGTGCCGGCGGGTGGTTCGCCGCCGGCGGCCGAGCTCTTGGCACCGGGCGCGGTCTCGGTGCATGGCCCAGCGGAAACGCGCGCGGTCCGTCTGGCCTGGGATCCGGTCAGCGGCGCGGCGGCCTACCGGGTCTACCGGAACATCCTCGATCCGGAACCGGACGGCGCACTGGGGCTGCCGATCGCGGACGTTCTGGACCCGGCCCAAGTCAGTTTCGAGGATCGGCTCGATCTCAAGCCCTTGACGTATTACTACTCGGTGGTCGCGATGGACGCGCTCGGCAACGAGTCGCGGGCGTACCGGACGGTCGGCGTGGAGGTCACGCGGGTGATCACCGCGGCCGAGGCCGTCGCCAAAGGTCTGGTGGAGGACGGAGACACCCTGCAACCGGGCGACACGCTGAATCTCGCGGCCCATCCGCTCGGCACGGACTACCTTGGCCGTGATCTCCTGGCCCGGCTGATGCACGGCGCGCGCGTCTCGCTCTTCATCGGCATCGTCGCCCCCTTCGCCTTCGTCATCCTCGGCATCGTCTACGGCAGCGCTGCGGGTTTCGTCGGGGGACGATTCGATCAGTTGCTCATGCGCTTCGCCGACTTCGTCGTGGCGCTGCCGTTCCTGCTGTTCATGATCCTGCTGCGCATCCTGTTCGGCGTCGGTGCCGGGGAAAGCGGCATCTACCCCATGATGGTGGCCATGGTGCTGTTGAGCTGGCCGGGCGCGGCGCGCCTGGTGCGTGGCCAGATCCTGCAGATCCGGGAGGAAGGCTACATCGGCGCGTCCCGCCTGCTCGGTGCCAAGACCAACTACCTGGTGCTGCGCCACATGATCCCGAACACGATGGGCGTCATTCTGGTGACGCTGACGTTCGCGGTCCCGAGCGCCATCTTCACCGAGGCGTTCCTGTCGTTCATCGGCATGGGCGTCGCCCCGCCGACCCCGTCCTGGGGCAGCATGTGCAACGAGGGTCTGAAGACGATGCTGACCACGCCGCACGAACTGATCGCGCCGGCGGCCTTCATCAGCATCACCGTGCTGGCGTTCAACCTCCTCGGTGACGGCTTGCGCGACGCGCTTGATGCGCGCATGAGGTCAGCGGAATGAGTGCGCTCCTCGAGGTCGACGACCTGCGGGTCGAGTTCGACACCTACGGCGGCACCGTGCAGGCGGTGCGCGGGGTGTCCTTCGAACTCGACCGTGGACAGACGCTGGCCATCGTCGGCGAGTCGGGATGCGGCAAGTCTGTCACCGTGCAGAGCATCATGGGCCTGATTCCCATGCCGCCGGGCCGGATCACGAGCGGTTCCGCCAGGCTCGACGGCAAGGACGTCATCGACGACAAGCGTATTGACGGCAAGGACATCCGCGGACGGCTCGTCGGGATGATCTTCCAGGACCCCATGAGTTCCCTGAACCCGACCATGACCATCGGCGAGCAGATCGCCGAGACGCTGCAGGTGCATCGCGGCTACAGCCACAAACGCGCGCTCGCACGGGCCATCGAACTCATCGACATGACCCGGATCCCCGAGGCGGCGAAACGGGCGCGCCAGTACCCGTTCGAGTTCTCGGGCGGCATGCTGCAACGGTCCATGATCGCGATGTCGCTCGCCTGCGAGCCGTCGATCCTGATCGCGGACGAGCCGACGACGGCCTTGGACGTCACCATCCAGGCGCAGATCCTCGATCTCATGCGCGAACTGCAGCGCGACAACGGCATGGCGATCATCCTGATCACCCACGACCTCGGTGTCGTCGCCCGCATGGCGGACGAGGTTCTCGTCATGTACGCGGGCGAAGTGGTGGAGCGAGGCAGCGTCGACGACGTCTTCTACCGCTCGGCCCACCCCTACACGCTGGGGTTGCGAGCCGCGATGCCGTCCAACCGCGACGACGCGGCGCAGGAATTGACACCCATCGACGGCAGTCCGCCGGACCTTTTCGCGCCGCCTGCGGGATGCGGCTATTTCGCGCGCTGCCCTCACGCCATGCGGGCCTGCGAGACGGAGCATCCGCGCGCATTCGAACTCGGCGAGCAGCATCGCGCCCGATGCTGGCTGCACCACGAGGACTGCGACGTGGCTGCCGACGAGGTATTCCGCAAATGAGCCCCCCGCAAACGAACGAACCGATCGTGGCGGTCAAGGGCCTCACCAAGCACTTCGAGATCGGTCGTGGTCAGGTCGTGCACGCCGTCGACGACGTCTCGCTCGACATCGCGCGGCGGGAGATCGTCGGCCTGGTCGGCGAGAGCGGTTCGGGGAAGTCGACGCTCGGCAAGACGGCGCTAGGTCTGCACGACAAGACCGCGGGCGAGGTTGTCTTCAACGGCGAGTCGTTGCCGGCTAAGTACACGCCGGGTGACTTCCAGCGCTACGCCCAGTCCATGCAGATGATCTTCCAGGATCCGTATTCGTCGCTGAATCCGCGCATGACGGTGGGCGAGATCGTCGGCGAAGGCCTTCGCCTGCACAGCAGCTTGTCGCGCACCGACATCCGCGACACGGTCGCCGACTGGCTGCGCCGCGTCGGTCTGAATCCGGATCACATGTCGCGCTATCCGCACGAATTCTCCGGCGGGCAGCGCCAGCGCATCGGCATCGCCCGGGCGCTGGTTCTCGAGCCCGAGTTCGTGGTCTGCGACGAGCCCATCTCGGCGCTGGACGTCTCGGTCCAGGCGCAGGTCGTCAACCTTCTCGACGAACTGAAGGAGTCGTTGGGACTGACGCTGCTCTTCATCGCCCACGACCTGTCCATGGTCCGCTACGTCTCGGACCGCATGGCGGTGATGTACCTCGGGTCGCTCGTCGAACTGGGTCCCGCGAACCGGGTCTTCTTCGAACCCAAGCACCCCTACACGGAACTCTTGATCGGCTCCAACCCCGAGCCGGATCCGGTCAGCGAGCGATCGCGCGACTCCACGGCGATCCGCGGTGAAATCCCGTCACCGGTGAACGTGCCATCGGGATGCCGATTCGCCAACCGCTGCCCAAAGGTGATGGACGTGTGCCGCGACTTGACGCCGGAGCTGATTCCGGTCGTCGATGCCGGCCATGCCGACCGGCAGGTGGCCTGCCACCTCTACGGCTAGCGCTCCCGGTCCACGTTGATTTCTCGCCGATTGACGCTTATTCTGCGATCGTTTGACGAAGTGTGAGGACTGGATGTGGCAATGCAGGAGTTTGTCCAGGGCTACGTCGATCCCGCTCAGTCCGTTGGCCAGGCTAGGCGCTTCGCGCGGCTAATGGCCTTGGAGGTCGGGCCAGAGTTTGACGACATCGCGTTGGCAGCGTGGGTGGCAAATGGTCTGCCGACATCCGTTGTTGCCGCTCTATGCAGTGCACTGGGGCGTGCCAACATAATCGGACCGGTGGTTCCCGAGGCCACCTACCGGCGGCTCAACAAGGCCGGCAGGCCACTGCCGCGCGAACACAGCGAACGCATCTACGAAGTTGCCCGGGTGATCGACACCGTGGCAAGCGCGTTCCACGGCGACGCGGCGGCCGTCACCCGGTTCCTCGACACGCCGCATCCACTTCTGCGCGGTCAGGCGCCTTTTGACCTTGCGCGCTCGTCCTCGGCCGGCGCGGATGCCGTACTCAATCTTGTCCACCGAGCGCAGGCCGGCGTCGCAGTGTAGGCGCATGCGCGCGTTCAACGAGCACTTCGTCGCCTGGCGCATCGGTGACCCGTCCGGGGTTTACCCGATCTACAGCGCCGAGGGAGCGAGGCTAGTGGAGGCGCGGTGGCACGAGAAAGGCGATAGTGTGATCTATGCCTCGGAGCACTATTCGACGGCCATGCTCGAGAAGTTAGCGCATTGGAACGGAATGCCGCCAAGCAACCAGCACTACATCGAGATCACTGTTCCCGCCGGTGTCACCTACGAGATGGTCACGCCGGATCATTTGCCGGATTGGCATCGTCGGGACGGCCACGCGGCGCGCGCGTTCGGGCACCAGTGGTACACCGAGGGACGCAGCGCCGTGCTCCTTGTCCCCTCGGTGGTGGCGCGAATGGAGCGCAACGTCGTAATCAATGCTGCCCACGAGGAGTTCGGTCGCATCAAGGTGGGTCTTGAAACGCCGGTGTTGTGGGACGAGCGCTTGTTCGGAAAAACGTAGACTCGGCTAGGTTGCGCACGGTAGGGCATTTGGCGGGTTCCGCATTGAATGGTGTAGGGTGGCACCGAGTGCGACGTGGCCGCGCGGGAACGCGAGTAGGTTGTCAACAGAAAAAGGCGACATCTCAAGCACGCCGCCAGGTGACTGGGTAGTCCATGGCCGATGACATCGTAGACGTCCTGATCGTCGGGGCCGGCGCGTCCGGGGCCGCCGTTGCTTGGAGTCTCGCCGAGACCCGCATGCGAATCGTCTGCCTGGAACAGGGCGGCTGGATGAACCCGGCCGAATACCCGAGCAACGGCCGCGACTGGGAGATGCGCCAGTACAGCGAGTACCAGTTGAGCCCCAATCTGCGCAAACGTGCGGCCGACTATCCCATCAACGACGACGACTCGCCGATCGCCATCCTCAATTTCAACGCCGTCGGCGGCAGCACGATTCTGTATTCGGCGCACTTCCCGCGCTTCCATCCGTCGGACTTCCGGGTCGCCTCCCTCGACGGCGTTGCCGACGACTGGCCGATCGACTACTGGATGCTGGAGCCCTTTTTCGCGGAGAACGACCGCAACATCGGCGTCTCGGGTCTCGCGGGCGATCCCGCCATACCGTTCCACGAGCCGCCGCTGCCGCCCGTGCCGATGGGGCGCATGGGCGAGGCCATGGGGCGCGGCTTCAACAAGCTCGGCTGGCATTGGTGGCCGTCTGACACGGCCATCGTGACGCGCGACTACAACGGGCGTGGCCGGTGCCTGAATCTGGGACCGTGCAACGCCGGTTGCGCGCAGGGTGCCAAGAGCAGCGCCGACGTCACCTACTGGCCGATGGCGGAGCGCGCCGGCGTCGAACTGCGCACCAACTGCCGTGTGCGCGAGGTCACGGTCGACGGCCGCGACATGGCGACGGGCGTCACCTACTTCGACGCCGACGGTGTCGAGCGCCACCAGCGTGCCGAAGTGGTCATCGTGGCCTGCAACGGCGTCGGCACGCCGCGCCTGCTGCTGAATTCGACTTCCGCCCGCTTCCCCGACGGCCTTGCCAACCGCTCCGGGCTTGTCGGCAAGAACCTGATGCTCCACCCGTTCGGCCATGTGCGGGGCATCTTCCCCGAACCGCTCGCATCGCACTTCGGCCCGCAGGGCTCGTGCATTCTGAGCCAGGAGTTCTACGAGACGGACTCAAGCCGCGGCTTCGTGCGCGGCTACGACCTCCAGGTCACGCGCGGCGCGCCCCCGGTAGCAGCCGCCCGCGCGGGCATCGCGAGCGGGACGATTCCGTGGGGCGAGGACCATCATGCGGCCTTCGAGCGCACGTACGACCGCGACATCAATATCGGCGTGCTGTGTGAGGATCTGCCCGAGGAGCACAACCGGGTCACCCTCGACCCCGAGCTGGCCGACTCGCACGGCATCCCGGCCCCGAAGGTCAGCTATAAGCTCTCCGAGAACAGCCGGCGGATGCTCGAGCACGGCGTGGCCCGAGCCTCCGAGGCGATGATCGCGGCCGGCGCCACGACCGTGCATCCGTCGCCGTCGCCGATCCGGTACTGTGGCTGGCACCTCCTCGGCACGGCGCGCATGGGCGACGACCCGGGACGATCCGTCGTCAACTCCTGGGGCCGCAGCCACGACGTGCGCAACCTGTTCATCGTGGACGGCAGCGTCTTCGTGACCTCCGGCGGCGTCAATCCCACGACGACGATCCAGGCTGTGGCCCTTTACATCGCCGACGCGATGAAGAAGAACCTGGCCAACCTGTTCGATTGACTGCAGGGAGGATCCAAGATGTCGGCTGACGTGATTGGCTCGGACAGACCGCTGACCGCGACGCAGCGCGCGCTGTTCGAAGTGGTGGTGGACATGATCGTCCCCGCGAGCGCGGATGGCACGAAGCCAAGTGCGGCCGAGGTGGGCGTGCTCGATTTCATCGCCGAGCGCCAGCCGGGTGACCTGCCCGCGATCGTCCGGGACATCGACAGGCTCGATGCGGCCGCACGCGAACGCCATGGCGCGGGATTCGCCGGGATCGATGCGGCGTCGAGACGAGCCTTGGTCGAAGACATGCGCGCGGACGATGCGGCCTTCCTGCGCAATCTCGCGATGCACACGGTCACCTGCTACTACCAGGACGACCGCGTCCTCACCGCGATCGGTCTTGAGGCGCGCCCGCCCTTTCCGAAAGGCTACGAAGTGGTCGCCGGAGACACCGGCCTCCTCGAGCCGGTCAGACGCCGCGGGAGCATTGTCCGGGACGCCTAAGCACGCGCCCGACCGCCTCCGCTCAATCGTCCCTCGGAAACGCCAGCGCTTTCCGGACAAGACGCAGGATCGACTCCTCCCGGGTGACGGTTTCGACATCTGCGAGCGGGACCCAGGCCAACGCCAGCGACTCGGCCGTGGTCTTGAACGCCTCCGATGCCTCGACCTGCAAAAGGAACCGCACGTCGTAGTGGAAGTGGCGGGGATCGCCGCCGCGCGCAGGGATGGCGTGGATGTCGAGGTCCAGGGGCAAGGTGCAGCACGGTCGGACGGCGAGGCCCGATTCCTCGGTCGCCTCGCGACGGGCGACCGCCAGCGGATCGGTCTCCCCGTCCGCGTGGCCACCGAGTTGCAGCCACCGGCCGAGCTTGGCGTGATGGGTCATCAACATTGCCGTGCCAGCGAGGTTCAGCACCACGGCCGACCCCGTGACGTGGCCGTCGTCGAAGCAGTCGCGCTCGAAGCAGCGCGGCTGGCGAGCGACGAGGCGTTCGAAACGCGTGATGGTTGCCGTGGACTCCTCGGGGTGCCGCCGACGGTACTGGGCCAACACGTCGATGAGTTTGTTTCGATGCATGGCGCCCGCTATGCTGCCGCGCTGGAATCAAGAGTCCAAGGACTGAAGATGATCGCGCTACTCGCCCGCCTCAACGTCGCCGAAGGCAAGGAGGCGGAGTTCGAAACCGTCATGCTCGAACTCGCTGCCCAGGTACGTTCCAACGAACCCGGCAATCAGCTCTATACGCTGGTCAAGGACGACCAAGGTTACGCCGTCATGGAACTCTACGATGACGACGAAGCCCTACGCGCTCACGGTGCGAGCGACCACTTCCGGGCGGCGGGGGCGAAGTTCCGCGGGCTGATGGCGGGACCGCCGGATCTGCAGCGGTTCGAGGTCGTCGGGTAGTCGACCTTCCCGACGGCTACCCGCCGTATTCGACCAGCGGCTCAACCGCGCAACCGACGCCCGTTCCACCGAGTCCGCAATACCCGTTCGGCACTTTGGCGAGGTACTGCTGGTGGTAGTGCTCGGCATAGTAGAAGGGCGGTGCGTCGACGATCTCGGTAGTGATCGCGCCGTAGCCGGCCGCCGTCAGGGCGTCCTGGTAGGCCTCTTTCGAGGCTAGCGCCAGCTCGCGCTGGCGATCGTCGTAGACGTACAGCCCGGAACGGTACTGCGTGCCGAGATCGTTGCCTTGGCGCATGCCCTGGGTTGGATCATGTCCTTCCCAGAACACCTTGAGGAGATCCGCGTAGCCGACAGTCTCGGGATCGAAGACCGCAAGTACGACCTCGTTGTGCCCGGTCATGCCGGAGCACACTTCGTAGTAGTCCGGGTTCTTCGTGAGACCGCCCGCGTACCCGACCATGGTCGTGATCACGCCCCGCGTTTCCCAGAGCATGCGCTCGGCGCCCCAGAAGCAGCCCATTCCCGCGAGGAACTGCTCGCTGCCGGCGGGGAACGGCGGCTTGAGCGGCGCGCCGTTGACGAAATGCCGGGGTGGAACCGGTACGGAGACGTCGCGTCCAGGTAGGGCTTCGTCTTCGTTTGGCAGCCGCAGTTTGTGGATCAGACCCATCGGAGAAGAGGCCGTGTTGGTGATAGGTGTGGAAGCATAACGCAACGTCGCCGTGGGCGTCCGCTCGCACGCGTCGCGGCACCGTGCACCACGACAATGGGCTAAACTCGGTAGGATGAAACGTCACTTTGGCCGCCAGGCCATGTTCCCACGTGGTCGCGCGCTCCGAGGCCTAGGCGCGGCCGCGTTGATTGGGCTACTTGGCGCGTTGCTGACGGGTTGCGCGATGCGGGCATCGGTGCCGGCGTCCTATGAGGACCTCGTCGCCCAGGGCGCCGAGGCGCCGGTGGACGTCGCGGCGTTGCGCCGGGCGTTCCTCGCCCGCTCCGACTTCGATGAGCGTCTGCGGGAACTTCTGGCACTTGAGGCCCAGGTGCTTGCGGCCATTGACGAGCGCCCGCTGCGGCTCGGCGCGGTGGGCTCGGCGATTCTCGACCTCTACTACGGCAGCCTGGCGGGCCACCAGGCGCTAGCACGGTTCTACGCCTTCGTCGACTCGACCGAGCAGGCCGCGTACCACGAGCGCTGGATCGCGGCAATTCAGGCCGATATCGAGTACGCGGGGGACGGTTCGCCCCAGGCGCCTTATCCGGTCCTGTTTGCCAATCAAGCCAAAGCCTACCTGTTCGCTCGTGGGCTGAGCGCGGTCGGCACCACGTATGAGCAGACGGAGTCCTATCCGTTGATGCTGCGCGCGGCGGCCCGGCCGGATGCAGGACGCATCGAGCTTGTGCAGTTCGATCTCAGCGACACCTATCGGGCCTACGAGGCCGCGGTTCGGGAGGACCAGTCCACCGTGCTGCCGGTGGCCGGCTTGCCCGCGACGTGCGGCGACATCGGCATCTGCGAGGCGTTCAACACCTATGCGTTCGTCCACCTCCTCGGTCGCGGCGAGGATTCTGCGGCCCAGGTGCTGATCGGGCGAACCCTGATGGGCGTACCCGGGGGGGAACGTCTTGAAGAGGCGGCGAAATGGCTCCTGGAGGCCGCAGAAGCGGGAAACGCGGTCGCCAACCTGTCGCTGGCAGAGCTCTGCCTGATAATGGCCTACAGCAGTACCACGCCGTCGTCGGCGCAACTGTGGCTCGAGCGGGCGGAACGTCGTTTTTCGCTGGCGGTCGCCGCCGGTTTCGACGGTGCCATGGTGCACTTGGGGCGGCTTTACCTGCGCGGCGAATACGGCAACGACAAGCGCCCAGCGGGTGTCGGTCTGCTGGAACGGGCGGCTCGACTGGACAATGTCGATGCGTTGCAGAACCTGGCCGTACTGCATACCGAAGGCGCTTTCGTCGACCGGGACTTCGAAGCCGCAGAGGCGTACTACCTGCGCGCGGCCGAGGTCGACGAAGCGGTAAGGATCGTCTACGCGCGGTTCCTACTGCAGCCCGGCTACGGCCGATCGTTCAATGACCGCGCCTACGGCTGGGTACGGGATGCGGCGAAGGCCAAGGATCCGCACGGCATGTTGTTGTTGGCGCAGCTCTATCACACGGGCTCGCACGTGGATCAGAGCACGCGCCGCGCCCGATCCTGGTTCAAGAAAGCGGTCAGGGTTGCGCCGGACGATCCCTTCGTCGTGAACCAGGCGGCCTGGACGCTGACGGTGACCCGGCTCCCGAGGCTCAGGGATCCGCGTTACGCGGTCAGGATCATGGACCGCGTGATGGCCGACGAAAACGGTCAGGCGCGCGAGGATCCGGCCTATCTTGACACTTGGGCGGCGGCGTACGCCGCGATCGGTAACTTCGAGCGGGCGATCACCATCCAGGAGGAGGCGATCGCCAAGGAGCAGGGGCGATCCGACCCCCGGGCGCGCGAAACCTTGCCAATCCTGCTCGAGCATCTCGCCGCCTTTCGAGCCGGCGAACGCATCAGCGACGACGCGATTCCCTAGTTTGGGCGACGGCGGTTTCGGCTTAACGATTCACCCCGGGGCGTGCCGTGACAGCACACGTTGCGGATGACTGCGCGGACATCCTCGCGCGCGCCCGGCCGCTGATCGATGTCCGTGCGCCGGGCGAATTCGCCCGCGGCGCACTCCCGGAAGCCGTCAACCTGCCGCTCCTGAACGACGAGGAACGTGCCGCCGTCGGCACGACGTACAAGCGGCGTGGACGTGCGGCCGCGATCGAACTCGGGCACCGGCTGGTCTGCGGCGACGTGAAGCGAGTACGCGTCGAGGGCTGGTGCGCCTTTGTCGAGGCGCACCCCGATGCGGCGATCTACTGTGCCCGTGGGGGCTTGAGATCCGAGATCGCGCAGACCTGGCTTGCCGAGGCCGGATTACGCCAGGCGCGGGTCGCTGGCGGGTTCAAGGCGTTGCGCCGCCATTGCCTCGACGTGCTGGAAGGCGTGGGCGAACGGCGGTTCGTGCTGGTGGGCGGGCGCACGGGGTCCGGCAAGACGTCGGTCTTGCAGAGCGCCCGCGCGTTCATCGACCTCGAGCGGCTGGCAAACCACCGCGGCTCCGCTTTCGGGGCGTTCCCAACACCGCAACCACCGCCGGTGGCGTTCGAGAACGCGACAGCCGTCGAACTCATGAGACTGCCGCCGGACGTACCGATCGTGCTCGAGGACGAGAGCCGCACCATCGGTCGCTTGGCGATTCCCGAGCGGCTTTACCAGGCGATGCAGCGTGCGCCGATCGCCCTCATCGAGGCCGACGACGACACGCGGGCGCGGAACATCTACCGCGAGTACGTGCTCGAAGCGGAGCAGCCGCGCAGCCACTTGGAAGCGTCTCTTGCGAGGATCGAGCGGCGCTTGGGCGGCGTCCGGTATACCGACATCAAGGCGCTCATGGGCCAGGCCTTCGACGCTGGCGCGCCCGCGTGGCCGCTGCACCGGCGCTGGATTGTCCGGCTGCTCAACGACTACTACGATCCGATGTACGACTATCAACTGGCAGGGAAGGCGGATCGAGTGTGCGTGCGGGGCAACCCGACTGAGATCGCGGCGGCGCTGCGCCAAGGAGGTGAATTGTGCGAGCGGCTTTGATGGAGAGGGGAAGAATCTGGGTGGACGACGTGCCCGACCCGTCGCCACGTGCCGGCGAGGTGGTGGTGAAGTCGGTCGCTTGCGGGATCTGCGGCTCGGACCTGCATGCCGCGCGGCACACCGACGATTTCGTCGCGACCAGCATCGAGGCCGGCGGTGCCTTCAAACTGACCACGTTCGATCCGGTCGTGCTCGGACACGAGTATTGCGCCGAAGTGATGGAATCGAACGCCCGGTTCCGGGCGGGCCAACTGGTCTGTGCCATTCCCGTGCTGCCGCGGGGACCGAACGTGCCTGTGGGCTATGCGCCGGAAGCACCGGGCGGGTTCGCGCAGTACATGCTGCTGTCGGAACGACTGCTGGTGCCTGTACCGGCGGGACTCGACGCCGAACTAGCGGCGCTGACGGAACCCATGGCGGTCGGCCACCACGCCGTCAACATGGCCCGCCTCACTGGTCGCGAGGCGATCATCGTCATCGGCGCGGGCCCGGTCGGCCTCGCGGTGACGGCGAATCTCGTCGCAATCGGTGCCGGCCCCGTCGTTGTGGCCGAGTTCTCGCCCAAGCGTCGGGAACTGGCCGAAGCGATGGGTGCCGACGTCGTGCTCGACCCACGCGAGGTCGACCCCTACGCCACGAACGAGGTGGGTCGCCGCGACGAGGTGGTCATCTTCGAGTGCGTCGGCGTGCCGGGCATGATCGACGACATCTTCCTGCGCGCACCGCGGCGTGCCCGCATCGTCGTTGTCGGCGTTTGCCTAGAGATGGATCACGCCCGGCCACTCATTGCGGTCAACAAGGAACTGAACGTGCAGTACGTGCTCGGCTATGACGTGGCGGAGTTCCAAGGCACGCTTGAGCGCATTGCCGACGGTGAGCTCGATGTCGGCCCGCTGATCACCCACTCGGTGGGTCTGGACGGGGTCGCCGGTGCTTTCGACGCGCTCGCCGAGCCGGACGCGTATGGCAAGGTGATCGTGCAGCCTTGGCTCGGACACGACTGAACCAGGGCATGCCCGGGATGAGATGTAGGGCTTTGGCTAAGGTGTAGAATCCGCGGCCCGGTCCGTCCCCGCGGTTCTGCGCTGGGAATCCTTTAGGCGAGCTTCAGTCTTGGAACAGTTCAAAGGCACCACCATCGTCTCTGTTCGCCGTGGCACCGAGGTCGTACTCGGTGGCGACGGCCAGGTCTCGGTCGGCCATACGGTCATGAAGGCCAATGCGCGCAAGGTCCGGCGCCTGCACCAGGACTCGGTGCTCGCCGGTTTCGCGGGCGGTACGGCCGACGCGTTCACGCTGTTCGAGCGCTTCGAAGGCGCCTTGGAGAAATACCAGGGCAACCTCACCCGCGCCGCGGTGGAACTCGCCAAGGACTGGCGCTCGGATCGCGTGCTGCGCCGCCTCGAGGCGATGCTCGCGGTGGCGGACCGCGACAGTTCGCTGATCGTGAGCGGCAACGGCGACGTCTTGGAGCCCGAGGACGGGCTCATCGCCATCGGTTCTGGGGGCGCGTACGCGCAGGCTGCGGCACGAGCGCTTTTGAACGAAACCGAGCTCGTCGCAAGGGACATCGTGGCGAAGAGCTTGAATATCGCCGCCGACATCTGCATCTACACCAATCACAACGTCACCATCGAGGTGCTATGACCCTGATGACGCCGCGTGAGATCGTTCACGAACTCGACAAGCACATCGTCGGCCAGGACGACGCCAAGCGTGCCGTCGCCATCGCGCTGCGCAACCGATGGCGACGCATGCAGCTCGAGGACGGTCTGCGCGAGGAAGTGACGCCCAAGAACATCCTCATGATCGGCCCCACCGGCGTCGGCAAGACGGAGATCGCGCGTCGCCTCGCGCGGCTCGCCAACGCACCGTTCATCAAGGTCGAAGCCACCAAGTTCACCGAAGTGGGCTACGTCGGTCGCGACGTCGAATCGATCATTCGCGACCTCGCCGACTCCGCGGTCAAGATGCTCCGAGAACAGGCCCTCGAGCGCGTTGGGCAGCGGGCCGAGGACGCAGCCGAAGACCGCATCCTCGACGCGCTCCTGCCCGAGGCGCGCTCGACGTCGGGTGACGACGCGTCGTTCGCAGACGGGGCGGCCACGACGCGCCAGGTCTTCCGCAAGCGGCTGCGCGAAGGCAAGCTCGACGATCGCGAGGTGGAAGTCGAACTCGATGCGCCGCAGGTCGGTGTCGAGTTCATGGCGCCGCCCGGCATGGAGGAACTGACCGGCCAACTGCAGAGCATGTTCTCCAATCTGCACGGCGGCAAGAAGCGCACCATGCGCCTCAAGATCGGCGACGCGTTCCGCCGTTTGCGCGAAGAGGAGGCGCTGAAGCTGGTCAACGAAGACGAGCTAAAGACCCAGGCGGTGGATGCGGTCGAACAGACGGGGATCGTCTTCCTGGACGAACTCGACAAGGTTGCCAAGCGCAGCGAGAGCATTGGGGCGGATGTCTCGCGGGAAGGGGTGCAGCGCGATCTGCTGCCGCTCATCGAGGGCTGCACCGTGAACACCAAGTACGGCATGGTGCGCACCGACCACATCCTGTTCATCGCCTCCGGGGCCTTCCACTTCGCCAAACCCTCCGACCTGATCCCGGAGTTGCAGGGGCGGCTACCCATCCGCGTGGAATTGTCCGCGCTCACGGCGGAGGACTTCCGCCGGATCCTGTCCGAACCGGATGCCTCGCTGACCTCGCAATACAAGGCCTTGCTCGCAACGGAAGGCATCGACATCGAGTTCACGGCCGATGCGCTGACCCGGATCGCGGAGATCTCCTGCGCGGTCAACGAGAACACGGAGAACATCGGCGCCCGGCGGCTGCATACGGTGATGGAGCGGCTCCTCGACGAGGTCTCCTTCCAGGCGAGCGAAGGCAAGTCGGCCGTCATCGACGCGGCCTACGTCAGCGAACACCTGGCGGACATCGCGCAGGATCAGGACCTGTCGCGCTATATTCTCTGACGGACTCTCCTGGCATTGCTGGAAAGGCAGCCCACGTGAACCCCACCGGCATCACGTACCACAAGACAGCCAAGACGCTGGAACTCACCTATCCGGGCAACGTCGCGATGACGCTGCCCGCGGAATTGCTCCGCGTCTACTCGCCGTCGGCGGAGGTGCGCGGCCATAGCGAGTCCGAGCGGGTCCTGCAGACAGGCAAGAAGCACGTCGGCATCACCGCCATCGAGCCGGTCGGCAACTATGCGGTTCGCATCGTCTTCGACGATGGCCACGACACCGGCATCTACTCCTGGGCGTTCCTTCGGGATCTCGCCCAGAACCAGGAGGGCTTCTGGCAGCGCTACTTGGGCGAGCTCGAGGAGAAGAATGCATCGCGGTTGCCATCGATCCCGGTCGGCCAATGGGCGCCTCGGCGCTAAAACGGCGGGGGTTTCCTTGAGTCATGGCTGAAAAGACCGTCGATTTCGGTTCCGAGCGCGTCTCACCGGCGGAGAAGGACGAACGTGTGCGAGGCGTATTCGACGCGGTGGCCGACAGCTACGATCTGATGAACGACCTGATGTCGTTGTCGACGCACCGGTTGTTCAAGCGCATGGCCGTGGAGATGGCGAGGCTGCGTGACGGCCACCGCGTCTTGGACTTGGCTGGCGGCACCGGTGACGTGGCGGCCCTGGTGGCCGAACGCGTCGGCAGCACGGGAAACGTGGTTTTGGCGGACGTCAACGCCGCCATGATGGCCCGCGGTCGCGACCGCGTGCTTGATCGGGGTGCAGCCAACATCGGCTTCGTGCAGGCCGATGCGCAGTCGCTGCCCTTTCCGGATGCGGTTTTCGATGCCACGCTGATCGCTTTCGGCCTGCGCAATTTCACGGAAAAGGGCCGGGCGCTCGGCGAGGTCTGGCGCACTCTGAAGGGAGGCGCGCCGCTTGTCGTCCTGGAGTTTTCCAAGGTCGTCAATCCCGTGCTGGCGCGGGCCTTCGCGGCGTTCAAGGGCACGTGGCCGGTCCTCGGCGCGGCGGTGGCCGGTTCGGCAGAACCATATCGCTACCTCGTCGAGTCGATCGAGCAGCATCCCGATCAAGGGACGCTACGACTCGTCATGCTCGACGCGGGCTTCCGCGACGTGGAGTATCACAACCTGGCCTTTGGCGCGGCCGCTATACACAGGGGATTCAAATGAACACTTTTCAACTGGGGGCGGTTGCCAAAACCGTCGAGGTCTCGCTGTCGGCGGCGCTGACCACGAGTAGCGATGCGCGCGACTGCTGCGCGCGACTGGAAGGCAAGACGATCGCGTTCGAGTCGCTGGACGAACGCCTCGTGGTGTGCTTCGAGTCGTCGAGCGTCCATGTCGAGACAGAGATCGACGAAGCGGACGCGACGGTACGCGGTTCACCCACGGCCGTGCTTGGTGCGCTGTTCGGCAAGGGTGGCGACACGGTCGCCGTGCTCGGCGACGCAACGGTCTTCGAGGACTTCCGCGATTCGTTCCGACCGCACCTCAAGTTGCCACCTGCCGCGGAGCGTTTCATGGAGGATGCCGGCGATGCCGTACGGGTTGGTGCGAAGGCGGTGAAGTCGGCGATCGAAGGCGTCGCGACCGCCACCCGGGACCATTGGCCGGATTGGCTGCATCGTGCGCATCCCGACACCGGTGAACTGCGCGTTGAGGTCGACGAATTGAAGGCGCGCATGGCCGCACTCGAAGAACGGCTCGCGGCCGTGGAGTCGGTGAACGAGGCACCGCCGGACGAGGCGGCTTCCTCGTAGCCGAAGCCGAGCCGTGACCCGCGTCGGCCGCGTCGCCAGGATCCTCGCCACGGTTCTGCGCTACCGGCTCGACTGCAATCTCACTCGGTTCGTCGGCCAACGCTGGTGGCTCCGTCTATCGCCGCTGGGCTTGCTACCGCGGCCGAAAAAGCCGGACGCCGAACGACTGCGCGAGGCCTTGGAGCATCTCGGGCCGATCTTCATCAAGTTCGGGCAGATCCTCTCCACGCGCCGCGATCTCCTGCCGCTCGACTACGCCGACGAGTTGGCCAAGCTGCAGGACCGCGTGCCGCCGTTCGACAGCGACGTCGCCGTCAGACTCATCGAGGAGGCCCTTGGCGGCAGCATCGGCGACAAGTTCGCGACGTTCGATCGTGAGCCCTTGGCATCGGCGTCGTTGGCGCAGGTCCACGCTGCGACGACGGACGACGGCGACCACGTCGTGGTGAAGGTCGTCCGGCCCGGCATAGAGGACACGATAGGCAAGGACATCCGGCTGATCTTCACCATGGCGGCGCTCCTCGAAAGGCTGTCCAGGGAAGCGCGCCGACTCAGGCTGAAGGCCGTGGTGGTGGACTACGAACGCACGATCTTCGACGAGTTGAACCTGCTCAAGGAAGCCGCGAACACGGCGACTCTGCGGCGCAACTTCGCAGGCTCCAAGCTACTTTACGTACCAAAGGTCTATTGGGAGCGGTGCGCGGAGAACGTGCTTGTGCTTGAGCGCGTGTACGCGCCGGCGATTTCGGACATGGGCGTACTCACGCGCGCAGGCACGGATCTGCGCAAACTTGCGGAGCGCGGGGTGGAGACCTTCTTTACCCAACTCTTCAAGCACAACTTCTTCCACGCCGACATGCATCCCGGCAACATCTTCGTGGACATCACCGATCCGCGGGACCCGAGCTACATCGCCGTTGACTGCGCCATTGTGGGCAGCCTGACGGAGGCCGACCAAAGCTACCTGGCGCGCAACGTGGTGGCGTTCCTGAATCGCGACTACGCGCGGATCGCGCGGCTGCACATCGAATCCGGGTGGATTCCGCGGACCACCGACGCCGCCGAGTTCGAGTCGGTCATCCGCCAACTTGGCGAGCCGCTGTTCCAGCGCCCGTTGAAGGACATCTCGTTCGGCCACTTCCTCGTCGCCCTGTTCCAGACCGCCCGCAGGTTCAACATGGGGGTGCAGCCGCAACTGGTGCTGCTGCAGAAGACGCTGCTCAACATCGAAGGCCTCGGCCGCCAGCTCTACCCCGACCTGGATCTGTGGCACACCGCCAAACCCTTCATGGAACGCTGGATGCGCGATCGCTACGGTCCGGCGGCCTTCGTGCGCGGCCTCGTCGACAGCGCGCCGGAACTGGCGATCGAGCTACCGCGGCTCTTGCCGCAACTGCCCGACCTGGTCACGACCGCGGCATCGCGGCTCGGCGAATTCGACCGCCTGATGACGGACCAAAGGGATGCGCTCGAGCGCCTGACCCGGGTCCTCGAGGGCCGAAGGCGACTCGGTGTCGCGCGACGTGCCTTCGGGCTCGTGCTCGTGGGGTTGAGCATCGCCGTACTGTGGCGTTCATCGGCCGTGGTGGTGCCAGACGGGGACTCGCTCGCCGTCGCGGTCGGAGCGGGCCTCGCGCTCGCCGGTTCTTGGCTCGTCGGTCGGGGCTAATCTGGGCGACTTGGCTCGCACTCGGACTACGCCGAGAGTGAATCGTGCCGGTGATCATGCCTCGTACAGCACCGTGCGGAGCATCGCGTACACGTCTGTTCCGTTGACAATATCGCCATTCAAGACCATGATTTTGCGAGAGTATTTGATGGTAGAACCGTGGGAGCTGAAACCATGGCAGCAACGCCATCAGCAACTGTGCGTGAAGACCCGAGTCGGGCGAAGCCGGGCCGGCCGCGGGACACGGCGGGAGCCCTCAGCCGGGGAGCGCGAGGGGCTTGCCCCTCGCAAGCGGGAGAACGGGGTATGGACAACGACGAGCTGCTGGCGGTACTCCGAGGCGACATCGCCGGAATCAACCAACGCATCGACGATACGCGGCTCGACCTAGGTGCGCGGATCGACGAGGTGAAGGTCGATCTCGGCGTGCGGATCGACGAGACCAACAAGCGGATTGACGACACCAACAAGCGGATTGACGAGGTGAAGGTCGACCTCGGCGTGCGCATCGACGACGTCAAATCGGCCCTCGAAGGGAAGATCAACGACACCAAATCGGCCCTCGAAGGGAAGATCGAAGACACCAAATGGGCCCTCGAAGGGAAGATCGAAGACACCAAATGGGCCCTCGTCGCGCAGATCAAAGACAACGGCACGAAGATCGAGGACGTCAAGTCGGACCTGGTCGTGCGGATCGACGAGACCAACAGGCGGATCGATGCGGTTGCTCAGTTCAAGCTCCAGGGTGCGGCTCTCGTGGTCGCGCTGGCGGCGACCACCGCCGTCGTCGGGACGTTCGTGCTCCAGGTGCTCGCCGCGCTGTAGCGGTCCTAGTCATTGCGCGCGCTTGGCGTTTTCCTTACGTGCGGTTATGGTCTATGGCGGATGTGCCGGGGGAGGAAGGCGTTGGAGTTCGCCAAGGTCACGCTCGAGTTCGAAGACAACGTCGCCGCATTGACGTTCAACCATCCGGAGGTGCTGAACGCCATCGGAGGCGAGATGCTCGACGGCTTGGGTGATGCGATGCGCGAGATCGAAGACCCCAACAACGGTGCGCGGTGCCTGCTGCTGACCGGAGCCGGACGCGGCTTCTGCGCCGGCGCAAATCTTGCGGACCAGGATCGACACAAGGGACGTGGCCCCGGCGGCTTGCTTCGCGGCTCGTACCATCCCCTGCTTTTCGCGCTGCGGGACCTCCCTATGCCCATCGTCACCGCGGTGAACGGCGCTGCTGCCGGGGTCGGCATGAGCTTCGCGATCATGGGCGACATCGTCTGCGCCTCCGCTAACGCCTTTTTCCTTCAGGCGTTCGCGCGCATCGGGCTGGTCCCTGACGGTGGCGCGACCTTCCTGCTCCCGCGCTTGGTCGGGTGGGGACGGGCGATGGAACTGTCGCTGCTTGCCGAGCGGCTGCCGGCGGCCCAGGCCCACGAATGGGGCCTGGTCAACCGAGTGTACGACGACCACGCCGCGTTGATGGACGGCGCAATGGGGATCGCCAAGAAGCTCGCGGCCGGCCCGGCATCGCTCTCGCTCATCCGCAGGATGTACTGGGCGACCTGGGATAACGCCTACGAGCAGCAACTCGAACTCGAAGCACGCATGCAGGGCGAAGCGCACCGCACCAAGGACGCCGGTGAAGGTTCGCGGGCGTTCCTGGAGAAGCGCGACCCGCGCTTTACCGGGAAATAGCTCGCTCAAGGTGAGGCGGGGTTCGATTCTCATGTCGTTGGCGAACCGTGTGGCACTGGTCAGCGGCGGCGGCCGTGGCATCGGTCGCGCTGTCTCCTTGGCGCTCGCAGCAGACGGGGCTGCCGTCGCCGTCAACTACCGGCGCGACGAGGACGCCGCGCGTGAAACGGTCGACGAGATCGTGAGCAAGGGCGGCAAGGCACGCATGTACCTGGCCACGGTGGCCGAGTACGAGCGGGTCGATGCCATGGTGCAGATGATCGAGAGCGACTTCGGCCCGATCAGTATCCTGGTCAACAACGCGGGCATCGCCAGCCGGGGTTTGTCCGTCGTCGACACGGATCCCAGCGAACTGATCCGGGTGGTCGCGACGCATGCCTTCGGTTCGCACAACCTCTGCAAGCGCGTCATTCCGAACATGCGCGCGCTGCCGCGCGGAGACATCGTGATGATCTCGAGCATCGCGACGCGCACGCTGTCCGCCAACGGCGCGCCCTACAACATGGCCAAGGCGGCGATGGAAGCCCTAGCCGTCACGCTGTCCCGCGAGGAGCGCGAACACGGGATCCGCGTGAACACAGTCGCGCCGGGACTTGTGGAGACGGAGATGGGACGTCGGCTGATGAAGGCGACGGCGGGTATCACGAACATGCGCGATCTCGACGCGCGCATGCCGTTCGGCAAAGTCTGTCAGCCCGAGGACGTCGCCCGGGTCGTTCGCTTCCTGGTGTCCGAGAGCAACATCTACATCACCGGCGAGAGACTGTATTGCGACGGCGGCATCACGTGAGCGTGCCAACCAACGTCGAGATGATCGACCCGATCTTAAGCGTCCGCGATCTCGACCGCTCCGTCCGCTACTACACGCAGGTGCTTGGCTTTGACGCGGCCGATTGGAACACCGGCGACTTCACCGCGGTCGCGCTCGCTGGCCACGGCGTCTATCTCGCGGAGAACACGCAAGGCCAGCCGGGGGCGTGGATCTGGATCGGCGTTGGCGACGTCCGCGCCCTGCATGAACTCTACGTGAGCCGCGGAGCCCACATCCGTTTGCCGCCGACCAGCTATCCCTGGGCGCTTGAACTCCAGGTGGAAGACCCGGACGGCAACGTGCTGCGCTTCGGATCCGACCCTGACGACTGACCCGGCGCGACGCGCTACGCGGTAGCGTGCGCGCGGACGAAATCGGCCACGGCGTCCTTATCCGCAGGCAACACCGTTCGTCGCTCCGGGGCCGTGCTCAAAGCGTCTAGGGTTGGGTGCCGCGCGGTCGGCTTGCCGATCGCCGCGTCGACCGACTCTGGGAACTTGGCAGGATGTGCGGCGGCCATGCAGAAAGGCACGGCGCCATTAGTCGTCTGTCTGGCCGCGGCGATACCGACGGCGGTGTGCGGATCCACGATGTAGCCGTCGCGGTCGTACACATCGTGGATGGTCCGGGCGGTGACGGCGTCGTCGATCGCCACCGCGGTGATGCGCTCGTCCGGCACGCCGTCTCCGAGGGACGCTTCACCTGCGGCGGCGAAGTCGGCCATGAAGGCCCGGACGCGCTCGGCGTCGTGACGGAATCGGAGGTACAGGAACCGTTCGAAGTTGCTGGCGATTTGGATGTCCATCGACGGGCTCAACGTGTAGCGCACCGGACCGCGGCGATAGACGCCGGTCTGGAAGAAGCGCGCCAGGATGTCGTTCTCGTTCGTCGCAAGGACGAATCGGTCGATCGGCACCCCCATCTCGCTGACGGCCAGCCCCGCGAAGATGTTCCCGAAGTTGCCCGTCGGCACGACGAAGGTCGGCGGTTCGGTGGACTTGAGGGCGGCGTAGACGTAGTAGGACATCTGAGCCAGGACGCGTGCCCAGTTCATGGAATTCACGGCGCCAAGCTGGTAGCGGGACTTGAAGCCCAGGTCGCCGAAGATGGTCTTCAGGATGGTCTGGCAATCGTCGAAGCTGCCGTCGATCGCAAGGCAGTAGACGTTGGCGTCCGGTACCGTCGTCATCTGCAGTTCCTGCAGCCTGGACGTCTTGCCGTTGGGATAGAGCACGAAGATGCGGATGTTCGCGCGACCGCGCACACCGTGGATGGCAGCACTCCCGGTGTCGCCGCTGGTGGCGCCCATGATGTTCAGGCGCCCCCCGGAAGCCTTGAGGATGTACTCGAACAGCCGACCGAGAACCTGCAGCGCCACGTCCTTGAACGACAGCGTCGGTCCGTGGAACAGCTCCAGGAGTTTGAAGTCGCCGAGATCCACGACCGGCACGACGTCGGGGTGGTCGAAGGTCGCGAATGCGTCGGCGATGAGGTGGTCGAGATCCTCGCCCGGCACGTCGTCGACGTAAAGTCGAAAGATCTCCTGCGCAAGCTCCACGTAAGACAGCCGCCGCCAGGCGTCGAGCCTGTCGCGGACATCGGGGAACCGCTCCGGTACCAGCAGACCGCCGTCCGGCGCGAGCCCCGTGAGCACGGCTTCGGTGAACGGCATCGGCGGCGAACGGCCACGGGTTGAGACGTAGCGCATGTCAGGCGGCGCCGACGTGCTGGTGGATCAGGTGCTCGAACGCATAGTGGGCCTGCTCCGCCGTGGCCAGGTCGGCCTTTGCGTACAAGGCCGCGTTGTGCGAGATCGGCTTGGGCGAGTGCACCTTCATATGCGCTTCCGCCACGCGTTCCATCATCACGAACCAGGTCACGGCCTGCTTGACCGTCGCGCCCACGGTGAGCAGTCCGTGGTTGCGCAGGACGGCGCCGCGGTTTCGACCTAGGGCCTCGGCGATGCGCGCGCCGCAATCCAGGCTCTGCACCTGCACTTCCTCGTCGTCGAACAACGCATGATCCTCGAAGAAGACGCACGCCTCCTGGGTGATGGGCTCGAAAAGGCGCGCCTCGGCCGCGAACGGCGTGCCGAATTGGGTATGCGTATGGGCGACGCTGACGATGTCGGGGCGCGCATCCAGGATCGGCCAGTGGATGTAGTGCGCAGGCCAGTTGGTGGCGCGACCACCGGCCAGAAGTTCGCCGTCTGGACCCGTGAGCACGAGGGCATCGGGCGAGGCTTCGGCAAACGGAACGCCCGTGTCCAATAGCCAGTAGCAGTCCACGCGTTCCGGGTCGCGCGCGCTGATGTGGCCATCGCCCAAGTCGCCCCAGCCGAGTGCGGCGAATACGCGGTAGCCGAGGGCAACCTGCCGTTTCCGCTCAGCCCTTTCGGCGGCGATGCCCACACGCTGTTCACCTGGATCGGCCATGGGGCGATTTTACGCGGTTCCCTTAAGACCCGTCGTCCGTTTACGGACCCCGGTGCGTGCCGCACAATCGGATGCTCCAACGGAACATCGGGAGACGAAGTGAACGAGCCCGGCATGACCGAAGAGCAACGCTACCTGTTCGATACATTCGGTTACTTGGTACTGCCGAACGTGCTGACCGACGCCCAGGTGGAGGCGCTGCGCACGACGCTGCGTCAGCCGACCGAACAATTCGAGCCGGTTGCGCAGGCCGAGGGCCCGTTGCACTGGGGCAAGGCCTGGCGCGACCTCCTGGACCTGCCCACGTTGACGCCCGTTCTCGAAGAGGTCATCGGCAACCACGCCGTGCGCGAACGACGAGCCCGCGCTGGGCTTCCCGACTTGCCGACGTTCCGCCTCGACCACGTCAATGTCCACACGCATGTGCGCGAAGGGTTCGCGGGCGGTTCCCTGCACGGTGGCTGGAAAGGCACCGGTGGCGCCCAGTTCTCGTCCTATCACGACGGACGCTTCTACAACGGCCTGGTGTCGGTGTCGTTCGAGCTCTTCGATACCCACCCCAACCAGGGTGGCTTCGGGTGCATCCCGGGTTCCCACAAGTCCAACCTGCGCCTGCCGGAGACCTGGCGTGACCTGTCGCATGCCGTGCCCGACTGCGTCACGCGCATCCCCGCGGAACCGGGTGCGGCGATCGTCTTCACGGAGGCGCTGACTCACGGCACGCTGCCTTGGTCGTCCCCCGCCAAGCGGCAGACGCTGTTCTACAAGTTTTCACCCAACGGCTCGACGTGGTCAGCGGATTTCTTCAACCCCGACGATTTCCGCCACTACCCGGACATGGACGATCGCAAGCTCGCGATCCTGGAGCCGCCGAACGCCCGATACCAGGGCCGCCCAACGCAACCGCGGCCCCTGTCCGCTGGCTGAAGCCCTACGCCGAAGCAGCGGTCATGAACTCCGGCGCGTGAATCCGTTCCGCAGACGCGGACCTCTTGGTTCCGCCGCCTCGAACGAGTCGATCCGCCATTTGCTCAGCCGTGCCGTACAGCGCGGGCGATCCCCCGGATTGATCGCCGCAATCGTCGACCGTAGGGGCATTCGGGCCATCGCCGCGGCGGGCGTTCGCAAGGTGGGACATGCGCAACCGCTCCTCACCACGGACTTGGTGCACATCGGGTCGAACACCAAGGCGATGACAGCAACGATGTTGGCCGTGCTGGTTCATGATGGTGTCTTTGACAGCGGCTGGAACACGTCGATCGTGGAGGTATTCCCGGAACTCCGCGACGACATCCATCCGGACTACCATGCGGTGACGCTTTGGCAGCTTGTCACCATGACGGGCGGCATCCCGTGCGATGCGGCGGATTGGAAGGCGCATGGCGATGCGCATCTCATCGAGCGACGCTACAGAATCCTGCGCGACAACCTGGCTGATCCGCCCGGGGCAGCCCCCGGGAAGCATCTCTACTCCAACTTGGCCTATCTCGTCGCCGGTGCCATGGCCGAGAGAGTCACCACCAGGACATGGGAGTCCTTGATGTGGGAACGGCTGTTCATGCCGCTTGGCGTCACGAGCGCCGGCTTCGGCGCGCCCGGCACGCCGGAAGAACTCGGGGCGCCTTGGGGGCACCAGCGCGATCCGGACAGCGGGAACTGGGTACCCGACCAGGATGACAACGCTGCGGCGCTTGGCCCGGCCGGAACGGTGCACATTGGGATCGAAGACTGGGCCCGGTTCTTCAGCCTTTGGCTTACCCGTGAACCGCCAGCCATCGGCGACCGGGAGACGCTAGGCAGACTCGTCACGCCGGTAGCCGGGCGCTACGCCGCAGGCTGGCTGGTCGTGCGACGACTCTGGGCGCGAGGTCGGGCGATCACGCACGACGGCAGCAACGGGTCCTGGTACACGAAATTGTGGGTCGCGCCGGCAGTTGGCCGTGCCTACGTCGTGGCCGCAAACTCGGTCGAAGCGGACGTCCGTCGGACGTTCGCGTTGCTCGACGGAATCGTCTTGCGCTTGATGTTCCGGGCTTGAAATAGCCGCCGCGCCGACCACCGCGCGTTTGCGCGAACCGGGCTTAGCTGCCACACTGGAACCGCTCGGTTCGCGACATAGGGCCTCGCTACTCGTGAGAATAAGAAGGATGTGCGGAGATTCTGATGAGCGCTAAAGCCGCCACCTTGGGCGAACTCAAGGACTCCGGCCACGAGATCCTGCCGGTCAAGGTGGAGATGCGCCGCAACCTGATCGGCAAGCTTAAGCGTGGTGAGACGCTGTTCCCGGGCATCGTGGGCTACGAAGACACCGTCATCCCGCAGATCGCCAATGCCATTCTCGGCGGTCAGGACATCATCCTTCTCGGCGAGCGGGGCCAGGCGAAGTCGCGGATCGTGCGCGGCCTGGCGGGCCTCCTCGATGACGAAACGCCGGTCATCGACGGCACGGAAATCCCCGAGAATCCGTTCCGCCCGATCACCGCCGAAGGCCGCGCGATCCTCGCCGAAGGCGGCGACCGCACGCCGATCAAGTGGTTGCCGCGCGAAGACCGCTACGCGGAAAAGCTTGCCACGCCCGACATCACCATCGCCGACCTCATCGGGGAGATCGACCCGATCAAGGTGGCCGAGGGACGTTATCTGGGAGACGAACTCACCATCCACTTCGGCCTCGTGCCCCGGGTGAACCGCGGCATCTTCGCCATCAACGAACTGCCGGATTTGGCCGAGCGGATCCAGGTCGGCTTGCTCAACGTGCTCGAGGAGCGAGACGTGCAGATTCGCGGCCACAAGGTGCGTCTCCCGCTGGACGTGTTCCTCATCGCGACGGCCAATCCCGAGGACTACACCAACCGCGGTCGCATCATTACGCCGCTCAAGGACCGCTACGGCGCCCAGATCCGAACGCACTACCCGGAGGATCTGGACCACGAGATCGACATCATGGAACAGGAAGCGGCAGCGCTCGACATGGGCGACTACCGTGTCCACGTGCCGGGTTGGATGAAGGAGATCATCGCCGAGATCACCCACCAGGCGCGCCGTTCGCCCGACGTCAATCAGCGTTCGGGAGTCTCGGTGCGCGCATCGGTCGCGAACTACGAGGCGCTGCTCGCCAACGCGTTCCGTCGCGCATTGCGCTTGGGCGAGAAGGATGTCGTGCCGCGCATCTCCGACCTGCCTT